>NZ_CAJF01000010.1 GCF_000304335.1 Microbacterium yannicii PS01 | reverse complement strand
GTTCCGCTACCCGCCGTTCTTCCGCGCGATGCTCGCCCAGGGCGTCTCGCTGCCGCCGTCGGTCTTCGAGGCGTGGTTCGTGTCGGCCGCACACGACGACGCCGCCGTCGGCAGGATCCTCGAGGCCCTGCCTGTCGCCGCCCGCGCCGCCGCCGAGGCGACCCCCGGCTAGGAGCTTCCGGCGATAGCGCCTGGGCGATCGCGCAGCACTCCGACCTCGACCCCGCTTCCAGCGCCTCGCAGTGCAGCACCTGGCGGCGGCGGTCGCAGACACGTCCCCGGGAACGAGAACGGCTCCCGCTGAAGCGGGAGCCGGAATCTGGTGGACCTGAGGGGATTTGAACCCCTGACCTCCTCGATGCGAACGAGGCGCGCTACCAACTGCGCCACAGGCCCGTGAACCTCAGCAACATTATCACGGGTGAACCGCCGCCCCCGAATCGAGCCGATGCCTCGGGAGCCCGCCCCGCGAGAGGATGGAGGCATGCTCCACACCGGCTTTCCGCGCGTCACCGCCGTTCGCAACGTCCGTTTCGACACCGGTGCCGGAGAGCTTCTCGCCCGCGACGTCCTCGTCGACGAGGACGGCGTGATCACGTCCGTCGACGCCGCAGTCAGCGTCGCTCCGGGAGCCGGTGAGCTCGACGGCCGAGGCCTTCTCGCCCTCCCCGGGCTCGTGAACACGCACGCCCACGTCGACAAGTCGTGGATCGGCCATCCGTGGCAGTCCTATGGCGGCGAGGGCGGAACCGACGGCCGCATCCGCCACGAGCGCGCGCGACGCGACGAGCTCGGCATCCCGGGTCTCGACATCACCCGGCGCGTGCTCGCCGAATTCGTGCGCTTCGGCACCACCGCCGTCCGCACGCACGTCGACGTCGACCTCGGACTGGGCCTGCGGGGCATCGAGATCGTGCGCGAGGCGGTCGCCGAGTACGACGGCGCCCTGACGGCCGAGATCGTGGCGTTCCCTCAGGACGGCGTGCTGCGCCGTCCGGGCGTCGTCGACCTGCTTCGCGCGGCGGCGGAGACGGGTGTCGAGCACGTCGGCGGACTGGACCCCGCGAGCATCGACCGCGACCCGGTCGGCCAGTTGGACGCGCTCTTCGCGATCGCCGCCGACACGGGAGCGGGCATCGACATCCATCTGCACGATCCTGCCGAGCTCGGCGCCTTCCAGCTCGACCTCATCCTCGATCGCACCGCGTCGCTGGGACTGACGGGCAAGGTGAACATCGCGCACGGGTTCGCCATCGCCCAGGTCGACCCGGTGCGCCGCCGCGATCTGCTGCAGCGCATGGCGGGGCTCGGCGTCACCATGACGACGGTCGCACCGCTGCGCCTGCCGCAGCTGCCGCTGCACGAGATGGATGCTGCGGGCGTGCGCTTCGGGTTCGGCACCGACGGGATCCGCGACCTGTGGAGCCCCTACGGCACCGGCGACCTGCTCGGAATCGCATGGCAGTACGCACGCTCCTCCAGCATCGTGCGCGACGAGGACCTGCGCCGGGTCGTCGAACTCGCGACCACCGCCGGAGCGTCGTTCGCCGGCATCCGTCGCCATGCCCTGCAGCCCGGCGACCGCGCGGATCTCGTGCTGCTCGACGCCGAGAACGCGATGGACGCCCTCGTGCGCACTCCCCCGCGCGAGGTCACCGTGGGAGGCGGGCGCATCCTCTACCAGCGCTGACGGCCTGCGCCTGATCCGGGCGCCGGCGGTGTCTTCCCGACCCGAGTGGTCGCCGCGCGGACGCAGGATCGGAGTTCCCGACCGACACGCCGCGAACGGATGCCGCCGCCCGGCGCGCCGGCTGCTGTTCCGATCCCGCGCGCGGCCGCTCAGCCAGACGCATGGCGCTACTGGCCCGACGCGCGCCTCTCGAGGAGCTGGCGAACGTGCGCCTCGATCTCGGCGTCATCGACGTAGCCCATGCCCGTGTAGTCGGTGGAGGTCGCGGCGGGAGCCGTGCGCGTGGCACGGACGGTGTCGATCGACGGCGGCCGCTGCGCCTCGGCGCGTGCCCGCATCGCCTCTTCGAGCGCGGCCTGACGCAGCGCGGCGCGAGCCGCGGCGGCATCGAGCACTGCTGCCGCCTGCGAGCCGGCCGACGCCGTGAGCGGGCGGGGAAGGTCGCGCGGTGCCCACACGCGGGGCTCCCGCTCGAGCTCGACGTCCTGCACGATCGCGGCGGGCCGGGGCGCGGCATCCGTCAGACGAACGCTCGCGCGCGCGGTCACTCGCGACATGCGGTGAAGGACGAGAACGGATGCCGCGGCCACACCCACGCCGACCCACAGCAGAAGCTGCACACCGACGGTGACGAGCTGGTACGCGCCCCAGCCGGCGATGCCGAGACCCGCGAGGGCGGCGATCGTCGCGGTGAGGCGCAGGCGACGGCGGGCACGCGCCTGACGAGCTGCAGGCAGCGCACGGGCGGCCGCGAGTTCGGCACGGGCGGCGGCTTCGGCGGCCGCACGCTCGGCGCGCGCCCGCTCGAGGTCGATGCGCGCTTGCGCCTCGGCGGTCACCCGGTCGGCGCGAGCCCTCTCGACTTCGACCTTGGCTTCTTCGAGCGCGGCCTGCTCGCGCTCGGCGAGCGCCCGCTTCGCGAGACGCTGCTGCGCGGCGGCGGTGCGGGCGTTGAGCTCGAGCCGCACCTCTTCGGGGGTCTCACTGGTCTCGGCGAGCACCCGCAGCGCCTGGTTCAGACGCACGGCGTTGCGCTCGGCCGCATCGAACTGACGGCGGCTGTGCCACGACGGAAGGAGGTAGACGAGCCACAGGAGCGCGGCGACGAGAACGATCACTCCGCCGCCCAGCACCTGCCCACCCATGCACACCACGGTATGCGACCGGATGCCTCAGCCCCGGCAGCCGCTCGCGTGTCGACAGGCTCAGCGTCCGAAATCCAGGTCAGCACACTGAAACCGGCGCGCTCCCGGGCGCCCCGGGGACGCCTGGAAGGAGACGGCCAGGACGTGCTCAGGCGTGCAGGCGGTCGGACGGGGGCACCGTCGCCGCATCCTGCGGCGCCTGGCCCGAGACCCAGCGCTGCAGCACGCCCTCGGGCACGTCCTCGCGCACGAGCGCGAAGGCGTAGTGGTCGCGCCAGTCGCCGTCGATGTGGATGAAGCGGCGCCGCAGCCCCTCGTAGCGGAAGCCGAGCTTCTCGACGACGCGAAGGCTCGCCCGGTTCTCGGGCCGGATGCAGATCTCCATACGGTGCAGCCGGAGCTCCGAGAAGCACACGTCGGTCGCGAGGGCCACAGCGGTCGGCGTGATGCCCTTGCCCGCGAACCGGCGGCTCACCCAGTAGCCGATCGTCGCCGAGGCGAGCGAGCCGCGCGCGATGCCCCACACGTTCAGCTGCCCGGCGATGTCGCCGTCGTGCTCCATGACGAAAGGGATGCCGGCGCCGTCGCGGTACTGCTGCAGCAGTCGCCGCACCCCGACACGCATGTCGAACGACACGGGCCCGTCGGGGCTCGTCGCCTCCCACGGCCTCAGCCAGTCGCGGTTGCTCAGCAGCTCGTTCTGCAGCACGCGCGCATCGCGTGCCCGCACGAGCCGGATCGAGATCGGACCATGCCTGCGAGGGGCCGAAAGATCCATGTGACCCCCTCGAACGGGCGGCGTCAGATATTCGCCGCGAACTCCTTGAACCAGGGTCGCAGATCGGGGCCGAGATCATCGCGATCGACCGCGAGCTGCACGATGGCCTTGATGTAGTCCACCCTATCGCCGGTGTCGTAGCGACGGCCACGGAACACCACTCCGTACACGCCGGGACCGTCGGGGTCGGCCGCGAGCTCCTGCAGGGCGTCGGTGAGCTGGATCTCGCCGCCCTTGCCCGGTTCGGTGCGCTCGAGGATGTCGAACACGTTCGGGCTGAGGACGTAGCGGCCGATGATCGCGAGGTTCGACGGCGCCTCCTCGGCCTTCGGCTTCTCGACGAGGCCGGTCACCTTGACCACGCTGTCGTCGTCGGTCGGCTCGGCCGACGCGACGCCGTACATGTGGATGTGCGCGGGGTCGACCTCCATGAGGGCGACGATGGCGGCGCCGGTGCGCTCGTGCTCGGCGATCATGGTCGTCAGCAGTTCGTCGCGCTCGTCGATGAGGTCATCGCCGAGCATCACGGCGAACGAGGCGTCGCCGACATGAGCGCGGGCGCGGAGCACCGCGTGTCCGAGTCCCTTGGGCTCGCCCTGGCGGACGAAGTGGATGTCGGCGAGGTCGCTCGAGGCGACCACGCGGCGCAGGCGATCGTCGTCGCCCTTGTGCTTGAGCTTCTCCTCCAGCTCGGGAACCGAGTCGAAGTGGTTCGAGATGGCGTTCTTGTTGCGTCCGATGATGACGAGGATGTCGTCGATGCCCGCCTGGGCCGCCTCCTCCACCACGTACTGGATCGCCGGCTTGTCGACGACGGGGAGCATTTCCTTGGGCATGGCCTTCGTCGCCGGAAGGAAGCGGGTGCCGAGGCCTGCGGCCGGGATGACGGCCTTGATCGAGGTGTGGGGCATGGACCGATTCTATGGTGAGCGCGTGCCCCTCTTTTCCCGCTGACCGGCGCCCGGAAAGCGCCCCGTAGAATCGACGGCATGTCCGACGCGATCGCCGATGCCAAGAGGGCGCTGCGCGCAGACCTGCGGGAGCGGCGCCAGCTGCTGTCGGATCAGGCGCGTGAGGCGGCCGAAGACGGCATCCGCGAGCAGCTCGACCGTCTCGTCGCGGATCACCGTGTTCGCTCGATGTCCTGCTTCCTCTCGACGACGACCGAGCCGGGCACCCGTTCCTTCGTCGCGGCGGCGGTGAGCCGCGGCATCCGTGTGCTCCTGCCCGTCACGCGCACCGACGGGCTGCTCGACTGGGCGGTCGCGACCGACGACGGCGACATCGCCGAAGGCATGTTCGGACTTCCCGAACCCGTCGGCGAGCTTCTCGGCCCCATCGCCGTCAACGACGTCGATCTGCTGGTGATCCCTGCCGCGGCGGTCGACGGCAACGGCATGCGGCTGGGCTGGGGCCGCGGCTTCTACGACAAGACCCTCGGATCGATGGAGCGCTGCCCTCCCGTGTACGCGGTCGTTTTCGACTCCGAAGTCGTCGACGAGGTTCCCAGCGACATCCACGACCAGCCCGTCACGGGAATCGTCACCCCGACGCGCACCATCACCCTCGCGCCCACCCGGCGCTGACACCTGCCTGAGAGAGACATGCCCACCTACGCCTACGCCTGCAAGCAGTGCGGCCACCGCTTCGACGCGGTGCAGTCATTCGCCGACCCCGCCCTGACCGAGTGCCCCGAGTGCGGCGGCGCGCTGCGCAAGGAGTACGGCTCGATCGGCGTCACCTTCAACGGCTCGGGCTTCTACCGCACGGATTCGCGCGCCGGCGCCAAGGATTCCTCGAGCGGGTCGGATGCCGCGGGTAGCGGCTCTGCCACGACTTCGGCATCATCGAAGACCGAGGCTACGAAGGCCTCGCCCGCACCGTCGGGTTCGTGACCGGCGCTCGCCGGGCAACTGAGGGGCACATCACGTGATCAAGGGCTTCAAGGAGTTCATCCTCCGAGGGAACGTCATCGACCTGGCCGTCGCGGTCGTCATCGGCGCCGCGTTCACCGCCGTCGTCAACGCGATCGTGTCGAGCATCATCAATCCCCTCATCGCGCTTTTCTGGAAGCCCGACGCGAACGGCCAGATCGGCGTCGAGGTGAACGGGCTCTGGGGTCCGGTGACGTTTCCGATCGGCGACCTGATCAATGCGGTCATCGCTTTCCTCGCCGTCGCGGTCGTCGTGTACTTCGTGTTCGTCTACCCGATGAACCGCCTCAAGGAGCGCGCCGCCGCCAAGGCCGGCATCACTCCCGCCGACGTGGAGCCGAAGCTCCCGACCGAGCAGGAGCTCCTGGTGCAGATCCGCGACCTTCTCGACAAGCAGTCGACGAAATCTGACGCGCCCGCTACCGGTCGCTGAGCGAGCGCTCCTCGCCAGGACGCAGGGCCACGCCGAGACGACGAAGCGCCTCGCGTCAGTAGTGGGGCGGGACGTCGCGCTTCAGGCGATCGTCGTTCGGCCCTGATGTCGTTCCGGATGCCGCGTCCTCGGTGGACGCGGCATCCGCGGTCTCATCGGCCGGGGTCGGCTCCGACGTCGTGCCGGGCGCAGGCGTGAGCTTCGCCCGCCGCGAGCCGGGGACCCGTTCGATGCGCTGACGATCAGTCGACGACATCGATGGGCTGGGTCTCGCTCTCCACGCGCGGCGCGTCGGGCGGCACGCCGAGCATCGCGGCGATGCGCCGTGCCACGTCGGCGGGGTCGCGGTACAGGTCGAACGAGTGCACGCGCACGTAGTGCCAGCCGAGTCGACGCAGAATTTGCGGGCGCAGCCGCAGCGACTCGCGCAGCGACTCGCCGATGGTCTCGGGGTCGCTCTCGACGACGACGGCCTTGCCGCCGTACTGCGCCACGAGCGGCAGCAGACCGCGATAGTGCACGTCGACCGACAGTCCGGCGTTGCGCAGCTCGCGCGCGAGGGCGAGGGTGAGCGGATCGGCGAGGTCCTCCAGCCGCGCCTCGCGGGCACGCGCGGCGATGCCGCCGAGGATCGACATGAGGGTCGCGGCGCCATGCTCGAGGCGACCGTCGTCGAACGACGACGGGCGGATCGACGAGACGATCACCATGGAGCGGCGCGCGCGGGTCATGCCGACGGTGAGCAGTCGCTCGCCGTCCGGCGTCGACAGGTCGCCGAAGTCGCTGAGCACGCGGCCGTGCTTGGTGAGACCGAAGCCGAGCGAGAAGATCACGCGGTCGCGGCTCTCGGCGACCGACTCTTCGAGGGTGAGCACCGCGAACGGCTCGGCGGTGTCGCGCGAGACGAAGTCCGCCACGTCGGCCCGGCCCGAGAACGCCGCCTCGACCGCGGCGCGGATGCGCTCGGCGTGCCGCGTGCTGGCCGTGACGACCATGAGCGATTCGCTTCCCCGGTTGACGGCGTGCTCGAGCACGAGCGTCACGACACGCGCGACCTCGGCGTCGGGGCTCTCGACGGCGCCGGTGATCGGGTCGGGCGTACCGTGCCCGCCCTCGACGTAGTCCACGGCGAGGCTGCCGCGACCCAGGTACGACCCCGCCCAGGGCAGCGACACCAGTTCGCCGCCGTAGAACGCGTCGTTGACGAGTTCCGCGAGGTCCTCGCCGCCCGCGCGGTAGCTGCGCGTGAGCGTCTCTACCGGAAGCAGCTCGGCCAGGCGCTCGAAGACGCTCGTCGAATCGAACGGAACGTCGGGGTCGTCCTCCTCGATCTCTGCCGGCGCGCCCGATGCGGCACCCGGCCCGCTCGAGTAGCTCGCCGCGACGCGGAAGGGCGTCGGCTTCTGGGTCACCGGGTCGCCGAAGGCCACGATCTGGGTGCCGCGGCGCAGGGCGGGTGTCGCCTCCGCGAGGCACAGGGCCCCGGCATCCGCCACCACCACGACGTCGAAGCCGATCGACGCGGGGATCCGCGGCACCTCGTACGGCGACGCGAGCCACACCGGAGCGAGCGTGCGCGACAGC
The DNA here is from genome assembly GCF_000304335.1 of Microbacterium yannicii PS01. Taxonomy (GTDB): domain Bacteria; phylum Actinomycetota; class Actinomycetes; order Actinomycetales; family Microbacteriaceae; genus Microbacterium; species Microbacterium yannicii_A. The sequence continues at coordinate 118,781 of NZ_CAJF01000010.1, read as the reverse complement.
CGCGGGGCGACGAAGGCCAGCTGCGAGGGCGTGATGGCGCCGTTCTTGAGCGCCCGCTTCAGCGCGTCGGCCTCGTCGGCGTGGTCGACGATGCCGATGCGCCACTGGGTCGCCAGCTGCGAGGCCAAGAGGGGGCCGGATGCCGCGGCATGGGCTTCGTCGACGAGCCGGAAGTCGCGCTCGAGGCGGTCGACCACGGCGGTGTTCGCACCGAGGACGGCGCGGTCGGTGCGCAGCAGCAGTTCGAGGGCGGACTGCCACCAGGCGTACTCGAGCTCGGCGGCCACCCGGTCTTCGGGCACGTGGCGCACCGACAGCTCGATGAGGAGCGGCTCGAGGCCGAGCGCGGCGAGCTCGCTGCGCAGGGTCGCGCGCTCCTTGAGGTTGTCGAAGACGTCGGAGTCGGCGGCGAGGCCCGCGAGCGTCCGGACGAGCTGCTTCACCGGCATCGTCGCGAGCCGGTCGGGGGCCGTCCGGCCCAGGACGGCGTCGAGCTCTGACAGCTCGGCGTCGACGCGCTGCCACGCGACCTGCACATCGCCGAGGCCGAGCGGAAGCTCCGGGGTCACGCCGGCGTCGACATAGCGCTGCCACTCGGTGCGCTGCTGCTGGATGCGCAGCAATGCCTCGTACATGTCGGGGACGTGCACACCGGGGCGCACGTACTCCCGTGAGAGGCGGCGCAGCCGACGGCGGTTGGCGCTCGTCATGTTCGGCGAGTCGCGGCGCGGGCCGTGGGCGAGGATGAGCTCGGCCAGCGGCCGCTCGAAGACGGTGAGGCTGAAGCGGTCCAGCGAATCGCGGATGCCCTGCAGCAGCCGCAGGTACGTGCCCAGCTCGGTGATCGTCTGGAACGGGCGCATGCGGGTCTGCGCGATCAGCTCGTACCCGCGCTCTAGCAGCGTCGGCACATCGCTGCGATGCAGCTTTCCGGCCAGCGCGTGGGCTCCGCGCGCCTCTTCGACGGTGGCGAAACTGACCCCGTACCAGGGCGAGTCATCGGGCCCGAACTTGAACTCGCCGAGCCGGGCCGCCGACGAGAGCTTGGCCGCGGCATCCTTCCGCGTCGTCGCCAGCTGCTCCAGCGCCCGGGCGTCGAAGCGCGCGGCGGTCTGCGGCGGGTCCGTCTGCTCGGCGAGACTCGCGAGAGCGCGGAGGATCTCGAGCACCGACACGCCGAGGGCGGGGTGGCGGAGGGTCACGGCCGAGCGGTAGTCGCGCAGCACGCCGCGCAGCCGCACGAGCGCGTCGTCGATGTCGGAGACCTTGGGCGGCTGCGCCTTCTCGTTGCGACCGATGGCGCGGATGAGGTCGCGCTGCAGGCGGTCGGGCGAGACGGCGAGGCCGGGCAGGCCGACACCGGCGAGGCGGTGGCGCACGCCGTCGAGGGTGGACCGGCGCGCGCTGACGACGAGGACGCGCTTGCCGTCCTGCACGAGGGCGCCCACGGCGTTGATGACGGTCTGCGTCCCGCCGGTGCCGGGGAGCGTGTGGACGACGAGCGACTGACCCGCGGCGATGCGCGCGAGAACACGCTCCTGCTCGGAGTCGGCGTCGAGCAGCAGCATGTCGGCCGCAGGCGGGCGCTCGTCGGGGTTCGTCAGCGGCGGGGTGTCGCGGCGGAGCGTCAGCGCTTCGCGATCGGCGGGATGACCGGCCAGTGCATTCAGCACGGGGTGGTCGAGATCGGCCGCGTCGGCCGCCATCGGCGTGCCCGCGTCGGCGAAGCTCGAGACCAGCAGGCGCGGCTTGACCGCGTACGACTCGATCGACGAGGTCAGCGCGCGCAGGTGGTCGATGACCGGCTGCGGCTTGAAGACGCCGGCGTCGTACGCGAGTGCCGACAGTCCGCCCGCGTCGATCGAGATGCCGAAGTGCGTGCGCATGGCCCGTACGAGCTCGGGGTTCACCGAGAACGTGCCGTGGAGCTTCAGCTCGAAGTCGCCGTGATGACGACGGATGGCCAGGGGGCGCAGCAGCACCGGCGCCGTGCACGCGAGTCCGCCGATACGCCACTGGGCGAGTCCGACCGCGAGGCGGACCGAGTCCAGCCCGCGCGTCGTGCGCAGCTCGAGGTTCTTCGCGGTGATGCGCTCGGCGGCCAGCCGCGCGTTGCGCAGGGCCACCTCGTCGCGGAACAGGTTGGACAGCAGCGTCGAGCGGCCGGTGATGAACTGCGGCAGGCTGCCGGGGTGCGCCTTGGTGATCTCGATGGCGGCGTCGTCGGCATCGGAGAAGTGCAGCAGCGTCGAGCGGCCGCCGAGGGCCGCCGCTTGCAGGCGCAGCCTGTCGCGCTCCGGCTCGGCGATGTGGACCACCGTGACGTCCGGCTCGGCGAGCCCGAGGTCGCCGGGCATCACGTCGTACCCGGGCACGGCGCCCTCTGCGCCGACCACGGCGCTGCCTTCTCCTCGCCACACACGAGCCACCCTAAGCGCGCGACGCGCGGGGCACTTGCAATGGGACTGAGTTTCGCGGTATTGGCGGGGCGGGTCACACCGGCTCCTCCCCAGGCCGGCTCGCGGGCAGCCTTTCCCCCGTTGCTCGGCGGCGCCACCGGGACGGCGAGGGCCCGCGCGAGGATGGGGACATGACTTCGACGCACCCGCCTCGCTTTCGCGTCCACCCCTCCCCCATCGGCGACATCCTGATCGTCGCCACGGAGGACGGCATCGTCACGCTGCATCCCTTCGAAGGGCCGCTCCACAACGAGCTCGAGCGTGTCGCGCTGCGACTGCGTGCCCTGCCGCTGCCCGATGACGCGGCGAGCGCGGCGGAGGCAGGCGCTGCCACGGATGCCGACGCCGAGCCCGCTGCCCATGCCGGGCAGGACGAGCACGCGCTGCTCGGGCTGGCGGTCGCACAGCTGGACGAGTACTTCGACGGAAGCCGCCGCGCGTTCGATCTGACACTGGACTGGCGCCTGGTCCGGGGATTCACGCGCGCCGCCATCGAGGCGGTGTGCGAGATCCCGTACGGCGAGACGGCGGCGTACGGCGAGGTCGCGATCGCCGCCGGCGCGCCTCGGGCCGCGCGGGCGGTGGGCACCGCGTGCGCGACGACACCGTTCTCGGTGGTGGTCCCCGTGCACCGCGTGGTGCGCGCGGACGGAAGTCTCGGGGAGTACGGGGGCCGGCCCGACGTGAAGCGGTACCTCATAGACCTCGAGCAGGCGGCGGGCGTGTAGGCCGCCCGCACGCCGCGCGGCCCGGGCGGATCTCTCCACCCGGGCCGCGCCCTTCTCACAGAGGTCGACGTGTCATACGGCGACCCGTCTCAGTGATGCGTGGCCTTCTCAGCACCGAAGCCGGTCAGCGAGCGCACCTCCATCTCGGCGGCCTTGCGACGGTCCTCGGCCTTCCTCGAGGTGACGGTGCCGAGCCAGCCGAGGAAGAACCCGACCGGGATCGACACGATTCCCGGGTTGTTCAGCGGCCAGATCGCGGTGCCCACCTTGAAGATGCTGGTCTCGGTGCCCCAGAAGACCGGCGACAGCACGATCAGGATGATCGCCGCAGCCAGTCCCCCGTACATGCTCCACACCGCGCCGCGCGTGTTGAAGCGGCGCCAGAAGAGCGAGTACAGGATGGTCGGCAGGTTCGCGGACGCAGCCACCGCGAACGCGAGCGCCACGAGGAAGGCCACGTTCTGGCCCTGCACCGCGATGCCGCCGAGGATCGCCAGCACGCCGATCACGATCACCGTGCGGCGTGCCACCTTCACCTCGCCGTCCGGCGGGACGTTGCCCTTCTTCACGACGTTCGCGTAGATGTCGTGCGCGAAGGACGCCGCGGCGGTGATCGTGAGTCCTGCGACGACCGCGAGGATCGTCGCGAAGGCGACCGCCGAGATGAAGCCGAGCAGGAGCGGTCCGCCCAGGGCCAGCGCCAGCAGCGGCGCGGCCGAGTTCACCCCGCCCGGGGCGGCCTTGATCACATCGGGGCCGACGAGCGCGCCGGCACCGTAGCCGAGCACCAGGGTGAGCAGGTAGAACAGGCCGATGAGCCAGATGGCCCACACCACTGACCGGCGGGCCTCCTTGGCCGTCGGCACCGTGTAGAACCGCATCAGCACGTGCGGCAGCCCCGCGGTGCCGAGCACCAGGGCGATCGCGAGTGAGATGAAGTCCCACGGGTTGGCGCCGTACTGCAGCCCCGGCCCGAGGATGGCGTCCTTCGGGTCGGAGGTCGACTGGGCGACCGCGTTCTCGAGCAGCGTGTTCAGGCTGAAGCCGTTGATGGCGAGCACCCAGATCGTCATCACCAGCGCGCCGCCGATGAGGAGGAACGCCTTGACGATCTGCACCCACGTCGTGCCCTTCATGCCGCCCACGAGCACGTAGACGATCATGAGCACGCCGACGACGGCGACGACGGCCGAGATGCCGATCGCGTCGTCGATGCCGAGCAGCAGCGCGACCAGACCGCCGGCTCCGGCCATCTGGGCGAGCAGATAGAAGAAGCAGACCGCGAGCGTGGTGATGGCCGCGGCCATGCGCACCGGACCCTGCTTCAGCCGGAACGACAGCACGTCGGCCATGGTGAACTTGCCGGTGTTGCGCATCAGCTCGGCCACCAGCAGCAGCGCGACGAGCCACGCGACGAGGAATCCGATCGAATAGAGGAAACCGTCGTAGCCGTTGATCGCGATCGCCCCGCAGATGCCGAGGAATGACGCGGCCGAGAGGTAGTCCCCCGAGATCGCGAACCCGTTCTGCGGACCGGTGAACGATCGGCCCGCCGCGTAGTAGTCGGCGGCGGTCTTGTTGTTGCGGCTGGCCCGGATGACGATGAACAGCGTCACCGCGACGAACGCGCCGAAGATCGACATGTTCAGGATGGGGTTGTTCTCCACCGTGGTGACGCTGCTCGCGATGGCGGTGTGGATGGCGCCGAGCACTTCGTTCATGAGGACGCCTCCTGCTTCTCGAGCTCGGTGCGGATCTCCTCGGCGATGGGGTCGAGCTTGCGGTTGGCGTACCAGACGTAGGCCATCGTGATGGCGAAGGTCGTGACGAACTGGCCGAGCCCGAAGAGCAGGCCGACCGTGATCTCACCCCAGACGCGCTGCGACATGAACTCCCGCGCGAACGACGACAGCAGGACGTAGACGAAGTACCAGACGAGGAAGGCGATGGCGAGCGGGAAGACGAATCCTCGCTGCCGCCGCTTCAGCTCTGTGAATCGCGGCGACTCCTCCACCGCGACGTAATCGATGCCACCGGGTGGGGCGGTGTCGGTTCTCGGATCGGACATGTGGCCTCCTCGCCTCATGAACGGGCGCACTCCGGCGCCCCTGGGGGGACCCTGGATGCCGGCTTCCTGACACCCGCGCGCCGGACACCCCGAGTGATATGGTCACGGTACGAAAACCGGCGAGGACGCCGTCACCCCCGGAAGTAGGTAGTCGTGGGAGCGCCTGATCTCCAAGCGACCGGCGATGCTCTGGCGCTCGATCGCGCTGTCTCCGACCTGGTCCGCCGCACACGCTTCCCCGTCGCCTTCGGCGGTCTCGCCCACGACGACGCCATCCATGTCACCTCGATCGTCGGTGCGCGCACGCGCAACCTCGACGGACTGGTGGTGCGGGCCTCGCGCGGTCTGGGCGGCCGGGCCCTGGTCGAGAAGCGTCCGCGCCTCGCCCTGGACTATCGCTCGGCGCGCAGCATCACGCACGACTACGACCGGGTCATCCTCGGCGAGGGCATCGCGACGCTCTTCGCCGTGCCGGTTCTCGTCAGCGGCCGCGCACGCGGCGTCCTCTACTGCGGGTCGTGGGCCGAGGCGCCCGTCGGAGAGGTCGTCGCGCGGCCGGCGTTCGCCATAGCCGATGAGCTCTCGAGCGAGCTGCGCATCCGCGACGAGGTGCAGCGGCGACTCTCCCGCGCTCCTGGCCCGGCCGACGCGGCGACCCTGGCGCCGGCGGCTCGCGAAGAGCTGCGTCAGACGTACGCCGAGCTGCGGAGCATCGCCGCCGTCGTCGACGATCCCGAACTGCGAGAGCGCCTGTCGCGCCTCGAGCACCGTCTGGCCGCGCTCTCACACGAGGGCGAGGCGCCGGTCGAGCTCGACGTGCGGCTCTCGCCCCGCGAGATCGACGTCCTCGCGTGCGCAGCACTCGGGTCCACCAACGCCGAGATCGCCGCCACGCTCGACCTCAAAGAGGGCACCGTCAAGTCGTACCTCCAGGCGGCGATGGCGAAGCTGGATGCCTCGACCCGCCATGCCGCCGTGGCGACGGCGCGACGCGCCGGCCTGCTGCCATGAATTCGCTCACCGCAATGCGGCGATAGCGGCAATTCCGCACGGGAATTCATTTCACCTGGCACCTGCGCGACAATTGCGTATATCGTGCCTTTCATGGCCCGCAGAATCGTGCATCAGCTCGTCGACGACATCGACGGCACCCTCCTCGAACCCGGTGAAGGCGAGACCGTCCTTTTCTCGCTCGACGGCAACGCCTACGAAATCGATCTCACCACCGAGAACGCGGCCGAATTGCGCGGCGCACTCGAGCGCTTCACCAAAGCCGCCCGCTCGGTTTCGTCCGGCCGCGGCACCGCCAACGCCTCGTCGGCCCGCCCGCGGCGGCGCTCGGGCCAGCAGGACTACAGCGCGGTGCGGGAATGGGCGAAGAAGAACGGCTATCAGGTCTCGGAACGGGGCCGGGTTCCGGCATCCGTTCTCGAAGCGTACGAAGCGGCGCACTGACGTACGCCGCCTCGTGGCTTTTCACGACCGATTCGTCGCTTTCGCCTCTTTGACGAGGTGCGTGAGAATCTCGTCGACTTTGTCTTTCGCGTCGCCGAAGAGCATCTGAGTGTTCTCTCGGTAGAACAGCGGATTCTGCACGCCCGCATATCCGGATGCCATCGAGCGCTTGAACACGATGACGTTCGGCGCCTCCCACACCCGCAGCACCGGCATTCCCGCGATGGGGCTGCCGGGATCCTCGGCGGCCGCGGGATTGACGGTGTCGTTCGCCCCTATCACGAGCACGACGTCGACCTGTGAGAGCTCGTCGTTGATCTCGTCCATCTCGAGGACGATGTCGTACGGCACCTTCGCCTCGGCCAGCAGCACATTCATGTGCCCGGGGAGGCGCCCCGCGACGGGATGGATGCCGAACCGCACGTCGACGCCGTGCTCACGCAGTCGCTGCACGAGGTCGGCGACGCCGTGCTGCGCCTGTGCGACGGCCATGCCGTAGCCGGGGGTGATGACGACGCGCGCCGCGCCGGCGAGAAGGTCGGCCGCGCCCTCGGCGTCGATCTCGCGATGCTCGCCGGCCGCTTCTTCGCCGGTCCTCGGCGCCTCGATGCCGAAGCCGCCCGCGATCACCGAGAGGAACGACCGGTTCATCGCCTTGCACATGATGTAGCTGAGGTACGCACCCGACGACCCGACAAGGGCGCCGGTGACGATGAGCAGGTCGTTGTTCAGGAGGAAGCCGGCTGCGGCCGCCGCCCATCCCGAGTAGCTGTTGAGCATCGACACGACGACGGGCATGTCGCCGCCGCCGATCGAGGCGACCAGGTGCCACCCGAGGGCGAGAGCCAGGGCGGTGACCAGCACGAGCAGCCACAGCTCGGGCGTGACGACGTACCAGACCGTCAGCACCACGAACGCGACGAGCGCGCCCACGTTCAGCGCGTTCTTGCCGGGCAGCATCAGGGGTCGTGACGAGATGCGCGCGGACAGCTTCAGGAACGCGACGATCGAGCCGGTGAAGGTGACACCGCCGATGAAGACGCCGATGAACACCTCGGCGTGGTGGATGTCGGCCAGTGCGCCCTCGAGACCGGTCTCGTAGAGCGCGCCGTTCCAGCCGACGAGCACCGCGGCCAGGCCGACGAACGAATGCAGCAAGGCGATGAGCTCGGGCATGCCCGTCATCTCGACGATGCGCGCGCGCCAGAGCCCGATGGCCCCGCCGATGAGGACCGCGGCGACGAGCAGCACGAGTCCGGTGACCGCCTCCGGCCGGCCCCACGCCCCGGCGGCGGTGACCCCCACCGTGGCGACGAGGGCGATCACCATGCCGGCGATTCCATAGGTGACGCCGCGGCGGCTCGTCTCGTGCTTGCTGAGCCCCGCGAGGCTGAGGATGAACAACAGGGCGGCGACGATGTAGGCCGCACCCGCGATGGCGCCTGCGACCGGGATCATCGGGTCTCGCCCTTCTGGAACATCGCGAGCATGCGCCGCGTGACGGCGAACCCGCCGAAGATGTTGATGCTCGCCAGCAGCACCGCGATCGCGGCGAGGATCTGCACGGTGAGATTCGGCGCGGTGATCTGCACCATGGCGCCGACGACGATGATGCCCGAGATGGCGTTGGTGACGCTCATGAGCGGCGTGTGGAGCGCGTGGGCCACATGGCCGATCACGTAGAAGCCGACCACGATCGCGAGGGTCAGCACGAGGAAGTGCTGCGGCAGCGGTGGTGGCGCGAACGCGCAGATCGCGAACAGCGCCGCAATGCCCGCCACGACGAGGCCCGTCCGCTTCCCCGTCGACATCGGCCGCTTCGCTCCGACGATCGCTGAGTTTGCAGTCGCTGACCCCGTGGTCGCTGAGCCCGTCGAAGCGCCCGCACCCGTCGAAGCCGCCGACACCTGCACCGGCGGCGGCGGCCACGTCACCGCACCGTCGCGCACGACGGTGACCGTGCGCTGCACGACGTCGTCGAAGTCGAGTGTCAGCTCGCCGTCCTTGCCCGGCGTGAGGAGCTTGATGAGGTTGACGAGGTTCGTCGCGAAGAGCTGCGAGGCCTGCTGCGGGAGCCGCCCGGGAAGGTCGGTGTAGCCGAGGATCACGACGCCGTTCGCGGTGACGACCCTCTCCCCCGCGACCGAGCCCTCGACGTTGCCGCCTTGCGCGGCCGCCATGTCGACGATGACGCTGCCCGGCTTCATGCTCGCCACGTCGGCCGCGGTGATGAGGCGCGGCGCCGGCCGACCCGGGATGAGCGCGGTGGTGATGATGATGTCGACGTCGGCGGCCTGCTCCGAGTACATCTCGGCCGCGCGCGTGTCGTACGCCTCGCTCGTCGCCTTCGCGTAGCCGTCGGCCGAGATCTGCTTCGCCTCTTCGGGCACCACGACCTCGACGTACTGCCCGCCGATCGACGCGACCTGGTCGGCCACCTCGGGTCGCGGATCCGTCGCGCGCACGATCGCGCCGAGGCTCGACGCCGCGCCGATCGCGGCGAGGCCGGCCACACCGGCACCCGCCACCAGCACCTTCGCCGGCGGCACCTTGCCGGCGGCCGTGACCTGGCCGGTGAAGAAGCGTCCGAACTCGTGCGCGGCCTCGACGACGGCGCGATACCCGGCGATGTTGGCCATCGAGCTCAGCACGTCCATGGATTGCGCACGCGAGATGCGAGGCACCGCGTCGAGGGCGAGCGCGGTGATACCGCGGGTCGCAAGACCCTCGACGAGCTCGGGGCGCAGGGCGGGAGTCAGCGTCGCGACGATGATGGCGCCGTCGGCGAGACGGTCGATCTCGGCCGGTGCGGGCGCGTTGACCTTCAGCACGACGGGCGACGCCCACGCGGTGGCTCCGTCGACCACGGCGGCGCCGGCAGCCGTGTACGCGGCATCCGGGAACGACGAGGCGGCGCCCGCGCCGGCTTCGACGACGACGTCGTAGCCGAGGGCGATGAGCTTGGGGACGGTCGTGGGAGTCGCGGCCACTCGGGTCTCCCCGGAAGCTTCGGCGACGATGCCTATGCGGGTCATGCGTTCCTCTGGATCTGTACGACGGCGGGTCGGCGGACGCCGGGTCGGCGGGCCGACGACGCCTCCACCCTCTCAGACGGCTCGGACGATGCAAGGTTCATTGCACGCCGAACGGCATCAAGAAAGCGAGAAGTTTCTGGATCCGCACACGGGGTGAACATGGGAATCCCCTCCGAACGGGCCTCCAGGCTTGCGACACCCGCCGAATCTCGGAATCGTGGCCGACTCGGAACCGCAAACGGAAAGGTACGAGCATGACTCTCACGCTGACCGAAACCGCCGCCGAGGCCGTCAAGCAGATCGTCTCCCGCGTCCCGCAAGCCGAGGACGGAGGGGTGCGCATCCGCGACACCGGCGAACCGTCGGGCTTCGAGCTGAGCGTCGCCCCCGACCCTGAGCCCAGTGACACCGTCGTGATCACCGACGGCGCTCGCGTCTTCCTCGACGAGGTCGCCGCCTCATCACTGGATGACCGCATCCTCGATGCCGAGCTGGCGCAGGACGGCTCCGTCCGTTTCGCCCTCGGCAACAAGACCTGAGGCTTCGCCCGCCAGACCAGATCGTACGGCGACGGCCCCGGAGCGCAGGCTCCGGGGCCGTCGTCCGTCTGTACGGCGCCGTCAGACCCCTGGCGCAGCACACCGTAGGGGTCCGAACGCCTCTGCTGCCGGGGCTAGCGCCCGCTCGTCGCGCCTGCCGTCGGGTCGACCGCCACGCGTACAGCCTCGCCACGCGCAGCGGCGGCGAGCGCGTCGTCGAGCTGCGACAGCGGGTACCGATCCCCGGTGAGCTCGGCGAAGGGGTAGGTCGTGCTCCGGCGGTGCAGGTAGTTCACCGCGCCGGCGAGATCGCGCGGCCGGTAGTTGTGGACGCCGCGGACGGTGACGAGGTTGCGCACGACCAGCTCCGGATCGACCGCCACGGACGGCGTGGCGAAGACGCTCCCGACGAGGACGACCACACCGCCCACGCCGACGGTCTCGAGGGCCGAGACGACCGCGGCGCGCGATCCGGATGCCTCGATCACGACATCCACTTCCGCACCCCCCGCGCGCACGACGGCCTCGCTCAGCTGATCGGGATCCCGCGGGTCGACGGCGGACACCGCACCGAAGCGCAGCGCCAGCTCGCGACGGACGGGATCGAGGTCGGCGACGATGACACGCGCCCCCCGGTCGGCGGCCATGGCGCTCGCCGTCAGCCCGATGAGGCCGGCGCCGAGCACGAGGACGATCGCGTCGTCGACGTCGACGATGTCGTCGGCCCGGTCGACGGCGGCCCAGGCGGTGGCCGTGCCGCACGTCGCAGGCGCGAGCACCTCGGCGGGCAGCGAGTCGTCCACCTTGACGATGGCGGTCCCGGCGCGCAGATGCACGTGCGTGGCGAAGCCGCCGTTGAGCTCCCACCGCCCACCGATGCGCTCGTGCCCGTACTTGAGCAGGGCCCGGCACTTCTGCGGCAGACCCTTCATGCAGCGGTCGCAGGCGCGGCAGCTGGCCATGATGCTCCACACGACGCGGTCGCCTTCACGCAGGCGCACGCCGTCGACCGTCCGCGGTTCGCCCTGCAGCGAGTGCACACGCCCGACGTACTCGTGCCCGAGCACGAGCGGCGTCGCCGCGGAGCGATGGCCCTGTACGGTGTGCACGTCCGATCCGCACACGGTGGCAAGCTCCACCGTCACGAGCAGATCGCCGTCCGCCAGCACGACGCCGGGCACGGCGACCGCCTCGTGCGGGCGACCCTGACCGACCCACGCCATGGCGACGGCCGGCGGCGTGAGACACACCTCGCGCCCGGATGATGGAGCGGCGGCGCGCTGGGGTCCGGTCGTAGCCGGAGCCGTCGTGACCGGAGCCGTCGTGACCAGAGCCGTCGTGAACGTGGCGGCCATGTCAGCGGGCCAGGCCGAGCAGCGCGGGCAGCTCCGTCACGTCGGCGATCACGGCGTCGGCGCCGGCGGCTTCGAGCGCGGCCCGGTCGTGCGCGCCGCTCAGCACGCCCACGACGAGGCCTGCTCCCGCGGCACGGCCTGACGCGATGTCGCTGGCCGTGTCGCCGACGACGACGACGGATGCCACAGCCGACGCCCGAGCGTGCAGCAGCGCCGCGAGCACGAGGTCGGGCGCGGGGCGGCCGCGGCCGGCGTCGACGGGCGACAGGGCGCCGTCGACCAGAGGGCGCCAGCGGAGACCCTCGAGGATCGCGTCCCGCGTGACCGGTGCGAAGCCCGTCGTGAGCACCACCGAGAGGCCGGCCGCGCGCAATTGCTCGAGCGTCTCGCGGGCACCGGCGATGGGCTCGACGCCCTCCTCGACGATGAGATCGGAGTAGGCAGACTCGAAGGCGGCGGTGGCCTCCTCCGCCTTCGCGCGGTCGCCGCCGGCGAGATGCGTGAAGACCTCGATCTTGGACTGACCCATCGTCACGCGGACGTAGTCGAGGGCCTCGGCCCACGGCATCCGCTCAGCGACGCCCGTCGCGTTCGCGGCACGCGCGAAGGCGCGCTCGACGATGCCGTCGTCGCGCACCGTCGTGCCCGCCATGTCGAGCACGACGAGTTCGACCGGCACGGTGAGCGCGGGCGCGAGGACGGGGGCGGGAGCGGTGCTGGTCATCGAAGAGTTCCTTCTCTGTGCGGGACGGCGTCGGCATGGCTCATGAGGCGAGTGCCGAGGCGAGGGGCGAGGGTGGTCTCGGCGAGACCCAGACCTGTGGTCATGCCGATCCCCGTCGTGGCGGCGAGCACGACGAGGTCGGACTCGGGCTCGGCGACGAGGAACTCGTCGGGCCCGGTGGCGTAGATGCCCTGCCAGCGCTCGACCACCCGCGGGCTCACGCCGAAGAGGCCGCGGAACTCCTCGAGCATGAGATCCGACGCCGCCTCGGACTGGAAGGGCGGGATGCCGGCGCCTCTGGCGTGTGTGTCGCCGACGATGAACGAGCCGTCGGGCAGCTGGGTGTACATCTGGTTGATGTCGATCGCCGCGAGGTCTGGGCGCTCGTCGTGGAGGCGCTCGCGCAGCACCGCTACTTCGGGCAGCGCCGCGAAGCGGCCGTAGCGGACGAGCGACCAGCCGGTCAGGAGCGGCGCGGTGAGAGCCGGGATGTCGGCGCGCACACGGAGCATGTCGAGCCCGCAGCGCTGCACGCCGACGGCTTCGGCGAGGTCGGGCAGCAGCTGGTCGACGTCGTGGTTGACCGCGACCACGACGAGTCCGGCGTGGATGTCACCGCGCGAGGTCTGCACGAGCCCTGCGGTGACGCGGCCGACCGAGGTGCGAAGAAGGAACTCGACGCCGAGCGAGGCGAGATGGGCGCGGATGGCGGGACCGGCTGCCCGCGGGTCGGTCTGCAGGTCGGGCGCGACGTGGGCTCCCCCGACCGCGATGCGTGCCCGCACCGGCGTGCGCCGTTCGATGTCATCCGCGTCGAGCAGCTCGATGCCGCCGTCGCGGGCCGCCGCCTCGAGAAGCCGCAGCTCGTCGTCGTGACGGGCGACGACCAGCGTGCCCGACTCGCGCAGCCAGAACCCGGCGTCGCGGGACAGCTGCAGCCACAGCGGGCGCGAGGCATCGGCGTACTCGCGGGCGACGCCGGCCTGGGCGCCGATGCAGAGGTGTCCGAAGTTGCGGACGGTCGAGCCCATCGGCTCCGAGGCGCGGTCGATCACGATCACCCGCTGGCCGCGCGTGGCCGCCGCGTACGCGGCTCCGAGGCCGACGATGCCCGAGCCGACGATGGCGACGTCGTAGACACGGCTCATCGGAACACCTTCCGCATCCACATGGCGAGGCCTTCGACGACGAGCACCGTGACGAGGATCATCAGCACGATCGCGGTCACCATGCCGTAGTTCGAACCTTGACTGGCGTTGAGCAGGTAGTAGCCCACGCCGCCGCCGCCGACGACACCGAGGATGGTGGCCGCGCGGACGTTGGTGTCGAGCACGTAGAACCCGTGGCCGATGAGCGCCCGCGTGCCCTGCGGCACCGTGGCGCCGGCGTACACCTGCAGGCGGCCGGCACCCGTGGCGAACAACGCGCGCTCAGGGCCGCGGTCGACCTCTTCGAGCGAGTCGGCGACGAGCTTGCCGAGCAGTCCGATGCTGCCGAAGGCGAGGGCGATCGTGCCGGCCTGCATGCCGAGGCCGGTGATGACGATGAGGACGATCGCCAGGATGATCTCGGGCACCCCCCGGATGCCGACCAGCAGCAGGCGGGCGGTGCCGCGGATGCCGCCGCTCGGGGCGACGTTGCGCGCCGCGAACGAGCCGAGCACGAGCGACGGGCCGAGGGTCAGGAGCGTTGCTGCGAGCGCGATCGCGATGGTCTCGCGCAGCGCCTCGAACATCACCTCGGCGCCGTACACGCCGAAGGTCGGCGGCCAGAACTGCACGGCGACCTCGGGGATCTTGCCCCAGAAAGTGAAGAAGTCGGTCCAGGTGATCTGGCACACCCACACGCCGGCGATGACGACGGCGAACGCGATCCAGCCGGCGGCGACGTTGCGTACGCGCAGCGCTGTCCACGGGCGACGGACGGCGGTCTGCGGAGACGTCGCCCAGGCAGGACGGCGGGGTGCGGCATCCGTCCCGTTCGCAAGATTCGCCACCCGGCGGTGCACGAGCTTGTCTGCCCACGTGCCGCGGTTGCTCGTATGTCCGAGCATCGCGGCGCGCACGGAGCTGGAGATGATCTCGATCACGATGCACAGGACGAGGATCACGACGGCGATGCCGAGACCCAGGCCGTAGTTGAGCGACTTGAAGGCGTACGACATCTCGAGGCCGAGGCCCGCGACGCCGACGTAGCCGAGCACGACGCTGCCACGCAGGTTGATGTCGTTGCGGTGCAGCACGGTGGCGACCCACGACGGGAGCACCTGGGGCAGCACGCCGCTGAAGAACTCCTGCAGCTTCGAGCCGCCGGCGGCGCGAATCGCGAGGCGCGGTCCCTCATCGATCTGCTCGATCGCGTCGGCGAACATCTTCGAGATCATGCCGATGGAGTGGATGCCGATGGCCAGGATGCCGGGAAGGGCGCCGAGCGAGAACATCAGCACGAACACCATCGCCAGGACGACGTCCGGCAGCGCACGGGTCAGCACGCCGAAGAAGCGGGCCGCGGCACGCCACCCGTTGCCGGGCGTGGTGTTGGAGGCGGCGAGGTAGGCGACCGGCACCGAGATGACGGCGGCGAGCAGCGTTCCGGTGAGGACGATCCCGAGCGTCAGCCCGACGAGCCCGAGAAGCTCGGGTGGCTCGGGGAACGACAGCGCGCCGACTCGGGCGAAGAAGCGCTCCGCGTTGCCCCAGCTGGCGATCATGTCGGGGATCGAGATCTCGACCTCGCCGAGGGCGGCGATCGACAGGCCGAGGATCGCGAGGAGCGTGAGCGCCGCGGCGATGCGCTCGGGCGAGATCGGCCGCTT
This sequence comes from Microbacterium yannicii PS01, assembly GCF_000304335.1. Lineage (GTDB taxonomy): Bacteria > Actinomycetota > Actinomycetes > Actinomycetales > Microbacteriaceae > Microbacterium > Microbacterium yannicii_A. Next base: position 103,603 of record NZ_CAJF01000010.1, on the reverse strand, counting down.
GGGCGCGCGATCGGCGACGCTCAGCCGGGGCGTCCCAAGGCGCGGGCGCTCGACGGTGGTCGTCATCGCGCCGCCTCCGCGAGGAGCAGTTCGTCTTGCACGGCGCGCAGCTCAGCGGTCGAGGTGGCGACGCGGCCGTAGATCTCCATGACCTGGCTCTTGGTGAGGCCCTCGGTCGGCAGGTCGAGCACGACCCGGCCGTGGCGCAGGCCGACGATGCGGTCGGCCCACGAGATGGCGAGGTCGACCTGGTGCAGGCTGCAGACGACGGTGAGGCCCTCATCGGCGGCGATCTCACGGATGAGCGCCATCACCTGGTCGCTCGACTCGGGGTCGAGCGAGGCGACGGGCTCGTCGGCGAGCAGCACCGACGGGCTCTGCATGAGCGCGCGGGCGATCGCCACGCGCTGCTGCTGACCGCCCGAGAGGGTGTCGGCGCGCTGGTAGGCGCGATCGAGCAGGCCGACGCGGTCGAGGTGACCGAGCGCCGTCAGCTTGCGCGCCTTCGAGTACGACCACAGTCCCAGCCGTGGGCCGTTCACCGAGGCGAGAGCGCCGGTGAGCACGTTCTCGAGCACCGTGAGCGAGGGAACGAGCTCGAACTGCTGGAAGATGAAGCCGACCTTGCTGCGCAGGGTGCGCAGGCGCCGGCCGGTGAGGCGGGGCACGTCGTCGCCGAGCACCTCGACGGAGCCCGAGGTGGGAACCTCGAGTCCGTCGAGATGCCGCAGCAGCGTCGACTTGCCCGACCCCGAGAGCCCGAGCAGCACCACGATCTCGCCGCGGTTCACGGTGAGCGAGACGTCGTCCAGGGCGGTGGTGGCGCCGAAGCGCTTGGTGACACCGTCCAGTCGGACGACGGTCTCAGCAGTGGTGGTGGAGGTCATCTTCTGCTCGGGCTCTCGTCGGATCTTGTATCAGGGCCCGGGGTTCAGCCCTGGCACTGGGTGGCGTTGGTCTCTTCGCAGATGTCGCGGACCGTGTCGTAGTACTCGTCGTCGACGGGCTTGGTCTCGAAGAAGACGCTGCGGAAGCCCTCCGAGTCGGCGCTGTCGATGCCGGCGGCGATGATGTCGTCGATCGTGACCTCCGCGAGGATGTCGATCAGCTGCTGCTGGACGTCCTCCGGCAGGGTGTTCGAGTAGACGATCGGGGCGCCCGGCACCATGGTCTCGGCGACGACCTCGACCTTGTCGGATGCCTCGACCTCGCTGTCCTCAGCGAAGCCCGCCTCGCACTCGACGCCTTCGCCCACCTTCTGCACACTGACGTCGTGCTTGCCCGCGAAGACGGGCGTGACGTCGGTTTCGGGGTCGATGTTCTCCTGCAGCAGGTTGTACGACGGGAAGAGGTAGCCCGAGGTCGACGACGGGTCGACGAAGCAGACCTTCTTGCCCTTGAAGTCGGCGAGGGACGAGATGTCGCTGCCCGTCGGGACGATCGCCTGCGAGAAGTAGCCCGGCTCCTGGCCCTCGCCCGTGACGATCGACGAGATCGGCGTGATCTCGGCGCCGTTGTTGGTCGCGGTGACGTACGTGAAGCCCGAGAACGAGGCGGCGTCGATCTTGCCCGCGATGGCGGCCTCGATGAGCGCGGCGTAGTCGGTGGACTCGTGGTACTCGACAGTCTTTCCGGTCTCCTGGGCGATGTAGTCCATGAGCGGCTTGTAGTTGGTCTCGGTGTCGGCCGAGTCGGGCACCACGCCGAAGACGATGGTGTTCTCGTCGACCGCGTAGCCGCTCGCTGCGGCGGTGGTCTCTTCGGTCGCGGCGCCGGCGTTCCCAGAGCACGCGGAGAGTCCGAGGGCGAGGAGCGCGGCGCCGGCCAGGGCGACCGTCGCATTCTTTGCACGGAGGTTCATGACAGCCTTTCGGGAGGAGGGGGGTGAAGAACCTCCAGAACTCTCGCATCCGACGCCCGGGGATGTATACCTACGTCTGGTCTATTCAAGAGTTGTTCACCTACGGCACCTCTAGGTGAACAATTGGGCCGGAGTGAGCCGCAGAGCGCGGCTTATCCAGGTGCCTGAGTAATATGCCTATGTGGCCGAAGTCGTATACAAGCAGATCGCCGATGACCTTCGGTCGCGCATCGTGAGCGGGCAGCTCAGCCCCGGCGAAGACGTGCCCACCGAGGCCGAGCTCGCTCAGCAGTGGAGCACTTCGCGCGGGCCGATCCGCAACGCGCTGGCCGCCCTGCGGCAAGAGGGTCTCATCGAGACCACCCGCGGCCGGCCCGCCCGCGTGCGCACCCGCAAGGCGCATCAGGCCGTCGACGTGTCGATCCCGTTCACGCGCTGGGCCACCGACATCGGCGCCGCTCCCGGGGCGCAGACGCAGGAGGTCAGTCTGCGCAAGGCCGACGCCGAGAAGGCCGCGGCCCTCGACATCCCCGAGGGCGCTTCCGTCGTCGACGTGCTGCGCCTGCGCCTGCTCGACAGCCGGCCCACGATGCTCGAGCGCCTCACGTACATCGAGCCGGTCGGGCGGCTGCTGTTCGGCGTCGACCTCGACACCGTCTCGATCACCGAGTACCTCATCTCCCATGGTCAGGGGTCGGCCAGTGTCGATCACGAGATCGACGCGGTCGCCGCCGATGACGTCGACGCCCGCCTGCTCGAGGTGCCCGTGGGCTCGCCGCTGCTGCGCCTGCGGCGCGTGTCGAGGGATGCCGAGGGTCGCACCATCGAAGCCTCGGATGACCGCTACCTCAGCGACATCGTCCGCTTCACCGTCGCCGCCTCGGGGCGCTCACGGCAGGGCGACGCGTATGTGCGCCCCCTCGGCTCGGCGTAGCCGGACGACTCAGCCGTCAACTCCCGACGGGTCACACCGCGAGGAACACGATCCCGGCGACGACGATTCCGGATGCCGCGAGCCGCGCCGCCGGGCGGCCCTCGTGCAGCACGAACGCGCCGAACAGGCTGACCAGCACGACGCTCACCTCGCGCATCGGCGCGACGAGCGCGACCGGAGCGATGGTGATGGCCGCGAGCACCAGGATGTAGGACAGCGGCGACAGGATGCCGAAGACCAGCAGCCGCCGCCACTCGAGCTTCGCGAGCGGCACGACCGCACGCAGTCGCCGGCCGAGCAGCGCGGTGAAGATCGGCACTTCGAGCAGCGTGCAGCCGACCATGAATGCGACGGGCGAGATGTTCCAGAGGCGCAGGGACGAGGCATCCCACACCGTGTATGCCGCGATCGCGACCCCGGTCAGCATGCCGAAGAGAATGGCGGGGTCGATACCCCGCCGTCGCTCCCCCGCCGGCGGCCGGTCGACGAAGCCGATGGCGACGACGCCGGCGATGATCGCCGCCACCCCGATGAGGGCCAGCGGCGACGGTCGCTCGCCGAGAAAGGTGATCGCGACGATGACGGTGAGGAGGGGTCCGGTTCCGCGGGCCACCGCGTAGACGGCCGACAGGTTGCCGAGCGCGTAGCCGCGCTGCAGCACCATCATGTAGCCGACGTGCATGACGGCGGAGACCGTGATGCCGAGCAGGAACCCGGGGATGTCGTCGGTGCCGAAGCCGCCGGTCAGCGGAACGATCGGCAGCCAGAGAACGGTGCTGACGACCGAGCCGCACCAGAGGAACGGCAGGCCGGCCCGGCTCGCGCCGTGGGCGATGACGTTCCACGCCGCGTGCGCGACAGCGGCGCCGAGAACAAGCAGGACAGCGGTGACGGACATCTGAGACCCTTCGGCTCGTCGCAGGGCACGACGAACGGGGTCCTCCGGGCTTTTGTCCTGTCAGATGACGGCTCTCCGTTGGGCGGTGAGCCGTGGCGCCGCTCGGACCAGTCGAGTTGAAGACTCCGGAACCCTAGGCGCTATCACCGGCAGGGTAGCACTCGCCAGTGACGCGCTCGTTCACCCGGGGCTTCGGGACGTGGGCGGTTAGACTTGCGGGGCCAGCCTCTGTAGCTCAATGGAAGAGCAGTTCCGTCCTAAGGAAACGGTTGGGGGTTCGAGTCCCTCCAGGGGCACAACCTCTTTTTACCTCTGACCAGCTGTTTCTTCTAATGTCAGACCACACGAACCGCGTTTTTGCCCGCTTTTTGCCCGCATTCTGAAAACTCTGAGGGCGCTCGGAGGGCGACGACAAGCCCCTTCAGCGCGGTCCGCTGGAGGTCTCGAAACGCCGAAAACGAGCATCTCGGGCGACTTGAGCCTCAGAGAAAAACTGAGCGATCTGCTCTCTGGAGTCACTGGGGTCGGGCGTAGCGGGTCCGCGGTCCCGACGGCAGCGCCACCAGCGGCATCTGGTCGTTCAGTCGCGTCGCCACGGCATCCAGATCGTCATCGAAGAGGTCCGCGTAGGTGTCGAGCGTCATCGCCAAGACTCCGTCTGCCGAAGGTCGGCGCACTGGTCGGCAATGCCGCCCCGGTAGGGTTCGATAGTGGCGAAGCTGCGATGGCAGTCCAAGAAGCGGTCGCGCGCTCGCCGCGTTCGTCTGCTCATCGCTGAAATTACGGCTATAAAGGGCGACGCGGCGGAGCGAACTCGATCGCTCGATGCCAAGGCCTCGTTCGTGGTGCTCGCAGCTGGCGTTCTGGCGAGCGGTGTCGGCGCATCGCTTATCCGTGCAGAGTCATCTTTCGCCGGCCTCATTCCGCTAGTAATAACGGTCTGGACAGTGACGGAAGCAGCGGCCGCCCTTTGGCCTCGACCACTCGATGTTGCGGGAGCGCGTAATCTCGTCAGCAAATGGGTCGACTCGGACGAGTCCCTGGCCAAGATAGAGGACCAACTGCTTGAACTGAGGACCAAGGAGATTGAGAATCGAAATAGCCAGAACGAGGCGAGGGCGATTCACGCGAAGCGGGCCTTCCGGCTCCTGGTCATAAGCCTGATCGCCGCCCTTCTCGTTGCAACCTTGAACGCATACGTCGACAGCACTGGAGTGTCCCTTGTCGGAGAAATCTCAACCCCCGGCCCAATCCCCACGCCCTGAGGTGGATGACCTGATGGAGACGATCACTCTCACGCCCCCCGGCACTGACTCCGACCGAATCATCGGTCTGGTGGCTGGCGATGGTCAGTAACGACAAGGAGCGTCCCGCTCCTAAACCTGAACCACGGCCCTCGGTTGATGACCTTCTTGAGGCATTGACTGCGGACGGCAGTGAAAATGAGAAGAAGCGTTAGGCGAACTCCACTCGCCCAGGCCGGAAGAGCAGCAGTGACGAAAAATCAGTCCGATTCCTCATCGACGCCCGAGCCCGTGGCTCGCCCCGATGTCAGCGTGCTCATGGAGACGTTGACGCACAGCGACGATCCGCCCAGCGAGAGTCGCTAGCGAGCGCTCGCCGCTCGGTCAGACGAACTTCACCCACGCCGAGACCCTCGCCGAGCCCGGGGCCGAAGGCGGGGCGGTTGTACGAGGTTGAGGTCTTCGGCCTTCCAGGTCAGGACCGAGGGCGTCAGATCAGCATGGGGCCGCGGGCGGTACGTCGTGAGCTACGAGGGCATTTGCGACTTGCATGACAGCGTGCTGCCGCTCGGCCGGAGGAAGCGAGATATCGACGCATAGCAGCCGCACCCGCACCCCACCCACGATCACCTCATCGTAAGGGGGCGGTTCCGGATAGATCAGCGAAACCTCGGTGAGACGGAACCGCGTAGCGTATCCCACCGCTTGATAGACGTCGTCGGGGCTGACAGTTCCTGTGCGCTTGTTCTTGAGGTCGGCAACAGCAACAACATCGGTACCATTGAAGACGACAACATCGGGGCGAATGTCGATGCGCTTCTCGTGATCGAGATGCGCACGATGCTGCAGATCGACCGAGAAGCCCATCGGCACAAGCGCACGGTCGACGCCGCGGCCTACGACGTCCTCGAACACCCGATCCATGTTTACGAGCAAAGTCGATCCGCGCGACGAGCCCTCGCCTTCGAAGTCGAAGGCCGTGCTCTGCAGGATGAGGCGGGCCAGGGCTACGGCGGAGCGGTAGCGCTCGTTCAGTCTCGTCCAACGCACCTCCGCCGGTGAGGCAGACGGTCGCGTCGGGTTGATATCGACGAGTTGGAACTCCAGGCGACGCAACCGGCGAGTCAGGGCGGGCGTTAGCATCCCGAGCCTCAGAAGTACCCTCCCGGCACCGGCGAGCAGCTGATTCTCGAGCACATCGGTCGTGTAGTCGTCATAGGTCACGGCCATTGGCAGCGGCAGATCAGGAGGCCTTCCCGAAAGTCGGCCGAAGTCAATCCGGCCGCGCACGGAATAGAGGTCTTCGTCGACCGTGACGTAGCCCTGCAACATCCCGCCCCGCAACGCCCGCTCGGCGTTGTCGAGAAAAGATGCCGCGATCACGGACACGAGGTCGTTGGATACTTCCCAATCCGCGGCATCCTCTCTCCACTCGACCAGTTGCATCGTGTGGGTGAGTAGTTCGAAGAGTCTATGTACCGGAATCTTCGGCGCCACGCGGATCGTGTGCCCGCTGATGGCGGCAACGCCGACGTAGCGGGTCGCCGAGAGGCGCCACCTTCCGGAGACTTCGCGGTCCGGCGCAAGCTCGAACTGCTTGGCGTTGGCGAACGCTCTGACCGCATCGGCGTCGAGTTCGAGCTCGCCCTTCGCCCCCCACTCGTTCAGCTCGATTGTCATGTGCCGGAGGGTGCGATCGCCGCCCGGATGCTCTTGAGCGAGAACCGCGTCAGTTCGTCACGATTACCGTAGAAGCGCTCTTCAAGTAGGGGCATGATGCCGTGCGTCCAGATGCGTTCGAGGCGACCCGGCTTCAAGACGTGCTCGGTCATCAAGTACGACGGACCGATCGCTGCATCCGGATCGCCGAGGCGTGCGTTCAGCTCGGCCAGCAAGCGCGCTGGCTCGTCTGACATGCCTCGCGCGGCGAGCCAGCGGCTAAGCATCTCGCTTACAGGCGCAACCGCCGGCGACATCTCAACAAAGTAGAAGCGGCGGCGCATCGCGGCATCGACGAGCGCGATCGAGCGGTCGGCCGTGTTCATCGTCCCGACAATGTAGAGATTCTCTGGGAGTGTGAACTCCATGTCGGAGTACTGAAGGCTGATCGGCTGATCGCGATACTCAAGCAAGAAGTAAAGCTCGCCGAAGACCTTTGCGAGATTGGCGCGGTTGATCTCGTCGATGATAAGAACATGCGGGATGCTGGGGGCTGCGGCCGCCGCATCCGCTATCCGGCGCAACGGGCCCGACTTGATCGCGAAGTCGACCTTGCCCGCACCGCCGGGGACGGGACGGTATCCCTCGAAGAAGTCCTCGTAGGTGTAGGACGGGTGGAACTGCACGATTTCGAAGGCACCGACGCCGCCCGCGAGGTGCTCCGCCAAGGCTTGGGCGAGATAGGTCTTTCCGGTTCCCGGGGGTCCGTAAAGAACGACCTGGCGCTTCTCTTCGAGCAGCTCGATGACCTCGTCGAGCCACGGCTTGGCGAGGAGGAGGTCCTGCGCGAGTTGCGTGGTGGCGAGAGGTAGCCCAACTGGCATCGGATCGACCGGTGACGGCTGTTGGGTCTCTCCGCTCACCCAGCGTTCCAATTCATCGATCTCCGGCGTGATGAGCGTCAACGTAAGCAGCGTCTTCATCTTGGACTGAAGGCTTTTCGCGATATCGCGTCGCTGAATCGGCGCGTCAGCGTTCAGCCACTCAATCGATCGAACTGTTTCCTTTCGGGTTCGAGCGAGAATGTCGCGCGAACCGGAATCAACGACGCCGAGATAGACGTTCTGACCGTTGACCGTCACGACGTAGTCGCCGATCTCCATCTTGTTCACGAATCGCCAGACCTGGCCCAGCTCGTGGTTGAAGCCGCCGGCCGTTGTGTCCGTGCCTGCTTCGTCTGCCATTGTCCTGAGCTCGTCGCGACTGACCCCAGGCACGAGTGCAAACGGAAATGTATCCGCGAAGCCGATCCCGCAGGTACCGTCGGCCAGCCAGTCTGGAACGCGCTCGCCGCCCGATCCTCGGATGAGCCATGCGCCACGAACCTGCGGCTCAGTCGGCTCAGGGATGAATAGCTCAGGGGTCGTCGGTTCGACCGTGGGCTCGGGCTCAAAGTCCCATAACCCGCGCACCTCTGAGTGATAGAACGAGAAGCCGTCGCCGTAGGTCTTCGTCAAGCGAGCGCGGACGAGCGCGATCGTCGCGTCGTCGTTCTCGCCTTCCTCGGACGGCTCTGCGAGTGAGGCCATCTTTCGCTTGTGATACTGGCTGACGGTGTCCTCGAACGAGTCCGGGTGCACGAGATGGAGCAGGGCATGCCGCTGCGTCTGGTCTGCGACGCCTTCGAGAGAGAACACCATTGCACGAAACGCGTCGGGGTCGCTCAGCCACATCTCTCGCTCGCGAGTGGATGCCGCAGTCCATCTCTCGGCGAAGCGCACGAGCAACCACAGCTGGTTTGGGCGTCGTGTGAAGAATGACGTCCCAGTAGCAGCGAGCCCGGTGTGGAGTGCTTCATCGAAGATTCCGGACGGGCCGGTGGCATGACCGATATACGCAACCTCATCAAGCAACTGGCGCTTCGAGGGATACCCCTGTTTGGAGGCAACGACAAGGTGCAACCAGGTGAGCTCCTCGATGAGCTGGCCAGCCGGGCGGGAGATGTTCGCTAGCTGATCCCTCAGCTTGTCTAAGAATCCACGCTTTGTGTCATCGGGCTTCTCGATGAACTCGCGCACTAGCTCAGATGCCGAGGCATGGGTCCACACGCTTTCCGCTTCTGGATCGTCCGCAGGGATGAAGCTCGACTGCAAATGTCGCAGGGACCGTTCTCGGAACTCATCGAGCGCGCCGTAGAGTCTTGTGATCTCGGGCACATCCAGTTGAGTTTTCAATAGCTTTCCTCCCACGGGTGCGTCGTCGAGTCACGGGTGCTCTCAACCTAGCGTGGGATGCGTCAGCCACGACGAACCGCACGTTGAGGCATAATCTCGGCAGTTTGGGCCGCCTCGATGGACTGTTTCCGGTCCGCACTTCGGCGGCCGCTTCGTCCGGCGACTCGCACCAAGAAGCGAGGAGGCCTCGAGCCCTTCAGAACCTCGCGGGCTGCCGGCTGGGGTCACCGTGGTCGGCCATAGCGGGTCTGCGGGCCCGACGGCAGCGCCACCAACGGCATCCGGTCGTTCAGACGCGTCGCCACGGCATCCAGATCGTCGTCGAAGAGATCAGCGTAGGTGTCCAGCGTCATCGCCGCTGACGCGTGGCCGAGCATCCGCTGCACAGCCTTCACGTTCGCCCCCGAACTGATCGCGAGCGACGCAGCGGTGTGACGTAGGTCGTGCGGAGTGAGCCGCGGGATCGACGGATCGAACGCCTGCGCACGCCGCACCGCGTTCGCAAACCACCCCTTGCTGCCCGAGTTGCGCATGTGGTTGACCCCGTCACCGAAAAGCAGTCCTTCCGGACCCTTGCCGGCGCACGCCTGCTCGATCATCGGAGCGAGCCGCTCGGGATACGGAACCGAGCGCTTCTCGTGCGTCTTAGGCGTGCCGACGTGGATCTCATACGCGATCATCACCGCGTTCTCCTCGATGACGAAGCGCCGACGGAGGCGGTTCACGCTTCGGACCCGCAGCCCTGTAATCTCCCCCCACCGCAGACCGGTGTACGCAAGCGTCAGCACGAGCGTCGGATACGCCGAGCAGGCCGCCAGCGTCGCGACCTGGTCGTGGGAGAGGTAGACGCGACGCTTGCCCGGTCCGTTCCGAGGAAGACTACGCACGCGACGGGCTGGATTGCTCGCGAGACGACGATCGTCGATGGCGACGTCGAGAATGCCGGCGAGGATCCCCAACGAGCGAAGCACGACCGTACGCGACTTCTGCGACGCGAGGTCGGACACCCAGTCCTGGACTTCGGAGCGCCGGATCGATGAGATCTCCCTGTCAGCCCAGACTGGAGCGACGTGGTTCTTCCACGCCCGCTCGAGCGTCATGTAGTAAGAGGGTTTCGACATCGGCGGCTGCTTGGATCGCAGCCAACTGTCGGCGAACATCCGCACCGGAACCCGCGACGAGGACGGGTCGATGTACTCACCCTTCGACTTCGAGACCGTGACCATGGAGAGGTAGAGCTTCGCCTCGCGCATCGTCGTGAACCCGCGCTTCTCCGCCTCTGTGCGATCCGGCTTGCGATAGCGCACGCGGTAGCGGCGCCCCTTCGCCGAGTCGTAAGGGGTGATGCTGCCCATCTCGACCTCCGCTCGTGCCGGCTCGACGGTCAGTATCGAGCCAGTGTCGGACACTGCTCGGGTGCCGTCAACTCGGCCGATCCCGAATGTGGATAGATGGCGAAAGACGTCGTCAACTGGCGTTGGGTTGGAGGGGGGCCTCTCTCTCCGACGCCGAGAGTGTAGCGATCGGTCGCGTCTCCGTTCTCGCCGCCCACTCCTCGCAGGCTCCGCGCTGCTCGCTCCGCTCAGCTTTCACGTCATGAGGCAAGAGTGGTTCGGGTGGGGCGATCTGCGCGGGCGCGATGATGGGTCCGGGCGGTGGGGCGTGATGAAGCGCGTCAGAGGCGCTCGAAGCAACATCACGGACCTCCTTACCGCCGAGCGGTGGTCAAGGCCGCGTCGTCAGCGGAACTCGCCGGCGATCACGACAGGCCCTCGCCTCGACGGCCCATCCTCAGCCTGCGCTTGGCGAAGTCAATGTCGTTCATGCTCGCTTCGCTGCGCGTGCTCCACATTGACCTCTCCGGTGCTCCGGCCGTGGCTGGCCGCCTATCGAGCCGATAACCATCCCCCGACCTATCAGCAGCCGTCGATGCCGAGCACTGCGCCGCTTCTGATCGCTCGAGAGCCGATTCGGATTATGAAGGATCGTCGGACATTCATCCCGTAATCGATCGTCCACGCAGCGCACGCAAACGGGCGTTCGAGCGAGACGGGAGAGCGGCGGCCCCGTCTCGCGAGAGTCTCGCAGTTTGAGTGCGCCAGGCTCGCTATTAAGCGCGAAGTTGATCGTCCCGTGTTTGCGGACGGGTCCGCGTGGACGAGAAGATCGTGTTCCCCATCGCGTTCAATCTGCGTTGCGGTCACGGCGGGCGGCCGAGATCATGAACACGTAGTGGCACGCACAGCCGCCTCAATTCGATCCGCCGCGGCTCCGGGCGCTTCGTGCTCCCAAAACCGCATCACTCGCCACCCCTCGGTTTCAAGCCGTCGATCAGTGTCGCGGTCGCGCTCGATGTTCGCCGCGAGCTTCGGTCCCCAATAGTTGGCATTCCGCTTGGGAGCGGAGGCGTGTACGGGACAACCGTGCCAAAAACAGCCGTCGATGAAGACTGCGATTCGCGCACGTGTGAAGACGATGTCGGCCCTGCGCCGCAGGCCCGGGACGGGCGCGTAGTCGACCCGATAGCGCAACCCTCGCGAGTGCAGTTGCCGGCGTAGGGCGAGTTCCGTCGAGGTGTCGCGACGTTTGTTCGCGAGCATCGACTTCCTCGTGCTCTCCGACGTCGCCCATGACTCGGCCATTGATCACACACTGCTCAGACCCATGATGGTGGTCACGGGTGTGGTAGCTGATCGCGGTGTGCAGCGGGGGATTCAACTTGCATCGCTTTTTCGGCGCCCAAGTCTTTATCCCGCCAGCGCGTACTCAAGGTCGTTGATGTGTTCTTGCACAGCTGCGCGGAACCCTGGGTACTGACCTAGGTTTCCCCGCTGCAGGCGGCTCCAGAACCCTTTCGCACCTCGCAAGCTGAGCGCATCGGCGTTCTGGGTATCGATGATGTCTCCGAGGTGGGTGTAGTCCGCATGGCTAGGGAACTCGCTGAGAGACTCCGGGACGGCGATCATGCCCTTCTCACCCGCCGCAGCGGTTGGCCAAGATCCACTCCCGGGTGTCCACTGTCGGAAGTCGGTAACCGGCTCGGCAGGATCATTCAGCCTGCTGCCCACCCAGCGCGAAACGCCCACAGTTACAGCGTTCCCGATGAGCTTCCATCTTGGGCCGTTCCTTCTGGGCGAAAGATGATCGACGTCGGTCCACCCGCGGTCAAAGCCCTGCATTTCCTCCGCGTCCTCCACCGAGGGCTTCACAAGACGACGTCCTGGTGCCGCGTCGCGGACCCACACTGCGGGAGGTGAGGGTATGCCAACCGTCGATCCACCCTTAAGGGTAGGGACCGCGTCCTGTGCCCAGCCGAGCCCGCGCAGTCCCTCGGTCCAGTAGAAACCGAACATGTCCTCGCGGAAGTCCTCGGACCTGTCCCCTGCGTCGTCGGCGAAAAGGATTCGGCGCGGATCGAGATCGACGGATGCGAGCAGGATCACCCGGCGACGGCGCTGAGGAACCCCCGTGAATCGAGAATCAACAACCCGATAGGCCCACGCGTACCCAAGCGCCTCGATCTCAGAGATCAAGTAGCTCATTGCCTTTCCACGATCGAGAGCGAGCATGTTCGGAACGTTCTCAATAAGGAGCGTCGGAAGAGCACCTCCACGACGCCGCGCATCCTCCAGCAGTCGGAAGACATTCACCACAAGGCCGGAGTTAACCCCGCCGATCCCAGCAGTACGGCCGGCCTGCGACAGATCCGTGCAAGGAAAACCAGCGGTAACGAGGTTTGTGCCTTCAGGGAGCCGCTTCATTTCGCGGACGTCAGGTTCGATGGGCACCCCGTGGAATCGCGCCCGGAGGACGGATTGCGCAGGCTCCCACCACTCGCAGAAGGCAAGCGTCTCGATCTGGTTCCCGAGTGCGCGCTCAAGACCAAGTTCGACGCCCCCGATCCCGGCGAACAGGCCGGCCACCTTCCACGAAGTGCTCGTCATGCTTCTAACTCCTAACCAACGTCAAACGGTATCTCTGATCTGCCCGAAGCTCGAGTCGACCGGCCGCTGGCGACGATATCGCGAGCCACCGACGATCCGGGCCCTCGGGGAGTATCGCCCGCCGCCGGGAGCATACCGGTGCACCGACTGAACACCGCGAGATGCGAGCTAGTAGAGCACTCTCGTCCTTCGCGCACGCCGAGAGGGCCACTCGTTCGACTATCCAGGACGCCTCATCTCGCAGACGGACTTCGTCAACGGCGGGCGTGAACGCGCCTTCGCGCAACTACGTGGAACACGGGCGCTGCGCTTCGTGGCGCTTCCTGACGAGGTCCAGATCAGCGATAACGTGTCGATCGTGGATTCACCGTTTGCGGAAAACCTTGATCACGTCCGACAAGCTCTTGAGTCGGTGAACATCTCGGCGCCGAGCGTGAACAAGTTCCACCGACTGGATGAGGTGTTGGCGGCGGCTGCGGGGCTCTCCCGTGGAGCCGTGACGTCCGTCACTATCTCGAAGCCAGGCAACTTCTCGGTGCGCAGCACGCAGTCGCCACGCGCACAGCAGGCCTCGCTCCTCGTCGGAGTGTGCGTGGACGAGGGCGTTATGGAGGACACTAAAGACGCCGCGCGCAAGGACGTGCTGAGGGGCGGCCATCAGGCAGTCATTTTGATGCATGAATCGGAGAGCGGGACGTGGGGGCTCGGATGGGGTGTGCGTTCTAGCGACGAACGCACTGCGACGACTGCCACCAAGCTATCCAACGCGTACGGTATCGCCTGGGAGATTGTTCAGGCGGAGCAGCCTCATGTGGAGGCGTCGTCGACCACCGCGCCGTCGATGCAGTCTGTACCCGCGCGCCTCGTCATCGATGATCGAACGCTCCGGATGGTCAGAACGTCCATCGCATCGCGATCGGCCACCATGCTGGTTGGACCGCCCGGGACCGGCAAGACCCAACTGATCGAGGAAGTCGTGCGGGAAGTCGCGCAGACGCCAGCTTCATTTGGGATGTCAATGGCGCACGACCGCAGGATCGTGACCCCTGACGAATCCTGGACCACGCGGGACCTGCTGGGTGGCGACACGGTCGACGACAAAGGACGAATTCGCTTCGCCATCGGCCATCTATTGGAAGCCGTCTCGCGAGACGAATGGCTGGTGCTGGACGAAGCAAACCGTGCGGACATGGACCGAATTTTCGGTGGCGCGCTGACGTGGCTCTCCGGCCAGGCGGTGTCGCTGGGTCGGGTATCGGCCGACCCCAACGCTGGCGAGATCTCGCTTGGATGGACCGAATCCGTTATGTCGGAGGTGACGCAACTCGACGAACTGATGGCCGATTCGCCCATTGAGCCGGTCGAGTTCCTTGCCGGTGCCGAATGGCGACTTCTCGGAACCTACAATGCGCTAGACGCCGTCCGCGTTTTCCGCTTCGGGCAGGCGCTTGGTCGTAGGTTTGCCCACGTGCCGATAGCGCCTCCGGATTCGCTCGGCTTTGACAGCGCACTCGCCGCTGAACTTACGCAAGTCCCTCCGGAAATCCGCTCCGAGGTGAGGACCCGGGTGGTGACGCTGTACGCAGCCCATCGCGCGAAGCACAGCACAGCACTGGGTCCCGCCCTCTTCCTTGGTATCCCGCGGTATGTCGCCTCCGGAATCGGGCTTGGCCACGGGACCGTAGCGGAACTGGTGGCGGAAGCCTACGTGACGAGCTCCGGGGCATGGCTTGCACGTATCGACGACTCCGTACTGGACGCCCTCGGTGCGGCTTTGTCTACTGACGAAGGACTTGAGGACCAATGGAGTTGGGTGACGACACAGCTGCAGGTGTTGCGCTGACCAGCTCAATCACGCATGCGGGCCCATCGATCCCGACCGCGGGTCTGCACGAGGCCCTCGCGAGCTTCAGTGGACTGGGCCAGCTGTACTCTGCCGTGGCTGAGCTAGCCTCCGGGGAGCATGAGTGGAGTGCCTCAGCGGTGCGCACCCGAGCCAATCGAGTGCTTATGGCCCACCTGATTCCTCTCGTCGCCCGACTGCCAGATTCGGCGGTCGCGTGGATCGATGCGCTGCCCGCGCAGTCTGAGCGACGACGCGAAGTGAGGGCTGCGCCGTCCGGCAAGGTCAATTGGGTCCGAAGTCGACAACAAGGATGGCCTCCGAGCGCATTCCATACAGTCGTGCGGGAGCGGACGCCGGACAACATTCTGACCTCGGTGTTTGGCTGGGTTGCCGAGGAGCTGATTGCGATCCAGCAGGACGCCATCAGGGTTGCATCGGATGTGGACAAATCTGTCAGACCCGAGCTATCGGCGATCCGCCTAGCGTGGGAGTCGCTTCGACCCACGTATGGCGAATTCGCTCAGCCGGATCGTGAGGACTTGGGGGCCCTGCGGGCATCAGGCCGCCCATGGCTCGGACTCGCCGACGTCGCCGAGGAGATTATCTCGAAGCGCACACACGTGGCCGATGTCGCTCGTGAGCTGCTACTTCCGGCGGCTGAGCTTCGCGGCGCGCTCTTTCATCTCGGATGTCTCGGCGAAGTGCTGCTCGCCCTGCGCGGGCAAGGCTGGGCGATTTCCAACCTTCGACCAATCGGCATCGGATCAGGCCCGATCTTCGAAGCCCACAATTCTCGCCGGACGCTTGATATCTGGTACGAGGTCGCCGCGGCGTTCCGGTACTACAACAGCCGGTCGCCGTACGCGCAAGCTCTGGAGCAGCTGGGGGCAAAGGGGCGTCCGATCGGCGCCGACATTGGACTTTTCGAATCGAATGAGCGCGCACTTCTCCTCGAATGCAAGTATTCGGCGAAGTCCGAGTATGTGCTTCGCAACGGATACGAGCAGGCGGTCGCGTACATGACTGAGTGCCACACGGCACTAGCGGTCGATGTCGAAGGCGTGGTCATCGGCCCGCACGGAGTCGTGAACGGGGAGGCGGAAGTCGCCACTGCCGTGGGTCCGATATCGCTGCTTGCCGCCTCTGGCCTGGAGGAGCGGGTTGCAAAGTGGGCCTCGGTGAATCTCGTTCGCGAGCGGCACGCGTTGGACGTGCGACCCCTTGACCGCGACTGAACCTACGCCGGCTCGTACAGCAGGCCGCTGTGCAGAGCTTCGCCGAGCCGCTCCCAAAACGTCCGCCCCAGTCCGAGGGGTAATTCGCAACCGAGCTGGCCAGATCTACATACGGACGGAGCGACTCGACACCCGTTCGATGTGCGACCACGACAACTCCCACCTGACAAGCACGATGCAAGATCGATGCACGCAGGCACCCAGGGTGACCTACACCCTTTAGAAGCACTCCCCTACACGTACCTGCACACCGGGAAAATGCCTGGATAAAAGGCAAAACGCACCCTATCCTGGCGGCATGCGCGGAGGCCTCGAGCGATGGAAGCGAGGTGTCGAATCCCGAGGGGTTCGACAGGCGATCGGCTACGCGCTCGAGGGCATCTGCGATGCTCACCTGCAGCACTCCCCCAGCGTTGACGCGCTCGAGGCGTATGCTGCGGCATCCAATTCGATGGTCTCACGCTTCATCGTCGCGAGCGGCAGGATCGGCAGCGACGAGCTCACCGCCGGCGGCCTTCGAGTCTGGCTCACGGGACACGACCCGGTCACCGGAGAACAACGCGGCCATCAGCGGCTAAGCCCCGACGCCGACCTGCTGCTCGACGGGACACTCAATCACCCGAAGTCGTACAGCATCGCCGCGCTGCTGCATCCCGAGCTCGCCAGCGAGTTCGAAGCGCTCCAGGACCGGCTGCGCGACCGCATCCTGCTCACATGGCAGACGGAGCTCAACGCTCGGCGCGGGCACGGCGGGCTCATCCGCGAGGAGGTCACCCGCATCGAGGTCGTCGAGCTGCAGCATCGGCGCTCGCGCGCGCTCGACCCGCACATCCACCGTCACCTCTGGCTGAACATCAAGGTGCTCGGCGCGGACGGCAAGTGGTCGAACCTCGACTCTCGCGTAGCGATGAAGCTGCACACCGTCGTCAACGCCGAGGGCGAGCTCGCCGCCCGCACCGATCCCGCCTGGATCGCCGCGCTCGCCCGGCACGGATACGCGCTTGACGACACTGGGGAGATCGCCGAACTCGCCGGCGCCGTCCGACCCGTCTCGCGTCGGTCGGAGCAGATCGAAGGCAACCGTGCGCGGCTCATCGCGGAGTGGTCGGCCGCGCACGGAGGATCCGCGCCGAGCGCGGAGGTGCTGCAGCAAATCGATCGGCGCGCGTGGGCGGTGTCGCGTCCGAACAAGCCGACGCATCTCGATGAGCTGTCTTGGGAGGCGCTCGTCCGCGACCAGATTGGTGCGATCGATCCGAGTCTGACCGCCCCGCGCGCATCCACTCCCGTCGTTGCAACAGACCCACAGGCAATCGACCTGGATCTGCTCGCTGCAATGGCGGTCGTCGATGCAGACGAACGGTCCACATCATGCGGCGGACGGTTCAGCATCTTCGACATCCGCGCAGGCGCAATACGCGCGCTCTCGCGCACGGGCGTCGTTGCGGAACGCGACCGGCTCGATGGCGTGATCGCCGAGATCACGGACCGTGCCAGGCGTTCCGTCTATCGGCTCGTCGCGGAGCCGCCGGCGCACGTCAAGGCGTTCATGGCGACCGAGACCGTACGCGCCAAGGTGCGTCTCGCCAGCCGCCTGGACGTACTCGCCCAACCGGGGCGCTCACTGTTGCCGGTCGAGTTGCACCGGCTCGCACCGGACGACGATTTGTCGACACTGGATGCGTCGCAGTGCGTTGCTGCGTGCGCCATCGCCGGCACGGACGGGCTCGTGACGGTGGCCGGCCCCGCTGGCGCGGGCAAGACGACGATACTGCGCGCTGCGTGCGGGGCGCTCGCGTCGCAACGGCGGCGGATGCTCGTCGTTGCTCCTACGCGCAAGGCCGCGTCGGTAGCGTCTCGCGAGGTCGGGGCCGCGGCATCCAGTATTCATGCCTTGGTTTCGGACCATGGCTACCGGTGGGGCACCGACGAGGCCGGCGCGAAGGTGTGGAGCAGGCTTCGAGTGGGAGATATCGATCCCAGCACGGGCGCCGTGTACAGCGGGCCGACTCAGTACGTGTTGCGTTCTCGCGACCGTATCGTCGTCGACGAAGCCGGCATGGTCGACCTACAGACGGCGAACGTCCTCGTCGAGCTCGCGATCGAGCAGGGTGTCGGGCTGGCATTCGTGGGTGACACGCATCAGGCGTTGCCGGTCGGACACGCGGGTGCGATGGGTTCTGCGATTCGGCACGCGAACGCTGCAGTCGAGCTCGACACGGTGCACCGGTTCCGCGATCCCGACTACGCGGCGCTCACACTGCGGCTCCGGGATGCGGGTGGTCGCGAGCGCGCGCTGGTGGTTGCGGGCGAGCTTGTCGAACACGGTCACGTCGACCGGGTCGATCATCACGACGCAGCGCGTGAGCGGATGATCGACGCGTACTTCGAGTGGCACGCGCGAGGCAAGCGGGTGACGCTAGTGTCCGGCACGAATGCTGAGGCGGATGCGATCAACGACGCCGTCCAGCAGCGGCGAGTGGATCAGGGCGAGCTTGACGTCCGCGTCGTCGCGTGGGGCATGGGGCAGCAGCGCATCCTCGCCGGCGACACCGTCCAGACCCGCCGCAACGACCGGCTCACGGGCGTCGAGAATCGCGCGCAGTGGATCGTGCGTGGCATCCGCGACGAGTACCTGTCTCTTGTCTCCGTGAGCGACAGCGGCGAGGTGCGGCGAGTGTCCACTGAGTACGCGCGGGACCATTTGCAGCTCGCCTACGCGTCCACGGTGCACGGGGTGCAGGGCGACACCGCCGATGCGTCGGTCGTCGGGCCGGATGTGGATGCCGCAGGGCTCTATGTTGGCCTCACGCGAGGGCGGGTGCATAACGTCGCGATCGTCGTGGCGCGGACGGATGCCGCGGCCCGCGAGTGCCTTGCCGAGTCGATGCAGCGCGGCACTCCGGAGTTGACTATGCAGGATGCTGTGCGCGCGGCCCAAGCCGAAGTGCGTCGCGCGGCGCGGAACCGCGAGGCGGCGATGGCGACGGGGCAGGTGGGTATGACGCCGAGTGCGGAGCGCCGGATGGGGATGTAGACGCGCTTGATTGGCGGGCGCTCAGGAGAAGACGCTCGGGCGGCTTATTCGTGCGCGATCACCGCGGGGTTTCGGCCTGGGCTACAGAATCTCCTCGCTTGTTGCCCTGAGGGACCGGCCTCCGTGCACCCGGACAAGAAGCTGATGGTCCGGCCCGGGCAGTGGCGTCTTGCGCGGTAGCGCGTCCTAGCTGTCGTGGATGTGGTATTCGAAGTTCACGTAGGTGATAGCCTCGCGGAATCAGCGGGGCAACCCGATGCGGCCGGTTGGTGTAATGGGAAACACACTTGACGAGGAGAGGCGCTGCGGACGTGCGGTGCGCGCCTATTCTGGTGACTCGAGAGTTTTCGGGTTCGACTCCCGTACCGGCGGAGGATGCGGATCACAAGCCGCATCTTGCGCCGGTATTGGAGAGAGCTAACGATGGACAATCAAGAGACGCTGGATCTATTCGCTGCAATCGATGAAAACGTTCGGACGGGGAGCGCCGCCCTGCGCCACACCTTGCTATATGCGAAGGCGCAAGCTGCCCGCAGCCCGCTCGGACGGCTAGAGGGTGGTCGCTCCGGCTCTGCCGAAGTGGCAATGACCACTTCCTCGCGCGTTGCGCATCTCCTCCTCGCTGCCCAGTACGAGGCGCGCCTCGCATGGCTGACCTGGCACCCTCACTCCCGGCTGACCACTCAGCAGCGCGAGGATGCACTACGCGGCGGGCTCTCCGCCAGGTGGCAGTTGCTCCTCAAGATTGCGCTGGCAGACCGTCTTGCGCGGCGAGAGCCAAGTGTTCAGCTGGGTGTCAAGGACATTCCGCGTAGGCTCCCGCCATCGGACCGGGCCCGCTACTTTGACCTACTTCGAGTGGCACGTGACCATCTCAATCCGCTAATCGATACACGAAACTCACTGGCACATGGTGAGTGGACAACGGCACTGGCGCGCTCTACCGATGGCATTAATGTAGCGAGGACGGCAGACCTCGACCGCATATCGTTGTTCCGCGTTACGATTCTGGCGAACCTGCTCGAACACTTCTGGAAGTGCTATTTCGATGCACTTGTCACATATCAGGCGTTCGAGCGTGATTTCCCGATTCACCACCAGCGCATGATGCACGCCGCTCGGAGGCTCGAGACTTCAGACGAGCAGTTGTGGCTCCGCAACCTCCGTCGACGATTCGTGGACGGTCGAAGCAGCACAGGCGGGCTCTCGGATCCCCCGAAGCCACCGGAGTTGGTGATCCGCGACCTGCGGAAACATTCCTGGACCTGAAGCGCTACCGCCCCGAGGTGGCCGCCAAGGCGGGGCCGTCCAACAATTCCTTAAGGATCCGAACTCCGAACGGGCTGTTGCCACCGAGAAGCAAGTGATCCCCACCATGCTGGTATTGCGCGCACCCGCGGACTTCGATGTGCCATCCTGGTCCGGTGTCTGTGGCAGTGGCTCTACTACCGCTTCGAAACGATGACTGGTCGGTCTCGATCGGCAGTTTGGCAGAGTGGGCGACGGTCTTAGTTGCCTTCCTAGCGCTCCTCGCGGCCGTCGCTTCTGCGATTTACAGCCGCAACCAAGCCCGCAGCGCACGCAGAACGTTTGAGGCGGATGCCAAGGTCCGTGCGGAGGCCCAGGCCCGGAAGGTCTACTCGGTCGCCGTGGGCAAGCTGCTGCGTCGTGCGGGATCGCGTCTTCGGTACAAGCACTCCATCGTCGCCGCGCCGGACGTGCTCGGGCGAGATGGGCGGCTGAAGGTCGATGCCCTGCTCTTCCGGTTTGCGATTTACAACAACAGCGACGAGGTCATCGGGCCAGTTGCCTTCTGGGCCGAGGATCACAACGCTGATGAGGACCTCTTTGAGGGCCCTCCATTCCGCACCGATCCCACGACACTGCTTCCACGCGAGCGCAAGGAGGTCGCGGCGGTTGTGCCTTTACCCGACGGATGGCGGAAAGCGGGCTGGCGACCAGAGGAGC
This sequence comes from Microbacterium yannicii PS01, assembly GCF_000304335.1. GTDB lineage: Bacteria > Actinomycetota > Actinomycetes > Actinomycetales > Microbacteriaceae > Microbacterium > Microbacterium yannicii_A. The sequence continues at coordinate 82,743 of NZ_CAJF01000010.1, read as the reverse complement.
ATCTTCTCGGGCTACAACCTTCCATAGAATTCGCCGACTCGGTGGGACAGCCGTGGCGGCGCGTCGCGGCCGGGCCTATTGAGAGGCTGTCTCACCCGCCGGGCGATGACCCCCCCTAGAGCTATAGGCGCGGGGAACGGTGCTGTGGTCTGACCGCCCAGCCTGACGTCAACGGCTTCGACGTTTCGGTTGTCTCGCGGCGAGCGTCACAGAATCCGATCGTCCTGAGCGCACACTGCCCCTCCGTTGGCGCGCAGGCGCGCCCGTGCAGCAACCGGAACTTCGAAACGAGAAGAGACCCCGTAGAACCATCTGCACGTTCGGCGGTCCCGATCGCACAATTGGTCGGAAGCTGATTCGATTCGAGCCGGCGCCCGGTTTTGGATCCCTCTTCTTCTGAGTCAGAGTGTCGGCCGAGCGACCGTCAGGTGTCGGGAGGTGGGCGGCGGACCTAATGCGGAGTTTGACGGCCCCTGCGCGGGGCGATTAAAACGATCATGTGGCCGAGCCCGGTAGCGAAAAGTAGGCGCGCAATCCCTTCCGACCATTCAGCCGACGGTCCCCAGGACGAGCACTCCAGCGCTCCGCGGTTGACGAGTGCGGCGGACGCGAGTCTGGGCGCAACGTCATGCCTCCCACCCCGGAGCGTCGAGTAGATCGGTGAGGTCCTTGAGACGGAGCAGCCAACGTGCCGACCCATTGGGGACCTTCGCGGCACGAGGCACGCATGGTCCAGGTTGAAGCAGTAACGACAAGGTCGCGAAAATCGGCCTGCCGTTTGATTAACCGTTGCGCCCGTCCTGCCTACCCTGATAGAAAATCTTGCTTGCGCTCTCGGTCGTAAATCTAGTCAAGTTCGCGCTGGCCGTCGTCGTGGTGTCAGCAAATGAATCCCGCCCGACGTGAGCGATCCACTAGCTTCATGTCATGGGATTCAAGGCTTGGGTGGCAACTTATCTCGGACGGCCCGTCCGAGTCGGCGACCTTATCGATCTCGCAATCGTCGATACAAATGAGGCGCACTCGTTGCTCACTTCGCTCTATCAGTGGAAGTACGAACACATCACCACGTCCGCGAAGGCGCTGGCCGGCGCAGGCTCCGCTGTCGCGGTTGCGACGCTCGTGCCGCTTATCCAGGTAAACCCTGATGTATCGATTGAGTGGGGGTGGATGATCGCTTCTTGGGTAACCGCCGGAATCCTCATCCTCGCGGGCGTGATTGCGTTCTCGTTTGCACGTCGCGTACACGCAGAGTTCGTAGCTGCCCAGGCTCTCCTTTCTGAACTTGTAGAGATCCGGGCATTCGTTCGGCGATTCCGCTCCCAGGAGGGCGAGCGATGAGTTTCGAAGCACTACTCGCCGTGGTTGGGACGGTGTTGTCCGTGGTCACGGTGGTCCTCGCCGCAACGCGTAGCATCACGCAGGCAGCAGCCTTCCGGGAGCAAGCGCGGATGCTCGAGTCCTTGCGTGTGAGTGACGTGGTTGAAACCACCGACCTCCATGCTCTGGGATCTCTGGTCGTTCGCGACCTAGGCGGCACTTCGATGTCCAACTATGTCCGGCACGAGGAAGTGCGGACACGTTTTCGGACTGCGTTCAACGCCGCGCGTGAGTTCATCGGCGAGGTGCCGGAGAGAGATTCGGAGAATCTCACCGAGCCGGCCCAGGCCAGAGTTCCCAATCAAGCTGTGTGGGGCGACGAACGACTTTCACAAAGCGGTGAGAAGGCGCTGCGGGACGTCGCGGAGGGCGAATCGTGGAACGCGCTCGCACGAATGAGGCGAGAGCTCGAGATTGTACTTGCATCCCGCCTGGATCCGTCCGTGACTGCGACGCGACGCATGGCCGCCGGCCAGATGCTCGCTGTCGCGACCAAACAGGGCGCGATCTCGCCCGAGTCAGCGTCGCCCCTCAGGTACGCGCTGTCCGTGGCCAATAGAGCCGTGCACGGCGAGGAGATATCAGCTGACTCCGCAGTGGAGGCGATCTTGATTATTGACCGATTCATTCGCTCGCTTTAGGGAGACACAGCCGCCTGCATCGCGCCACCCGCGCGTCTCTAGCGCTGCCCAGCGGCCCTGCATCCCGGCAGCCGACGGAGATGGACGACTCGGCATCCCGGCGATCCCGGCTATCTCGGACCGGTAGTCGCAAACAAGGCCGTTAACGGGCCACGAGTCGTCACGGCAGCGAATCGGCCCATTCAGGGATCGTACTAAGTCTCTAGCGTGTGCTCAGACCACTCCGCGACGTTGACTGCATAGTGGTCAACGTCGCGCTCGCGGCGGGGGTCACCCCCGCCAAGCTCCTTCGCCGTCCGCTGCATCAGTGCAGCCAGCGAATAGGGCCTCGGCAGGCTCCGGATATCGGTAGGCGCGTATTCCAGGCGCGAGACCGAGGAGCCGAAGATCGCGTCGCCGTCCTGCATGAGCACATAACCCTCAGCCATCCGATAGAGAGGGTCGAGTTCCGACGCCACCGCCGTGATGAGGAGGTTCGCCGCGCGTGTCAGCTCCATGGTCAGCAGCCAAATGACGTTTGCCTTCACGTTGAAGTCGGTGAGCAATTCCGTATAGAGAGACGGGTTCCAATCAATGCGCTTGTGCCCGCGCGGCAGTTCAAGCAGTTCCTCGCGCGGCTCGAAATTGCGCCCAACCAACTGAAGGAGACAACCGAGCACGTTCCCGAACTGCTCGAAAGCCGCGACAATCCTCTCGTAACCCGACGGCCAACGCCGCTGGAGCAGCCATGTGCTGAGCGTGAACAGATCATCCGCGACGTCCTTGCGAATGAAGGGATGCACCTGATTGAGGCACGCAGTCAACTTCTGCCATTCGTCGACATGGGCAAGCCTTTCCCAGAGCGCGACTTGTGCCGCCAGTACCTCCTGGATGTCCCTCGTCACTAGGTCAGCGGCGCCGGTCATCGCGTCGATAGCCCGTTCATGGTCTGCTTTCATCCGCTGGAGTTCCTCAATCGACCAAGCGGCGCCACTCTCTTTGTCGATAGTGGTGTGATGGGTCGGGCACAGAAGTATGAGGTTGTCGTAGGTGTCCAGCTTCTCACTCGGATACTCCGGATCATGTCGTGGACCGTCTGGGCGGGAGGAACGAACGTGCGCTTCTTCGCCGATGACTGCGCCGTGTTCCTGGAGCAAGGCCGACTCCGGTGTGCGGAGATCAGCCCCAAGCCTTTGATCACAGCCGGGCCAAGCACAACGGTTGCCCGCCCGTCCCCATAGCAGCTTCCGGTCAACAACACTGATTCCCATTTGTCCCTCGGTCCTCGAGGCCGTCGACAACGATCGTAAAGGTCGCTTGCGCGTTATCAGCAACCGCACTATCCGACACCTGCTTGGCGGCGAGAACGATCGAGCTCCGCTCTCCTCGCTACACACCCCTCACCGGCCATGCCCAGTGAGGGACTCTAAACGCACGCCCTCTTCACGTGCGTGCCAGTATCGGAGTCGAAACGATGGCTGCGGAAGGAATGCCAGTGCGGTTGATAGAGATTGAGTTCAGTGGCTATCGTCGGCTGCGTTCTACCAGGTGCAATGTGGATGGTCCGACGATCGCATTTATTGGTCCCAACGAGTCCGGGAAAAGCTCAGTCCTCGATGGTCTTCGATGGCTGAGCTCGGAGGGCACCGTCCCACTCGATCCTCGATCGTTTAACCGGCAGCGGCCGCCGCAGCCAGACGACGTTGTCGTCAGGGCACGCTTCAGGCTTGATGCCACCGATCTGGCCAGCGTGGCCGCACTCGACATCGATCCAGACATCGCGATCTCGAAAGACAATCTCACTCTGCTGCGCGTGAGTCGAAAAGCGTCGGGCGTGCAGGTTACCGGCACCGACCTCACCGTGAACAGGAACCCGAAACCGTTCACCGAGGCGCGGGCACTCGCAGAGTCGCTTCGTAGCGCGATTGCCAACGCCGCGGATGTCCTTGATGAGCACGCGGTCGACCGACGGGAACCAATTCCAGGCACGCTCTCGAAAGCGATCGTTCGCGCCTCCGAGGAGTCGAACTCCGATGCCCTCGAGGCACTGGAAGGCGAGCTCGCCGCACTCAAGGCCTTCGGATCGGATGTGCTGGGGGTTCCCGGTCGTGGAACGGGACTGGCCGCGCTTCGGGCCGCGATCGCGAAATCTGCCGAGGCAACTCAGCAGGCACTGGTCGCAGCGCGCAAGGCCAGCCCCGGCGCCGCCATCCGCAGGACCCTTGAGGAGCGCGCTCCGAAGTTCCTTCTGTTCACGGACGAAGACCGAGAGATCCGCGAGCGTTATAACCTCGCCGATGATGCGACCCGCGCGAACCCCGGTTCACCGTTTCGAAACCTGCTCGCCATCGCAGAAACTTCTGTTGACGAGTTGTGGCTAGCGATCAGCAGCGGTGCGCCGGCACGTATGCGCAGTCTTGAGCGGCGCGTCAACGCGGCGCTGTCCGAGCGACTGCAACCGTCATGGAGCCAATCCGCGCTCTCCGTCGAGCTCGCGATTAATGAAGGCGGGCTCGTCGAGGTGAACATAAACGAGGTTGACAGCGCTGACTTCACGGTCACGCCAATCAGTGAACGCAGCGATGGTCTTCGAACCTTTCTTGGCTTGGTTTGTTTCCTGATCGCGCGAGAGTTGGACGTCCCTCCCGTCCTCATGATCGATGAGGCGGAGCGCAATCTCCATTACGACGCTCAGGCAGATCTCGTGCGAGTGCTCACTGATCAACTCGATGTTCACAAGGTGATCTACACCACTCACAGTCCCGGATGTCTCCCGCTCGATCTCGGCACCGGGATCCGTGTCGTGCGTCGGGATCCCACTGACCGAAGCGTGAGCACCTTGGCGAACACTTTCTGGACTGACTCCGAGCCGGGTTTCTCGCACCTGCTCTTTGCGATGGGAGCGGAGGCCGCGGCGTTCTCTGCGTTCCGTCGAGCAGTGCTCGCGGAAGGAGTATCCGAGATGATCCTCCTACCGACATTGCTCCGGCTCGCGGACGGCGGTCGTCCCCTCGACTTCCAGATCGCGTTCGGCCTGTCCAACGTTCCCATCGCGCAGGCGATGCACTCGGTCGCGCTCATTACTTGCTTTCTCGTCGACGGAGATTCGTCAGGGAACACGAGAAGGAAGCAGTTGCTTGAAGCCGGCGTACCCCGGTCGCATGTGTTCCAGCTCCCGCACGGCAAAGCGATTGAAGACTTCGTTGAGCGCACTCAGTACCTCGAAGTTGTGAATGCGTACCTCGACGAGCTTCATGTAGAGCGGATCTTGGCCGCTGACCTAAGCAGTGATCAGACGATCGCGAAGGCCGTCGACACGTTCGTGGCACGGCACAGGGGTATGCCCGACGGAGTCGGCCACAAGATCATCGCGACGCGGCTCGCGGCGCTCGGTAGCGAGCTGCGCCTTGCTCCCCGCACGAAGACCGTGCTGAAGACGTTGCGCTCCGGCCTCGAAGCCGCCTTCAACGTCCCATTCACACTGAACCCTGGTGGCGACAAGTAGCGACGCTCCTGCCGTGAGCCCAGTCAAGCTAGCGTTTCAGCTTGAGGTCTTCGTTGGAGAAGAGCGAGTGGCCGTGCTGAACTTCCCGGTCAACTCGCGTCGGTGCCGTCGTATGTGAGCACGCGCGAAGGCGGTTCCGCATCGATCGTCGCTCGCTCAGGGATCACGCCGTGCCTGCCGGCTGCTTGGACGTGGGGCTACACCGCCCGTTCGCCGCTATCAGGTGTCGACGCCGAAGGCGCGCAGAAGAGGCACGCGAGGGATCATGCGGCGCGGGCCAAGCTGGACCGTGGGGATGGTCCCGCTCTCGATGCCGAGCTTGATCGTTCGGTAGTCGACGCCGACGAGCTTCGCGGCATCCTTCATCGTCAGTGCCAGACAATCTTGTGATCGGTTCATGGTCCCGCCCTTCTGTGAGCCAGCAGTGTCACACTCCCTTCGTCGCAAAGTACCACACCCCTGAGCCAAGATCGACAGTCTTCTTCGCGATTCTTCGAGGACCTGGAATAGTGGGCTTCATGGCAGACGTCGAGGTGTATGACTTCAGCGACGAACGCATTGATCTCGGCAGTGGGGTGACGCTCCCGAAGTCCTGGCGCGCGCGTGTGTCGGGTGAGCAGGACGTTCCCGGCACGATCACCGTCCGCGTGGAGTGGGATGACATGCTCGGACGCACCGCGGTCGTCTTCGCTGCCCTCGAGCGCGAAGCGGAAGGCGTCGACGTCACTAGCCAGGTGCTCCGCGAGGTGCGAACGCACTGGATCATGACGAGGTCAGCTCTCGATGTCGTCACCGTCGACGTCGACAGCGAGGATCGCGACAAGCTCGACCCCATACCGGTGCGCGACTTTCTCAGTCGCGTGCGGGCGCACGAGGAGCGCGAGCCCATCGAGTCCCTCTACGCCGCGATCGCCGTCTATCGCGTCGCGACGGCGATCAGCTATCCGCCGCTCAAGCTCGTCGCCGACACCCTGCAGATCAGCCAGAGCACCGCGACCCGCCTCATGAGTCGCGCTCGCGACTCGGGTCTGGCTCCCGAGGTACGGATCCAGGAACCCCGGCGGGCGCCGGCGGTCGACCCATACAACCCGGGCAGACCATATGACCCTGCGGCGCCTCACCAGGGGCCGTCCCAGCCCGGAGGGCCTTCGACCGGCCGATGAGACGCGGCGGGGATGCCGTCTGTTCGCGGGGTGCCAGCCACAACGAGTGCCGATGGCCGTTCGAACATGTTGCTAAACGAAGGTCTCAGCGCTTAATCAGAGTGCCCAAAATGGACGCCTTGGCGTTGTGTTCAGCGCAAGCTTGCCCGCATTTGATCGCGGCGTGGGCCGAAATACCACTCCCCGACAGCAGATTCTTGCCCGCAATTTGCCCGCATTCCATTTGCCGCTGGCTGTTTTCGGACGTCGCTCTACGTCGGTTGACTCTCAGAAACCCGCGTAATTCCGCGAAACTTGTCGTTCCACGTCGCCATGCAAAATGCTCAAGACGTGTTCGAGTCCCTCCAGGGGCATCATTCTTTTTCGCTTCCCGACAGGCGTTTTCTCGCGACTTCGAGTCCCAGTTTCGCGAGTTTGCCCACACTCAAGCGGGTCGGGCCGGACCGAGATGCGTTCTCGCTCGCGGGAAGTGTCGGTCGAGATGGCGCTTGATGCGAGTTCGCCTTCGCGAAGGCGCTCTTGCATCACACGACGGACAGAACGCCGATAGCGGCGACCACCACCCATCCCAGGTAGGCCACAAGGCAGAACCTGTCCGGCCATCCGATTCGAATCTCAGGAGAGCCGCCCTGCCCGTGCGCGGGGGCAGCGGCGATGAGGAACCAGACCAGGCCGGCCCATGGAACAACAGAGGCGATCGCCAACACCCATCCGAGCGCGGTCATCACCCCGACTCCCGCCAACAGCGCGGCAGGAGGAAAGCCGGCGAGCAACACACCACCCAGCACCGTGTGCGCCCTGCCCACGCGCGTGGCCTCAGCACGCGGAGTCATGATGGGATCGGCGTCGATGAACGCGGCACCGAGCGCGCCCAGCGCAACGGCGGCAAGGCCGATCGTCCACGCGCCGCCGAGCGGCCACAGCGCCACGCACATCGCGGCCGGGCTGATCGCCATCGTGACGAAGGCGATGCGCATGACCCACCCGTATCGCCCGACGGAGTACTCGCTGATCATCCGCCAGGACGGGTCGTACTCGGGCTCGAGCACGTGCAGAATTACGATCAGCGCAACTGTGGCCCCACCGGTGACGAGCGCCGTCACGGCGGCGATGTCAGCGACGCTCAATATCCGACTGCCATACCTGCAGCGACCACGGGCATCCTCCTGCGCCGCACTCTACCGACGGCAGCTCGCAGTCCTGCGCTATTCCGCTCCCACTTGCGCGCCATAGTGGGCGTTCACACTGGATCCTCGAACCGTGGCGAAGGCAGGCCCTCCCGTCGGCGGGCACCTCGCACGCGTCTTCCGATTGTGCGACAGCCGCGAGTACGACGCCGCGCCCTCGCCCAGCACCTAGAGGGCTTCGCGGCGATCATGGAATCGCACTTCCGATTCGAGGAACGCGAACTTGCGCCGCTCCTCGACCAGCTCGACCTGCATGCTGAACTCAAGGACGTATTCGGACCGCTGTGATCACTCGCTCGCGAGGCGATCCGTGTTCGGTCGCCGCGCGGAGGTGGCTCGCCTACCAGGCGGCTGGTCGGGCGTTGGCGGGAGCGCGTCGGACGATGTTGGAGGGATGATGTCGAGATCTTGGCGATGGCTCCGACACACTGAGATGGCCGCATCCGGTGGCCGAAACAAGGAGCACAGAGTGAAGTACCTCATTCTCATCCACAACAACCCGGCCGTGATCGAGTTGTTCGCCGGTATGACCGATGACGAGCGGTCCGCGGCCTATCAGATCTACTGGGACGTGCAAACGGAGCTCGAATCGACGGGCGAGCTGGTCGACTCGAAGGCGCTCGACACCGACGCCCAGAAGCTGGTCAGCCGTGGGCCCCAGGGACCGTTGGTGACGAACGCTCCGTTGCCCGAGGTGACCGAGGTCGTCTCCGGCTACTACCTCGTCGACGTCGACGACGAAGCACGGGCAGCCGTGATCGCCGCGCGGTTCCCGGAAGCGGCCGCGACCGACGGGGTTCGTATCGCGCGGGTATGGACCGAAGCGGACTTCGCGGCCACTACGTGACCCCTGATGCCGACGCCACCCCCTGCCGCCGCGCTCACCTCCGCCCTACGCGCGGCGGCACCCCGGGCACTGGCGATCCTGGTGCGCCGGATCGGGAACTTCGACGACGCGGAGGACGCCGTTCAGGAGGCCTTGATCGCCGCAGCCCGACAATGGCGTATCGAGGGCATCCCTAATCAACCGGTCGCGTGGCTCGTCACCGTCGCAACTCGGCGAGCGATCGACACGATGCGCTCCGAGATCGCGCGGCGGGAACGCGAGCGACGAGTGGCGTCGATGGAGTTGACCCTCGCGTCATCGGACGAGGACGACACGCTCCTGCTGTTCTTCCTGTGCTGCCATCCGGCGCTGTCCCACGGGTCGCAGGTGGCCTTGACGTTGCGATGCGTCGGCGGATTGACCACCCGCGAGATCGCCCGCGGATTGGTCGTCTCCGAGGCGACGATCGGTACGCGCATATCCCGAGCGAAGTCCACCCTCCGCGGCATCCCCCTCGACTCGATCGTCGACGTTGGGCAGCGCCTGCCTGCCGTGCTCGATGTGCTCGGACTGATCCACACCGAATCGCACACCGCTGTCGAGGGGGACGCGATCAGCCGTCCCGCGCTGGCCGCAGAGTCCCTCCGACTGGCGCGCATGCTCCTGGCGCAAGCGCCGTATGAGTGGCGAGGTGAAGTGATGGGGCTGATCGCGCTCATCCTTCTGACCGACGCACGCCAGCCCGCACGCGTGGATGCGGGTGGTGTGCTGGTCCCGCTCGCGGAGCAGGACCGCACGCTGTGGCGACCCCAGCTGGTCTCCGAGGGCGTCGAGCTGGTGACCGAAGCGCTGCGTTCCCATCCGCTCGGCCCGTTCCAGCTGCGCGCGGCGATCGCCGCCGTGCATGACGAGGCCGTCACCGCCCACACGACCGACTGGCGTCAGATCCTCGGGCTCTACGAGGTGCTCTGCGCACTGGACCCTGGACCAATCAGCTCGCTTGGGCGCTGCGTCGCGATCGGTGAGGTGAACGGGGCCGAAGCCGGCCTCGCAGAACTCACCACGATAACGGCAGCGCCCACCCACCAGACCCTTGCCGTGCGAGCGCACCTGCTCGCGCGCGCGGGTCGACCAGCCGAGGCCCGGGACGCATACGCCCTCGCAGCACGACTCACACGCAACCAGAGCGAACGCCGATGGCTTCTGCGCGCCGCGGCGGAAGAAACAGGGTGAGAAACTCGTCGATCGGACATCCCCTCGATACCGGCTTCATCACCGACGGTGTCGTGAAAGTCGTCTATGACGTGCAGCACTGACCGGCACTCGGCCGACCTGACGTCTCGCCCTGACCGGCACAAGCCGGTTGCACCCCTGCGGCCGACCTCATGAGCAACCGGCGCGCTCGTCGATCGTCGTGCGGCGTGCGAGGAGGCGGCGCCGTCTGGGTGCCGTGGGCAGGACCAGGGCCGCGGCCGGAGGTGTCAGTAGAACTGCCGCATGGCTGCGGAATGGATGGGGGTGTCGATGATGTCGTGCCAGGCGAGTGCGGCATCGCCGGCTGCCCGGGGATTCCCTGCGACGGCCTCGAGGACGCGATCGCGAAGCAATTCGCCATCTTCCCAGCCGGTGACGTCGAGGTTGACGACATCGACCGATTCACCCCGGCTGCGCTCGAGAGTGGAATGCATCCGCGTGGCTGCCTGCGCTGCCGCCGCGAGGCAGGCCCCCTCGGGCAGTGAGCCGCCGTGCGTGTAGGCGACCACGACATGAGTGAGCCGGGGGTAGATGGCCGCCAGCCCGGCGACATCGCGAGAAGTATGACGTAGCCGCTTCTGCGCTGCGTGCCTCGTCGCTTCATGCCGAAGGTCGAGACCCCAGATCAGTGCTTGGGGAGAGTGCGACCCCGGCGCCTGGATAACGGCGAGGGCGGAAAGGACGGGGAGGTGATCACCCCGAACGATGAAATCTGTAGTCACTGTGTTGCCTCCGGTGCGCTTGCCAGAACCTATCTGCAGCGTTCTGGCCTACCTCCGTGGACCGTTTCCGCGGAGCGCACTCGACATTACGCCTGCTACGAGAGGCGTGGGCCGCACGTGGCCGGTCTGGGGCGGACTGCCGACGTGCACTGCGATGGGCCAGCTGCCACCTGCGTCTCGATGAGGAGTCGCTGGGCGCACCTACGACATGCAAAACGCACGCACCCGCGACCACAGTGGGCCTGCCGCCTGCGCGTCGTACTCCGAGGGCATCGACCGGTCGGTGAACAGATGGCCTGCGCCGGGGTAGTCGAACACCTGCACGTCGGCGCCGGCGGCTCGTATCTGTTCCACAACCGCGTCGATTCCCGCCTGATCTCGGAAGGGGTCGTCGATGGCGCAATGGATCTGGGCGTTCACGCCGGCGGGCCAGGAGTCAGCACCCAGCATCTTGACATCCAGGGCACCTGAAAACATCAACACGCCCTTCACCGCCCGCTGAGTCGCCACGTACTCCGCCATCGCCGCACCGTTCGAGAACCCGGCAGTCAGGAATCCGTCGGGGATGTCCTTCACCGCTTCTCGTGCACGTCGCATCAATTCGGGGTAGCCGATGGACTCCTCGTAGGCGCTGGCGTCGTCGTAGTCGTCGAAGACTCTGCCGCCGTACATGTCCACGATGAGAACACGGTGCCCATCTTCCCCGAGCAGGTCAGCCGCGTCTTGAATACCAGGTCGGACACCGAGGACGGACGGAAACAGCACGATGTCAGCCATCCGGTCAGTGTGCACCACGCCGACCGAGTGCTTCAAGATCATCCGGGCTCAGCAGGAAAGTCAACGGCTCCCGCCCTTGCGAGAGGATCTCTAGGGGTGATCCGCCCCGTTACTGCGCGACGCAAACTGATCGTTCTCATCAGCGCCACCGGACTGCCGCGCGCCGGCCGAGGGAGGCTTGATGGTGCATCCTGGGTGTGTGTCCACACCATCCGTTGTCCATGTTGTGCTCGTCCGCTGGGGCGCCGACATCACCGCCGCCGCGTTGGAGGAACTCAGCGTCACGGCGGGCGCATTCGTGGAGACGATCCCCGGCGTGCTCGCCGTTCATTGCGGAGCCAATACAAGTCCCGAAGGTCTCGGAGGCGGCTTCGACTGGGCGCTCATCGTGAGCTTCTCGAGCCGTGAAGCTCGTGATGGTTACCTCCCCCATCCGGCCCATCAACCTATAGCGGAACAAATCTCCCAACTGGCCGAGGAAGTCGTCGTATACGACGTCGATGCGTAGCTAGCAGAGCGGGCGGCGATGGTCGGAGTCCCTTCACCATGTTGAGCCGCGATCGGTGACCTGCTGTTCATTTCGGCGGGTGATCCTGGCGCGATGCGCCGGTACAGACTGATCGCTCGAGCCGCTGCGACCGTGGCCGCGGTGCTCGCGCTCGTCGCGGCGGTATTCAGCGCCACCGCGTTGCGGGACGCGTCAGCAGAGGTTCTCGTCGCGGAGGTCTGGCGGACGGTCGGGCTTACGACGTGGGCTGCACTCTTTGCCCTCCTTGCCGTCCGTCCCGGACTGCTCGCTGTGTGGGTCATCGCGCTGAGCAGCAAGTTGGCGCTAGTGATCGTCGGTCTCCTGGTCGGGTTCGCAGTGCCGGGTGCCAGCGATCTGGTGCTGTGGGACGGCGCCCTCAGTCTCGTGCTCGCCGCAGGTGTCACGGCGGCTGCCCGGATGCGCGCGCTCGAGCGCGCGGCCGAATGGCGCTCCGCGCCGCAAGGTTTCACCCGGTGCCGCTCGATCTCAGCGCCACGCGGGGGGACTACGGCTACGACGCAGCTGTGGGGCCGGTTGCGGATGCGCCGACGGCGTCGACGAGCTGGTCCAGAGCCCGGTGGATAGCGTCGCGGGCCTCTCGATCGTCGGGGCGGTGGATGAGCCAGAGGACGCCCTCGTTCATCGCACCCGAGAGCAGTCGGGTGAGAGCCTCGACCTGCGCCGTCGGGACAAGAAGGGCAAGTGCTTCGCGAAGCTCACTCATGGAAGCCGCCTCGTCAAGCGCTCGCCACTCGGTCCAGCCGAGCGCAGCAGGACCGTCGATGAGGATGAGCCGGGCAGCCTCGTCCTGCGTGACGCCATCGACGAACGCATGGCAGCCCGACCGCAGGAGTGCCACGGGGTCGTCCTCGTGTGGTTCAGACCGAGCGACCACGTACGCGGCGACGCGCTCATGCCCGGCGCGGACGATCGCCCGGAGGAGGCCGGTCTTGTCGTGGAAATGGTGATACACCGCCCCGCGGGTCACGCCAGCGGACTTGGCGATCTGATCGACGGACGTCGCGTGGTAGCCGTGCTCCGTGAAGCATCGCAGCGCGGCATCCAGCACCTTCTGAGCAGTGAGCGCGGCGTCCGCGGCAGAGGCGCGAGGCATAGGTTTCCTTTACGTACAATCGGTATGTATAGTTCTTACATTCATATTGTACGTAAGGAGATGAGATCATGCTCAAGAGTTCGTATCCCGTGCTGCAGGTCGCGGATCCCTCCCTCGTGGCGCACTTCTTCGTCAGTCACTTCGGGTTCGAGGTGAGCTTCTCGGCCGACTGGTACGTGAGTCTGCGCCACGGGTCGCACGAGCTCGCGGTGCTGGACTGCACGCATCCCACGATCCCGGAAGGATTCCGTGTGCCGTGCGGCGGCGTTCTGCTGAACCTCGAGATCGACGACGCGACCGTCGAGTACGCCCGCCTGCGGGATCGGGGTCTGCCCATCAGGCTCGAGCTGCGGGACGAGGTTTTCGGTCAGCGCCACTTCATCGTCGAAGCGCCGGGAAGCATCCTGGTCGACGTGATCGAAGAGATCTCGCCGAGCCCCGAGTTCGCGGACGCCTTCGCCTCTTGATCGTGCGGGACATCAACCTTATTCGGCCGGCTATCGCGGAAACCCGTAGCTCAGCCAGCTTTCCGATGCGCCGCACGCAGCAAGCAAAGCGCCTAGCTCGCCGAACAGGACGCCGGGCACTGGCCTGGCGTCGGTGTCGATCTGGACGATGTTCGTTCGACGCCATAGCAAGGGGGTGAAATGCGACCCCGGACTTGGAGCAGAGAATGACCCGCGAACTTGTTTATACCGGCTTCATCACCGTTGACGGCATCGTCGATTCGCCCGGCGGTGCGGTCGAAGGTCACCCTAACGGTGGGTGGGTGTTCCGCACCCCGTTCGACGCCGACGCCTACTCTCTGAAGGGCGAAGAGCTGGCTGATACCACGGCACTCCTGTTCGGCCGCCGTAGCTACGAGGCGTTCGCGCCGTTCTGGCGAGAATCAGAGGACCACGCGGCGTACCGCGACCTGCCCAAGTACGTCGCGTCCACCACGCTCGCCGAGGACGACCTGCTCGATGGCTGGGGCGAGACCCGCATCCTGCGCTCGACGGAAGAGGTAGCGGCGCTGCGCGACGGCGAGGGCGGCGGCGTCTTCATCCACGGCAGCGCCGACCTTGCCACACGTCTCGCTGAGGCCAACCTCATCGACCGGTACAACCTGCTCGTGTTCCCGGTGTTGCTCGGCTCAGGCAAGACGATCTTCCCGGCGGCGCCGCAGCAGCTCACGCTGCGCGAATCGGCGGCGTACGCCAACGGTGTCGTGAAGGTCGTCTACGACGTGAACCACTGACCGGTACCGGAGGTCGTCGACGGCCAGCACCGACTCGTTCGGGAGGTTCCGCCCGGAGGGTCCGTGCCGGCACGGAGTGTCCTGATTCCGTGGTGGCACCGAGGCGCTGAGGCTCGCCCCCGTCGTAGCTTCGGGCCGAACGCTCCGAATTCGTCGGAGACAGCGAGGAAGCAAGCACATGTCCACAGCATCTGTCGCACCGAGTGCGACCGTCCTAGCCCAGACCTCTCGCGGGCGTATCGCGCTCGCTGTCACGACTCCGGTTGGCCCACTCGCCATGGCAGGGTGGGCGGTGAGCACACCGTATGACCCGGCGTCAGACATCCCTGCATCGGCCGCGGCGATCGCCGCCGATCCCGTGGGGGCACAGTGGGGATTGCTCTTTCTGATCGTCGCCGGCGTCTTTGGAGCGATCGCTTCACTCGTCGTCGGCGCGGCGATCAGACGCGGTGCTCCGCATTTGGGAGCGGTCGCCACAGCGCTGACGTTCGTGGGGTTCTGCGTCGCGGCCTACCCGGGGCCGGTCGCCGCGGTCGCCGCGGCGCCGGCGGTGGGGCTCGTCGGCGACGACCTGCTCACCTTCATCGGGGGTATCGACGGGCAGGTCCAAGGATCAGTCATCAACGTGCTGTTCGTGACGCTTCCCGCCGGCATCCTGCTTCTCGGGATCGCGGCGTTGGTCGCTAGTCGGCGCCACGCATACTTACTCTGGGCTGCGATCGTTCTCGTCGCGGCGATTCCGCTGGTGATGCTCGGTGGATTCATCGCCGGATGGGCACTCGCAATCGGATGGGTCGTCGTGGCGGTCGGCTTCGGTGCCGGCGGCTGGCAGTATGCCACCGGCACACCTGCCGCAGCGCGACGTCACGCGGGATAATCGGCGCATGCCCGGGAGCATCACCGAGCACTCACGGACCTGGGGCGTGGCCGCGCCGTGGGCCACCGGTGCGCTCACGGTGGTAGCTCTCGGGTGCTTCACAGCCGTCTACCTGGCGGGGTCTGTGCCCGCGACGCCATTGTTCTTCGCCATCGTCTGCGCGGGTTCAGCTCTCGCAGTCATCGGCTGTGCCGCGGCGCTCCGCGAGCGTGGACATGCGCGCACCTCGCGTGCGACGCTCTGGCTCGGAGCGAGTCTTTCGGCCTACATCGTGTGGGCGGCCGGCGCCGGCGCAGCGGCTCCGAGCGGGTCGGTTCTCGCCGAGGTGCTCGTCGCGCTGGAGGGTGGCTGGTACATGGTTTCCGTCACCCTCGCCGGGCTGGTCGCGCTGATCGCGATCGAGGAGGTCGACCATCAGCCACGGAAGCTGCGGTGGTGGCGCCTGGGCATCGCCGGGCTCCTCGTCGTCACTTTCGCAATCGGACTGGTCACCGTCTCGCCGGAGGCGAGTTGCCCGGACACGTCATGCCCAGACGCGTACCGGAGCCTCGGCGCGCCGCTCGCACCACTCATCCCCGACGAGACATCCGTCCTCTTGACCGGCATGTTCGGCATCATGACAGCGCTGTGGATGCTGTCCATGGTCGTCGTGGCTGCGCTTGCATGGATGGCTGCTGTTCGCGCACGCGGTCTGCTACGCGCCCGCGTCACCGTCGCCGCCGTCGCCTCATGCGCTCCGCTGCTCACCATCGTCACGAACTTTCTGCTCCTTATCGCAGCCGAGGCCGCGCTGATCGACCAGTCCCTTGCGGCGGCGGTGCTTTGGGTCGCATTCTGCATGCCGCCGGTGATCGTCGCCGCGGGAGTCCTCATCGCCCACACCACTCGCGACGACGGTGTAACAGGTGCCGCGGCCCGCTCAGTGCGGTGGGTTCTGCTGGGCCTCTGGGCGCTCGTGAGCGCGCAACTGGCCAGCCTGCTCGCCTCCATGCTCGCTGTGGTGGCACGAGATCAGGCGGTATTGATCGCGAGCGTCGGCACACTCGTCCTCGCTGTCCTGTTCGTCGCAGCGTTCACTCCGCTCTCCCGTCGGCTGCAGAGATTCATAGCGGCCGAGCCGCCGCGTGAACTCATCGGCGCGCGCCCGTTCCTCGAGGGATCGCTCTCGCCACGTGAGCGTGAAGTGCTCGCGCTCATCGCCGAGGGACGGAGCAACGCAGCGATCGCGGCCCAGCTATTCGTCTCCGAACGCACCGTCGACACCCACGTCTCCAACATCTTCGACAAGCTCGGACTCGGCCGGTCAGCCGACGTCAACCGCCGTGTCCAAGCCGCCGCAGCGTGGCTGCGGACCGATTCGACACAGAGACTCGGCCCGAACGAATCGCAGCCCAAGACAGCGCATGGACTCGCTAACTGACCCTCGGTGCGGGGGTCGCAACTCGACTCCGTGAGGCCGTTCGAACATCACCGCGACGCTGCGCCCCACTCCCCGGGGCCGATGCGGTGGCGGAACCAGGTCGGCGCAGACCCCGAAGTGATCGCTCCCCCATACTCCGTCCACTTCCTCGTCGAAGACCAGCCGGCACTCTGCCACATCGAGAAGCGGCCCGTGGTCGCCGGATCTGACCATGATGTGATCGATGCGGCGGCCTCGTTCGAGGGGCATCTGGCCCGCCCTCACCAGCGGATTCCGCGGGCTGAAGGTGTGGCCGGCCTCCCGCGGATGAAGGGCCTCCCAGCAATCTTCGTAGCGGACTGCCATCCCCCCGAGCGACGCCTTGCCGGTGAGGAACCGCATGCTCGCGGCATCCGGAGCAGCGTCGAAGTCTCCGACGAGAATGACCGGCAGATCGGGACGGTCGCGAGTGAGGTCGTCGGCGAACCGCGCGACGGCCACCGCCTGGTTCTCGCGCAGGTCCTCCCTGTCGAGCTGCCAGCTCGGCTTGTGGTGGATCACCAGAACCGGTCCTATCGGCGGCGGGACGAGCACTTCCGCCGCCACCGCGCCGAGCCAGGGCAGTCCGGGCGCGCGTGCAGCTGCCGGGCTGCCCAGCACGTGCGTCGCGGCCACGGGGTGGCGACTGACCAAGCACGCCCCCACCGACTCCCCGGGCGCGTTCGGGTGGTCGATGATCGTCACTTCGAATCCGAACCAGTCACGTGCCTGGTCGACCTCGTCCGACCGCGTGACCTCCTGCAGGGCGATGACATCGGCGTCGAGACGCGCCAGTCCGTCCTTGAGGATCACTTCCCGCTTGTCGCCCTCCGCCTGGGCACGGTCCAGGACGTTGAACGTCAATACCCTGAGCCGCTCCGGCGGGCGCAAAATCTCGGGTCGCTCCATTCCTCGGTCCTCGCGCAGTCAAAGAGCCGTGGACCTACGCATCCTGTTCCGGGCTCGGCGCCCCGTCGCGGATCGCCTGCCGCACCCTCCACACCGGAAAGCCACTGGCGTCCGAGATCAGATCGACGTCGAAGCCCTGCACGTAGTAGGCGGTGCGCACGGCCTTGATCCGCGTCGCCGTATCGCCGAAGGCGAGCGCCAGCTCGGTCGCATACCGCTCCCACACCGATACGTCATACCCCAAGCTCACCTGCTGGCCTCCAGTCCCTGAGCAACAGCCGCCTCTCCCCCGATCGCGAGCCGTCCACGGCATCGTCCCACGATGCCGTCGTCAATCCAACGATCGTCTCGCCGCGCTGTCATCCCGCACGAGCCAGCCGGGCTACGACATCGGCCCGAGCAGGTCCGCTGCGACGACGATTCGAGCGGCGAAGTGCGTTCAGCGTGCGCGATGGTCGCGCTCTCGATGAGGGGCTTGACGAAGGTCGAACCGCCGAGTATTTCTTACGCTTCGGTCCGTCCACGCACGCCTCTTTCGCGCAGCGGATGCCGCAGGCCGGCGCTTTCGTCGCGTCCGCGGTCGCCGGTACGGTGCAGAAATGGCGATCGAGACTCGCGTGCTGACCTGGCTGATGGACTCCGATCCCGCCCTGCGGTGGCAGGTCGAACGTGATCTCGTGAAAGCTCCCCAAGCGACGTGGGAGGCGACCCGCTCCCTCATCGCGTCCGAGGGGTTCGGTGCGCAGCTGCTGTCGAAGCAGGACCCGGACGGGCAGTGGGCCGGCGGCTCGTTCTTCCCGGCCGGCTTCTTCGAGAGCGATGAGCCGAGTCGACCCGGCCAGCCGTGGATCGCGACCACCTGGGCGCTCAAAGACCTGCGGGAATGGGGTCTCGACGCCTCGACCCTGAGCGGCACCGCAGAGAAGCTGGATGCGAACAGCCGGTGGGACTATGCCGACCTCCCCTACTGGGGTGGCGAGATCGACGTCTGCATCAACTCGTACACGCTGGCCGCCGGCGCCTGGCTCGGTGCCGATGTGAGCGCGCTCGCCGAGTGGTTCCCCTCGCACCGGCTCGCCGACGGCGGCTGGAATTGCGAAGCGGAAGAGGGGAACTCGACCCGCTCCTCGTTCCACTCGACCCTGAACGCGGTCGTCGGCCTGCTCGCGTACGAGAAGCTGACCGGCGCCACGACCCTTCGTGAGACGCGGCGACTCGGTGAGAAGTACCTTCTCTCCCGCAACCTGCTCTACCGCGCGAGTACCGGAGCGCTGGTCGGCGACTTCGCGACGGAGTTCGTCTACCCCAACCGGCACCGGTACAGCGCCCTGGCTGCGCTGGACTATTTCCGTGAGGCAGCCCTGCACGACGGCATCCCACCCGATCCTCGACTGGCCGACGCCGTCGAGGTCGTACGGAAGGCCCGGCAACCGGACGGGACCTGGTTGCAGGGAGCGGCGCTCGCCGGCCGAACGTGGTTCGATGTCGACGTCGCCGAGGGCGAGCCGTCGCGGTGGCTCACCCTCTTCGGAACACGCGTGCTGCAGTGGTGGGACGAAGCCCGCTGATCACACGCCGATCTCGTCCAGCCAGTCGCAAAGGAGCGCCGTAACCAGACCGGGACGTTCGTGCGGCAGCGCGTGGCCTGCGTCGGCGGCAGTCACGACAGTGGCATGCGGATAGAGATCGCCGAGGCGCTCCTGGCGCTCCCACCCCACCCAGCTGTCGTGTCGTCCCGACATCACGAGCACCGGGGCGTCGACGGCGACCTCATCCGGGTCCGCAGCGTGGGGTCCTGCGGCGATGGCGACCTCGAGAGTCTCGTCGTCCACATCGCCGGTGGCCGGTATGACCGCCCTTCGAAAGCGCTCGAGGGTGTCCGCCGTCCGCACGACGAAGTAGCCCTCGTATTCGCTCCGCCGGTCAGGGTCGAGGGCGGCTGACGCTCCGTCGTCACGAACCACCCGGCTCTCGGCGGTGCGCTGCTCCCCCGCGACGAACGAGCAAATGAGCGCCATCCCGGCGACCCTGTCGGGATGCCGCGCGGCGATCGCCCGTGCGAAATGGCCCCCGAAAGAGTGCCCGAGAACGAGGAACCGGCCGCCGGACGTCTCGGCTTCCAACAATCGGTCGACGAGGTCGAGGACGTCATCCGGAGTTCGAAGTCCGCTGGAAGGCCGTGACTCGCCGTGGCCCGGCAGATCCGCATAGATCCGGCGCACCGGCCGCTCGGCGAGCATCGGCTCGAGAAAGCCCCGCACTTCGGCACGTGCCGAGTACGCACCGTGCAGCGCCAGGAGCGGAATACCGCTCCCGATCGCGTCGTAGGCCAGTGTCGCCGTCGGACTCAGCTGCACGCGCATCGTCATGGCTCCATGATGCTCCGTCGGCGGACCGGCCGGCGGAGCATCATGGCGCAGGTTCAGGCGCGCGGCGGGTTCAGGGGAAGCCACTCCTCGAGGCGCGTCTCGAAGATCTGCGCTCCGTCGACGGGAACGAGGGTGCGCTCCTCCACGACGGCGCCGTAGTACGGCGCTGTGTCGTCGCGGACCACCGTACGAGAGTCCTTGCGGAAGCTCAGGCCGCGTCGGATGAACTCGTCCATGCCGAACGCCTCCGGCCCCGCGATCTCGACGTCGCCCACGGGGCTGCCGGCCGCCGTGCGGGCGACGGCAGTGGCGACATCCTCCGCCGCGATGGGCTGCACGAGGGCACCGGGAAGGCGGACCGTCTCGCCTTCGGTAGAGATGTCGGC
Organism: Microbacterium yannicii PS01; assembly: GCF_000304335.1. GTDB lineage: Bacteria > Actinomycetota > Actinomycetes > Actinomycetales > Microbacteriaceae > Microbacterium > Microbacterium yannicii_A. The sequence goes on along the minus strand of NZ_CAJF01000010.1, from coordinate 62,447 downwards.
GATGCTTCCGACGAACTCGAAGAACTGCGTCGCGTGCACGAGCGAGTACGGAATTCCCGACTCGCGGATCAGCTTCTCTTGAGCGACCTTCGCCGCGAAGTACGGGATGCTCTGTGGGCGGTTCGTGCCCACGATCGTCAGTGCGACGTGGTGCGTGACCCCCGCCTCGGCTTCCGCCTTCAGCAGGTTGCTCGTCGAGGTCGTGAAGAAGTTCATGACATCGTCCGGAGCGAAGGAAGGCGAATTGGACACGTCGACGACGACGTTCGCGCCGGTCAGCGCCTCGGCCAATCCTTCGCCGGTGATGGTGTTGACCCCGGTGTTGGGAGCCGCCGCGACGGCGTCATGCCCGTGTTCGGTGAGCTTTGCGACGACCTTAGAGCCGATGAGGCCGGTGCCTCCGATGACGACGATTCGTGCCATGTCCATGCCTTCCGAGTGAGCGGGCGTCGTTGTGACGCCCACCAGCTATGACAAGGGCGACCTCGTCGTTGTGACAGACCGGCGGATTCAGCAGAGGTTCCAGTGCGTGAGCTTGTCGGGGTTGAGCACTGCCCACAGTTGATCGACGCGGCCACCACGGATGGCGACGGCGATCACACCCACGACTCGGGCGCCCGAACGGAGGACGATTCCGGGACCGCCGTTGACCTCAGCCGGTTCGACGGATGCCGGGTGGTAGGTGTCGGTCAGACGGAGGAGCGCCGCTCCGACTTCAGCACGGCCGGAGAGGACGCCGGAAAGGCCTGGCGTCTCGCCGCCGCTGTCCATGGTGAGGGTCGCGCGCCGGGTCACGGCGGCCGCCAACTGCTCCGCGTCCCGCTGCTCCCAGGCATGGCGCAGTGCTTCAGTGATGGCGCCAGCTGAGGACGCCTGCGATCCCCGGCCCGGGCGGAGGTGCTGCAGTCGCCGGGCATACCACGAGGTCATGCCCCGACATTCGCGACGTGGCGCAGCTTGTCCGGGCTCATGACCCAGAGCAGACGCGTGATCCCTTCGGCGGTGACACTGCCCAGCATGCGGTACGCGATGCCGAAAGCGCGGCGGCGGGAACGTTGGAACGCCGCGTGCGAGGCAGCGAGATGTGCGTGGGTGTCGTTGTCAGTCATGAGTGCTCACAGGTATGACCGAGCAGCCTCACGATCTGTGACAGTTGCCGTCGGCTGATGCCTGATGCGAGAAATCCGTCACAGGTCGCCGCGCTGCCCGGTCTTCTCTGGCATGGCCGCCCGCAGACACATCGAGCTCGATACGTCCTCCGCGGCGACGACGGCCGCCATCGAGCAGGCCGTGCGTGTTCTCCGCAAGGCCTTCGCCGCAGTCTGACCGACCGACCACCCACCCAACACGAGAAAGAACAGAGAGAAGATCATGACCGCTCAGAAACCGACCATCGTCCTCGTCCACGGCGCCTTCGCGGAGTCCGCCTCCTGGAACGGCGTCATCGCCCGACTGCAGGGTCATGGCGTCACCGCTGTCGCGGTCGCCAATCCGCTGCGTAGCGTCGCCGGCGACGCCGCCTACGTCCGCGACGTCATCGCCTCCGTCGGCGGTCCCGTCATCCTCGTGGGTCACTCCTATGGAGGGCTGGTGATCACCGAGGCCGCGGCTGACAACGACGCTGTGGTCGGTCTGGTCTACGTCTGCGCGTTCGTGCCCGACACCGGGCAGAGCGCGTTCGAGCTGTCGACGAGCGCGCCCGGGAGCACGCTGGGCGACGCCCTCGCCGCATACCCGCTTGCCGGCGGCGGGAACGAGTTCGCGATCCGCCCGGACGCGTTCCACCACCAGTTCGCGGCCGATGTCGATGAGGCCGAGACCGCCCTCATGGCGGCGACCCAGCGCCCCGTCACCGAAGCCGCGCTCTCGGAAGGGCTTCCCACACCGCGACCGGCGTGGAAGAGCATCCCGTCGTGGCACGTCTTCGGAGACCAGGACCTGAACATTCCCGTCGCCGTCCACCGTGCCGGGGCCGAACGAGCCGCATCCCGCGGCATTCACGAGATCGCAGGAGCATCTCACGCCATCTCGGTCTCGCAGCCCGACGCCGTCGCCGCCGTGATCGCCGAGGCCGGCAAGGCGTATGTCGCCGGCGTCGAGGCAAACGCCGCGTGAGTGATCCGTGGCGCTCCGCACCCGGGTCCGGCGTGCGGGGCGCCACCTCCTCCGTCCCCGAAGAGAAGGCACAGAAGCGCATGATCACACCTACTCCCCTCCTGCGTCGGGTCGACGCGGGCGAACTCTCGGTTGCCTACTACGACCTGGGCGACCCCGCCGACGAGGCGGTCGTGCTGCTGCACGGCTTTCCGTATGACGTCCACAGCTACAGCGAAGTAGCACCGCTGCTCATCGACGCCGGATTCCGTGTTCTGGTCCCCTACCTGCGGGGCCACGGACCGACCCGGTTCCTCGACGCGCGCAGCAGTCGCACCGGTCAGCAGGCTGCTCTCGGCGCAGACGTGATCGCGTTCCTCGACGCACTCCAGCTGGAACAGCCGGTTCTCGCGGGGTACGACTGGGGTGGCCGAGCGGCATGCGTGGTCGCGGCGCTGCATCCCGGGCGGATCTCTGGCTTGGTGTCGGTGAACGGATACCTCATCCAAGAGATCGCGGCATCGCAGAAGCCCGGCCGACCCGACCTGGAAGCCGGCCTCTGGTACTTCTGGTACTTCGCGACCGAACGCGGTCGACGCGGGCTCGAACTGAACCGGCGCGAGGTGGCGGACGTCATCTGGCGGCGCAACTCGCCCGAATGGGCGTTCGCTGACGAAGACCTCGCACGAGCAGCCCGTGCATTCGAGAACCCGGACTTCGTCGATGTCGTCATCCACTCGTACCGCCATCGGCTCGGTCTGGCCCCGGGCGCCCCGCGATACGACGACATCGAACGGCTGCTCGCCACGACACCTGTCATCAGCGTCCCCACGATCACGCTCGACGGCACGGCCGACGGCAACTTTCCTGCCACGGATGGAACGCAGCACGCGCATCTCTTCACCGGACCACGCGAGCACCGGCTCGTGCCCGGTGCGGGACACCATCTGCCCGCCGAAGCACCCCACGCTTTCGCCGAGGCGATCTTCGCGGTCGCTGAACCCCCCGGCGACGGCGCCGGAACACCGTGACACGCCTCGTCACACGAGAAAGAGGAGAAGCGGAATGAGCGAGCCCGACGACTCCGCCGCACTGCGGGGAGCCCTCGGCACAGAGCTTTTCGTGCTGCAGTCCGCGGCGAGTTCGACGATCAGCGAGGCCGGGACACGATCCACGATCTACCTGTCGACGCTGTCCGGCGGGCTCGTCGCCGTCGGCTTCGCCGGTTCATCGCCGTCGCTGCTCGCGGTGCTCACGTTCACCGTGTTCCCCACGGTCTTCATGCTCGGGTGGTTCACCGTCGTGCGGCTCGTCGACACCAGTGTCGAGAACATCACCGCCAAGCGCCGGATGGCTCGCATCCGGGAGTACTTCGCCGCACTCGACCCGATCGGCCCGTCGCTGATCGCCCTGGACGACCCACGAGTCACCGGCGAGCTCGGCGTGCGGTACTCCAAGTCCTCCTACCTCTTCACGATGGCCAGCATGATCGGTGCGGTGAACGCCGTCCTCGGTGGTGCGCTGGTGACATTGGCGCTCACGGTCGGGCTCGGCCTTCCCACCGTGCCGGCGACGTTGGTCGGGATCGCCCTCGGATTGGCGGTGCTCATCGCCACTCTTCGCTACGAGCGTCACCGCATCCGGTCGCTGTACCCGGGCGAGCGTTCGTGAGGCACGGACCCATCGCGCTACTCCGGCGCGTCCTCGTCCTCTTCCGGCTCGAAGGTCGACATCTCACCGGTGTGACCGGCGGCGACGCCGTCGGGGTCGTTCGGGATGGTGCCGTCCTGGCCGAGGCCACCGGGCTTCGGCGTTCCTTCGACCTGGTCTTCCGACGGCTGATCGGTCGCGTCACGGTTCATGCTGTTCATCCTTTCGCTGCATCTGATCGGAACGGCCGTTCACAGCCAGAATTCCGTCCCGTCGGAGTCCGATGACGGGGCGCCCTCTTCGGGAGCCGAGTCGGGAACGTCGATGTGCTCGATGACGATCGAGGTCGCGGAGGTGATCAGCACCTCGGCTGTCGTGATCGACCCGGCCGGCACCTCGACGAAAGCGCCGCCGTCATGAATGGCGGTGAGAATGGTTCGCTTGGCGTCGACGACCTGAGCGTCGTCGACGAGTGGATACGTATGGCCGTTGATGACCAGCTGGTGCCGGGTCGTCACTATCACCTTCCTCACCACTCCCCCCGAGTGGACGTCTGCGTCTTCCCGCCATCCGTGATGGCGGGTGCTCAGGCATCGCGACTCCTTTCGATGCTTGCGACGCTACGGGCCGCGTCGCCCACGCCGTAGGGGCTTGCGACGATGGCCGGTCACCGCTACGGAGAAGTGCCCGCCAGGTGTTGCCCGGTCAGCGGAAGTCGCGCGCGCGGTGCTGCACGCCGACCCGCAGGTCTTCGAACCGGTCGGCGACGAGGTTGGTCACGCCTTCGGCCGAGCGCTCGAGAATGCCCCGCGCGATCAGCGCGGGCGAATCCCGCACGATGCGGCGATACCGGTTCCACACCCCCACCGAGCACACGATGTTCACCAGCCCGTGTTCGTCCTCGAGATTGAGGAAGGTGACTCCGGATGCCGTGGCCGGCCGTTGCCGGTGCGTCACCAGTCCTGCGACCTCGACGCGGCGCCCGGTCTCATGACTGCGCAGCTCGTGAGAGGTCAGGATCCCGCGTGCGTCCAGCCCCGAGCGGTAGTGCGTCATCGGATGGTCGTCGGTCGAGACGCCGGTGGCCCACAGGTCGGCGGCGAGGATCTCGTAGCTGCTGGGATCGGTGAACAGCGGCGGCTGCACCGCGACCAGGGAGTCGGGCAGGAACTCTGGCCGATCCTGTGCGGCCGAGCCGGCGAGCCAGATCGCCTCGCGACGGGCGAGCCCCAGGCTCTCGAACGCCCCGGCCGTCGCCAGCGCCTCCACCTGCGCAGCGGTGAGGCCGGTGCGGCGAACGAGGTCGCGCAGATCGCGGAACGCCCCACCCTCGTCGCGCGCGGCGACGATGCGCTGGGCGACCGGGGCGCCGATCCCCTTGATCCCGGCGAGTCCGAGCCGGACCGCGAAGCCGCCGTCTCGACGATGCGCGGCGGACTCGTCGGGCGCCTCGCGGTCGAACTCGCCCACCGGCGGCTGGTGCCGGTTCGCGCACGAGTCCATCCCCGTCGGCGGTCGAACCCCACCCGCCGAGCCCTCGCTCGCTGAGCCCGCCCCGTTCGCTGAACCCACCCCGTTCACTGAACCTACCCCGTTCACTGAACCCACCCCGTTCGCTGAACCCACCCCGGTCGCTGAACCCACCCCGGTCGCTGAACCCACCCCGGTCGCTGAACCCACCCCGGTCGCTGAGCCCACCCCGGTCGCTGAGCCTGTCGAAGCGCCCTCGACCGGTTCGAGAAGGGCTTCGACGCCCGAGAGGTGCAGGTCGGGGCGACGCACCTCGACGCCGTGGCGCCGGGCGTCGGCGACGAGTGTTCCCGGTGAGTAGAAGCCCATCGGCTGAGCGCGCAGCAGTCCGGCCAGGAATGCGGCCGGGTAGTGGAGCTTGATCCACGAGCTGGCGTACACGAGCAGCCCGAACGACAGCGAGTGCGACTCCGCGAAGCCGAAGTTCGCGAACGCCTGGATCTTCGCGTAGATCTGATCCGCGGCATCCCCCACCAGTCCGTTGTTCGCCATGCCGGCGTACAGCTTCTCTTTCAGCGACTCGATGCGCTCGATGCCGCGCTTGGAACCCATCGCCCGGCGCAGCAGGTCGGCGTCCTCGCCGCTGATGTCGCCGACGGCGACCCCCATCTGCATGAGCTGCTCCTGGAACACCGGGATGCCGAGCGTGCGCTCGAGCACCGGCTTCAGCTTCGGGTGCGCATAGGTGACCTTCTCGAGCCCCATCTTGCGCCGCACGTACGGGTGCACCGCGCCGCCTTGGATGGGTCCGGGCCGGATGAGGGCGATCTCGATCACGAGGTCGTAGAACCGTCGCGGCTGCAGCCGGGGCAGCAGGCCGATCTGCGCGCGCGACTCGACCTGGAACACCCCGATCGAATCGGCGCGGCACAGCATGTCGTAGACCGCCTGCTCCTCCTTCGGGAGCGTCGACAGCTCCCACTCCTCGCCCGTCGAGGCGCGGATCATGTCGAAGCAGTACTGCAGGGCTGCCAGCATCCCCAATCCCAGCAGGTCGAACTTGACCAGCCCCATCCAGGCGGCGTCGTCCTTGTCCCACTGGATCACCGTGCGGTTCTCCATGCGGGCGTGCTCGATGGGCACGACCTCGCCCACCGGGCGGTCGGTGAGCACCATGCCGCCGGAGTGGATGCCGAGGTGCCGCGGCGCCTTGAGCAGCTCGGAGGCGAACTCGATGACCTGATCGGGGATGTCGTGGTCGTCGCCGGTGTCGAGCATCGCGCCCCACCGCTCCACCTGCTTCGACCAGGCGTCCTGCTGGCCGGGCGAGTGCCCGAGCGCCTTGGCCATGTCGCGCACCGCGTTCTTGGGCCGGTACTGGATCACGTTCGCGACCTGCGCCGCGCGCTCGCGCCCATAGGTCGCGTAGACCCATTGGATGATCTCTTCACGGCGGTCGGAGTCGAAGTCGACGTCGATGTCGGGCTCTTCCTCACGCAGGCTCGACAGGAACCGCTCGAACGGCAGACCGTAGGCGATCGCGTCCACCGCGGTGATGTCGAGCAGGTAGCAGATCGCACTGTTGGCGGCAGAGCCGCGACCTTGGCACAGGATGCCGCGGCGCCGTGCCTCTTGCACGATGCCGTAGACGATCAGGAAGTACCCGGGAAAGTCCTTCAGCTCGATCACCCCGAGCTCGCGCTCGATGCGGTCGCGGTCCTCGGGTCGCAGATCGGGGTACTTGCGGGGCACCGCCTCCCACACCAGGTGCCGCAGCCACGACATCGGCGTGTGCCCCTCGGGAACCTTCTGCTTCGGCAGCGCGGGCTTGGCACGACGCAGCGGGAAGGCGAGCTCATCGGCGAGCGTCACGGTGCGGGCCACGGCATCGGGGTATCTCACGAACCGCTCCGCCATCTCGGCACCCGAGCGCAGGTGGGCGCCGGCGTGCGACGGCAGCCACCCGTCGAGCTCGTCGAGCCCACGGTTGGCGCGCACCGCCGCGACTGCGGCGGCCAGCAGCTGCCGCCGCGGCACCGCATAGTGCACGTTGTTCGTCGCGAGCAGCGGCAGACCGCGCTCGCGCGCGAGCCCGGCCAGCACGTCGTTGTCGCGGGTGTCGAGCGGATTGCCGTGGTCCATGAGCTCGACGTGCACGGCGTCGCGCCCGAACAGCCTCACAAGCTGGTCGAGCTCCCTCGCCGCTGCATCCGCTCCCGCCGTTCCCGGCGCCGACGCCAGCGCACGCCGCACCGCGCCCTTGCGGCAGCCGGTGAGAATCGCCCACTCGCCGGCCGCCTGCGCGGCGAGCTCGTCGAGGTCGTAGCGCGGCCTCCCCTTTTCTGAGCCCTGCAACTGCGCGTGCGTGAGCGCGGCGGCCAGCCGGTGGTAGCCCTCTTCGCCGCGCGCGAGCACCAGCAGGTGCGACCCCACCGGATCGGGCTCGCCGTTCTGCGGCTTGGGAAGCTCGAGCGACAGCTCGGCGCCGAACACGGTCTTCAGCTCGAGCGACTCGGCGGCCTCGGCGAACCGCACGATGCCGTAGAAGCCATCGTGGTCGGTGATCGCCAGCGCGTGCAGCCCGAGCCGTTCGGCCTCTTCGGTCAGCTCTTCGGGAGAGGACGCGCCGTCGAGGAACGAGAACGACGAGTGTGCGTGCAGCTCGGCGTACGGGATGACCTCGGCCGGGCGTGAGATGGCGGGCGGAACATAAGGGCCTCGCTTATGCGACCACGCCGGGCTGTCGCCGCCGTCGGCGCCCGCGGGCCGCACGTCGGGTCGGCGTCGGCCACTGAGCACGCGCTCCATCTCGGACCACGGCACCCCGGGATTGTTGAACCCCATCAGCACAGCCCCGACGGGTTGCTGAGCTCATCCGGCCGGTCGCTGAGCTCATCCGGCTGGTCGCTGAGCTCATCCGGCCGGTCGCTGAGCTCATCCGGCCGGTCCCTGAGCTCATCCGGCCGGTCGCTGAGCTCATCCGGCTGGTCGCTGAGCTTGTCGAAGCGGCCCTTCGACAAGCTCAGGGACCGGCGCGGGGTCAGGGACCGGCGCGGGCTCGGGGACCGGCGCGGGCTCAGGGACCGGCGCGGGCTCGGGGGCCGGCGCGGGCTCAGGGGCCGGTGCGGGCTCAGGGACCGGCGCGGGCTCGGAGGCCGGCGCGGACTCAGGGACCGGCACGAGGTCAGGGACCGGCACGGGCTCGGCGGCCAGTGCGGGCTCAGGGACCGGCTGTCAGTCATAGGTGGCCTCCGCGGTCCACACGTCGCCCTCGCACACGAGCAGCCAGGCGCCACCGTCGGCGTCGACGACCTGGAACCGGTGCGCACGACGCGCACGCGCGGCATCCCATCCCCTCTCGACCACCGGCCACGGCCCCGCCCACGCTTCGATGCCGCGTCGGCGACCGCTCTCGACGAGATAGGCGGGCACCGCCGAGACGCTCCCCCGCTCATCGACGTCGATGAGCTCGCCTCCCAGTGCGCGCACGTCGACCGGCACCGGATCGGCGAACACCGTCGTGGGCAGCGGCTCGGGCAGGCTTCCCGGCCACGGGCGGGCGCGCTGCGCCGCGAGACCCTCGGGCCCCTTCGCGTGCCGGTCGCCCCAGGGAACTGAGCACCTGCCGCTCGGAAAGCCAGCGGCCTCCGCCGATCGCCGGGGTCAGCACGCCGCGATGGCCGAGCATCGCCTGCACGCGCGACAGTGCGTGGTGCACGCGCTCTTCAGGCCCGCCGCCGAACAGGGCTGGGGCGTGATGGGATGCCGCGTCCACCGCTTCGGGAGAGATCCGCACCAGCGCGACCCCGCTGCGCAGCCCCTCCTGGTCTTCGGCGAGCTGCCAGCGCACTCGGTCCACGACCGCAGCCGCGTCGAACGAGCCCGGGTGCAGCCACACCCGCTCGCTGCGCTCGCCCCGGTCGCCGACGAGCTCGACGCGCAGCTCGGTGCACACCAGATCCATCGCGCCGAGCCCCGTGATGAAGTCGTCGGCGGTCAGACGCATCGCGAAGGCGACCTGGTCGGCGATCTCGAGCGGCGGCTCGAACGCGACCTCGCGCTCCAGCTCGGGTGGCGGGGTGCGCGGCTCGACGGGCTGCGAGTCGCGTCCGGCGGCCAGGGAGTGCAGACGGATGCCGCGCTCTCCGAAGCGCTCGCGCACCCGGTCGGGCTCCATCGCAGCGAATGCGCCGAGGGTCTGCACGCCGAGGCGGGCGAGGAGGCCCACGAGGTCAGTGGTCTCGGCGCCCGGGAACGATGAGGCATCGAGCACCGCGACCGACAGCGGCGCGAGAAAACCGCCGGCGCCCCCGGCGGGCACGGCGAAGACCGGATCCCGCGCGTTCGCGGCCTTCGCCGCCTGCTCGGCCGTGAACGGCCCATCGGCGATGCCCGCCCGCACATCGGCGAGCCCGAGGCCGCGCAGCGACTCGATCAGCACGTGCGCCGCCTCGGTCTCGCCGCCGTAGTACCGGGCGGGTCCGCGGGCGCGCAGCGCGCACAGTCCCGCGCGCACCAGCTGCACACCGGGCGCCTTCTCTTCGATGAGCGACACGATCGGCGCGAACGCGCGATGATCGCGCACGGCGTCGGCGGGCACCACCGTCAGTCCCGGGCACCGGGCCTGCGCGTCACGGCGGCGCTGACCCCGGCGCACGCCGTCGACGCGCGCGGCCGCCGAGCACGCGACCACGAGATTGCGCTCGACGACGGCGATCGCCCGCGACGGGTCGAGCGGTGGGGTGCCCTCGCGGGTCAGCGCCGTGACCGGCCAATCGGGGAACCACAGCACGAGACTGCGCACCGGAGACCTCAGCGTCATCAGCCGACCGCCCGCGCCTCGAGAGGGAAGACGCCCTGATCCATGTCGGCCCCGGCACGCACCGGCTGCACTCCGCGCGCCGACTCCATGGCGGAGACATGCCCCGCCGCATCGGGGAGCATCACGCGGGTACGCCGCGGTCGGGGCCAGCGCCGGCTCGACGCGGTGAGGGTGACCTCGCGCCCCGCAAGATACCCGTGCCCGCGCCCCACTCCCTCCCACACCGGGTCGCCGACCTCGAGCACCGCCTCGGCCTGCGGCCACGGGCCCTGCACGAGCAGCACGGCACCGCGATCCCGCAGCCGCGCCGCCAGGCGCGAGATCTCGCCGTCCGCCGCACGTCCGGCGGGACGGACGGCCACCACCGGCAGCACCTCGGCGATGGTCGCGGTCACAGCGAGCCAGCGCGCACCCGGATCGGGGATGAGCACGAGCCGCGACAGATCGACACCCAGTCCCTCGGCCGCCTCGGCGCCGAGCCGCGGCATCCCGACCACACCGCACCACGAGCCGGCCTGCGTGGGCTGTGCGAGCAGCGCCAGGAGCAGCGAGGTCGAGCGCGGCAGCGAGTACGCCGACCCGGCGCGCAGACCGCCGCCCGGAAGCAGCGACGACAGGGCCGGGTGCACCGGCAGCACCGACGCATCGAGGCGGCGGCCCTGCACGCGCTCGACCTGAGCACGCAGCCGCGCTACGGTGCTGATCGGCGCTGAGCTGACCGGCGCGGAGCCGGTCGGCGCTGAACTGATCGACCCCGAGATCGACTCCATGCGCCCGGGTTCGGCCGATTCGTGCACCTGCTGTGCCGTGAGCTGCACAACCGCCCTCATTTCCCCAGAATAGAACATGTGTTCTATGCCTTCAACCGCAGGTAATGAGATTACCTCTCGGTTCCGACAGTTATGTTCGAGAAACGAGAGGGCGAACGGCTTGCCGTCGCGTGTTCGGTGCCGAGGGAATGAGCGACGGGTCGACGGTGTCGCACGGACGGGATACTGTCGCGGTGTCGACGATCTCATGGAAGAGACGGAGCCGCCATCGCCACCCCCAAGCCCGCGCCCGCGCTGCCCACGCCGCGCCGCGTGCAGGGCACCTACTACACGCTGATGCTCGGCAACACGCTCGCCGCGTCGTTCATCTGGGGCATCAACACGCTGTTCCTGCTGGACGCCGGCCTTTCGAATCTCGAGGCGTTCGCGGCGAATGCGTTCTTCACCGCCGGCATGCTGATCTTCGAGATCCCGACGGGCGTGGTGGCTGATACCGTCGGGCGGCGCGCGTCGTACCTGCTCGGCACGGTGACGCTGGCGGCGACGACCGTTCTGTACTGGCTGCTCTGGGTGTGGGAATCGCCGTTCTGGGCCTGGGCCGTCGTGTCGGTGCTTCTCGGCCTCGGGTTCACGTTCTTCTCGGGCGCCGTGGATGCCTGGCTCGTCGACGCGTTGAAGGCGACCGGCTACCGAGGCAGCCTCGAGACGGTGTTCGGGCGGGCTCAGATCGTCGGCGGCATCGCGATGCTCTCGGGGTCGGTACTCGGCGGCGTCATCGCCCAGCTGACGGATCTCGGCGTTCCCTTCCTGATTCGGGGCGGCATCCTGCTGGTGATGTTCGTCGTCGCACTCCTGCTGATGCGCGACCTCGGGTTCACGCCGGACCGCCAGCAGAAACCGCTGCAGGCGACACGCACCGTCTTCCGCGCATCCATCCGCTACGGCCTCGGCAATCGACCGGTGCGCTGGCTCATGCTCACCAGCCCCTTCACGGCGGGCGTGGGAATCTACGTGTTCTACGCCCTGCAGCCCTATCTGCTGGAGCTGTGGGGCGACGAGACGGCATACTCCATCGCAGGTCTGGCGGCCGCACTGCTGTCGGGTGCGTCGATTCTCGGCGGTGCCCTCGCGCCCTGGGTGCGCAGACTCTTCCGTCGCCGCACATCGGCGATCCTGCTGGCCGCCATCTCGAGTGCGGCCGTCCTGATCGGTCTCGGGCTGGTGCGCGATTTCTGGTTCGCCCTCGCGCTGGTAGCCCTGTGGGGCATCTGCTCGGCGATCGATGACCCCGTCCACCGCGCGTACCTCAATGACATGATCCCGTCGAAGCAGCGCGCAACCGTGCTCTCGTTCGACTCGCTCATGGGCTCAGGAGGCGGGGTCGTCTTCCAGCCGGTGCTGGGACGCGTCGCGGATGTCGGCGGTTACGGCGCCTCGATGATCTGGAGCGGTGTGATCTCGGCGGTCGCCGTGCCGTTCATCCTGCTCAGCCGCGCCGAGAAGGCGCCGTCCGACACCGCGCGGGAAGTGACGACGGAGGCGGAGGCCTGAAGCAGCCGGCAGCGGCCAGGCGTCTTGAACGGGGGTCGTGGAGCGGAGCGATCAGGCCGCCAGCGCGAGATACGGCTCCCACCGCGGGTCGGTGCGCTCGGTGCCGCGCACCGTCCACTGCCCCCCGCGCGGCGGGTGCGGGGTGAAGCGCAGCTCCCACTGCATCTCCTGCGGCGTGCGGTCGCCTTTCATGTTGTTGCAGCGCAGGCAGCAGGCCACGAGGTTCTCCCACGAGTCCGCTCCCCCGCGCGAGCGTGGCAGCACGTGGTCGATCGTCGAGGCGGCCTTTCCGCAGTACGCGCAGCGGTGATTGTCGCGACGCAGCACGCCACGCCGCGTCACCGGCACGCGGCGGCCTCCCGGAACGCGCACATACCGCGTCAGGATGATCACCGCCGGGCGCTCATACGCGCGTCTCGTGCCCCACACCGGTTCCGTCTCGGTGTGCTCGATCACAGTGGCCTTCTCGTTCATCACGAGCACAAGGGCCCGCTTGAACGACACGACGGCGAGCGGCTCATAGCCCGCATTCAGCACCAGAGTGCGCATTGATCATCCTCTCGAACGGCCGGGACGGCTTCCCGGTGATTCGACTTCGACGATTCGAGGCGCGCAGGGGTATGAAAAAAGGCGCTGTCTACAGACAGCGCCTGGGCGCCACGGCAGAGCCGCGGCATCCGTTCGTGCAATGCCGAAGGACGAGTCGTCCAAGCGCATCCATGGTTCGGATGCGTGGTTGGCAGTCCATCAGCTCCCTCCGCTTCTCTCAGCGTCGAGATTCAGGGTAACCCACGGTGCAACGAAGAAGGCCGAAACGATCGTGAACGGCGCGTTGCGCGCCAGCGAACGGATGCTCCCCACGCCCTCTCCACACAGCGCTGGCGCGCTGCGCGGAGCCTCGGGGCGCGTGGGCCCACCACCCGATGGGCTGCGGCATCCGTTCTGCTGTGACTGTGCGCCTCGTCAGCCGGCGTTCTGCTGCAGCCAGGCGAGCGGGTCGATGTTGGAGCCGTTGAGGTACGTCTCGAAATGCAGGTGGTTGGCGGTCGAGCGGCCGGTGCTGCCGACGAGACCGATGATCTGACCCGCCTCGACCGTCTGGCCCGGGACGACCTGACGGCTGCCGTAGGTCATGTGGCCGTACAGGGTGCCGACGCGCTGACCGTTGATGACGTGGTCGATCGTGACCGCGACACCGTAGCCGCCGTAACTCTCCTGCGACACCTTCACGACACCGGCGGCGGCGGCATAGATCGGCGTTCCGCCGGAGGCGAGCATGTCGATGCCCATGTGGGCGCCGCCGCGTGTGCCGAATCCCTCACCCATGGTGAAGTTCGTCAGAGGCCACCGCACCGCACCGGTTCCGGGAGCGACCATGCTGAGGTCGACCTTGATGCCGGGGCGCGATGCCGACGCGGCTGCGGCCTGCGCCGCGAGGCGGGCCCGCTCAGCAGCGGCTTCGGCTGCCTTCTTCTTCTCGATCTCCTCGGCGGTCGTGGCCGAGTAGCTCTCACGCGACAGCTGCGTGGCGTTCGCGTCGGATGCGGCGACGAACGACTGAGCGTCGTCGGCCGCCATCTGCTGGATGGTGACGGCTTCGTCGGTGGGGCGCGCCGCGGCGAACGCCGGAATCGCGACCGTGGCGACGAGTCCGCCGACCATGCTCAGGATCACCAGGCTGCGCAACGGCTTGATCGCGCGGTTCGGGGCCTTGACCGGCGACGACGCCGATCGGGCGGTCGTCGTGGCGGGTGCGGTCTTCGCGGGTGCAGCGGCTCGGGGGCGGCGCGCTGCGGTTTCCCGGTGTCGCGTGCGACGGGAAAGACGGGTGACGTCCTGCTCGTTCGCGGGCGACTCGATCTCTTCAGCCAAACTTTTGTCCTCCGGCGCCTCTGCGCCGAGGGCGCCTGGCTCGTCAGCACTCGATGTTCGGGGCACGATATGCGGGCTTCACCGCGTGAACGACGAGCCGGAGAGGCAATTCACACGGGGTCCGGTCGGCGAGCTTCTCGCCTGGTGGACTTTCCGAGGCTACCCGAAGGTAACGAATATGTCACGCTGGGCGCCTGGCAGTCCCCTGGACGAGACGGTGACGGATGCTGAGCGCCGAGGAATCCGCAATCGTCAGCGCAGTTCGTCGACGAGGAAGATGTGCGACGCGACCTCGACCGGAAGCTCCAGCCCTTCGTCGTTCCCGTGCATCTGCACGAGCACGTAGCCCTCGTTGTAGCGGTAGTCTCCGGTCGCGCCCGGGATGACGCCTGCACCCTTCAGCTGCTGGAGCAGCTCGGGGTCGACCTGGGCCGGCTCGGCGAGGCGGCGGACAGTGCCGGTGATCGGCTCGCCCGCGTCGTTGAGGCGGCGGACGAGGCCCACCACGCCCTGCTCGAAGTTGTTCGCCGGCAGATCGCCGAGCTGATCGAGCCCGGGGATCGGGTTGCCGTACGGCGACTCGGTGGGGTGGCCGAGCAGCTCGACGAGGCGGCGCTCGACCTGCTCGCTCATGACGTGCTCCCAGCGGCACGCCTCCTCGTGCACGTACGCCCAGTCCAGGCCGATGACATCGGAGAGGAGCCGCTCGGCGAGACGGTGCTTGCGCATCACGTCGACGGCCTTCTGACGCCCGGCATCGGTCAGTTCGAGCGTGCGGTCCTCTGACACCACCACGAGCCCGTCGCGCTCCATGCGCCCGATCGTCTGCGACACCGTCGGACCGGAGTGGCCCAGGCGCTCCGAGATGCGAGCCCGCAGCGGCACGATGTTCTCCTCCTCGAGCTCGAGGATCGTGCGCAGGTACATCTCGGTGGTGTCGATCAGGTCTGTCATGTCGCGGTGTCCTCGATGCTCGGAAGGGTAAGGACAGCCTATCTTCCGCCACTGACCCCCAGGCGGCGCGCGGTGTGCGGGGCAAGGGCCTTGGGGTGTGCGGCCCGCGGTTCGGACGGCTGCTCGACAGGACAACCAGCCTTTCGCAGGAGGTTCGGCCGCGGCATCCTCCTGTGGAACCGCGGTTGACCTGCTGAACCTCCAGTTCATGCCGCACGATGCAGCCCTTGCGCGATGGCTCGCGTGATGAGGTCCTGCACCTCGTGCCAACGCTCCACCACCTGGACGTAGGTGACCCGGATCACGTGATAGCCCAGCAGGGTCAACGCCGCGTCGTGCGCGACATCCTCCGCCCGCTGCAGCCCGACGTGATGTCCGCCATCCACCTGCAGCACGAGCCGGTCGCCGATCAGGAAGTCCACGCGGTGCCCAGTGATCCAGATCTGCGGCTGGATCGGGACCCGCAACCACCTCAAGCGCACGATGACGATCGTCTCGAGACCCGAGTCCGAGAAGGGCGAGGCGTCGCCCAGCAGGCGTCGAGCACGAGGCCGCAACGGGAGTCGTGCCAGCTCCTCCTTGGCGACGAGTCCACGGTTGAGCGCCGACTCCCAGACGGCGAGCGCGCATTCGTACGGCTGACAGCTCGCCACCAGGAGGAGCGTGTTCAGGATGCCGTCCTCCAGCGTGCCGGGAGCCCACGGCACGACCGGCAGACTCCAGTGCACTCTGACATCGGGCAGCGCCAGCCGCGAGGCGGACGACGCCGCGCCGACATGCGGACGGTCCTCTTGGAGCACCCACAGTCCGAGTCGCTTCGCCTGGGTGATGCAGGTCAGCACGACCCCGGCCCGCGCGGCGGCGACGAGAGAGGGATCGGCGGCCTTGTCGGCGACCCATCCACGCTTCGGGATGGTGAGCCATCCGCGCGCCACGGCCTGCGAGATCGCGCGTCGGCCGACCCCGGCGTCGACCAGCACGGATACTCGCACGATGCCGCCCGCGGCCCCGACTGCCTTCATCAGATCCTGCACGCAGCAATCGTGGGATGCGCGCGGGCTGTGCCGGACCGCGGAACCCTTATCGGTGGACAACGCGCGTGGCGTAGCGGCTGTAGAGGAACCTGCGCCCGACAGGTCAACCAGCCTTCCGCAGGAGGTTCGCGCGCACATTCCTCCTGTCGAACCCCGGTTGACCTGTTGAAGGGCGGGCGGGGTGTGGATGAGGGGAAACGGATGGCGACAGCGGAGACCGCCTGTTCGCTCCCCCGTCCGCGCGGCAACAGGTCCACCAGCCTTTCGCAGGAGGTTCGCGCGCATATCCCTCCTGCGGAGCGCCGGTTGACCTGTTGACGGGCACGCCCACCGAGCCGCCGGCACCGAAGAGAGGACGAGAGCGGATGCCGGGCGTCACGGCACGTCACGCGCGAAGGGTGGCCACGCCCGCTCTCTAGAATCGACGCATGTCCCACATCGCGCCGCCCTCCGTCATCCTGCCCCGCGAGATCCTCCCCGCCGACGGTCGGTTCGGGTGCGGCCCGGCCAAGATCATCCCGGCCCACCTCGAGGCGCTCGCGAGCCGCGGAGCGGCACTGATGGGCACGTCGCACCGGCAGGCTCCGGTCAAGGACCTCGTCGGCCACGTGCGCGCCGGACTCGGCGACCTGTTCCGCCTCCCCGAGGGCTACGAGGTCATCCTCGGCAACGGCGGCTCCACCGCTTTCTGGGATGCGGCGGCATTCGGCCTGATCGAGAAGCGCAGCCAGCACCTCGTCTTCGGCGAGTTCGGCGGCAAGTTCGCCAAGGCGGCGAAGGCTCCCTGGCTCGAAGCCCCCGATGTCCGAGAGGTGCCCGCCGGGACGGGAACCTCTCCCGAGGCGACGGCGGGCGTCGACGTGTACGCCTGGCCGCACAACGAGACCTCGACCGGCGTCTCCGCCCCTGTGCAGCGGGTGCACGGAGACGAGGGAGCCCTCACCGTGATCGACGCCACGAGCGCCGCGGGCGGCATCGACTTCTCGGCTCGAGAGGCGGACGTGTACTACTTCGCCCCGCAGAAGAACCTCGGCTCGGACGGCGGCCTGTGGTTCGCGCTGGTCTCGCCGGCGGCGATCGAGCGCATCGAGCGCATCGCCGCGTCGGGGCGTTACATCCCCGAGTTCCTGAGCCTGAAGCAGGCGCTCGACAACTCCCGCCTGAGGCAGACGCTCAACACGCCTGCCCTCGCGACGCTGTTCCTGCTCAACGAGCAGCTCACCTGGATCAACGGCAACGGCGGCCTGCAGTGGGCGGACGCCCGCACCCGCGAGTCGTCGCAGCAGCTGTACAGGTGGGCCGAGGCATCCGCCTTCGCCACGCCGTTCGTCGCCGACCCTGCGGACCGCTCCCGCGTCGTCGTGACCATCGACTTCGACGATGCGGTGGATGCCGCAGCTGTCGCCAAGAGCCTGCGCGCCAACGGCATCGTCGACACCGAGCCGTACCGCAAGCTCGGCCGCAACCAGCTGCGCATCGCGACGTTCGTCTCCATCGACCCGGACGACGTGCGGCAGCTCATCCGCTGCATCGACTACACCGTCGAGCGCCTCGGCTGAGAGGCACGCCGGCGCTCACGCAAGGGCGAGGGCACCGGCGCCATCAGCGAGCGGCTCACACACAGAGTGATCCTCGTCGCAGCGGGTTACGGCCTGCCTCGGTCCCGTCGAGGTCAGATGGCGCGAGAGCGATGTAGAGCGCGACTCGATGCCGGTCCGCCCTGGCGAGAAGTCATGAACTAGGCGCCCGAACGGTCCTCGTCGTCATCGTCCGAGTCGTCATCGTCCTCATCGCGGTCGTCGTCGTCCTCATCCGAGCCGCCGTCTTCGGAGTCCTCGTCGTCCTCGTCGTCGGAGTCCTCGTCGTCCTCGTCGTCCGAATCGTCGTCGTCGGAGTCCTCGTCGTCGGAATCGTCGTCGTCGTCGAAGTCCTCGTCGTCGGAATCGTCATCAGAGTCATCGTCGGAGTCGTCCTCGTCGGAGTCGTCGACGTCCGAGTCGTCGAAGTCGTCCTCCGCGTCGTCATCGGCGAGCTCGTCGATGTCGACACCGTCGACATCGCCAGCGTGCAGGATGCGCGACCCGTCCTGGTCGAAGTCCGCGGCGTCGAGGTCGTCGACGTCGTCGAGATCCTCATCGTCCTCGTCGTCGACGTCCTGGTCGGCCGCCTCTTCGCCGGCCAAGTGCGCCGCTTCGGCGAGCGCCGCCTGCGCCGCGTGATAGTCGGCGAGGCGCTCTGCCCACGGCACCCAGTCCGGCGCGAGCAGCGCGCCGTCTGCGGGAAGCAGCTCGACTTCGAGCACGGTCGGCTCGGCGCCCTCGACGCGAGCGAGGCTGACCGTCCAGAGCCAGCCCGGGTAGCCGGGCAGGCGGTTCGCGAAGCGCAGCGACACGACGCCGTCGCGCTCGACGCGGTAGTCGGCGGGATCACCGACCGTCCACGTGGGGGTGATCTCGTGCAGCGCCGCGAGGGCGAGGTCGCGCGACTCCAGCAGAGCCGGGTCGGGCTCGACCGGAGTCGCCTCGACAAAGTCTTCGTCGATCACGTCGGTCTCATCAGGAGCCGCGGATGCCTCGGGGTCGGCGTCGGCGTCGGTCTCGATCGAGCCGGCGTCTGCGGAAGCGGCGGAATCCGTCGCCTCGGGCTCGGCGTCAGACTCCGCTCGAGGCGTCTCGGGCGTGGAATCGGCGGCAGCCGCGGCATCCGTCACCGTCGGCTCGGAGTCCGAGGCGCTCAGATCAGCGGCTCCGAAATCAGGAGCTTCGAACTCGGCGGGAGCGGCGTCGGCGGCACTCTCGGCCGGCTCAGGCGTCGAGCTCATCGGCCACCTTGCGCAGAACGGCCGAGACCTTCTTGGCGTGAGCGCCACTCGGGTACCGGCCACGGCGCAGGTCTCCGCCGATGCTGTCGAGCAGCTTGACGAGGTCCTCGATGATGATCGCCATGTCGTCGGCGGGCTTGCGCGACTTCTTCGCCAGGCTCACCGGCGCCTCGAGCACACGCACCGAGAGAGCCTGCGGGCCGCGCTTGCCGTCTGCGACGCCGAACTCGAGCCGTGCACCCGGCTTGGGCGCAGGTGTGCCGGCGGGAAGGGCGGTGGCGTGCAGGAAGACGTCCTGGCCGTCATCGGACGCGATGAAGCCGAACCCCTTCTCCTCGTCGTAGAACCTGACCTTGCCGGTGGGCATCCGAACCTCGCTGATGACGGCGCTCGCGAACGGGCGCGGGCGGAAAAACTGCATGACGAACGTGGGTGATTCCCACTCCTCCAGCCTACCGGCTCGGCATCCGGCACCGGCCCATGAAGTCGCACGCGGCGTCTCGCCTCGCCGCGCGCCCGTTCGAGAGGGAGCACTCAGCCGGTAGGCTGAGCCCGATGAGCACCAAGTCTCCCGGCGAGGACCTTCCCGTCCGCCGCATCGACCGCATTCTTGCGTTCATGTCGCTCGGCCTGCTCGTGCTCTCGATCGTGAGCTTCTTCGCGATCATGATCGCCTCTGCCGCGGACGCGGACATGAGATCCGGCATCTGGCCCCTCGTCGGCGTCCTGGTGTACATCGCGCCGATCGTGGCGTTCGCGCTGCTCCTGGCCGTTCTCATCATGAGCTTCGTGCGAAGGGCGCGGGCGAACCGAGGGGGCTGACCGGTTGGCCTCCGACGCGCGCGCTCTCGCGACGTGGCTCGCAGCTCGCGACGACGTCGCGCTCGCAGCCGCGCTGGCCTCCCGAGGGGTGTCGGCTTCCAGCGGGTGGCACGACCTCTTCGACGCCGCTGAAGGGCTGCTCGAGCCGTCATCGGTGGACCGGGCCCTCACCCGCCTCGCGCGGGGGGAACTGATCGCACTCGCGACAGGCGCCGCCGCTCCCGACGGCACCGCGGCACAGCTCGCCTTGGTCGACGACTCCGGCCGTCCGTTCGGAGCAGTCCGCGAGCGTCTCGATGCGGCCGCAGCGGCGAGGCCGGAGGCGTTCGTGCCGGCGGACCATCCGCACGAGCACGCACCCGCCGACCCCCAGGCGGTCGCTGCGGCCGCCGAGCGGGCGTTCAACACGGCCGGCTCCTTAGCCGACGTCCTGCTCGCCTGCCTGCACGCGCCCCTCGGCCGCACCGGATCGGGAACCGTGAGCGCCGCCGATCGTCGGCGATTGACGGATGCCGGGGCCATCGCGGCGCCGGAAGACCTCGACGATCTGCTCGCCTCGGCCGAGGCCGCGCGTCTGGCAGACGCCCGCGATCGCGAGTGGGCGGTGACCGACGCCGGCCAGGAGTGGCTCCAGACGCCGACCCCGCAGCGGTGGGCGCAGATCGCCGATGGCTTCCGCTCGCACCTGCCCCCTGGACTGCGCACCCCCGAGGGCGGCATCATCCCGTCGGTCGTGTGGCCGGACGCCTATCCTCTCGACCCCGACTGGCCGGATCGTGCTGCCGGGCTGCGGCGGATCGCGGCGCGCTGGGGTCTGATCGGCCAGGGCGGCGAGGAGTTCCCGTGGACGGCGTCCCTCCGCTCGGGCGCTCCGGCCGATGCCGCGGCGATCGCCGAGCACCTGCCCGCCGAGATCGACCGCGTCTACCTGCAGGCCGACCTCACCGCGATCGCCCCGGGACCGCTGGCACCCTCCCTCGACCTGCGGCTCCGCTCGATCGCCCTCCGGGAATCGCGCGCCCAAGCCTCGACGTACCGATTCACCGCGGCGTCGCTGGGCGCGGGCATGACCGAAGGCGAGACGGCGGACTCGGTGCGCGAGTTCCTCGCAGGACTCTCGCTCACCGGCATCCCGCAGCCTCTTCAGTACCTGATCGAGAGCACGGCCGCCCGCCACGGCCTGGTGCGCGTACGCGCCGATGAAGCCGCCGGCCGCACCCTTGTCGAGAGCCCCGATCCCTCCCTGCTCGAGACGATCGCCGTCGACCAGTCGCTTCGCCCGCTCGGTCTGCTTCCCGCCGAGGGAGGGCTGACGTCGCGAGTCGCCCGCGACGCCGTCTACTGGACCCTGGCCGACGCGCGCTACCCCGTCGTGGCGGTCGACGACTCGGGCGCCGCCGAGTCGGTTCATCGGCGGGTGACCCTCGCGCCGACCGCCGCCACCGGCGCACCCGCACAGACGTACGCGCGACTGATCGCGACTCTCCGCGGCGGTCACGGCACCGACGGCGAGGCGGGGTGGCTCGAGCGCGAGCTCGAGCAGGCGGTCCGTGCGCGGGCCGAGATCCAGGTCGTCGTGCGAATGCCGGACGGCTCGGAGCGCGCGTTGACCCTCGAGGCCGCCGGGCTCGGCGGTGGCAGGCTGCGGGGTCGCGACCGCGCCGCCGACATCGAACGCACTCTTCCCGTGTCGAGCATCGTGAGCGTGCGCGCGCTGTAAGAAGCGGCGCTGCGATCGGCGGATTGCCACCGGCACGATCCGGCCGCCTTCGAGCCCCGGTAGAATTGCCCGTTATGGCTGACGGCCCCCTCATCGTTCAGAGCGATCGCACTGTGCTGCTCGAAGTCGCGCACCCCGACGCGGAGAGCGCGCGGCACGAGCTGGCGATCTTCGCCGAGCTGGAACGTGCTCCCGAGCACATCCACACCTACCGCGTCACGCGGCTCGGTCTCTGGAACGCCCGCGCCGCCGGGCACGACGCCGCCGACATGCTCGCCACCCTTGAGCGCTGGTCGCGTTTTCCGGTGCCGCCCTCGGTCTCCATCGACATCGCCGAGACCGTCGGCCGCTACGGGCGGCTCGTCATCGATCGCAACCGCGTCGAGGACGGCGGAGAGGGCGAGCTGATCCTGCGGTCGACGGATGCCGCGGTGCTGGCCGAGGTGTCGAAGAACAAGCGGATCCAGCCACTCCTCATCGGCCACCCCTCCCCTGACACGTACGTCATCGATGCGTGGGCGCGCGGTCAGATCAAGCAGGAGCTGCTGAAGATCGGCTGGCCCGCCGAAGACCTCGCCGGCTACACGCCCGGCACCCCCCACCCCATCGACCTCGCCGAAGAGGGCGAGGGTGCGGAGTGGACGCTGCGCCCCTACCAGCGACAGGCCGTCGACATCTTCACCGAGGGCGGCTCGGGCGTCGTGGTACTGCCGTGCGGCGCCGGCAAGACGCTCGTGGGCGCGGCCGCCATGGCCGAGACGAAGACCACGACACTCATCCTCGTGACCAACACCGTGAGCGCGCGGCAGTGGCGCGACGAGCTGCTGCGCCGCACGTCGCTGACTCCCGAGGAGATCGGCGAGTACTCCGGTCAGGCCAAGGAGATCAAGCCGGTCACCATCGCGACGTACCAGATCCTCACCGCGAAGCGAAAAGGCGAGTACGCCCACCTCGCGCTGCTGGACGCCCTCGACTGGGGACTGATCGTCTACGACGAGGTCCACCTGCTGCCCGCGCCGGTCTTCAAGCTCACCGCCGACCTGCAGGCCCGCCGGCGCCTCGGGCTCACGGCGACCCTCGTACGCGAGGACGGTCGCGAGGGCGACGTGTTCAGCCTGATCGGTCCCAAGCGGTTCGACGCGCCGTGGAAGGAGATCGAAGCGCAGGGCTTCATCTCCCCCGCCGTCTGCTACGAGGTGCGGGTGGATCTTCCCGCCGGCGATCGGCTCGAGTACGCGGCGGCCGCCGACGACGAGCGCTACCGGCTCGCCGCCACGGCGCCCGCGAAGATCGGCGTCGTGCGGCAGCTGGTCGAGCGGCACGAGGGCGAGCGCATCCTCATCATCGGCCAGTACCTCGACCAGATCGACGTGCTCGCCGATGCGCTGAACGCACCGAAGATCACCGGCCAGACCCCGGTCGACGAGCGCGAGGAGCTCTACCAGGCGTTCCGCGTGGGCGAGATCTCGGTGCTCGTGGTGTCGAAGGTCGCGAACTTCTCGATCGACCTGCCCGAGGCATCCGTCGCCATCCAGGTGTCGGGATCGTTCGGTTCGCGCCAGGAGGAAGCCCAGCGGCTCGGACGCCTGCTGCGCCCGAAGAAGTCGGGCAACACCGCCAGCTTCTACACCCTCATCGCGCGCGACACGGTCGACCAGGACTTCGCGCAGAACCGGCAGCGCTTCCTCGCCGAACAGGGTTACGCCTACACGATCCTCGACGCCCACTCGCTCGCGGCCTGACGTCAAGCCCCGGGTCGGACGGGCGGTGCGTGCGTAGGCTCGCGCTCATGGCACCCTCCGACAGGACCTTCGACGTCGTACTCCTCGGGGCGACCGGCTTCGTCGGTCGCCTGACCGCCGAACATATGGCCGACGCGGCACCGGACGGTGCACGCATCGCGATCGCAGGGCGCTCCACCGAGCGCCTGGAGCAGCTGCGGAACCACCTGGGGGTCGCCTGGCCCACCGTCGAGGTGGACGTGACAGACGGCGGCGCTGTCCGCCGCCTCGCCGAATCGACCGCCGTCGTCGCCACGACGGTCGGCCCCTATCTCCGTCACGGCCTCCCTGTCGTCGAGGCGTGTGCCGCAGCCGGGACGTCGTACGCCGACCTCTCGGGCGAGAGCGTCTTCGTCGCGCGCAGCATCGAGCGCGCACACGAGCTCGCCCAGGGCACCGGTGCCCGTATCGTCCACTCGTGCGGGTTCGACTCCGTGCCATCGGACCTGGGCGTGGGCCTCGCCCATGCCGCAGCGGGAGCAGTGCCACTCGTGGAGGCGACGGTGCAGGTGCGCTCGCTCCGCGGCGGGATCAGCGGGGGGACGGTCGACTCCCTGCGGCAGCAGCTCGCGGCGGCTCAGTCGGACCCCTCCTTGCGAAAGACGATGGCAGACCCCTTCTCGCTCACCGGCGGACCTTCTGTGCGGCTCCCGCGCAGCAGCCGACCGCGGGGACTTCGTCAAGACAGCAGCGGCAGGTGGCAGGCGCCTTTCGTCATGGCCGGATACAACCAGCAGATCGTGCAGCGGTCGAGCTTTCTCACCGGCTGGAGCTACGGACAGCTGATGCGGTACCGCGAGGTGGTCGACACGAAGAGCGGCCTGCGGGGCAGACTTCAGGCCGCCGGCGTCGCGACGGCGAGTGACGCGCTCGTCGCCGGGCTGCTGTTCCCTCCGACTCGGGCGCTCCTCGATCGTGCTCTGCCTGCGCCGGGCGAAGGGCCCTCGGAGAAGACGATGAACGCCGGTCGATTCGCGATCGACGTCGATGTGTATCCAGTGACCGGGGCGCCGGTGCGCACCCGGTTCGCGGCGCCCTACGACCCGGGTTACCGCGGCACCGCCGTGATGCTCGGGCAGTCCGCCTTGAGCCTGGCGTTCGACGATCTTCCCGAGCGCGCGGGCGTGCTCACACCGATGGTGGCCATGGGCGACGCGCTCGCCGAACGCCTGCGACAGCACCGGTTCACGGTCGAGACGTCGTCGCTCGGCCCGGCGAGAGCCTGACCGCCGGGGCGACGGAGCACGAACGACTGGTCGGCGGGATGCGTGACGCCGAGCCGGATCACGCCTCGGTGAAGAGGAATTCCGCGA
Source organism: Microbacterium yannicii PS01 (assembly GCF_000304335.1). Lineage (GTDB taxonomy): Bacteria > Actinomycetota > Actinomycetes > Actinomycetales > Microbacteriaceae > Microbacterium > Microbacterium yannicii_A. The sequence continues at coordinate 37,773 of NZ_CAJF01000010.1, read as the reverse complement.
TGCGTCGGGCGACCTCGTCCGGATTGTCGTCGACGAGGTAATGCGCTCCACCGGGAACGAATCCCACCGTCGTATTCGGCGCGTCCTCGCGGCTGACCTCGAGCGCGTCCCTCGGCAGCAGCGCATCGTCTGCTCCGAAGAGAACGAGCGTGGGAGTGCGGAGGACGCGCCCCTTGTACGCGCCTCTCACCACCTTCATGAAACCGGGGAGGATGAGGGCGCGGTAGAGCCTCGACGCCGCCCGTGCACGAGCGGGCTCGCGAAGCGCGGAGAGGTAGGCCGCCACGTCGGCATCGTCCTTCGGCGAGACCTCGTAGGCATGGATGATGAAATGTGCCAGCCGCTGGCGCCCTCGAGAAAGGAGGCGCGGCCCGAGGCCGGGCGCAGCGACGACCCACTGGAACCACAGGTGGGGCATGGCCCTGAGCAGGCCGATGGCGAGCGCCCGATTCATCCGCAGGTACGGCGCCGGCACCGCGATCGAAACGTACCGGCGGACGCGGTCGGGGTGATCCAGACAGAGGTCGAAGCCGACGAGGGCGCCCCAGTCATGGGCCACCACGTCGACGCGATCGAGTTGCAGTTCATCCAGGAGCGCGATGATGTCGCCGACGACGGTGGCCGAGTCGTATCCGGAGTCGGGCGCTTCGGTGTCACCCGCTCCGCGGAGGTCGGGCGCGATCAGATGAGCTCGGTCGGACAGCAAGCGCATGACCTTCGCCCATTCCCGAGAACTCTCCGGGAAGCCGTGAAGCATCAGCACCGGCGCTCCCGAACCGGCCCGGGTCACATGCATGCGCAGTCCGTTGGCGGTGACCGTCCGCGAGCGGATGCCGGTGATGTCGGTCATGACACGAGAATACTACGTTCGTAGTAGCGTGTCACTACATTCGTAGTATCAGCGGAGATCTAGGGTCGGGAAGATGACGAGCACCCGGGAACGAGCCCTCGACGCGGCGGTCCAGCTGGTGGGGACGCAGGGCATCCGCGCGCTGACGCATGTACGGGTGGATGCCGAAGCCGGCCTCCCTCGCGGCTCGACATCGAATCACTTCCGCACACGCGCCGCACTGACAGCAGGCGTGTCGTCATGGATCGCCGAACATGAGACCCGCGACCTCGGTGGCGTTCTCGAACGGCGATTCGACGACCTCGACGGCTTCATCGATGTCTTCAGCTCCGTGATCGAGCTGCTCACCGGACCGCACGCCGTGAGGACCCGGGCCCGGTATGCCCTCTTTCTGGAGGCGGCCTCCGACCCGGAGCTCTTCGCGCCGCTCCGCGCGCAGCGCGAAGGCATCGCGGCCTGGGCCAGGAGCCTGCTCGTCACGCTCGGCGCCGCGCACCCGGACGTTGCGCTGCACGCGTTCATGGCATTCGGCGACGGCATCATCCTGCACCGTCTGAGCGTCGACCCGCGCGCGCCCGTGCGGACGAGCGTCGACGTCGCCGTGCGCGGCTGCCTGATGGCCTGAGTCGCCCATCACCGGCGAACCGACGGATATCCAGACATCGCATCGGATCCGCCGACATAATGAGGGCATGACCGCACCGCGCATTCTCGTCGTGGACGACGAACCGAACATCCGCGATCTGCTGATCACCAGCCTGCGATTCGCGGGATACCAGGTCCGGGCCGTCTCCAACGGTGCCCAGACCATCTCAGCCGTCCTGGAGGAGGAGCCGGACCTCATCATCCTCGACGTCATGCTTCCCGACATGAACGGGTTCAGCGTGACCAAACGCCTGCGAGGCGCCGGCTACACCGCGCCGATCCTGTTCCTCACCGCCAAGGACGAGACCGAGGACAAGATCACGGGACTCAACGCCGGCGGTGACGACTACGTCACCAAGCCCTTCAGCCTCGATGAGATCGTCGCGCGCATCCAGGCGATCCTCCGCCGCACCATGCAGGCCGACGAGGAGTCCGTGATCCGTGCGGGCGAGCTGACGATGGACCAGGACACGCACGACGTGCAGGTGGGCGAGGCTTCGATCGACCTGAGCCCGACCGAGTTCAAGCTGCTCCGCTACCTCATGCTCAACCCGAACCGGGTGCTGTCGAAGGCGCAGATCCTCGACCATGTGTGGGAGTACGACTTCAACGGCGACGCCGGCATCGTGGAGAGCTACATCTCCTACCTGCGGCGCAAGATCGATCCGCACTCGACCGAGCCGCTCATCCAGACCAAGCGCGGCTTCGGCTACATGCTGAAGGCCGGCAAGACCGCCTGACCCGGCGGCGTACGAGGGGGGCGAACTGGCGCACAAGCCCGATGCGGTCACCCGGTGGTGGCGCGGCACGAGCCTGCGCGCGAAGGTCACCGGGGTCATCGTCGCGCTTCTCGCGGTCGGGCTGATCGTAGCCGGGTTCGGCACCGCCGTGTTCCTTCGCAACTCGCTCATCGACGGCGTCGAGACTCAGATCGTGGCGCTTGCTCGCAGTGAAGCCGGCGCCCCGTTGCTGGACTTCACCGTGCGCGACGGCGAGCTGAACGTTCGAGAGAAGGAAGACGCGCCCGCCGTCGACTACTTCGTCGCGGTCTACGACCCGATCCACGATCCCGAGCTGCACGAGAGCAATCTGCTCGCCGTGGTCGGTGGACGCGGAGGTCCGGCACCCGTCGTTCCCGAGGTGCTCACGCTGCAGACCGCGCAGACCCAGGAGCTGCAGATCACCGAGCTGACCTCCGCGGACGGCGAGGTGACATTCCTGGCCACCGCGTCGAATCAGCAGTACGAAGGCGCGAGCATTCTCTACCCCCAGCTGGTGGCGGCGCCGCTGTCGACCGTGAACCGGACGATCGCGAACTACGTCGGCATCTACTCGATCCTCGCCCTCCTCATCCTCGTCGCCGGCGCCGTCGCCACCCGGTTCCTGGTGACGCTGACCTTCCGCAGCCTGGGACAGGTGGAGTCGACTGCGGACGCCATCGCCAAGGGCGACTTCAGCCAGCGCATGACCGATATCGAGCCGACCACGACCGAGGTCGGGCGCCTCAAGACGGCGATCAACGCCATGCTCGACCGCGTGGACGCCGCCATCTCGCAGCGTGATTCGACCGTGCGCCAGATGCGCCGCTTCATCGGTGATGCGAGCCACGAACTGCGAACCCCGCTGGTCACCGTCCGCGGCTACGCGGAGCTGTACCGCATGGGGGCCGTCCGCGGCGAGGAGGACATCTCGCAGTCGATGGACCGCATCGAGAAGGAGGCGATCCGCATGGGGCTGCTGGTCGAGGACCTTCTCGCGCTCGCACGACTCGACGAGCGCCGGGATGTCGTGATCGGCCCGGTCGATCTGCGCCCGGTCGCGAGGGACGCCGCGATGGACGTCCGCGCGACATCGCCACTGCGTCCGGTCGCCGTCATCGACACGACGGACGAAGCCCTCGTCCCGGTCGTCCGTGCCGAGTCGACGGAGAAGGAGCCCAAGCGACGCACCGGGACCACCGCCATCTCCCGGGCGACGGGACGGTCTCTGCTGCGGCGGCGCCCCAAGCCTCTTCCGGCCTCCGACGTGGACGGCTCGGACCCGCAGGATCAGTCCTCGGCGCTTCCCTCCGCGGATGCGGTCGAGACGAGCCATCCGCTGCCGCCGATTGTGCTCGGTGACGAGAATCGCATCCGGCAGGTCGTGACGAATCTTCTCGGAAACGCACGGCGCTTCACAGCGGCGGACTCCCCCATCGAGCTGCGTGTGGGAGTCGATGTACCCTCCCGCATGGGCTGGATCGAGGTCATCGATCACGGCGAAGGGGTGCCCGACCAGATCAAGGACAAGATCTTCCAGCGGTTCTGGCGGGCCGACACGTCGCGCACCCGCGAAACCGGCGGCTCGGGCCTCGGCCTGTCGATCGTGGCCTCGATCGTCGAGGCTCTGCACGGCGGCGTCGACGTGGTGGACACGCCTGGCGGCGGTGCCACCTTCCGCGTCTCGCTGCCCCTGGCCGAGGGCCGGAGCCCGGACGAGCACCTCGACCTTCAGACCCAGCCCATGTCGCGCCAGCGCACGTCCGGCACACGTCCGATCGAGTGACGCCGGCTCCTCCCCACGCATGCCCCGAAGCCGCTCATCCACCGACCCGCAAAGGGCAGGCCGGACCGGTCTCGTCCGTCTCTAGCGTGGCGTGAGAAGGAGGCGCGGCATCCGTCCCGCCCCTCGAAGGGAGCACCATGGCCGTCTTCTCCGTCGACAGCGACGCCGTCCTCGCCGGCACGGCGACCGTCCGCGGCACGATCGAGCGCCTGCAGGCCGAGTCCGCAGCGATGATGTCGCAGCTCACCCAGCTGCAGTCGACCTGGACGGGGTCGGCCTCGATCGCGTTCCACGGCGTCGTCGACCAGTGGCGCGCGACCCAGCGGCAGGTCGAGGAGTCGCTCGCCGGCATAAACGCCGCTCTGGCGGCCGCCGGTCGTCAGTACGCCGATACGGAGCTCGCCGCGACCAGCCTGTTCCGCTGAGACGACGATGGGCCCCTCCCGAAGGAGGGGCCCATCATTCTGACGCGAGTCGCGCTACGGCTTCTGGATCAGAAGTCCATGCCACCGGTCGGGTCGCCGGCCGGAGCCGCGACCTTCTCGGGCTTGTCGGCGACGACGGCCTCGGTCGTGAGGAACAGCGCGGCGATCGACGCGGCGTTCTGCAGAGCCGAACGAGTCACCTTGGCGGGGTCGATGATGCCCTGCGCGAAGAGGTCGCCGTACTCGCCGGTTGCGGCGTTGAGACCGAAACCGGGCTCGAGCTCGGCCACCTTGTTCGCCACGACACCGGGCTCGAGACCCGCGTTGAGGGCGATCTGCTTCAGCGGTGCCTCGATCGCGACGCGAACGATGTTCGCACCGGTCGCCTCGTCGCCCGAGAGCTCGAGGCCCTCGAACGCGACCTTGCCGGCCTGGATCAGCGCGACGCCACCACCGGGGACGATGCCCTCCTCGACGGCCGCCTTCGCGTTGCGAACGGCGTCCTCGATGCGGTGCTTGCGCTCCTTGAGCTCGACCTCGGTCGCCGCACCCGCCTTGATGACGGCCACGCCGCCCGCGAGCTTGGCGAGACGCTCCTGGAGCTTCTCGCGATCGTAGTCGCTGTCGGTGTTGTCGATCTCGCGACGGATCTGGGTCACGCGACCGTCGATGGCAGCGGCGTCGCCGGCACCCTCGACGATGGTGGTCTCGTCCTTGGTGACGATGACCTTGCGTGCACGGCCGAGCAGGTCGAGGGTGGCGTTCTCGAGCTTGAGACCGACCTCCTCGGTGATGACCTGGCCACCCGTGAGGATCGCGATGTCCTGCAGCTGCGCCTTGCGACGGTCACCGAAGCCGGGAGCCTTGACGGCGACCGACTTGAAGATGCCGCGGATCTTGTTCAGCACCAGGGTCGCGAGCGCTTCGCCCTCGACGTCCTCGGCGATGATGACGAGCTCCTTGCCGTCCTGGATCACCTTGTCGACGATCGGCAGAAGGTCCTTGATGTTCGAGATCTTCTGGTTCGCGATGAGGATGTAGGCGTCCTCGAAGACCGCCTCCTGGCGCTCCGGGTCGGTGACGAAGTAGGGGTTGATGTAACCCTTGTCGAAACGCATCCCCTCGGTGAGCTCGAGCTCGGTGCCGAAGGTCTGCGACTCCTCGACGGTCACGACGCCTTCCTTGCCCACCTTGTCGATGGCCTCGGCGATCAGGGCGCCGATCTCGGGGTCAGCGGCCGAGATCGAGGCGGTCGCAGCGATCTGCTCCTTGGACTCGACCTCCTTGGCGCTGGAGAGAAGCTCGGCGGTGATGGCGGCGACGGCCTTCTCGATGCCCTTCTTGAGCGAGATGGGGTCAGCGCCGGCCGCGACGTTGCGCAGGCCCTCGCGCACGAGCGCCTGGGCGAGCACGGTCGCGGTGGTGGTGCCGTCACCGGCGACGTCGTCGGTCTTCTTGGCGACCTCCTTGACGAGCTCCGCGCCGATCTTCTCGTACGGGTCGTCGAGCTCGATCTCCTTGGCGATGGAGACACCGTCGTTCGTGATCGTGGGGGCGCCCCACTTCTTCTCAAGCACGACGTTGCGACCGCGCGGGCCGAGCGTCACCTTGACGGCATCGGCCAGGATGTTGAGGCCGCGCTCGAGGCCACGGCGGGCCTCCTCGTCGAAAGCGATGATCTTTGCCATGTGTGTGTCGTCCCTCCGGAACGTTGGCTTTTGGGTATTAGCACTCAACAATCACGAGTGCTAAATCATTCTGGCACTCGCACCTATCGAGTGCAAGCCGCGGTGACGGATGCCGAAACGCACGGAAACGGGATGCCTCACGGCATCCCGTTTCGCGAATCGAAGCCGGTCCGGGGTCAGACCACCCGCACCGACTCTGCTTGCGGACCCTTCTGGCCGCTGCCGACGGTGAACTCGACCGTCTGGCCCTCTTCGAGGACGCGGAAGCCGCTCATGTCGATATTCGAGTAGTGGACGAAGACGTCCTGGCCGTCCGGGACGGTGATGAAGCCGAATCCCTTCTCGGCGTTGAACCACTTGACGGTGCCCTGGGTCATGCGAGATCTCCTGTTGCCGGCGGTACTGGGCTTCATCGTATGCACCGCCGATCCGGCCGCCCGGCCGGATCCGCACTTGTTGACACGCAGGATCGCAAACGTTTACCGGCGCGAAACACGCACGCGGAAAGCCGAGGGCAAGCGGCTCAGGGAGTAGGTGCCGGCGATTGGCCGGCAGCGGTGCGATCGAGCCCGATGACCACGGTGAGCTGCTTCGTCGCCGGGTCCACGGGCGGGTATGCGTCGCTCTGCTCGATGTTCGCGCCGCCGATGACACCGGCGAGCCCCGCCGCGGCCGCTTCGTCCTCGTCGTTCACGTAGAAGACGGTGGTCTCGGGGAAGTCCTCCGAGCCGGCGCCGCTGGCGAGCACGCTCTCGTCCGCCCAGCCGGCGCCCACGATGGTGTCCTTCATCTGGGTCGCCAGCCCCTGCTCCGGAGTCGCGTTGAGGATCTGCACCTGGTAGGACTGGTCGATCACCGGGGTGACCTGCGGCGCGGGGGTCGCCGTAGGCGTGGGCTCGGGGAACAGCTCGATCCGACCCGAGGCGAGCAGCGTGCCGAAGATGCCGAGCGCGATCAGGACGATCGTGGCGAGCGCCGCCCACAGCAGCACCAGCCATCCGCGCATGCGGGGGTTCTCCGCACGATGAGCGCCGACCCGGTCCGTCTCGGGAAGGTCGTCGAAGCGATCCCGGGGGAAGGTCGATCTCGGCACCCGTCGATGCTACCGGGCGAAGCGGAGAGGCCCGTGCGCGCCGAGCCGGGCCGAGCCGGTCAGCGGACGTCGGCGGCGCGGCTGGCCTGGGCCGCCATGCGCGCATCCCGCAGCCGTCGCAGCCGCTTGACCAGCATCGGGTCGTGCTGCTGCGCCTCGGCGGTGTCGATCAGGCGGCCCAGCAGCTGGTAGTAGCGCGCCGGCGAGATCCCGAGGTCGGCGCGGATGGCCTCCTCCTTGGCACCCGCCTGGCGCCGCCACTGAGCCACGAACCATTGCGATTCGAAATCGAGGATGGCGCGGTCGCGGTCGTCGAGGGGCACGCGGCCACGCTAACGCGCGGCATCCGGTTCTCCCGCGCGCCACTCCACGAACGCGCCGAGTGGGTCGACCGCGGCAAGCGGAACGCCGTCGCGGCCGAGGACGAAGCCGCCCCAGGTGTCCGGATCGACGGGTGGTCGCCACGCCTCGTGCAGCCCCGGCGGGTCGATCGAGATCCACACCGCGTCCAGTGCCCGAAGGGCACCGATCAGCCGCTCGCGTCCCGCGCGCGGGATATGCGGCAGGACGCCGGGCGTCGTCACGACGAGCGTCGCGCCGCGGGGCGCCCGCGCGGCGGCCGCCTGGAGCAGCGCCGGATCGGACGCATCGCCCGTGATCATGATCGGCGGATCCACCGCCGCGACCTCGAGCGCCGCGACGATCCGCTCACGACGGCCCGCCTCCCCCGGCCACACCAGACTCGTGAGGAAGGCGCGGTCGGCGGGATCCGCCGCATCGAGGGGCGCAAGGTCGATGCCTGCCCGCCACACGATCTCGGGCATGCGCAGCGGCGGCGCCCCCGAGACCTCGCTCTCGAGCAGCACCGGCGACCGACCGCCGACGGGATCCAGCCTGCGCTCGCATCCCGTCTCGCGGTCGCGGAACAGGTACGAGTACCGGTCCGGGTACAGGCACAGTCCCGCGCTCGCGCCGACCTCCAGCAGCGCGATCGGCCCGGTCACCCCCGCAAGCGCCGGCAGCAGCGCCGTGCAGCGCTGCGGCTCGTTCGTCTGCAGACGGCGAGCGGATGCCTCGGCGACGACCTCATCGGCATGCCCACGCAGCCACGGACCCCATTCCTCGATGCCGGCCTCCGGCGCGCCGAGCATCCGGGTCACCGCGAACACCAGCGGCGGCTGCCGCCGGTCCGCGGGGATCGCCGCGAGGATGTCGGCCAGCGCGGAGTCAGCCGCGACGCCGGCCGCCCACTCCGCGTAGAGCGCAGAACGGCCCGGCGCCTCGTCGTGAGCGAACCGGGCGTAGCGATCGACGACGGCCGCGGCATCCGTAGCCGCCTCGTGCGCACAGGAGGCGGGACGCTCTTCGATGCCCATCAGCTCATCCTCGTGCACGGCCGCGCTCGCGGCGAACCCCCAGCCCCGGCGAGGCGTGCCCCGCTCCGCTGAGGTTGAATAGAGGGGTATGCCGGTTCGAGCCGCCCCGAGGCCGAACCGGCGCAGAGGAGGAAGCCATGACGTACTCCGTCGAGAAGTCCGACGCCGAGTGGCGCGCAGAACTCACCCCGGAGCAGTACGCAGTGCTGCGCCAGGCGGGCACCGAGCGTCCCTGGACCGGCGAGCTGCTGGATGAGCAGCGCGCGGGCCTCTACACGTGCGCCGCATGCGGATCGGAGCTGTTCCAGAGCGGCACCAAGTTCGATTCGCACTGCGGATGGCCCAGCTTCTACGAGTCCATCCGGCCCGAGGCGGTCGAGCTGATCGACGACAGCAGCCACGGCATGGTGCGCACCGAGGTGCGCTGCGCGAACTGCGGCTCGCACCTGGGCCACGTGTTCCCCGACGGCTTCGGCACGCCCACCGGCGATCGCTACTGCATGAACTCGCTCTCGCTGGGCTTCACGCCCGAGGCGAGCGCGTGACGGTTCCGCCTCCCGCTCCCCACGCCGACGCGTCAGGTGCGGCTCCCGGGCGCGTGGGCTCCGCACTCGAGGCGATGAGCGCACGGCGCTCGTGGTCGAAGGTCACCGACGAGGCCCCCACCCACGATGAGCTGCTGAGGCTCGTGTCGGCGGCGGGCCGCGTCGCTGACCACTCGTCACTGCGGCCCTGGCGTCTGATCGAGCTGCGCGGCACCGACCGTGAGCGTCTGGGCCGCGCGATCAGCAAGGCCGAGGGCGACAAGGGCTCGTCGTCCAAGCCGCTGCGCGCGCCACTGCTGATCGCGATCGTCGCGACCTACAGCAAGAGCGAGAAGGTCCCGCGCTGGGAGCAGGAGGCCGTCGCCTCGGGAGTGGCGCACGCTCTGAGCCTGCTGCTGGACGAGGCGGGGTGGGGTGTCATCTGGCGCACCGGCCATTACACGCGTTCGAAGGCGGTCGCGAAGGCGCACGGGCTGAAGAAGAACGAAGAGCTGCTCGGCTGGCTCTATGTCGGCGGCAAGCCGTCGCGCAGCCGCCTCGAGCGCCGCAAGGCCGTCGACGCCCGCACACACGTCTCACGGATGCCGAAGCCGACGAAGGACTGACGCTCAGACGCGTCGCCGCCGTCGCCATGGCACCGCCGCGACGATGACCGAGACGAGCGCCACACTCACCATCGCGAGTTCTTGGACCAGGCCCGGCCCGGCCGGCGCGGGCCAGGCAAGGTCCAGGATCAGCGACGTCACCAGCTGACCGACAACGGCGCCGAGGCCCAGCAGCAGCACGCCCGTGTGCTGCACGATCGCGGCGCCGAGCGCGATGTAGACCACCCCGATCGCACCGCCTGCGTAGAGCCACGGGTCGAGCGGGAAGGGTGCCGGCGGACCCGCGACGGCTACATGGATGGCCGCCGCGACGCCGAGCAGCAGCGTCCCGCCCGTGAAGTTGACGAGGGTCGCAGTGAGCGGCGTCTGAACCCGCTGCCGGAGCCGGCCGTTCGTCGCCTGCTGCCACGCGATGCCGGCGCCCGCGAGTACCGGGAGCACAGCCATCCACAGCGGGATGCCGGCCAGCCCGTCACCCGTCAGGGCGAGGCTGACGGCGACGAGCGCGAGCGCTCCTCCGAGCAGCCTCGGCACGGTGACGGCCACGACGCCGGCAGGCCCGAACCCCGCACGATCCAGCAGCAGACCGCTCACGGTCTGCCCGGCGACCACGCCGACGGTGAACAGCGACACCCCGATGAGCCCGACCGCCAGGCCTTGCGTCGCCACAGTGAGGGCACCGGCGGCACCGCCCGCGAGCATCCACCAGGGGATGGACTTCTCCCGCATGCCGGAGACGAGGCGGGCGAACCCGGCGCGCCCGGAGGGAAGCACCGCCGACAGCACGATGAGGATGACCAGTCCCGAGCCGAACGAGACGACCGCCGCGGCGAAGCCGTCGTCGAGGCGCACTCCGAGCTGGCCGTTGATGCGAGCCTGCACCGCCGTCATCACTCCGATGGCACCGGCTGCGCCGAGCGCGAGCCCGGCGGGAAGTCGGCGTGCTGTCACCCGCCTATCCTGCCGTGGCAGGAGTCCGCGGACGAATCGGCCCGGTTACCCTGAACTGTGGCCGTCTCCGCTCGCACTCGCACGCTTCTGGCGTGGCTGCCCGCTGCCCTGCTCGTGCTCATCATCGGCGGCGTGGTCGTCGCCTCGCTCGCGATCCAGGGCTCCTGGTGGACAGAGGAGGCCCCCGATGCCTCCCCGGACCAGAAGGCGTCCGACGGGTCGAGCATGCTCACCGACGCGGGTTTCGACTACGTCAACGTCGAGGGCGTGGTGCGCGTCCGCGTGGGCGACGGCGGCCTCTCGGCGACCGAGCTCGGTCTCCCGGCCGACGGCGACAAGACGGCGGAGTTCCGGCGTCCCGTGCGCGCGATCATCGCGGCCGGCGAAGAGGTCCACGTGCTCAACGACATCGCGGGGCTCACCGCCACCGCGGCCGATGATCGAGTGACCGCGGTGACGCTCCGACCGGACGTGGTGCGCGGCTGGGTGGGCGCCGTCGCGTACCTGCAGGCGCTGGGCGAGGAGTTCGGCTGGGATGCTACGCAGCTGGACGGACTCGAGGCGGAGCTCGCCGAGTTCAACCGGTCGGGCGAGGGCGAGACCTTCACCGCGACCATCGGCCCGTCCTCTGACGGGGAGGCCGTGGTCACGGGCGAGCTCGTGTTCGACCGCGACACCGGAGCGACCCCGGTCACCGTCACCTTCGCGCCCGCCGAGTAGGCCGTCCCGACCGAGGGCATGATCCGTTGTTGTGCCGGCTACAGGACTTGGACCTGCAACCCCCGCGTGACAAGTGCGGGTCGACGCCTCTCGTTGTGCCGGCTACAGGACTTGAACCTGCAACCCCCGTATTACAAGTACGGTGCGCTACCAATTGCGCCAAGCCGGCAGGGCGCCCAGTCTACCGGCGCCGGTGCACCGTCTTCGTCAGGAGGCGGGTGTCGGCGTGGGCGTGGCCGTGGGCGACGGCGTCGACTTGTAGTACGAATCGCTGGCCACAGTGAGCACGAACTGCGCGAACTCCTTGGGATCGTCCAGCGCACCGACGTACTGGGTGCCGTTCACCAGCACCATCGGGGTGCCCGTCAGGGCGACGCCGTCGGTGCCGGGAAGCTCGTCGAGCGCGCGCTCGGTCGCGGTCTTGGCCCACGTGGCGTAGGACTGATCCTCGATGCATCCACGCACGACCTTGGGGCCATCCAGGCCCGTGGCGATCGCCAGGTCGGCCAGCGCGCTGTCGGTGAAGCCGTCCGAGTCGACGTCGGGCTGTTCCTTCAGCAGTGCGTTGTTGAACGCGAAGAAGTAGTCGGGCGAGTGCTGCGCCACGCACGCGGCGGCGCCGGCGGCACGGAGGGAGTACTTGGTTCCGTTCGACTTCGCGGTGAGCATCGCCACCGGGTAGTAGGTGAGCGTCGCGGCGCCCTCGTCGACCCAGTCCGACAGCTGCTGGACGTTGGCCACCTGGAACTCGCGCGATCCGGTCGACAGATAGTCCACATAGACGCGGATGTCGACGGCGGCGGCGTCCGTGGGCGACGCGGTGGGGGTCGGCTCGGCCTCAGCGGGGTCGGGCGCCGGAGTCGCTGATCCCTGCACGGCACCGCTCGCGCTGGAGTCCTCGGTCGTGAGTCCCACTCCGGTAACACCGGTCACCATGAAGCCGTCGTCCACGACGTTCGCGGGGCTCATCATCGGGCGCGAGGCGCTCGACGAGACCGTCCAGGTCACCACGATGGCGGTGACGGCGACGACGGCGAGGACGCCGATGGCCAGCGACGCGCGGCGGATGATGCGCGCCCGCGACTGGCGCGCCTTCACCTGCAGCGCTTTTTCGCGCACGGCATCGCGGCGCTCGCTGGTCGCGGCGTTCGAAGACTCGTCGCTCGACATGGAACCTCTCGGGGCGGACGTGGGCCGGTGATCGGCGGAGGTCGCACGGAAGGCGACCGTCCTCGATGCTAGTCAGCCACCCTGGGAAATGCCCAGACGCAACCTCCGTGGAGCCCGTGTCATACTGTTGCTTGCGCCCGATGGCGGGCGCGCGGGAAAGCCCCCGCTATCCATCACTACGGATCGTCCGGCACGTACCTGCCGGTGAAGGAGAAGAAGCAATGGCGTCCGTCACGTTCGACAACGCAACCCGCCTGTACCCCGGGGGCACGCGCCCCGCCGTGGACAAGCTCAACCTCGAGGTCGCCGATGGCGAGTTCCTGGTTCTCGTCGGCCCCTCGGGCTGCGGTAAGTCCACCTCGCTGCGCATGCTGGCCGGCCTCGAAGAGGTCAACTCTGGCCGCATCCTCATCGGCGACCGCGACGTCACCGACGTCCCGCCGAAGGACCGCGACATCGCGATGGTGTTCCAGAACTACGCGCTGTACCCCCACATGACCGTCGCCGAGAACATGGGCTTCGCCCTGAAGATCGCCGGCGTCGGCAAGGAAGAGCGCGCCGCTCGCGTGCTCGAGGCCGCGAAGCTCCTCGACCTCGAGGAGTACCTGACCCGCAAGCCGAAGGCGCTCTCGGGTGGTCAGCGTCAGCGTGTCGCGATGGGCCGCGCGATCGTCCGCCAGCCCCAGGTGTTCCTCATGGACGAGCCGCTGTCGAACCTCGACGCCAAGCTCCGCGTCCAGACCCGTACGCAGATCGCGTCGCTGCAGCGTCGCCTCGGCGTCACCACCGTCTACGTGACGCACGACCAGACCGAGGCCCTCACCATGGGCGACCGCATCGCGGTCCTCAAGGACGGCCTGCTCCAGCAGGTCGGCACCCCGCGCGACCTGTATGAGAAGCCGAACAACGTGTTCGTTGCCGGCTTCATCGGCTCCCCCGCGATGAACCTCTTCCCCGCCGACCTCGCCGAGGGCGGCGTGCAGTTCGGCTCGGAGGTCGTGCCGCTCGACCGCGACACCGTCGGCCGTGCGCACGGCAGCCAGGTCACCATCGGCGTCCGTCCCGAAGACATCGAGGTCGGCCCCGCTGACGGCAAGGGTCTTCCCGTGGTCGTCGACCTCGTCGAGGAGCTCGGCGCGGACGGCTACCTCTACGGTCACGTCGACATCGCCGGCAAGCGCACCGACATCGTCGCGCGCGTCGACGGCCGCAGCCACCCGAACGCGGGCGAGACGGTCACGCTGGCCGCGAAGTCGGGCCACGTGCACGCCTTCGACCTCGAGACGGGCGAGCGCCTCAACGACAAGCCGGTCCTCTCGGCGTAACGCAGCATCGCGACGGCGCGGGTGGGAGAAGATCCCCCCGCGCCGTTGCGCTTTTCCGGCCCCGTCCGAATCCGAGGAGTCACGTGCCCGACGCACTGAGCATCACGGCGAGCAGCGTCGACCCGGGCCTGCTGACCCTGCCGTGGTCGACGACTTTGGCCGACTGGCCGTCGAGTCACATCGTCTACCTGCCCAAGGGCATCTCGCGGCACCTCGTCCGCTTCGCCAACCTGTCGGGCCGGGTCGTCGCGGTCAAGGAGACGACCGAGGCCATGGCTCGGCGCGAGTACGACATGCTCGGCAACCTGGCACGCCTGGATGTCCCGTGCGTCGATCGCGTGGCGGTGATCGCCGGCCGGAAGGATGCCGCGGGCGATCCTCTACCCGCCGTGCTGGTGACAGCGCACCTCAAGTTCTCACTCCCCTACCGTGCGCTGTTCACGCAGGTGCTCCGGCCGAATACCGCCACCCGCCTGGTCGACGCCCTCGCGGTCCTTCTCGTGCGCCTGCACAACGTCGGCTTCTTCTGGGGAGATGTGTCGCTGTCGAACACGCTCTTCCGCCGAGACGCCGGCGCCTTCGCCGCGTACCTGGTCGACGCCGAGACGGGCGAGCTGCACGAGAGCGGGCTCACACCCGGTCAGCGCGCGCACGACCTCGATGTCGCGCGCACGAATATCGCGGGCGAGATCATGGACCTCGAGGCGGGCGGCCGTCTGGAGGGCGGCATCGACGCCGTCGCGGTCGCCGACGGCATCGTCTCGTCGTACCACTCGCTGTGGGCAGCACTCACCGACACCGAGACGTTCCGCACCGACGAGGCGTGGCGCCTCACCGAGCGCGTGCAGCGGCTCAACGAGCTCGGCTTCGACATCGGCGAGATGTCGATCCAGACCACCTCCGACGGCGCCAAGGTGTCGATCCAGCCCAAGGTCGTCGATGCAGGCCACCACCAGCGCCGCCTGCTCCGTCTCACCGGGCTCGACGTCGAGGAGAACCAGGCCCGGCGGCTCCTCAACGACCTCGACGAGTTCCGCGCCCGCATCTCACGGCTCGGCGACGACGAAGAGATGGTGGCGCACGAGTGGCTCACCCGGGTGTTCGAGCCGGTGGTGAAGGCGATCCCGTGGGATCTGCGCGCCAAGCTCGAACCCGCCGAGGTCTTCCACCAGGTGCTCGAGCACCGCTGGTATCTGTCGCAGGCGAAGGGCAAGTCGGTGCCGCTCGCCGAGGCACTGTCGGGCTACATCGACGACGTGCTACGCCACCGGCGCGACGAGGCCACGCTGATGGGACCGCCCACCGAGACCGTGTCGCTCTCGGTCATCACCGCGAGCACCCCCGTCGTCGACGACGAGGATGACGACATCGACTGGCGCGACCTGGTCTGAGCCCGATCCGTCGCAGCCCGCTCACCGATGTGGAAGGGGAGGTCTCCGCGCGCGGCGACCTCCCCTTTCGCGAGACGGTGCGTGATCAGTAGCCGACGGTGAAACGCTCGCGCGAGTGCGCGGGGTTCTCGATCTCGTCGAGGACCGCCACACCGAGATCCGCGCCGGAGATGAACGACTCGCCCTCGGCGTCGGTCACGAGCACGTCGCCGCCCTTGCGGTACGAGCCGGTGCGCTCTCCGGGATTCCAGACTCCGAAGCCGCCGGCCGGGTGCACGTAGAACCAGTCGCGCGTCGCGGGGCCCTGTTGCAGGTCTTCCAGGATGCCGATCGCCTCGAGCGCCTCGGGCTTGTACTCCTCCGTGAAAGACGGCTGGTCGATCAGTCGCTCGCCATCGGGGGCGATGAGGCTGCCGCCCGCACCGCCGATGACGCCGACACGCACGTTCTCGGGAAGCTCCGCGACCAGCTCGGCCACGTTGTTCCGCACCTGGCCGACCATGTCGCCACGAGCGGGAACGGTCGAGACGACGACGTCCACCCCCTCGAGCTCGGCCACCAGGCTCG
The DNA here is from genome assembly GCF_000304335.1 of Microbacterium yannicii PS01. Lineage (GTDB taxonomy): Bacteria > Actinomycetota > Actinomycetes > Actinomycetales > Microbacteriaceae > Microbacterium > Microbacterium yannicii_A. The sequence continues at coordinate 21,878 of NZ_CAJF01000010.1, read as the reverse complement.
GCACATCGAGCAGCGTGCCCTCGACGTACGTGGCTCCCTCGATCCGCTCAGCGGGCACTGAGCGTGCGACGGAGACCACCGTATGACCGCGCCGCACCGCCTCGGCGACGATGTTGCTGCCGGCGTAGCCGGTTCCTCCGATGACGGCGATGCGAGCCATGATGTTCCTTTCGAGGGGCGAACGTACGAAGACAGCAAGCCCGGCGTGTGCCGGTTCATTCCCCCGAATACTCTTCGGGGGACGGGCTCACGCCTCGCTCGTGCGCTGAGCCCGGGTGGTCGCGACCTGATAGAGGGCGACGGATGCTGCGATCCCCGCGTTGAGCGACTCGGTGGAGGCCGAGATCGGGATCGAGACGATCTGGTCGCACGTCTCGGTGACCAGACGCGAGAGGCCCTTGCCCTCCGACCCCACCACGATCACGACGGGGCGGTCGGCGAGCTCGAGGGCGGGAAGCGAGACGTCGCCCCCGCCGTCGAGTCCGAGGACGAACACCCCCTGCTTCTTGAACTCCTTGAGCATGGCGGTGAGGTTGGCGGCGATCGCGACCGGGACGCGCGCGGCCGCGCCGGCGCTGGTCTTCCAGGCGGCGGAGTTCACGCTCGCCGAGCGGCGCTGGGGAAGGATGACGCCCTGCCCCCCGAAGGCGGCGGTGGAGCGGATGATCGCCCCGAGGTTGCGCGGGTCGGTCACGCCGTCCAGTGCCACCAGCAGCGGCGTCTGGCCGCGGTCGATGATCTGCTCCAGCAGATCCTGCGGGTGAGCGTACTCGTACGGCGGGACCTTGAGGGCGACGCCCTGGTGGACCCCGTCGAAACCCGCCATGCGATCGAGCTCGGGTCGCGTGACCTCGAGCACCGGGATCTCGCGGTGGGTGGCGATCGACAGCATCTCCTTGACGCGGTCGTCCATCTCGACCCGCTGTGCGATGTAGAACGCCGTGGCGGGGATCTTCGCCCGCAGCGCCTCGAGCACCGAGTTGCGGCCGGTGACCGTCTCGGTGTCGTCGTCCTTCTTCGCCGGACGCGACGAACGCGCGGGAGCCGATCCCGGCGCTCCCTTGCCGCCGGCGGCGGCGTAGCGCTCTGCGGCCGCCTTGCGCTTACCCGCCGGGTGCCACGCGCGGTCCTCGGCCTTCGGGGTCGGCCCGCGACCCTCGAGCGAGCGCTTGTTCTTGCCGCCGGTGCCTTTCGTGGGGCCCTTCTTCTTGCCCTTGCTCGCGCCGGGGCGTCCTGGCTTGGTCATGAGTTCTCCTTCATCTGCGGACGATCGCCGGACAACGTCCAGTGCGTCCCGTCCGCGCTGTCTTCGAGGGCGATGCCCGCCGCCGCGATCGCATCGCGGATGCGGTCGGCGCTCGCCCAGTCCTTCGCCGCGCGCGCCTCGGCGCGCTGCACGATCATCGTCTGCACCAGGGTGTCCAGAGCGGATGCCTCGGCGGAGGCATCCACCGATCTCCACTGCGGGTCGAGCGGGTCGATCCCGAGGATCCCCGTCATCACCGCGATCTCCGAGAACGCCCGCAGCGCGCCCTCGCGATCCCCGGCGTCGAGGGCGCTGTTGCCGTCGCGCACGCTCTCGTGCACGACGGCGAGCGCCTGCGGCACGCCGAGGTCGTCGTCCATCGCGGCCGCGAAGCGCTCGGGCACGTCGGCGTCCACTCGGACGTCTTCGGCGTCTTCGCGCAGCGTGCGCAGCGCGCGCTCGAGGAACGTGCGGATGCGGTCGATGGCCGCCTCGGCCTCGTCGAAGGACGAGTCCGTGATGTCGAGGTTCGAGCGATAGTGCGCCGCGGCGAGCGCGTAGCGCACGACGAGCGGGTCGCGTTCGCGGAGGACGTCCTCGGCGAGCACGAAGTTGAACAGCGACTTCGACATCTTCTGGCCGCCGACCGTCACCAGGCCGTTGTGCACCCAGTACCGCGCGAAGGCGTCGCCCGACGCGGTGGACTGCGCGAGCTCATTCTCATGATGCGGGAAGCGGAGGTCGAGCCCGCCGCCGTGGATGTCGAACTCCGGTCCGAGGTAGCGGCGCGACATCGCCGAGCACTCGATGTGCCAGCCCGGGCGGCCCGCTCCCCACGGCGATTCCCAGGTGGCCGACGACGGCTCATCCGGCTTTGCGCCCTTCCACAGCGCGAAGTCGCGGGGGTCGCGCTTGCCGCGCGGATCCGCGTCTGCGGCGGGCTCCATCGCATCGAGCGTCTGCCTCGTGAGCTCCCCGTAGGTCTGCCAGGACCTCACGTCGAAGTACACGTCGCCGGCCCCGTCGGTCCCTGAGCCCGTCGAAGGGTCGCCGGGGGCGGCATACGCGTGACCGGCCTCGACGAGACGCTCGATGATGTCGAGCATCTGCGGGATGGAGGCGGTCGCGCGCGGCTCGTACGTGGGCGGGAGGATGCCGATCGCCGAGTAGCCGCGTGTGAACTCGAGCTCCATGCGGTACGCGAGGGCCCACCAGGGCTCGGCGGCGGTCGCGTTGGCGAGCACCTTGTCGTCGATGTCGGTGACGTTGCGCACGAAGGTCACGCGCCCGAAGCGATGAATCAGCCACCGGCGAAGGATGTCGAAGCTCAGCGCACCGCGCAGGTGGCCGATGTGCGGGCCGGACTGCACCGTCGGACCGCAGACGTAGATGGTGACGTTCCCGGGGTCGAGCGGCTCGAAGTCGCGCATCGCCTGCGCCTTGGTGTCATAGAGCTGAACCGTCACTGCACCAGCCTACCGGCGGGCACCTGAAGGACCCGGGTGCGCGGAGGCAGTGGGGCCAGGCAGTTCGAGGGCCACCGATTGGTATAAGACAGTAGGGTGCTGCACGTCCTCGCCGTCCTCGCTGCCGCCGTGCTCTTCGGCACGACGGGTACGTCGCAGGCGCTCGGCCCCGAGGGCACGACGCCGCTGTCCATCGGCGTCATGCGGATGGTCATCGGGGGCACCGGCCTCGCCGCGATCGCGTTCGTGCTCGCCGCCCGTCACGCCCGCTCCCGGCCCCCGGGCTCTCCGGGCCTGCGGTCCCTGCGCTTGTCGGCGGGCGGCATCCGGCCTCTGGCGCTCATGACCCTCACCGGCGTGTGCATCGCCGTCTACCAGCCGCTGTTCTTTCTCGGCACCGCCCGCAACGGCGTGGCCGTGGGCACCGTCGTGGCGCTCGGGTCGGCCCCCATCCTCGCCGGGCTGCTCGAGTGGGCGCTCACACGGCGGATGCCGTCGCCCACCTGGATGTGCGCGACCGCGCTCGCGACGCTGGGCGTGGTGCTGCTCGGCTTCGGAGGCGACGCCACCGGCTCGGGCGGCACCGACCCGCTGGGTCTGCTGGGATCTGTCGGAGCGGGCGCGTCGTTCGCCGTGATCGCCAACGCACAGCGCCGGCTGCTCGACGAGGGGTGGGACCCCTTCACCGTCGTCGGCGGGATGGGAGCGAGCTCGGCGATCCTGTGCGCGCTCGCGCTGCCGTTCGTCGACGTCGGCTGGCTCGGCACACCGAGCGGCCTCATCATGGCCCTGTGGCTCGGGCTCGCGACCATCTCGATCGCGTACATCATGTTCACGTGGGGGCTCAGCGGCCTGACCGCCGCCACCGCGGCGACCCTGACCCTCGGCGAGCCGCTCACGGCGAGCATCCTCGGCATCACCGTGCTCGGCGAGCGATTGTCGGTGCTGGCGCTCGTGGGTCTCGGAGTGCTCGCCGCGGGCCTCGCGCTCCTGGCCTGGGGCTCACGCACGCCGCGCGACCCCGCCCCCTTCGCCGTCGAAGCGTGAGCCGCGCTCTTCGGCGCGCGCACAAGACGGCGAAACACGGTTGCAACGCGAGCGTGGAACACTGATCACCGATATGCAGCGCACCATCGAGATCCGCCCGGACGACCTCTCCACCGAAGCCTCACGACGGCTGGTGGCCTTCCATCTGGCCGGCATGCACGACACCTCTCCCCCTGAGAGCGTGCACGCGCTCGGTATCGACGCGCTCCGGCATCCGTCCATCGCCGTCTGGTCGGCGTGGATCGACGGCGAACTGGCCGGCATCGGCGCGCTCAAGGCGCTCGACGACGACCGCGGGGAACTGAAGTCGATGCGCGTCGACGACCGCTTCCGCGGATCAGGCGTCGGTCGCGCACTGCTCCGGCACATCATGGCGCACGCCCGCTCGAGCGGAATGACGAGCCTGTGGCTCGAGACCGGCAACACCGAAGAGTTCGTGCCGGCGCAGCGCCTGTACGAGAGCGAAGGGTTCGCGGTGTGCGGCCCGTTCGGTGACTACGTGCTCGACCCGTTCTCGGTGTTCCTGACGCGCGCGCTCTGACCTCAGCAAGCAGCGACCGGGTCAGGCCCTCTCGACGAGCGCGACCGCAAACGCTGCGACGCCTTCGCCGCGGCCGGTGAAGCCCAGGCCATCGGTCGTCGTCGCCGAGACCGACACCGGCGCTCCCCCCAGTGCGGCCGACAGCGCCTGCTCGGCCTCCGAGCGGCGGGCAGCGAACCGCGGACGATTCGCCTGCACCTGCACCGACACATTGCCCACGCGCCAGCCCGCCGCGCCGAGGATGCCGAGGGTGTGCGCCAAGAAGACATCGGCGTGCGCGCCGGCGTACTCGGGATGGTCGGTGCCGAAGTGGGTGCCGATGTCGCCGAGACCGGCGGCGGCCAGCAGCGCGTCGACGATCGCATGGGCGACGGCATCGCCGTCGGAATGCCCCGAGAGCGCCGGCTCGCCCGGCCATTCCAGACCGGCGAGCCAGAGCACGCCCTCACCGCCGAAGCCATGGACGTCCGTGCCGACTCCCACCCGGGGAAGGGGCGGCCGCCGCTCGAGGTGGGACGGGGTGGCCGGGATGGGTGCGTCCCCCACGAGGTGCCGGGCTCGATCGAGGTCGGCGGCGGTGGTGATCTTGAAGGCGAGCGGATGCCCCGGCACGGCCGATACGGCATGCCCCGCGGTCGCCACCAGGGCGGCGTCATCGGTGAAGTCGGTTGCGGCGCCGGCGTATGCCGCGTCGAGCACATCACGCCGGAAGCCCTGCGGTGTCTGCGCGGCCGAGAGCTCGGACCGATCCACGGCGGCGACGATCTCGTCTCCCGCGACGCGCTTGAGCGTATCGATCACCGGCAGCACCGGGACGACGCCCGCGGCACCGGCGTCGAGCGCCGCGACGACCCGCTCGAACACCTCGGGAGGCGTGAGGGCGCGCGCGGCATCGTGGACGAGCACGACCTCGATATCGGCCCACAGTGCGGCCAGGCCGGCGGCGACAGACGCCTGGCGCGTGGCTCCCCCGGTGACGATCGACAGCAGATCACGTCGCTCACCAGAGGCGGCGAGGGCGTCGCTGAGCACATCTCCTTCGCGACCGGGTGGCGCCACCACGACGATCTGCGCCGGAGGACCCGCGAGGACCCGCGTCAGCGAATGACGGAGGATCGTGTGATCGTCGATGCCGACGAGCGCCTTCGGCCCTCCCGCGCCGAGGCGGGTGCCGGAGCCAGCGGCGACGACGATCACGCCGATGCGCGGAACGGGAGTGATGCTCACCGTCCCACGCTACCGGCGAGGCCCCCACGTCCGTGACGCGGGGGCCTGCAGAGCGGAAGATCCGTCAGCTCGCGAGAACCTCGTCGAGGATCACGCTGGCCTTCTCTTCATCGGTCTTCTCCGCGAGCGCGAGCTCGGAGATGAGAATCTGCTTGGCCTTCGCGAGCATGCGCTTCTCGCCCGCCGACAGACCGCGGTCCTGGTCGCGGCGCCACAGGTCGCGCACGACCTCACTGACCTTGATGACATCACCGGAGGCGAGCTTCTCGAGGTTAGCCTTGTAGCGGCGCGACCAGTTGGTCGGCTCCTCCGTGAAGGGAGCGCGCAGCACCTCGAAAACCCTGTCGAGTCCGTCCTGGCCGATCACATCGCGAACGCCGACGAGATCGACGTTCTCAGCGGGAACCTCGATGATGAGGTCGCCCTGCGTGACATTGAGCTTCAGGTACTTCTTCGTCTCGCCCTTGATGATCCGGTCTTTGACCTCGATGATCGTCGCCGCACCGTGGTGGGGATAAACGACCGTCTCGCCAACCTCAAAAAGCATGGAGTTATGTCCTTTCGGCAACCTCCAGGATACCACAGGAGAAATACGCTAAGGTTCTCCGCCCCAGGCCTGGGCGGGCCTCACAGCGTCGTCCCACGCGGGTGACGGCCAGCCCATAGAATGCATGGGAAGCCGTCATCCGTCCTGGGAGATCCTGTGAAATCGCGCCTCTTCGCGTCGCTCGCCATCGGAGCCGCGCTCGTCCTGACCACCACCGGCTGCAGCATGGTCTCGCCGCAGGCGACGACGCTGGAGTACTCGGCGGCGGAGGGGACGAATGTCTACGGCGCCGGCCCCGTCGCCGTGCGCAACGCGCAGATCGTCGCCACCGAGGACGGATCCGAAGGCAACTTCGTCGCCGCGCTGGTCAACGACACCGACGAATCGCAGACCCTCAACATCGAGTTCGGCGGTGAGGAGTCCGACATCACGCTGACGGTGCGCGTCCCCGCGAACACCACCCTGAGCCTGGGCGCGGACGGCGAGGACCCGATCCTCGTCGAGGATCTCGACACCCTGCCCGGCGCCGACATCGACGGCTACTTCCAATCGGGCGACGCCGAGGGCGTGCTCGTCTCGGTTCCGGTGCTCGACGGAACCCTCGACTACCTGGCGCCGCTGGCTCCCTGACCTCCGAAGCCGCGAACGGCGGTCGCGACGAAGGGCCGCCCTCCCAGGAGGGCGGCCCTTCGTCGCGTCCGGGGCATTCGTCGCCGCAAAGAGGTCAGCCTTCGAAGCGGTACCCCAGTCCGCGGACCGTGACCAGCATCTCGGGAGAGCTGGGGTTCGTCTCGATTCGGGAGCGGATGCGCTTGATGTGCACGTCGAGCGTCTTGGTGTCGCCGAAGTAGTCGCTCCCCCATACGCGGTCGATGAGCTGGCCGCGGGTGAGCACGCGGCCGGCATTGCGCATGAGCACCTCGAGGAGCTCGAATTCCTTCAGCGGCATGTTGATCTCGCCGCCGTCCACCGCGACCGTGTGGCGGTCGATGTCGAGCACCACGCGTCCGCCCTCCAGCACACGATCCTCGAGATCGGCGTCGACCTGGGAGAACCGCCGCAGGACCGCGCGCATCCGCGCGAGAAGCTCGCGAGCGGAGTACGGCTTGGTGACGTAGTCGTCGGCGCCGAGCTCGAGGCCCACCACGATGTCGACCTCGGAGTCCTTCGCCGTCAGCATGATGATCGGCACGGCCGAGGTGGTGCGGATCTGCCGGCACACCTCCGTCCCCGGCATCCCAGGGAGCATGAGGTCGAGCAGGACGATGTCGGCGCCGCGCTCGCGGAACGCGGTCAGGGCCGCCGGGCCGTCCTCGGCGATCTCGACATCGTGCCCCTCGCGCCGCAGCAGGTAGGCGAGCGGGTCGGCGAGATCGGGCTCGTCCTCGACGATCAGAACGCGGGTCATACGGGGTCTCCGTTCATACCGGCTGCGGGGTTGGTCGGCACGGGGCGCGGGCCGGCGCCGGCCACCGGCCGTTTCTTCTTGCGGGTGCGCTTGGGGATCGGCTCCGTCATTGATGGCGCCTCGATCTGCGGAAGCCGGATCGTGAACGTCGAACCGCGGCCGGGACGCGACCAGAGTCGCACGTCTCCGCCATGCCGCTGCACCGCATGCTTCACGATCGACAGCCCCAGACCGCTTCCTCCCGTGCGACGGGCGCGGGCCGGATCAGCCCGGTAGAAGCGCTCGAAGACGCGGTCCTGGTCGCCCTCGGCGATGCCGATGCCGCGATCGGTCACCGCGATCTCGACGATGTTGTCGGCGGCTCGCACCCCGATCCCCACGCTCGATCCACGCGGCGAGTAGGCGATGGCGTTGGCGATGAGGTTTCCGACCGCTTCGCTCAGCACCTGCGCGTCGCCACGGACGTAGATGCCGCGCGCGCCGCCGCGCACCACCTCGACACCGGCGCCGTCGGCCTGGATCGCGTGGGCGTCCAGCGCGGACGCGAGGACCTCGTCGATCGACACGTCGCGCTGCGTGAGCTCGTCGGAGGCCTGCAGGCGCGAAAGGTTCATGATGCGCGACGTGAGAAGGGCGAGACGGGATGCCTCGGCCGAGAGCCGGGCGGCGAAGATGCGCACCTGCGGCGGATCGTCGGCCGCCGACTCGATGGCTTCGGCAAGAAGGCTCACCGCACCCACGGGGGTCTTCAGCTCGTGGCTCGTGTTCGCGACGAAGTCGCGGCGCATCTCCTCGACGCGCTCGCGCTCGGTGATGTCGCGCAGCACGAGGAGGGTCAGCCTGGGCGAGATCCGGCTCGCGCGCACGACGACGACCCGGGGCTCCGCGGGCGGTGCGCCGCGGCGTAGCCGCAGGGTCTCGGTCGCCGTGGTCTCGGCGGTCCGTACGCGCCGGGCGAGCGTCCGGAGCTCGTCGGCGGGAAGGGTGCTGCCCTCGCTGAGATCGAAGGGGACGGCGGCCGCCGAGGCGGCGAGAACGGTCGACGACGCGTCGACGACGACGGCCGCGTCGTCCATGCCGTGCAGGACCTCGCGCACTCCGTCGGGGACATGCAGCGAGGTCTCGGCGCGTGCGCGATCGCGAGCCCGGAGCGAGGCGACGATGACCGCCGCGATCGAGCCGCCGATGACGATTCCCGCTGCGAGCGCGAGCAGCGCGAGCTGCGTCGTGTTCATGGGAACAGCGTACGGGCAGGCTGAAGGCCGGTCGGAACGTGCTCCCCGGACGGAGACCGCAAGCCCACTACTATTCACCACGGCGGCACCATTCGTTAACCTTCGCTGGCGACAATCGCCGAGGCGCGGGGCAGATGCGTGCCCGAATCAGGAAAGGTGAATCGGATGCGCGAAGTGTTCCACCAGTCGCTCGAGGACGTCCAGGGACGTCTCGTCGAGATCGCCGAGCTCGTGACGGTGGCGATCGACAAGGCGACGCGGGCCTTCGGCACGAGCGACGTGTCGCTCGCCGAGGAGGTCATCGAAGCCGACGCCGTCATCGACGAGAAGGCCGTCGCCCTCGACGAGCTGGCCATCGAGATCCTCGCCCGCCAGCAGCCGGTCGCCCGCGACCTGCGCATCGTGGTGAGCGCCCTGCGCATGAGCGCGTCGCTCGAGCGGATGGGCGACATCGCCGAGCACATCGCGCAGCTCACCCGCATGAGGTTCCCCGAGCGCGCGATCCCCAAGGGCCTGAAGTCGACCTTCCTCAAGATGGGCGAGCTCGACGTCGAGGTCTCGCGCCAGCTCGCCGAGCTGCTGCGCACCCAGGATCTCGCCGTGGCCGAGTCGATCCGCAACGCGGACGACCGGCTCGACGAGCTCCACCTTTCGGTGTTCGAGAAGGTCCTCAGCGACAGCTGGCAGGGCGAGGCCTCCGCTACGGTCGACGCAACACTTGCCAGCCGCTACCACGAGCGCTTCGCCGACCACGCCGTCTCTGTGGCGAAGAAGGTGGCCTACCTCTCGACGGGAGAGTGGACCGCCACGACCGACGCCATCGACGTCGTCTCGCCGGCTTAGCGAACTCGGGGCGCGGCTGCGCCGACGACAAGAGAGCGGATGCCCCCGGGGGGTAGGCATCCGCTCTCTTGTCGTTTCCTGGAGCTTGTCAGCCTTTGCCCTGATTGGCGACCGCAGCAGCCCCGGCGGCGGCGGCCTCCGGGTCGAGGTACTCGCCCGGCTGGACGGGCTTGAGGTCCTCGTCGAGGCGGTACACCAGCGGGATGCCGGTGGGGATGTTCAGCTCGGCGATGTCGGCGTCGCTGATGCCGTCGAGGTGCTTGACGAGGCCGCGCAGCGAGTTGCCGTGAGCGGTGACCAGCACCGTCTTGCCGGCGAGGAGATCGGGCACGATGTCGCTGTGCCAATAGGGCAGCATGCGATCGATCACGATCTTGAGCGACTCGGTGTCGGGCACCTCGCCGTCGATGCCGTCGTAGCGCGGGTCGCCGACCTGGCTGTACTGGTCGTCAGCGGGCAGCGCGGGGGGCGGCACATCGAACGACCGGCGCCACAGCATGAATTGCTCCTGCCCGAACTCCTCGAGCGTCTGCGCCTTGTCCTTGCCCTGCAGCGCACCGTAGTGACGCTCGTTGAGGCGCCACGAGCGCTTCACGGGGATCCAGAGGCGGTCAGCCGCGTCCAGGGCGATGTCGGCGGTCTGGATGGCTCTGCTGAGCACCGAGGTGTGCAGCACGTCGGGAAGGATGCCGGACTCGGCGAGCAGCTCGCCACCGCGCTGGGCCTCGGTCTTGCCCTGGTCGGTGAGGCGGACATCGACCCAGCCGGTGAACTGGTTGGTCTTGTTCCACTCGCTCTGGCCGTGTCGGAGGAGGATCAGCGTGTAGGGCGCGGTCATGCGCCCCATGATATCGGCGGGGCGCCTGCGGTCCCCGCCGCGTGACGGCCGGCCCGCCCGTGCACGGACGGACGCGCCCATCGTTTGGCACGATGGAGCGATGGGCTCGGCGCGCGCACCGGTGGTGGGGCAGATCACCCGGGGAACGACGGGCACCAACCGCCTGCGCCGGGTCGATCGCTGGATCGCGCGCCACTCTGCTCTCCGCCGCGCACCTGACCCCCTCGTGGTCGACCTCGGCTACGGAGCGAGCGGTGTCACGGCACTCGAGCTCCATGCGCGGCTGGCGCGGACGCGACCCGACGTCGAGGTGCTCGGCCTCGAGATCGACCCCGCGCGCGTCGCGCGGGCGGACGCGCAGCTCACGGCGGTGCGCGCGGGTGCGACATCCTTCGCCGCCGACGCGAAGGTGTCGTTCGCGCGCGGCGGATTCGAGGTTCCGGTGCCGGGTGGACGGCGCCCGGCGGTCGTCCGCGCCATGAACGTCCTGCGGCAGTACTCCGAGGATGATGTCGGCGGGGCCTGGCAGGCGATGGCATCGCGGCTCGCGCCGGGCGGCCTTCTCGTCGAGGGCACGTGCGACGAGCTGGGCCGGGTCGTCACCTGGGTCGCGGTCGGCGAGAACGCGGAGCCGCGCACACTCACGATCTCGCTTCGACTGGCGGGGATGGAGCGGCCATCCGTCGCCGCGGAGCGGCTGCCGAAGGCGCTCATCCACCGGAATGTTCCCGGTGAGCGCGTGCACGCGCTCCTGGCCGCGCTCGATCTGGAGTGGGAGCGCGCCGCCGCGGTGTCGCCCTTCGGCCCCGAGCACCGGTGGCGCACGACCCTGGAGGCGGTCGAGGCGTCCGGCTGGCCACTGCGCGAACGGGCGCGCTGGCGCCTGGGCGAGGTGACCGTGCCGTGGGACGCCGTCGCACCTCGACCGCAGGGTCACGGGCGCAGCTAGACGCGCGGCAGCACGGCGCGGGCGTCGGAGGAGGTCATCCCCGTCGCGGTGAGGAGGTCGACCGCAAGCGGACGCAGCGCGGTGATGAGGTTCTGCTCACTCACCGACCCGTCCGGCAGGATCGCCAGCGGGTCGAGCCGCGCGGCGACCGCGCGAACAGCCTCGCGCGCCGCGGGCTGCAGCGCGATGTCGTCGAGGCTCTCCTCGACGAGCGTCGCCGCTCGCATCAGCTCTGCGAGAAGCTCCGCGAGCACCGGCCTGCGGACCCCGTCGTCGGAGAGGTAGGCCGCCCGCCGGGCCACTACGCGGAGATTGCGCGTGGCGAAGTCCATCGCATCGAGCACCGCCCGGTGCCGCCGCAGCTCTGCCCGCTGCGGACGCAGCCACGGCGAGTACGCCGCGACCGCAAGGCTGGAGTCCAGCGAAGCGCGCCAGTTGTCGACGTGCGGCGCGATCGCGCGCGCCTTCTCCAGTCCCCGCGCGGCGCGCAGCGCGTCTCCGCGGCGCAGCCCCTGTGCGATCGTCCGCGCCGCATCGTCGGCGGCCGTGAACACGGCGCGCCCGTCGCGCACCTCCTCGCGCCGAGGATTGCGCGGGATCAGGGCGGTGACCACGAGCGCCGCGACGCCGCCCACGATCCCGTCGACGAGGCGCGCGAACGGCTCGGTCGTGGGGAGCGACATGACGATCACCGCCTGGATCGAAGCCATGATCGCGAACGGCGGGTACGGCGAGAGGAACCGGGCGACGAACAGGGTCGCACCGAGGGCCAGGGCGAGCTGCCACCATCCCGGTCCGACGACGAGCACGAAGCCCTCCGCGACCAGGATGCCCACCAGCATCCCGATCACAGTCTCGATCACCCGCCGGGGCCGGGCGTCGCGCACCAGTCCGAGACTCGAGATCGTGACGGTCGCGGCGAGCAGCGGCGCCCCATGCCCGAGGACGTAGTGCGCGAAGGCCCACGCGGCGGTGGCGGCGACGACGATCTGCACGATCGCGATCGCCGAGTCGCGTGCTCGCAGAAGCGGCGGCCGCAGGTCCAGGCGGGCGCGCCAGCCGGTGGGGATGGCCCGGGTCACCGGAGCGGAGTCGGCGTCACCGCTCACGGCGCGCCTACTGCGCCGCCGGGCGACGCGAGAGCCGCGTCAGGCGCGGCACATTCGCGGCCTTGCCGGCGTCGGGGGGCACGACGACCTCCTGCGTGGCGGCGATCGGACCATCGCCGGTGTCGACGGTCAGCGGCGCGTCGACCGGGACCGACCGGCGCACGATCGCCAGCGCGATCGGGCCCTCCTCGTAGTGCAGGGCGGCCGATGTCACCATGCCGACGTCGTCGCCGTCCGCCCGGACGGCCGCGCCGCGTGCGGGCAGCGTGCTGTCGCTTCCGTCGAGCTGCAGCGCAACGAGGCGACGGGGCGGATGGCCGAGGTTGTGCACCTTCGCCACCGTCTCCTGCCCCCGGTAGCAGCCCTTCTCGAGGTGCACCGCCGTGCGCAGCCAGTCGAGCTCGTGCGGCAGCGCCCGCTCGTCGACGTCGCTGGTCCAGCGAGGCCGCCAGGCCGCGATGCGCAGCGCATCGACGGCGGCGAGGCCTGCGAGGGCGATGTCGCCGGCGGCCGCGGCATCAGCGATCCTGCGCTCCTCGTCACGGGTGACGATCGCCTCGGCCCACTCACGCTCGAGCCCCGGATGCGGGTCGACGGCCGCGTAGGCGTACCCTCCGGGTGCGACGTCGGGCCAGGGGTCGGTCCAGACCAGCGGCACACCCGCGGGCGCGGCAGGGGTGAGGCGATCGAGAGCGGACGGCGCGCCGCCGATCACGGCGTACTCGTCGTCGGCGGAGCGCGGCTCGACACGAAGCCGGAACCGCATCTTGCGCAGCCAGCCGAGCAGTCCCTCGGCGTCGGCGCGGTCGGCGATGAGCCAGGCGGTCTCGCCGTCGTCCACGACGGCTGCCGCGTGCTCGACGTGTCCCTGCGGATCGAGCACGAGCATCTCGGTGCTCACGCCGGGCGTCAGCCGGGTGAGCGCCTGCGACGACAGCGAGTCCAGCCAGGACAGCCGGTCCTCTCCCGCGACCGCGATGATCGCGCGATCGCCGAGTGGCGCGATCGCCTCACCGGCACTCAGCCGGCGCTGCTCCACCAGCGGGCTGCCGAGGTGCTGCAGGCCCCCCTCGTCGAGGACGGCGCCCGGAAGCCCGGTGAAGGGCGGAGCGGCAGAACCGACATCCATCACTCGGCCCGCGCGAGGCGCGCCGACGCGTGCGCTCCCAGTTCGTGACCGAGGGCAGCGATGTCCCAGGCCCACAGCAGGTGGTTCTCGACCAGGCCGTACATCCGGGTCGCCGCCGCATAGGTCTTCGCGCCGGCGGTGCGCACGACCGCGTCGGTGGCGATGTCAATGCGCGGCCCACGGATCTGCCCGAGGTACAGCTCGCTGACCCCGTCGGAGTGCACGATCACGGCTTCGATGTCGAACCCGCCCTCGGGGTTGCGCTGACGCTCGACGTCGTCCGCGGTACGGGCGGCCGCCGGCGCCGACGGCGGAAGGAGCCCCGGTCCGGGATCGGCATCGGTCGCAGAGCGCGAAAGCCGCCAGTAGCCCATCTCGGCGACCAGGCGGATGCGCTCGGAGGAGTCCCCGGTACCGTGCAGCCAAGCCTCGGCCGAGTAGTTGAGGTAATCGCCGCCGTCGTGGCTGAAGCTCACCCGATGAGTGAACTCACCGGTGTACGCGTGGTCGCCGTAGTCGATGACGCCGGTGCCCTCCCATACGCCGAGAAGCCACGACAGCGGCACGAGGTCGGCGGGCAGGTCGGTCGGCAGCTCGATCACGAGACGACCCGTCAGCGCTGGCCGCGGTACAGGTTCTTCACGACGACCGCGGAGACGAAGACGATCGCGAGCGAAGCGAGGCCCAGCAGGCCCACGTAGAAGAGTTCGAGCGCCACGAGATCCATGAGAGGAAGTCTAGCCGGGAACGATGGAGGCCAGACCGAAACCCAGGCTGATGATGCCCATCACCACCGCGGCACCCAGGACGCTGGCCGCGACGCGCTCGGTGAACCCCTGCGACCTCCCCGACCAGAGCTGGATCGCGAACGCCGCGATGAGGCATCCGCCGAGCCCGACACCCAGCCACGCACCCCGCCACTCGGCGCTCGCGAAGATCCCGACGACGACGCCGATGAGCGCTGCGATCACCCACACGGCGATGACGCCGCCGATGGTGCGACGAGGAGCGAGTTCGGGCACGGCCACTCCCCCATCCTCTCGCAATGCCGCCCCCGATGCACGGACCGCCGTCTCGTGGGGCGTCCGGGGCACGGAACGCCGGGCGCGCACGCCCTACACTGGGGTCACGACGCGCACCCTCACGCGCGGGAAGGCGATGCATTGGCACAGCTCCTGGTACTGAGCTCGACGCAGGGCGGAGGCCCCGTCGTGCCCTCGCTCGAGTTGCTGAGTCATCGCGTGCGCCAGATCCCGGCCGAGCCGGCGCAGCTGGTGAACGCCCCGAGCGCCGACGTCATCTTCGTCGATGCGCGCGTGGACCTCGTCGGCGCCAAGTCGCTGTGCAAGATCCTCAACACCACCGGACTGGACGCACCCCTGGTGCTCGTGGTCACCGAGGGCGGCCTCACCGCGGTGTCGACGGACTGGGGCGTCGACGACGTCATTCTCGTGACCGCCGGCCCCGCCGAGGTGGACGCGCGCATCCGCCTCGCCATCGGGCGTCAGACGGCCGAGCAGGTCTCGACCCGCATCCAGACCTCCGGCATCACGATCGACGAATCGTCCTACTCGGCGAAGGTGCACGGCAAGCCGCTCGACCTCACCTACAAGGAGTTCCAGCTCCTGCACTTCTTCGCGACGCACCCGTCGCGCGTCTTCACCCGCGAGCAGCTGCTCAGCGAGGTGTGGGGCTACGACTACTTCGGCGGCACCCGCACCGTCGACGTCCACGTGCGGCGCCTGCGCGCCAAGCTCGGCGACCTCGAGCAGCTCATCGGCACCGTCCGCAACGTGGGCTACCGGTTCAACGTCTACGAAGACGATCAGGTGCCCGCCCCGCGCGACCGCAGCCAGGCCTGAGCTCCCTCGTTCACACTCTCGTCACGTGACCCTGCAATGATGAGGGGATGATCGAACCCGAGGTGCTCGACGCCGGTCTGGGCGACGCCGATGACGACGACTTCGATGTGACGGAGGCGTTCGACTCGCAGCTGCCCGACCACCGCTATCTCGACCGCGAGGTCAGTTGGCTCTCGTTCAACCAGCGAGTGCTCGAGCTCGCCGAGGACCCGAACCTGCCGGTCCTGGAGCGGGCCAACTTCCTTGCGATCTTCGCCAGCAACCTCGACGAGTTCTTCATGGTGCGGGTGGCGGGCCTCAAGCGCCGCATCGTCACCGGGCTCGCCGTTCCGACGAACGTGGGCCGTACCCCGGGCGACGTCCTCGGCGACATCTCGGCCGAAGCCCACCGGCTGCAGGTGCGCCACGCGGCGGCCTGGACCACCATGGTCAAGCCGGCGATGGCCGACGCCGGCATCCGCATCGTCTCGTACGACGCGCTGGACGGCGACGAGCGCACCGACCTCTACGAGTACTTCCAGAAGCAGGTGTTCCCGGTCCTGATGCCGCTCGCGGTCGACCCGGCCCACCCGTTCCCCTATATCTCGGGCCTTTCGCTGAACCTCGCCATCCGCATCCGCAATGCGCGCACCGGCCGCCAGGAGTTCGCGCGCCTGAAGGTGCCGCCGATGCTGCCGCGGTTCGTGGAGCTGCCGCCCGTCGACGGCGTGGTGCGCTACCTCCCGCTCGAGGACCTGATCTCGAACCACCTCGACGACCTCTTCCCGGGCATGGAGGTCCTCGACCACCATGCGTTCCGCCTGACGCGCAACGAGGACGTCGTGATCGAGGAGGACGAGACCGAGAACCTCATCCAGGCCCTCGAAGCCGAGCTGCTTCGCCGCCGCTTCGGCCCGCCGATCCGCCTCGAGATCACCGACGACATGGACGACGTGACGCTCGACCTCCTGCTCAAGGAGCTCGACATCACTCAGCAGGAGGTCTACCGGCTCCCCGGGCCGCTCGACCTGCGGGGTCTCTTCGACCTCGCCCGCATCAACCGTCCGGATCTGAAGTACAAGCCGCACGTGCCGACCACGGCGCTCGCCTTCCAGCCCGGCGACAACAACGAGCGCGCCGACATCTTCGCCTCGATCCGCAAGGGCGACGTGCTGGTCCACCACCCGTACGAGTCTTTCGCCACGAGCGTGCAGGCGTTCCTCGAGCAGGCTGCGAAGGATCCGCACGTGCTCGCCATCAAGCAGACGCTGTACCGCACGTCGGGCGACAGCCCGATCGTAGAGGCGCTCATCGACGCCGCCGAGGCCGGCAAGCAGGTGCTGGCCCTGGTCGAGATCAAGGCACGCTTCGACGAGGCGAACAACATCGTCTGGGCGCGCAAGCTCGAGAAGGCCGGCGTCCACGTCGTCTATGGCCTCGTCGGCCTCAAGACCCACTGCAAGCTCGCACTCGTCATCCGCGAGGAAGGCGGCGTGCTGCGCAGCTACAGCCATATCGGCACCGGCAACTACAACCCCAAGACCAGCCGCATCTACGAGGACTTCGGGCTGTTCACCGCCGACGACCTCGTCGGACGCGACCTGACGCGCCTGTTCAACGAGCTCAGCGGCTACGCCATCGAGAAGAAGTTCAAGCGGCTCCTCGTCGCCCCGCTGCACCTGCGCAAGGGACTTCTCCGCCTCATCGAGAAAGAGCGCCGCAATGCGCTCGCGGGCAAGACCGCACGGGTGCGCATCAAGGTCAACTCGATGGTCGACGAGCAGATCATCGACGCGCTGTACCGGGCCAGCCAGGCCGGCGTGAAGGTCGAGGTGTGGGTGCGCGGGATCTGCTCGCTCAAGCCGGGGGTGCCCGGACTGAGCGAGAACATCACCGTCCGCAGCATCCTGGGCCGCTATCTGGAGCATTCGCGGATCTTCGCGTTCCACAGCGACGGCGACCCACAGATCTACATCGGCAGCGCGGACATGATGCACCGCAACCTCGACCGCCGAGTCGAAGCGCTGGTGCGCGTGGTCTCGCCGCCGCACCTGAAGGAGCTCGACGACCTCTTCACGCTCGCGATGAGCGACACGACCAGCTCGTGGCACCTCGGACCCGAGGGCGAGTGGGTGCGTCACAACGTCGGCGAGGACGGGAAGCTCCTCGTCGACCTGCAGGATCGCACCATGACGAACGTCCAGAGGCGGCGTCGCGCCCGGGCGGTGCGATGACCGAGACCGCGGTCTACGCGGCGGGAGGGGTTGTCTGGCGTCTCGTCGACGGCAAGCTCCGCGTGCTCCTGATCCACCGCACCAAGTACCGCGACGTGACGCTGCCCAAGGGCAAGGTCGATCCCGGCGAGATGCTCGCCGAGACCGCGGCGCGCGAGATCCACGAAGAGACCGGCATCCGTGTCGTGCTCGGCATCCCGGTCGGCGTCTCGCGCTACCGCCTGCCGAGCAAGCGCACGAAGATCGTGCACTACTGGGCCGCCGAGGCGACCGACGACGCCATCCGCGCCTCGACGTTCCTGCCGAACAGAGAGATCGCCGCGCTGGAGTGGATGACGCCCAAGAAGGCGCTCGCCCGGCTCAGCTACCCCGTGGACGTGGAGATCCTCGAGAACTTCGTCCGGATCGTCGAGGAGGGGGTGCTCAGCACCTTCCCGCTCATCGTGCTGCGGCACGGCAAGGCGCTGGGCAGGGAGGAGTGGGACGGAGAGGATGCCGACAGGCCCCTCGCCCCGCGGGGCAGGAAGCAGTCGCAATCGATCGTCGGCCCGCTCCTGGCCTTCGGCGCGCGCAAGCTGATCTCGAGCCCGGCGGTCAGGTGCGTGAAGACGCTGGAGCCGCTGTCGGCCAACCTCGGACGCAAGATCCACACCACGAAGCGGATCAGTCAGGACGCCTGGGAGACCGGCACCTCGGACGCCCGCGCCGTGGTCGGTGAGCGCGTGCGCGCCCGCAAGGCCGCCGTGCTGTGCAGCCATGGCCCGGTGCTCCCCGAGATCCTCACCGAGATCGCGCTGGCGACCGGCACGCTGCGCGGCTCCTACCTCGGCAGCGCGTCGGCTCTGGATCCGGCGGCGTTCTCGGTCGTGCACCTCTCGGTCGACAATCCCGGCTCCGGCATCGTGGCCATCGAGACGCATCAACCCAAGGTCTGAGCTGGACCACTCGAATCCGCCCCCGGGCGTACATATCGCGTGGCGACGCATACCGCCGGACATTCCGCGACGCCACGTCGCGTGGGCGCTGCTGTACGAGATGCTTCCCTCCGGTGCACGACTGGACAACCCGTGCGTGCGATGCGGCGGCCGGCACGGCGCGATCATCGTCGAGAACGCGCCCTTCGTGGCGAGCGTGTCGTACGCCGGCGACCTCGCGGTCGTCGCGGTATCGCCTCGCACCGAGGAGATCAGCGCGATCGGTGTGGACGCCGAGCCCGACGTCGATCGGCGTCGCGACGCGGCAGGGCTGCGCGGCGTGCTCGGCGGCGACGGCGATGCGACGGTACGCGAATGGACGCGCGTCGAAGCAGCGCTCAAGGCCGACGGGCGCGGGCTGCGCGTCGATCCGGCGCGGGTGCAGGTCCAGGACGGGTCCCGAGGGTGGACGGCTCGCGTGCCCGGGGGCGGAGAGATCGACGGATGGGATGCCGCGGCACCCGCGGGCGTGACGATCAGTGTCGCGGTGCGTCGAGGCGGCGTTTCCGGCGTCAGCCCCTGACCGAGTCTCCGGGCCCCGCCGGAGGCAGCGACGGGAGCGCGGGCTGATCCAGCCAGGCGTCGAGGAGCGCCGCATGGGTCTCGCCCGTCACCAGCTCGACGCACGCACGGAAGTCCTCGGTCGAGACCACTGAGTGGCGATGGATGCGCGCCCAGCGACGCACAAGCTCACCGAACGTGTCGCCTCCGAGAGTGCGCCGCAGCGCCTCGAGCAGGAGCGCTCCGCGTTTGTAGACACGGTCGTCGAACATCATGGCCGAGCCCGGATCCGAGAGCACGAGGTCTTGCGGCAGCCCGCTCAGCCGGGAGTGGTGCAGAGCCGCGAGCTGGGCGATCGTCGGTCCTCCCGACGCCTCCGACCAGACCCATTCTGCGAAGCACGCGAAACCTTCATTGAGCCAGATGTCGCGCCACACGCCCACGCCGACGCTGTTGCCGAACCACTGATGAGCCAGTTCGTGCGGGATCAGCCGGGCCGACTCGTCGTCGAGGTGATTCGCGCCGAACACCATGAGGCCCTGGGCCTCGAGCGGGATCTCGAGCGCATCGGCCGTCACCACGAATGTGCACTCCTCCTGGGGGTAGGGACCGAACGCCGCCTCGAAGCACGCCCGCATGCGGGGCACGTCCGAGAACGCGCGCTTGACCTCGGCTCTCAGCGTGGCGGGCTGCATGAATCGGGCGGCGCCGATCCGCTGCTCGCGATACCGGCCGATATGGACCGCGGCGAGATACGTCGCGGTGGGCACCTCCGAAACGAACTCCCAGCGCAGGCGCCCGCCGACGGTGACCGGAGGTCTCGGCACCCCGGTGGCGGCGACGGTGTAGTCCGACTCGGTCGTCACGGCGATGCGATACCGCGCCCGGTCGTCGGGGCGGTCGTTGCACGGGAACCACGTCGGAGCCCCGGTGGGCTGCGCCGCGACGAGCGAGCCGTCCTCGAGCTCTTCCCAGCCGATGGTCCCCCACTGCGATCGGCGCGGTGCCGGCGCACCGGCATAGGCGACCTCGATCGAGAACTCCTCGCCCGCGTCGACCGGCTGCGGAAGCGTGACCCGGAGCGTGCGAGGACCCTGGCGGAAGGTCGTCCGCGGGTTTCCGTCGACGCGGACGCGGGTCGCCCGCAGAGCGATCAGGTCGAGTGCGACCGTCCGGACCCGCTCGGCTGCGACGGCGTTGATCACGGCCCTGCCGTCCAGCCGGTTGGTGCGAACGCGGTAGTCGAGGTCGAGGTCGTACGAGAGGACATCGAAGGTGGGGTCGCCGCTCTGCGGGGCGTACGGATCGTGGCCGCTCACGATGTCGACTGATAGGCGCGCACCTTGACGACGCGCCACGGTCCGATCGGGTTGCCACTCCATCGCGAGCCGACCGGAACGCTCTCCCCACGCATGACGAGTGAGGCGGGACCGACCGTCGCGTGCGCGCCGATGCTCGCCGCGGGCAGGATCACACTGTGCGGACCGAGCGTCGCACCGGCCTCGAGTTCGACGGTGTCCATGCTCATGATTCGATCATGGAACAGGTGCGTCTGCACGACGCATCCCCGGTTGACCGTCGATCCGTCGCCGAGGGTCACCAGGTCGGGCTCGGGCAGCCAATAGCTCTCGCACCAGACGCCGCGCCCGATTCGAGAGCCGAGCGAGCGGAGCCAGACCGCGAGCGCCGGCGTGCCCGCTGCTGCGCGAGCGAACCAGGGTGCCGCCACCATCTCGGTGAACGTGTCCGACACCTCGGTGCGCCACACGAAGCTCGACCACAGCGGCTGCTCGCCGGCGCGGATGGGGCCGACGATCAGCCATTTCGCCGCCGTCGAGATGCTCGCGCCCACGGCGCCGGCCACGAGCAGCACGACGCCCGACAGGAGCAGGGCGACGACGACTCCGGCCGTCTGCACGAGCGCCGCGAGCGCGAACAGCACCAGCAGGCCGATCCCGCACGTGATGAAGACGGGGACGATGCGGCAGATCTCCCACAGCGCCCGCGCGACGCGCAGGCGCATCGGCGGTGCATAGGTGCGGGTCTGATCGCCGCCGTTCGATTGACGCCGCAGCCGCACGGCGGGCGAGCCCAGCCATGACGAGCCGGGCTTGGCCTTGACCGGCGCCGCGGAGAGCACTGCGACCAGCCCGTCGCGCGGCACCTTGTGCCCGGGAGGGGCCATGCCGGAGTTGCCGAGGAAGGCCCGCTTGCCGATCCGCACCTCTCCGATGCGCAGCCAGCCGCCGCGAAGCTCGTATGAGGCCACCATGGTGTCGTCGGCGAGGAAGGCGCCGTCCTCGATGTGGGTCATCGACGGGATGAGCAGGACGGTGGATGCCTCGACATCCGTGCCGACGCGGGCTCCGAGCAGACGCAGCCAGACCGGCGTGAAGAGGCTCGAGTAGAGCGGGAACAGCACGGTCCGCGCCGAGTCGAGCAGGCGCTCGATGGTCCAGGCCTGCCATCCGACTCGGCTGCGCACAGGGTGCGTTCCCGCGGGCAGCCGCAGCGAGAGCAGCCTCACCAGGATCACCACCGCACCGGCGAAGACGAGGCCGACCGTGAGGGTCGCCGGGATCAGCCACGCGAGCGCGGCCGCCAGAGCGGCGCCGAGATCGGCCGCTCCCCGCATCCCCTGAGCCAGCACGACGCCGCCGGCCGCGAACGCCGCCGTCGGCAGCAGCGCGAGCCCCGCGGCCGACGCGCCGTAGGCCCAGAGCCAGGCCGGCCCCGCGGGCGG
>NZ_CAJF01000009.1 GCF_000304335.1 Microbacterium yannicii PS01 | reverse complement strand
TGAGACAGGCGGTGCGGTCGGTGGCGACGCGCCCGGCGACGGATTCGGCGATCGACGCCTTGGCGGAGACATCCACTCCCGCGGTGGGATTGGCGAGGACGAGGACGTCCGGCCGCGAGGCGAAGGCCCGAGCGAGCGCGACCTTCTGCTGATTGCCGCCGGAGAGCTCACGCGTCGCCTGCGCGAACGAGGCTTGTTTGATCTCCCACGCCCGCGACAGGTCGCCGTACGCCTCACGCCGACGCCGCCCGCTGATGAGCCCGACGCGGTTCGTCAGCTGCGAGAGGATGCTGAGAGTGGCGTTCTCCTCGTTCGCCATCTCGGGCACGTACCCGCTCGCATGCCGGTCTTCGGGCAGGAAGCCGATACCGCTGCGGATCGCCTTCCTCACGCTTCCGCCGGGAATGGTCACGCCCTTGACGGTGACGGATCCTGAGCGGTCCTGCAGTCCCGCGACCGCGCGGGCGACGTCGACGATGCCGGATCCTTCCAGTCCGACGAGGCCGACGCATTCGCCCGGGCGAATCTGGACCGAGAAGCCTTCGACGATACCGGCACCGAGGCCGTCGACCACGAGCAGCGGATCGTCGTCCGAATCGGCGGGCGCGAGCACGGGGATGTCGTCCTCGCGTTGGGAGAGCACCTCGCCGACCATCGCGTTCACCAGGTCGACGACCTTCAGCCCGCCGAGGTCATTGGTCATCACGACGCGCCCGTCGCGGACGATCGTGACGGAGTCGCACACCTCGAAGACCTCCTCCAGGTAGTGCGACACGTAGATGATCGTGATGCCCTGCCGGGTGAGCTCGTTCATGTGCGCGAACAGGATGCGGGTCGCATCCCCGTCCAGGCCGGCCGTCGGCTCGTCGAGCAGGAGGATGCGCGCCCCGGTGCCGAGGGCGCGGCAGATCTCGACGATCTTGCGCTGCAGGGGATCCAGATCCAGCACGAGCTGGTCGGCGACATCTATCGCGCCCCACTCGTCGAGGAGCGACCGCGCCCGTTCCCGAACCGCCTTCCAGTCCACGAGACCCACAGCGTTGCGCGGGTACGCGTCCAGCACGACATTCTCGGCGGCGGTCAGGTAGGGCACCAGGGTGCTCTTCTGGTACACGCACGCGACGCGCTGCTCGGGCTTGAGCCCGTCCTCCTCCGCCGACGGGAACGCGAGCGTCCCGTCCTCGGGTGCGAGCAGCCCCGTGACGACCGAGATGAGTGTCGACTTGCCCGCGCCGTTCCTGCCGAGCAGTGCCCGCACCTCGCCCTCGCCCACGGTCATCGACACGCTGTCCAGCGCAAGCGTCGTCCCGAATCGCTTCGTTATCCCCTCCAAACGCAGCGCGGTGCGCTGCGTCTGCGGTCGCTCCTCGACGGCGCTCACTCGGCGTTGCCCCAGAGCGTCTCGTCGTCCACGTTCTCCTTCGTGACGAGGGGGGCGGGGAGAAGGTCGGCGAGCCCGGTCTCGACTTCGACGATCTCGCTGTCGTGATCGGTGACACCCGGCTCGAACGTCTCGCCGTTCGCGGCCGCGACCGCGTACTCCACCGCCCACTGGCCGTAGAGGTTCGCCGGCTGAGACACGGTGCCGTCCTGGAGGCCGTCGCGGATGAGATCGAGCGCCTCCGACGAGCCGTCGATCCCGATGAGCACCACGTGGCCGTCCTCGCCAGCGGGGACCCACTTGTTCAGCGAGGTGAGCACCTTCTGAACGCCCGGGATGAAGTAGTCGCTGGCCATGAAGATGCCATCGACCTGCTGGGTGCTCGCGACGGTCTGGACGGCATCCGTCGCCTTGTCCATCGCCCAGTCGGTCGGCTTCTGCACGACGGTGATGTCAGGGAACTTCTCGGCCATGCACTCCGAGAAGCCGTCCGATCGATCCAGGCCGTTGGTGGAGCTGAGGTCCCCCTGCAGCTCCAGTACGGTGCCCTTGCCTTCGAGGATCCGACCCATCTCCTCGCAGCCTGTCGCGCCCATGCCGACGTTGTCGGCGCGCACTGTCATGAATACTTCGCCCCCGTTCGGTGCCTGGTCGATCGAAACCACCGGCACGTCCTGCTGGTTGGCGCGCTTGATCGACGGCACGACGGCGTCAGCATCGACGGGACCGACGATGAGGGCGTCCGGCGACTGTGTGAGGATCGTCTGGATGTCGGTGGTCTGTTTGGCGGCATCGGAGTCGGCATTCACCGGTTCCAGGAGCGTCGCTCCGAGCTCCTCGGCGGCGGGCTTTGCGTAGTCGATCATCGCGAGCTGGAACTGGTCGGTCAGCTTCTGGACGGAGAAGCCGATGGTGACGTCATCGCCGGATTCCGACATCCCGCCGGAATCGGACGACGAGGCGCACCCGGCGAAGCCGAATGCCATCAGGGCGATCGCGCCGACGCCGATAGTGCGGGAGATGCGGTGCTTTGTGTTGTTGCGGATCGGACTCACGTCGTCCTCTTCTCAGTGGTGGAGCGGCATCGCTCCGGTGGGTGGATGGTTTCCTGGGGCGGTCGTCAGATCGGTGTGACGCCGTCGTGGGTCTGTGCGCGCGCGCTGATCAGGTACTTGATGGCATCGGGCGACGTGCGCATGAGGTCGAAGGCCCGCGGGGCCTCCTCGATGCCCACGACGCCGCTGATCAGCGGCGAGACGTCGACGGCGCCCCGCTCGAGGAGCCCGATGGCCTGCGCGAACTCGCCGACGTAGATGAAGCTGCCCCGGATCGTGACCTCTTTGAACAGCAGGTCGGTCGCGTCGAAGGTGGGCGGCCGCCGGGAGTACCCCGTCACCGTGACGGTTCCTCGCGGCCGCACGGTCTTGACGGCGACTCCGACGAGCTCGGCGACGCCGGAGCATTCGAAGGCGAAGCGGGGTGCCGTGCCGGCGTCGGGGAAGTGCTCCTCGATCGGGCTTACGGCCGGGTCAATGACCGCCGCCGCACCCTGCCGCAGGGCCATGCCCCGTCGGGCCGCCGCCGGCTCGACAACGGTGACGGTGCCCGCGCCCGCGGCCTTCAGAACGGTCGTGACGAGGAGCCCGATCGGGCCGCCGCCGAAGACGACAGCGTCGTCGCCGATGGCGATCCCCGAGTTGCGCACGGTTCGGATGGCGACGGCGAGCGGCTCGATCAGCGCGGCCGACGCGAAGTCGACCGCGTCGGGAAGGCGGTGCAGAGTGCTCCGGCGCACGGCCGCGAACGGCGCGAGACCCCCATCGCGCGCCAGACCGACGGCCGTCTCGCCCAGCCGCTCGCACATGTTCACCTCGCCGCGCGTGCAGGCGCCGCATCGGCCGCACCAATCGCCGTTGGGGTTGACGACGACGCGGTCCCCCGGCCGATAGTCCGTCACGTCGCTACCGGTCTCGAGGACGGTTCCGGTGAACTCGTGGCCCATGACGTTCCCGACGTGGAAGTCGGGCTGAGCCGCGTGGAGGTCGCTGCCGCATATCCCGCAGTACTCCACCTCGACGAGCACCTCGTCGGGGCCGGGCACGGGATCGCGGTGGTCGATGACGGCCTCGCCCTCTGGGGTGAACGCGACGGCGCGCATCAGTTGTTCTCCTCCAGGCCGATGCTCCATTGCCGGTGTCCGACCGGAGGACGCAGGGCAAGCATGTCCGCGAGCAGCGCCTCGTCGATGGGCGTCTCGGCGGCGCGCAGCGCGGATTGCAGGTTGCGCGAGCTGCCGACGCCCACCACCGTCGTGGCGGCACCGGTCCGCTGGATCGCGTACTGGTTGGCGAGAAAGGCGATGTCGGCCCCGCGCTCCGCAGCCAGCTCGACCATCCGGGCCGCAGCCTCGCGCACCTCCGCCGGAGCCGGGTGATCGAGGCTGAGCCGCGAGCCGCCGGGGGTCAGCAATCCCAGCGCAACCGCTGCGGCGTTGACGAGTCCGACGCCGCACTCCTGCGCGACCGGCGCGAGCTCGGTCACCAGCGAATCGTCCAGCAGCGTGCCCTTGGCGTACGTGAGGACGACGTCGACGTCGGTCTCGCGCATCACGCGGGCGAAGGTCTTCACGGGGTACCCCGTCATGCCGATGAAGCGCGTCTTGCCGGCATCCTTCAGCCTCTGCAGTTCGGCGAAGCCGTCCTCGAGGACAGGCCCGAGCGGTACGAACTCGATGTCATGCAGCTGGAGGATGTCGAGGTGGTCTGTACCCAGCAGTTTCAGGCTGTCCTCGACGCTGCTCCGGATGCGTTCCGGGCTGAAGTCGAAGCTGTCGATGCCGTTGCGCCCGGCCTTGCTGGCGAGGATCACGCAATCACGCTTGCCCGGGGTGAGCGCCTTGCCCAGGCGGTACTCCGCGCTGCCGTAGTAGGGCGACGTGTCGATGAGGTTGATGCCGCTGTCGATCGCCTCGTCCACGAGGCGCAGCGCGTCCGCCTCCTCCAGCGGTCCGAACAGGCCGCCCAGCGAGCCTGTGCCGAATGAGACGGCCGAGACGTCCAGGCCGGTCCTGCCCAGGGGGCGATACTCCATGGTTTCCTCCGATGCGCCGCGGTGCGGCGTGGTCGTGTGTGGTTCAGGTCAGCTCGTGTACGGCAGACGCTCGTCGACGGCCTGCCCGGCCAAGCTGTCGCGCACCCACGCATGCGCGGGGTCGTCGCTGATGAGCCACTGTCGCTCCACGCCGGGACCCGCCATCACGTTGAGGTAGTACATGTCGTAGCCGGGCGCGGCGACAGCGGGACCGTGGTACCCGAACGGCACCAGCGCGATGTCGCCCGAGCGCACCATCGCGTTGATGTCGATGTCACCGGCCGGCGAGGAGTACGTGCTGAACATCCCGAAGGCCGTGTCGGTCGCCGCCGACGATCCGCGGACCGGGGCGGTCTCGAAGTAATAGATCTCCTCGAGACGGGCCTCGTGCCCCGGTACGTCTTCGTCGTGCTTGTGCGGCGGGTACGACGACCAGTTCTGCGAAGGCGTGATGACCTCGCACACGATGAGCTTGGCGGCGTCCAGCGCGCCCGGCGTCCCGAAGTTGTGCACCTGTCGGCTGGATGAGCCGGCGCCGCGCAGTTCCACCGGCGTCTGTGCCGCGGGAATGTGCCGCGTGGGCCGTACGTCCGGGGTGGGCGCGGTCGCGACCGCGACCCTGCCGACTCCCGTCAGCACCGCGGTCGACCCCGACGACAGATAAAGCACGTCCGTGGGGCCCTCGAAGACCGATGGCCGGCCCGCGAGCGTGGTGCTGGTCTCGGCGGTGCCGCCCGGCTCGGTGTGTGTAACTGTGAACGATCCCCACAGGGGGACGATGATGCGTTCGATCCCCCGCTCCTCGAGTGCCAGTTCGTCGCCGGGACCGAGGGCCGCGACACGGAGCCCGGTGTGCTCCCATCCCGGAGTCGCAGCGTCCACGACGCTCTCCCAGCCCTCGCGGGCGAGCTCGCCCCGGCGGTGGAACCACCGCTCCTCGGTTGCGCTCATCTGCATTCCTTTCTCATGTGGCCTGTTCGCGGCCGTTCGCGACGCCTTCGCCTGCCGCGAGCCGCAGACACTCCCTGGCTGCTGCGGCGGCATCGCGCAGCGCTTCGTCGACAGGCTTGCGGCGGTGGTCGACGGACATGTGCTCGACGCCCCACGGCCCTTCGAAGCCGATGCGCCGGACGCTGCGGATGAACCTCACGACGTCGAAATCGCCCTCGCCGCACGGCAGACGCCGGTCGAAGGTGTCGGCGAAGAGGTCGGCGATCGACTCCCGTTCGCCGTCGTCGAGCTCGACCGCGAACAGTCGCGCGGACGGCACGAGATCAGGCAGCCGGTCGTAGTCGAAGCCGACGCGCTGCAGGTGCCAGATGTCCAGCAGGATGCCTCCGGCCGGTGAAGTCGTCGCGGAGACGACCTCGACGGCGGTCGCGGGGTCGGCCAGGCGCGAGAACGCCCCGCCCTCCAGCGCCACCCGCGTGCCATGGTCGGCCGCCTCGTGGGCGAGCGCGTCGAACTCGGCCTTCACCTCGTCGAGGTCCACCACGTCCGAGGCCTGACCGCCGCCGACCTTGACGTGGTCCGCACCGAGTGCTTCGGCGAGCTCGAACAGTTCCCGTCGCCGCTCGTCGGACACCCGGCGACGCTGCCCCGAGGCGAACCAATCGTCGATGAACTCGATCTGAAGCGTGCGGATGCCCGCGTCGGCGAGGCGGAGTCGGAGGTCGACGAGGTCGCGGGAGGCGAGCGACCGCAGATCTGCCAGCTCGATCCCCATCCCGTCGTACCCCGCCCCCGACACCGCGGTGATGCGCTGGGCGAGCGCATGAGGGCTCTCGTCCGGGGTCAGGCCGGGGCGCACGTCGCCGGCCGAGGTCCAGCAGGTCGCCAGCAGCGAGGGTAGCGGTGCGCTCATGCGCGGGTCTCCGTTCCTTGGGCGGAAAGCTCGCCGGGCTCCCACGCGATCACGAGTTTGGGGCGGGCGCGGGACGACATCAGGTCGTCCAGGCACTGCGCGGCCCGTTCGGGCCCGTGGACTCCGTCGATGAGGGCGGCCGGATCGATCACGCCGCGGCTGATGAGCACGAGTGCGTCCCGCATGCGGTCGATGCCACCGAGCACGCCGTGCAGCGAGGCACCCGCCATGATGAGACCGGCGGCGTCGATGGGGACCTGCGCTTCGGCCGGGTATCCGACGAGCCCGATCGAACCGCCGACGCTGACGAGACGGGATGCCTCGGCCAGCGAGGTTCGCGCACCGGAGGCCTCGATCACGGTGTCGAAGGCACCGCCCGCCAATTCTCCCGGACGAGCCACCGTTGCACCGATGGACTCCGCGAGCGCCAAGCCCGCGTCGTCCACACCGACGGCCGATACGTCGGCCCCCGCGGCGACGGCGACCTGGATCGCGATGAGGCCGAGCGTGCCCGTGCCGATCACGCAGGCGTCCCCTCCGGGACGCAGGCGGGCGACGTCCAGTGCGTGCAGTGCCGTGGTGGCGGGCTCGGCGAGCGTCGCCTCGATCGGGCGGACGCCATCGGGTACGCGGGTGAGGTTGGCCACGGGGACCCGGACGAACTCCGCCAGGGCGCCAGGGGCATGCCCGCGGACGCCGATCTCGACCCGGTTCGGGCAATGCGCGGCCCGTCCCCGGCGCCGGCAGACCTCGCAGGTGCCGCAGGTGACGAACGGGTCGCCGACCACGAGGTCGCCCACCACCGGGTGGCCGCCGACGGCGCCCCCGGCGACGGCGACGACCTCGCCGCACCACTCGTGCCCCGGCTGCCAGGGATAGGTCGTCAGTCCGCGCTGAAGGTTCGGACTCAGCCCCGTCCACAGATGCGCGTCCGTTCCGCACAGTCCGACGGCCCGCACGCGCACCAGCGCCGTCCCCGGCGCCGGGTCGGGCATCCGTGTCGGCCGCCAGGACCCCTGCCTGGCGGCATCCACGAGGAATGCCCGCATCTCCCCCTCAGGCCAGGACACCGGGGATGTCCACGGTCACACGCCGCCCCTCGGCCGCCGCGCGCTGGAGAGCGTCCGACACGACCTCCACGATCGCCCCGTCGCGGAAGGATGCTTGCCGATGGGGCACCGGGGTTCCCTCGATCACGGCCCCGAGGAAGTCGCGCCACTCATTGGAGAAGCCGTGCTCCCAGCCGAGCACGTGGCCGGGCGGCCACCAGCCCGCCATGAGCGGATGCCCGGGCTCGGTGACGACGATGTCGCGGAAGCCGCCGAGTCCCTCCACCTCGTCCTCGCGGAGGAAGACGTGCAGGCGGTTCGGGTCGTCCATGTCCCACCACGCCGAGCCCCGCGTGCCGTTGACTTCGATCCGTTGACCGCCTTTGTGCCCCAGCGCGAAGCGGGAGGCCTCCAGCGTGCCCAGCCCGCCGCCCGCGAGCACCGCGGTCGCGACGAACGCGTCGTCGTCGGTCAGGCCGAACCCCCGCACCTCGGCGGTGACCGAGCGCGGGACGCCGGTGAGCTCGATCAGGAAGTCCGTGATGTGGGAGTAGTCGCCGATCGAGCCTGCGCCCGAGTGATTGGGCCGCGTCGCGGACAGCTGGTCGGCCCAGTCCTGCAGGTATACCGCACGGAAGTGCCGTACGTCGCCCAGCCTTCCGCTGAGCGTCAGCTCCCGCAGCAGCATCGTGGCCGGGTGGTAGCGGTAGTTGAAGCCGCACGCCGCGGTGAGGCCGCTCTGTTCGGCCAGGACGGCCAGCTCAACGGCGTCGTCCGCTCCCAGAGCGAGGGGCTTCTCGCAGAACACCGCCTTGCCGGCGGCGAGGGCGGCACGGACGACCGGGGCGTGCAGGTGATTTGTCGTGAGCACGGCGACGACGTCGACGTCATCGGCCTCGACCGCGTCCTCCCACCGCGTGCTCCAGCGCTGGAATCCGAACTCGGTCGCGAGCGCCTCAACCGTCTCCGGCGTGCGCGCATGCAGAGAGACGAGCTGAATCGGACGGGTGAGGGGGCGGATGTGGTTGAGCGACAGCAGAGCGTGGCAATGCGCGCGGCTGATCCAGCTCGAACCGATCACCGCGACTCGGATCGGCGCCGACCTCTGCGCGACCAGCCCTCGGACAACATCGTCCGCCATGGTGCCCCCTTCGGCTTTCGTCATCCGCACACGTGCAGCATGACCTGGGTTAATCGGCTCTATCTTCTCATGTGTCGGGCATCATGTCCATTATAAATGTCACGTCATACTAACTCGGCGATGCGACGGGCGGCCTGGGTCGTCGTGGCGGTTCCCCCGCAGTCGGGCGTGAGGCCGCGCGCGTTCCGGCTGGCTAAGGCGATCGCTGAGAGAAGGTCGGCCGCCGCCTCCCGCTCCCCGAGATGCGCGAGCATCTGAGCCGCGCTCCAGATCGCCGCAATCGGGTTCGCGCGGCCCTGACCGGCGATATCCGGCGCCGAGCCGTGCACAGGTTCGAACATGGACGGCACGCCGGGAGACGGGTTGATGTTCGCGGATGCCGCGAAGCCGAGTCCGCCTTGGATCGCCGCCCCGACATCGCTCAGGATGTCGCCGAACAGGTTCGACGCGACCAGCACGTCGAGGGATTCCGGATGCGTGATCATCCGCGCCGCGATCGCGTCGACGTGGTACCTCGTGACCTCGACGTCGGGGTACTGCGCCGCCAGCTCGTCCGTGACGTCGTCCCAGAACACCATCGTGTGGCGCTGTGCGTTGGACTTCGTCACCGACGCGAGCCGTCCGCTGCGCAGGCGTGCCTGCTCGAAGCCGTAGCGGAGGATCCGCTCGACACCGGCACGCGTGAGGATCGCGGTCTCGACGGCGACTTCGTTCGGGGTTCCGACATGGACGCGACCACCCGCGCCGGCGTACTCGCCCTCCGTGTTCTCGCGGATGCAGAGGATGTCGAAGTCGCTCTTGCGCAGCGGCCCTTCGATCCCCGGCAGCAGGCGATGGGGCCGCGCGTTGACGAACAGGTCGAACCGCTTCCTGATCGGCAGCAGCAGCCCGTGTAGCGAGACGCTGTCGGGCACTCGGGCGGGCCAGCCGACGGCGCCGAGCAGGATGGCGTCGTGCGCCCGCAGCTGGTCGATGCCGTCCTCGGGCATCATCGCGCCCGTGTCGAGATAGCGCTGGCACGACCAGTCATAGTGCTGCTCCTGGATCGCGAAGCCGTGCTTGGCCGCTACCGCGGCCAGGGGGACGCGAGCAGCTTCCAGCACTTCGACGCCGATCCCGTCTCCCGGGATGAGCGCGATGGAGTATTCGGCTCGAGCAGTCACGATGCGAACGGGTTGGCGGTGAGCGTGTACTTCGTCTGCAGGTACTCGTGGATGCCCTCCGCGCCGCCCTCGCGGCCCAGTCCCGACATCTTCCACCCGCCGAACGGCGCCGCGGCGTTGGAGACGACGCCGACGTTGAGGCCCATCATGCCCGTCTCGAGCCGCTCGATCATCCGCTGTCCGCGCGAGAGGCTCTCGGTGAACACGTACGACACCAGGCCGTACTCGGTGTCGTTCGCGAGCCGCACGGCGTCGTCCTCGGAGTCGAAGGGGATGATCGCGAGCACGGGCCCGAAGATCTCCTCGCGCAGGATGTCCGAGCCCGGCTGCACGTCGGTGACCACGGTCGGCTCGTAGAACGTGCCGGGCCCCTCGACCGCGTTGCCGCCGGTGGCGACCGACGCGCCGCGGGCGACGGCATCCTCGACCAGCGTCGACGCCTTCTCGACCGCACGGTCGTCGATGAGCGGGCCGATCGTGACGCCTTCCTCGGTGCCGCGCCCGATCTTCATGCCCTGCACCCGCGCGGTCACCCGGCGCGCGAACTCCTCGGCGACGGAGCGGTGCACGATGAACCGGTTCGCCGCGGTGCAGGCCTGGCCGATGTTGCGGAACTTCGCCAGCATCGCCCCGTCCACGGCCTTTTCGAGGTCGGCGTCGTCGAACACGACGAACGGCGCATTCCCGCCGAGCTCCATCGAGGTGCGCAGCACGCCCTGCGCCGCCTGCTCGAGAAGGCGCTGCCCCACCTGGGTCGAGCCGGTGAACGACAGCTTGCGCAGCCGCGGGTCCCGGATGATCGGCTCCGAGACGGCACCCGACGTCGAGGTGGTGAAGACGTTCACCACGCCGGCAGGAAGGCCCGCGTCCTCCAGCAGCTTCGCGAAGGCGAGCGTGGTCAGCGGCGTCAGCTCCGCCGGCTTGATCACCACGGTGCAGCCGGCGGCGAGGGCCGGCGCGATCTTGCGGGTCGCCATCGCCAGCGGGAAGTTCCACGGCGTGATCAGGAAGCACGGACCCACCGGGTGCTGCGACACGATCATCCGCCCGGTGCCCTCCGGGTTCGCACCATAGCGGCCCTGCACCCGCGCGGTCTCCTCGCTGAACCACCGCAGGAACTCGCCGCCGTACGCGACCTCGCCCCGCGCCTCGGCCAGCGGCTTGCCCATCTCGATCGTCATCAGCAGCGCGAAGTCCTCCTTGCGCTCCTGAAGCAGATCGAACGCCCGCCGCAGGATCTCGGCCCGCTCCCGCGCCGGCGTCGCCGCCCAGGCCGGGAACGCCTCGACCGCGGCGTCCAGCGCCGCCTTGCCGTCCTCGGGCGAGGCGTTCGCGATGGTCTTGATCACCTGACCCGTCGCGGGGTCATACACATCCAGCGTCCGGCGGCCGTCGGCGGCCACCCATTGGCCGTCGATGAAGAGCCCGTCGGGCGCTTTCGCCAACAGCTCGATCTCACGGGTGTCGTTCATGAAGTCTCCTCGGTCCGGGCACATGCGCCGACGACCCGCGCGGGTCGCGCCGCGGTTCACATGTACAGGCGCTGGGTGGCTTTGCGTCCGTCATAGACCACTCGCGCGTCGATGGACGACGCGACGTTCGACACCTCTGCGAGCGGGACGTCCCACCACGCCCCGGAGCCGCCGAAGCGAGCCTGCGCATCCACCTGCACGTAGACGACGCTGAGCCCGTCGCACGCCTTCGCCGAGGCGAGCGCCTCGGTGAGCTGCTTCGCGGTCGCGGCAGTGAAGACCTCGGCACCATAGCTGGCGGCGTTGGCGGCGAAGTCCACCTCAAGCATGGGACCGGCCAGCCGCCCGTCGTCTGAGCGCTCGAAGAACCGCGTGCCGAACTCCTGCGAGCCCAGCGAGTTCGACAGTGCCGCGATCGACCCGTAGCCGCGGTTGTCGACCACGACGACGGTCATCGTGAGCTTCTCCTGCACAGCGGTCAGGAGCTCCTGCGACATCATCAGGTAGGTGCCATCGCCGATGAAGCACCAGACGTGGCGGCTCGGGTCGCCCAGCTTCGCGCCGATGGCACCGGGGATCTCGTAGCCCATGCAGGAGTTGCCGTATTCGATGTCGTAGCCTTTCACCGAGCCCGGCCGCCAGAGTCGATGCAGATCGCCCGGCATCGATCCCGCGGCATTGACGACGACGTCGCGCTCGTCCGCCGCCGCGTTGACGAGACCGATGGCGGCTGCCTGGGAGAGCGAAGGCGATGCCTCATCGGGCTCGATCAGGCGGTCCACCTCGTGCCGCCATCCGGTCGCGGCCGCGACCACCTCATCGCGGAACGACGAGGGTGTCGAGTGGCCCTCGAGTGCCTGGCGGAGTTCTCGAAGCGTCTCGCGCGCATCGCCGATCAGCGCGATGCCGGCCTCCTTGAGAGCGTCGAGCTCGGCGACGTTGATGTTGACGAAGCGGACGCCGGGGTTGCGGAACAGGGTGTTGGACGCGGTGGTGAAATCGGTGTACCGCGTGCCCACACCGATCACGAGGTCGGCATCGTTCGCGAACCGATTGGCGAACGCCGAGCCACTGGCTCCGAGAGCACCGAGCGCGAGTGGGTGGTCGAAAGGCACACTCGCCTTGCCCGCCTGGGTCACGCCGATTCCGGCTCCGAGGGCCTCCGCGAAGCGGATCAGCTCCTCCGACGCGCTCGAATAGATAACCCCGCCTCCGGCGATGATCACCGGACGCTCGGCGCCGCGGATGGCCTCGGCGGCGCGACGGATCGCCGAGAGGTCCGCCCGGTTGCGCGGCACGTGCCACACACGGTGCTCGAACAGCGCAACCGGGAAATCGAAGGCCTCGGCCTGGACGTCCTGCGGCAGGCAGAGGGTGACCGCTCCGGTGTCCACCGGACTGGTGAGGACACGCATCGCCTCCAGCAGCGCCGGGGCCAGCTGCTCGGGTCGTGTCACGCGATCGAAGTACCGGGAGACCGCACGGAAGGAGTCGTTCGCGGTCACCTCCATCGAGTAGGGCTGCTCGATCTGCTGCAGCACGGCACCGGTGGCGCGCGTGGCAAAAGTGTCGCTGGGCAGCAGGAGCACCGGCAGGTGGTTCACGGTGGCGGTGCCCGCTCCCGTGACCATGTTCGTCGCGCCGGGACCGATCGAGGTGGTCACCGCCATCGCTCCGAACCGGTTGCGCATCTTGGCGTAGCCGACCGCCATGTGCACCATGCCCTGCTCGTGCCGCCCCTGGAGGAAGCGGAAGTCGTGCTCGTACTCCAGTAGCGCCTGACCGAGCCCTCCGACGTTGCCGTGGCCGAAGATCCCGAACGCGCCACCGAAAAAGGACTCCTCGACGCCGTCCCGCTCGATATGCTGTGCCGCCATGAACTGGACGACAGCCTGGGCCACGGTAAGCCGCCGTGTCGGGGCACCGATTGTCTGCGTCATTGAAGTGTCCTTGTCTTGTGTTCGCCCAGCAGGTCGACGATCTTGGCCGCGACCTTCTCGGGAGCCAGTCCGTACTTGTCCAGAAGGAAGCCGTTCGGCGCCGACTCGGACCAGCCGTCGGCGAGGCCGATCCGTTCCAGCGGCGGGGCATCGGCCAGCGGCGCGAGGATCTCGCTCACCAGACCGCCGAGTCCGCCGATCACGCTGTGCTCCTCAACGGTGACCACGAGCGGCGCCGCGGCGACGAAGGCGATCAGCGCGCGCTCGTCGACCGGCTTGATGGTGGCCAGGTGGACGAGGCGAGCGGAGACACCCTGCTCGGCGAGCAGCCGGACAGACTCCCTCACGCGCGCGGTCTGCACCCCCGTGGAGATGATCGTGACATCGTCGCCGTCGTTGACGAGCCGCGGCTCGCCGGGCCTGAACGCGTAGCTCTCCTCGAAGACGGGGGGGACGGCATCCCGCGCCAACCGCACGTAAACCGGCCCGTCATGGTCGGCCGCCCACCGGATGACGGCCTCGGCCTCCACCTCGTCGGCGGGCGCGAGCACGGTCATATGGGGCATCGACCGCATGATGGCGATATCGGTCAGATCCTGATGCGTCTTGCCGCTGGAGCCGTTGAGCAGACCGCTGTAGGCGGCCGCGAAACGAACCGGGGCCTTGGTCTGCGACACCAGCATCCGGGTCTGGTCAAGGCAGCGATGGGTGAGGAACACGCTGAACGACGACAGCCACGGCCGATATCCCATCGTGGTGAGACCGAAGGCCATGCCCACCATGTTCTGCTCGGCGATCCCCGCTTGGATGAAGCTGCCGGGCGCCTGATCAGCCACCAGGTCCGCACGGGTAGACGTTGCGAGGTCGCCGTCGATCACCAGCACCCGCTCGTCCTCCCTGGCGAGGTTCGCCAGCGTCTGCCCCCACACCTCGCGTTGCGCCCTCATCGTGCTGCCTCCGCCTGATCGCGGTCGCGCAGCTCCGCGCGCGCGACGGCCAGCTGCTCGTCGGTGGCAACCCCGTTGTGCCACTTGTAGGTTCCCGCGGTGAAGGAGATCCCCTGGCCCTTGGTGGTCCGCGCGATGATGGCCGACGGGGTCCCCGCCACTCCCCTCCGCCGCTCCGCCCATTCGTATGCCGCGAGGATCTCGCCGTAGTCGTGCCCGTCGATCACGCGCACCTCCCAGCCGAATCCGGAGAACACGGCCGCGAGATCAACGTGGCCGAGCGGCTCGCTGCGGTCGAACCTGTCACCGGACGATGCCGGCCAGCCGTACTGCTGCAGCCCGTTGAGGTCCACGATCGCCGTGAGGTTGTCCAGGGCGAAGCGCGGCGCCGACAGCACCGTCTCCCAAACCATGCCCTCCTCGAGTTCGCCGTCGCCGAGCATCACCCAGGTGTGGAAGTCGCGCTCCAGGCGCTGGGCGCCCAGCGCGATGCCGGCGGCGGCGGACAGGCCTTGTCCGAGGGAGCCCGTCGAGACGTCGACTCCGGGCGTGAGGAGCATGTCGGGATGCCCCTGCAGTCGCGAGTCACCGTGGTCGAAGGTCACGAGCTCCTCGATAGGGAAGTAGCCCCGCAGCGCCAATACGACGTACAGAGCAATCGCGGAGTGGCCCTTGGAGAGGACGAACCTGTCGCGATCAGGCCGTCGCGGGTCGGACGGGTCGATGCGCATCTGCTCGAAGTAGAGCGCGACCAGCAGGTCCATCGCCGATAGCGGGCCGCCGATGTGCCCGGCCTTGCTGGCGGCTACCGTCTCGACCACATGCAGTCGGGCTCCGCGGGCGATGTCCACGAGTCGCTCGTGTCCTGTCGTGACTGTCATGGTGCCGACCCGTCTCCCTTGACTCTTATGTATCAGACAGATTGACTGCCACATGAGAATTATGCATGAAAACGGTCGAACCGTCCAACCAGTGAGAGGATCTCCGCATGACGGCGACTCAGGGCCAGGCCATAGGCGGCATGGAAATTCTGTCGAAGGCCTCCGCCGCCCTGGACGCACTGGCCGATAGGGGCACATTGTCGATCGCCGAACTCGCGCGCGTGGTCGGCGAGCCGGTGAGCTCCACGTATCGCCTCGTGAGCAATCTCGTGGACCTCGGATGGGTGGACCCGTCGTCGCGGCGCGGGCACTACCGCCTCGGCCTCGACTTCATCCGCGTCGGAGCCGCCGTCGAGGAGACGACCGACATCCGCGCGATCGCCCAGCCGTTCCTGAGGGATCTGCGTGGCCGGACGGCAGCCACCTCGTTCCTGTGCATCCGGCGAGGTCTCGCGGCAGTCTGCATCGACCGGCTCGACGGACGCGACGTGGGCTCATTGGCGATGCGGCTGGGAGACTCGCTGCCGCTGGGCCTCGGCGCCGCTCCGCTCGCCCTGCTGGCGCTGCTTCCCGCGAGCGAGCGCACACTGGTCATCGCAAACCTCGCCCGCGAGGCGAGCGCACGATTCCCCGAGTACCGCTTCGACTCCGCAGCGGCGACGCGCGCCGTCGACGAGACTCTCCGGCGTGGGTGGGCCGAGTCCGACGGCGATGTCACGCCCGGGATCGCCGCGATCGGCATGCCCGTCACGAATCACCGGGGCGAGGTGGTCGCCGCCGTCTCTGTGAGCGGGATGCGCGGTCTGATCCTGGACGACGTCGAGAGCACCGTGACCGCCGTCAGGACCGCCGCGCACGGCATCACCGCGATGCTCGGCGGCGCGATCCCCGAGGAGCGCTGAGTGCCCAGCCCCATCCGCACCCTCTCGAATGCTCGCGACCTGGCCGATCTGCTCTCGCGCGACGGCCGGCTGACCCACGCCGAGCTGGCGGAGGCGTTGAACATGCCGCGCGCCAGCGTCTATCGGCTCGTCGAAGCGATGGCGGCCATCGACCTGGTGAGGATCGGCCAGGACGGGCTGGTCGCGATGTCGTCGAAGTGGCTGCATCTCAGCGACGCCGCCCGCGCGGCCATGACCGAATGGGACGGGGCCGCGGATGTGCTGCACGCCGCGTCCGAAGTCACCGGCCAGTCCATCTTCCTGTGCGTTCCCAGACTCCATCGGGCATTCTGCATCGACTGGGCCCCCGGCCGCGCGCTCGAGCTCCTGGTGCTCCGCCCCGGACGATCCCTCGCTCCGAACGCGGGCGGCGCCGGGCGGTTGACGCTCGCCTATGACCCTGCTGCGGAGGAGGTGCTCGAATCGGGCACCCTCGAGCGCCTCACCCCCGCCACCCTGGTCGATCCGGCTCTGCTGCGCGAGGACATCGCCCGCACCCGCTCCGAGGGACGCACGATCTCACTGGAGGATGCGACCGTCGGCATCGGCGGGATCGCCGTTCCCGTTCTGGACGGGCAGGGCCGGTTCCGCGCGAGCCTTTCGGCCGGCGGCCTCGCCGGCGAGATCCGCGCGAACCTCGACGACTACACGGCCGCGCTGCGCGCGGGTGCTCAGGCGCTCACGTCGCGGTGAACATGCCGGCGAGCTGCGGCTCGTTGCGCGCGCAGCCGCTCGGCGGTCGCCGCCCATTCGGCATCCCCCGACAGCTCGAGCCTGCGCGCAGCAGCGGGGCGGGTGAAGGCCTCGTTCGGGCGGAAGCGCATGTACGCTGCCGCCTGCTGC
Source organism: Microbacterium yannicii PS01 (assembly GCF_000304335.1). Lineage (GTDB taxonomy): Bacteria > Actinomycetota > Actinomycetes > Actinomycetales > Microbacteriaceae > Microbacterium > Microbacterium yannicii_A. The sequence goes on along the minus strand of NZ_CAJF01000009.1, from coordinate 116,413 downwards.
GCCGGGGTCGGCTCGTCAAAGGGACGACGACAAACTGCGCGCGGTGGGCTGACGACCACTTGTGGTACAAGTGCGGATCAGCCGACGAGCGGCTTCTGACTCGCCTGTTGGGTCAGGTACACCTCGCGTGCTCGGTGAGTGCTCTCGAGGGTCGAGACCGCTGGCACCGGCACGTCCCACCAGCCCGCCCCGTCGGGCGCGTAGACGAGCGGGTCGCTGTTGATGTGGATGAACGTCGACTTGTTGGATGCCTTCGCCTGCGCGACGGCAGACTTGAGATCGTCGATGGCCGAGGCGCCCGGCTCGATCTCGATCACGTCGAGGCCGTAGCTGCGCGCGTTCATCGCGAGGTCGACGGGCAGGATCTTCTCCCCCTGAAAATTGCGGGCCTCGCCGTCGTACTCCCGGTACCAGGTGCCGAACCGCTCCGACCCGACCGTCTCGGACAGGTGCCCGATCGACGCATAGCCGTGGTTCTGGATGAGCACCACGATGAGCTTGATGCCCTCGGCGACCGCGGTGACGAGCTCCGTGTTGAGCATGAGGTATGAGCCGTCGCCGACCATCACGATGACGTCACGGTCATCGCCGTCGGCAAGGAGACCGCGCTTGGCGCCGAGTCCGCCGGCGATCTCATAGCCCATGCAGGAGAACGCGTACTCGACGTGGTACCCCAGCGGATCCCGCACGCGCCAGAGCTTGTGGAGGTCGCCCGGCAGCGAGCCCGCCGCCTGCACGACGACGTCCTGAGGCGCGCTCTTCGACTGCACCGCGCCGATGATCTCCGGCTGGCCGGGCAGTGCGCGCCCCGACGCCTCGAACGCCGCGTCGACAGCGGCATCCCAGCCCGCCTTCTCGCGGGCGATGCGCTCGGTATACTCGCGCGAGATCTCGAAGCCCTCGAGCTCGATGGCGAGCTCGCTGAGCGCCTCGCGGGCATCGGCGACGAGAGGGAGCTGCGAGCCGTGTTTGTAGGCGTCGAAGGAGGCGATGTTGACGTTGACGAACACGACGTCGGGGTTCTGGAACGCCGTGCGCGATGCGGTGGTGAAGTCGCTGTAGCGGGTGCCGATGCCGATGATGACGTCCGCCTCGGCCGCGAGCCGGTTGGCCGCGAGGGTGCCGGTCGCGCCGACGCCGCCGAGGTTCTGCGGGTGATCCCAGTTCAAGACACCGCCGCCGGCCTGCGAGGTTCCCACCGGGATACCGGTGGCATCGACGAGCGCCCTGAGCTGGTCCTCGGCGGCTGAGTAGATGACACCGCCGCCGGCGACGATGAACGGGTTCTTGGCACCCCGGATGGCGGCGACGGCGCGCGCGAGCGGTCCGCGCTCGGGCACGGGGCGGCGGATGTGCCATTCGCGATCCTGTAGGAACTCGACCGGCACGTCGAGCGCCTCGGCCTGCACGTCCTCCGGAAGCGCGATCGTCACGGCGCCGGTCTCGGCCGGGTCGGTGAGCACTCGCATCGCGGCCAGCGCAATCGAGTACAGCTGCTCGGGGCGCTGCACTCGGTCGAAGAACTTCGACAGCGGGCGGAACGCGTCGTTGACGGTGAGGCCGATGTCCCACGGCTGCTCGAGCTGCTGCAGGACCGGGTCGGCGACGCGCGTCGCGAAGGTGTCGCTCGGCAGGAGCAGCGCCGGAAGGCGGTTGGTGGTCGCGAGGGCCGCGGCGGTGAGCATGTTCGCCGCACCCGGGCCGACCGACGCGGCCGACGCGTACGTGCCGCGACGGCGGTGCATGCGGGCGTAGCCCACGGCCTGGTGCACCATCGCCTGCTCGTTGCGGGCCTGGTAGTACGGCATCAGGTCGGGCTGCTCGACATTGAACTGCTTGAGCGCCTGACCGATGCCGGCGACGTTCCCGTGCCCGAAGATGCCGAACATGCCGGGAACGGTCCGCTCACGAATGTCCCCATCGACGGTCCACTGGTGGGCCAGGAACTCCACGAGTGCCTGGCTGACTGTCATTCGCTTCGTTTCACCCATCAGCGGGAGCCCTTCTCGTCGTTCTCGTACGGCAGGCGCTCGTCTATGCTCTGCCCATTCCAGGTGTCGCGCACCCACGCGTGCGCGGGGTCGTCGCTGATCAGCCACGTCCGCTCGGGATCGGGTCCGGCCATCACGTTGAGGTAGTAGAGGTCGTAGCCCGGGGCGGCGACGGCGGGGCCGTGGTAGCCGAAAGGCACGAGCGCGATGTCGCCCGTGTGCACCATCGCATTGATGTCGATCTCGCCCGCCGGGGACGAGTAGGTGCTGAACATGCCGAACGCGGCGTCGGCCGCGGCATCCGAGCCCGCAATCGGCGCGGTCTCGAAGTAGTAGATCTCTTCGAGACGAGATTCGTGCCCGGGCACGTGCTCGTCATGCTTGTGCGGCGGATATGACGACCAGTTCTCGGCCGGCGTGATGACCTCGCACACGATGAGTCGTGCGGCGTCAAGCGCCTGGGGAGTTCCGAAGTTGTGCACTTGCCGACTCGACCGGCCCGCGCCACGCAGCTCCACGGGGGTGTCGGATGCCGGGATGTAGTGCCAGTCGCGCGACCCGGTCGCCGGCGCCTCCGCGACCGCGACGCGACCGTGCCCGCGCAATTCCGCCGTCGTGCCGGCAGAGAGATAGAGCACGTCGGTCGGACCGTCGAAAACCGACCGCCGGCCGTGCAGACGCGTCTCCCACTCCCCGGGGAAGTGGCGATGAACGACGTGGAACGTCCCGGCGAGCGGGACGATGATCCTCTCCACTCCGCGATCGTCCAGGTTCAGGTGATCCCCGTCTGCGAGGTCCGCGACGCGGATGCCGGTGTGCCTCCAGCCGGGAGTCGTCGCGTCCACGACGCTTTCCCAGCCGTCACGCGCGAGATCGCCTCGGCGGTGGAACCAGCGCTGGTCGGAAGTGCTCATGTCGTGCTTTCGTGGGTGCTCGTGAGGGACTCTGCCGCGACCGCGGAACCCGTGGGTCCGCGGCCGCGGCGCTGGCGAACTGGGCTCGCAGGTGATCGGAGCTGTGTCCGCGTGTTGTGGGGATGCCGCGGCCAAGATCGGATGTCCGCGGCATCCCGGTCTGGGTTCAGTTGTTCTGGGGGAAGCCGAGGTTGATGCCGCCGTGGGTGGCGGGGTCGAGCCAGCGGCTGGTGATGGCCTTTTCCCGGGTGAAGAAGTCGAAACCGTGCACGCCGTAGGCCTTCGCGTCGCCGAACAGGGACTGCTTCCAGCCACCGAACGAGTGGTACGCGACGGGAACCGGGATAGGCACATTGATGCCGATCATGCCGACCTCGACCTCGTTCTGGAAGCGGCGGGCCGCGCCGCCGTCGTTGGTGAAGATGGCCGTGCCGTTGCCGAACTGGCCCGAGTTGATCAGGTCCAGCCCCTCGTCGTAGGACTGCACCCGCACGACCGACAGCACCGGTCCGAAGATCTCCTCCTGGTAGGCGCGGGAGGTGGTGGGGATGTCGTCGATCAGGGTGGGACCGAAGAAGAACCCGTCCTCGTGTCCGTCGACGGTGAAGTTCCGCCCGTCGACGACGATCTTCGCGCCGTCCTGCTCGGCGATGTCGACGTACGAGGACACCTTGTCGCGGTGCACGTCCGTGATCAGGGGTCCCATGTCCGGCTCGACCCCGTCCACGCCGGCACCGTTGCCGATGCGAAGCGTGGCGATGCGCTCAGAGATCTTCGCGATCAGCTCGTCCGCGACCGGCTCGACGGCAAGGACGACCGAAATCGCCATGCACCGCTCGCCCGCCGCGCCGTACCCGGCGTTGACGGCCTGGTCGGCGACGAGGTCGAGGTCGGCATCCGGGAGCACCAGCATGTGGTTCTTCGCCCCTCCGAGCGCCTGCACTCGCTTGCCGTGGCGCGACGCGGTCTCGTAGATGTACTGCGCGATCGGAGTGGACCCGACGAACGAGATCGAGGCCACGTCGGGGCTTTCGAGCAGCCCGTCCACGGCGAGCTTGTCGCCCTGCAGCACGGTGAACACGCCGTCGGGAAGTCCGGCTTCCTTCCACAGTCGCGCGAGCCACAGCGCTGCGGACGGGTCCTTCTCGCTGGGCTTGAGGACCACCGCGTTCCCGGCGGCGATGGCCACCGGGAAGAACCACATCGGCACCATCGCGGGGAAGTTGAACGGGGAGATGATGCCCACCACACCGAGCGGCTGCTTCAGCGAGTACACGTCGATGCCGGTCGACGCGTTCTCGCTGAACGCTCCTTTGATAAGGTGCGGGAAGCCGGTGGCAAGCTCCACGACCTCCTGTCCGCGGAGGATTTCGCCCATCGCGTCGGAGACGACCTTGCCGTGCTCGGCCGTGATGATCTCGGCCAGCTCCCGCTTGCGCGCGTTCAGCAGCTCGCGGAAGTTGAACAGCACTGTCTGACGCTTCGCGATGGAGAACTTCGACCACACCGCGTAGCCGCGCCTGGCCGACGCGATCGCCTGCTCGATCTCGGCCTGGTCAGCCAACGCGACCTGGGCCTGCACGGCGCCCGTGGCCGGGTTGAACACCGGCGCCGTCCGACCCGACGACGATGCACGTTCCGCGCCATCGATCCAATGCGAGATCGTGCGGGCATCAGTGGCTGCGGGTGAAGCGGCCGGGGTGGTTTCGATCGTGCTCATGATTGTTCCTTTGATCTGGAGGGTTAGGAAGCCGCGGCGAGGCCGGTTCGGTGCACCAACTGGGCGGCGGTGTCGACGGCGGCCGCGACGTCGCCATCGGGCGGATAGAGGAGGGTGCGCCCGACGGTCAGCCCGCGGACGCCCGGGAGAGTGAGAGCGTCGTCCCATGTCGAGAACGTCTCGTCGGGATCCGCTCCCGAATCACCGCCGAGAAGGAGGGTCGGCATAGTCGTAGCCTCCATCACCCGCTCCATGTCGTCGACCACGGGCAGCTTCATCCACGTGTACGCACTGCTGGCACCCAGGCCGGACGCGATCGCCACCGACAGGATGACGTCGTCCGGTGTGAGGTCGTTGACGATCCGGCCGTCGACCCATCGGCTCATGAACGGCTCGAGCATGATGGGCAAGCCTGCCCGAGATGCGTCTGTGACGGCGTTGGCAGTCGCCTCCAGAGTCGGGGCCGTGGCGGGATCGGCCAGATTGATGCGGACGAGCGTTTTCGCGAAGTCGACGCCTGCGGCTGTCATCGACGGGACGTCATAACCGGTGTAGCGATCGTCCATCTCGAAAGTCGCGCCGCGCAGGCCCCCACGGTTCATGGACCCGACGATGATCTTGTCATCCAGGAGTCCCAGCAGAGCCAGATCGTCGATGATATCCGGGGTTCCGAGCACGCCGTCGACCCCGGGGCGCTCCAGGGCGATCGCCAGGCGCTCGAGGAGGTCATAGCGGTTGGCCATCGCTGTCGGGTCCGAACCGACGGCGAGCGCGCCACGTGCCGGGTGGTCGGCGGCGACGATGAACAATCTGCCGTCGCCCCGCACGACGTCACGTCGCTTCCGGGCATTGAGCGCGTGCGCGACTGCATCGGGGCGATCTGCGCGGAGGCTGCGCAGTCGGGAGAACTCGAGGATTGTTGGGGCGGGCACGTCAGACTCCCGTCATGAGGATCGCTTCGACCTCATCGGTCGTCGGCATTGCGGTGGAGCATTCCCGGCGTGAGGCGACGATGGCGCCAGCCACGTTGGCGAAGCGGAGGATCCGTTCCAGGTCCCAGCCCTCGAGCAGTCCGTGGCACAGCGCACCGCCGAACGCGTCGCCGGCACCCAGACCATTGACGACATCGACGAAGTGAGGCGGCACCTCGACGGTCTCGTCCGCCGTTCTTGCGAGCACACCCTTGGGGCCCTGCTTGACGATCGCCAGACGGACACCGCGATCCAGCAGCGCGTCCGCCGCACGCAGCGGCTCGCTCTCGCCGACCGCCACCAGGCATTCCTCGCGATTGCCGACAGCTACAGTGACGTGCTCGAGCGCGTGGGCGATCTGCGCCGAGGCCTCGGCCGGCTCGCTCCAGAACATCGAGCGATAGTCGAGGTCGAGGACTGTGTGATCCGCCCGCCCACGAGCCTGGAGCGCGGAGAGATGCGCGTGCCTGCTGGGCTCCTGACTCAGACCCGTGACGGTGAGCCAGAACACGCGCGCAGCACGAATAGCATCGAGGTCGATTTCAGACGACTCGACGTTCAGGTCAGGCGCCTTGGGCTCGCGATAGAAGTACAGCGGAAAGTCATCGGGCGGGAAGATCTCGCAGAAGGTCACCGGGGTCTTCAGATCGCGATCCACTGTGACGTAGCGGTTCTCGACGCCCAGGCGACGAAGTTCCGCAAGCAGATATCGGCCGAACGGGTCGTCACCGACCCGCGAGATCAGCGCCGAGGCGCGGCCATAGCGCGCAGCCGCGACAGTCACATTGGCTGCGCTACCGCCGAGGTACTTGCCGAAGGTCTCGACCTTCTCGAGGCCGACGCCGTCCTGGAGAGGGTAGATGTCGACACCCAGGCGACCGATCGCGAGGACGTCGTGAGGAATCAGGTTTTCGGTCATACTCCGCTGTACAACTCTCTCGAGTCTTTGATCGGGCCGCCCCGGCTGGACGACTATGTCCTAACAATAACACAACTCATACGCGGGGTATATCTCCGAGGTGCGCAAGTCCTTAGGCGTTTCATAAGGGCGGGTGAGTAATATTGTTGAGACATTAAGATGAGAGTCTGCTCACGAATGTCAAGGGAGAGTTCATGGTGACTGACGAGACAGTCTGGCCCGACGAGCTGTTTCTGGACCTGGACCGCACGGGCCCGGTTCCGCTCTACTTCCAGGTGTCCAGTCGCCTGGAAGCGGCGATCCGCAGCGGCGACATACCGGCGGGCGCACGACTGGACAATGAGATCTCCATCGGCCAGCGACTCGGTCTCTCTCGACCGACGGTGCGCCGCGCCATCCAGGAGGTCGTCGATAAGGGACTGCTGGTGCGACGTCGCGGCATCGGCACGCAGGTTGTCCAGGGCCAGGTCACGCGACCGGTCGAACTCACGAGCCTCTACGAGGATCTCAAGGGATCCCAGCACGAGCCGGGGACAAGGGTCCTCACTCACGAGCTGCAGCCAGCGTCAGACGCCGTCGCCGAGGCTCTCGGCATCCGGCCCGGCGACGAGATCCTCTATCTGCGCCGGGCGAGGAGTACCGACGGGGTGGCGATCGCCATTCTCGAGAACTACCTCCCGGCAGAGTTCGCCGACATCACGGCGGAGCAACTGGAGGAGCGCAGCCTCTACCAGATCCTCCGCGGACGCGGAGTCACTATCCGCATCGCCAAGCAGAAGATCGGGGCTCGCCGCGCGCAGCGTGACGAGCCGGAGCTTCTCGACATCGACAAGGGTGGCCCAGTGCTCACGATGGAGCGGGTGGCGTTCGATAGCGCTGGACGCGCCATCGAGTTCGGGCATCACTGCTATCGCACCGACCTCTACAGCTTCGAGACGACACTCGTCGCGAAATGATGCCGGCGGACCTACCGCGGCTTGACGCGCTGCACGGTCGACACGGCCTGACCGACGGATCGGAGGAAGTCGCCGTCGCGCGGAAAGAGGACCGAGGCATCGACGACCCTGCCACAAACGCCATGATGCGCGGCGGATGCCGCCGTCGCTCCCACCGCGCCATTCGCAGCGTCGCGCTCTGTCTTTCTGAGAAGCACTGGAAGCGTGGTGGCAGCCAGCACGTTTGCACCGGCCGCGGGCAGCAGAAGCCACGACGCAGCGGAGCCCCCACCCAGACCTGCCGCGATCGATACGGACCTCATCAGAGCCTCGGCTTCGTCATCCTCCGTCGCGGGGTCGCCGCGGCGTGTCGAGATGATCTCGATCAGCACACGCAGTCCGGACTGAGACGCCTCGGTCACCACACGACCGGCGCGTTCGAGGAGGGCCGCTGTGCGGGCGTCGGCGAGGTCGATGCACAGCGAGAGCTTGGCCATGTCGAGACGAGCCTCGCGCACCGCGCGCACCGTAGACGAGGTCAGTCCGTTGCCCGTGACGAAAGGGGCGTCCGCCGGACCCGCGGGATCCAGCGACGAGACGGCGACCTTCTCCTCGAGCGCGCCGAGCATCACCAGATCGTCGAGGATGTCCGGTGTGGCCAGAACCCCGTCTACCCCCGGCATCTCGAGCGCCGTCGCCAGGCGTGCGAGCAGCCTGTATCGTCCTATCTCGCTCGAGCGGCACTCGTGCGATGGGGGTCGGCGAGCCAGATCTGCGTCGATGATGAGGAGCCCGCCATCAGAGGCTCGCAAATCCCTTCGCACGCGCGAACGATAGCCTTCCGCGATCGCTTCGGGCGACGCGGCGCGGGTTTCCCGCAAACGATCGAAGTCCAGCAACTTCTCGCGGCAGGGCGACGATGTGGTGGGTGGCGGCGTCATCGGCGGTGTCCAGACGGGAGTGGGAGCCGATTGCTGCTGGCTTCCACTTCTCAGGGCGCGGGAACGAGGATGTCGCGGACGAGCGCGTCGAGCTGCGCGTCCGCATCGAGGAACTGACGAAGCGTGGCGCGCGTCGCGCCGAAGCAATCGAACTCGGAGATGCTGAGGCCATCGAGTTCATATGCGCGTCGGAACTCCGGAACGCGTTCCTGCAAGGTCTCGATCACGCGCGAGTCCACGGGCACGTCGATCCGCGAGGGCGTCGGCAGGCCGTTCTCGTGGATCCGTGCCTGCCAGTCGAACGGTGGTGACACGACGAGATCGCCGCCGATCAGCTCAGACCACTGCATGTGATTCCGGAACGCCGCCGAGAGTACTCGAGCGCGGTAACCGCGCTCGACGAAGGTGTGGTGAGCGCGCTTGAGCGCCGCCACACCCGCCCACTCCAGGTAGCCCGGATCGATGAGCACGCGATGGCGCTGCGTCCAGATCTTCAGCCAGTCGTCCAGACGCCCACCCATGATGGTAACGACGGATCCGAACTCCCGGTCGGCGAGCCCGGCTTCCGAACGTCTGTTGAGCCCTCGCTCGATCGCCTCAGCAGCTGCCACCGCCTGGGGCACCGTGAATGAGACGGTGACGTTCACGCTCACGCCGCGGTACGTCGCCTCTTCTATCGCGCGGATGCCCACCGCCGTGGCGGGGATCTTCACGATGATGTTCTCCGCCAACCCGCTGAACAGCACGGCCTGCTCCACGAGCGCCTCGGCGTCGCGGTGCAGTCGTGGATCGGTTTGGATGGACAAGCGCCCGTCACGTCCCCCACTGGCGGCGAACGCCGGCTCCAGCAGCTTCGCCGCCGCTATCGACAGCTCCTGGACGACGAGCCAGCCGATCTCCGACTCTCCCGCCGTGGGGTGCAGTTCGGAGAGCTCGCGGATTCGAGGACCCCACGCATCCAGGTCGTTGCGGATCGCGGTCAACGCGATCACGGGATTGCACGTCGCCCCGACGGCCCCGAACTCGATGGACCGGCGTAGTTCAGCCGGGTCGGCGGAGTCGTTCCACAGCACGGTCGGCGTCGACTCGACCGCTGCCCGGAGAGGGCCGTGGGCGGCGCCCACGACCGCCTCTCCGTCGACTGCGCTCATGCTTGCCGCTCGAACTGCGCGATCTCCGCCTCGAGCTCCGCCATCGCCTCGCCACCGGCCATCAGGTCGGTGATCTGCTCGCGGGTGCGCTCGCCCTTGGCGAAGTCGTCAGCCTTGCGTCCGTGGATCAGCACCGCGAAGTTGTCGCCGACTGTCATGGCATGAAGCACGTTGTGCGTCACGAAGACCACGGCGATGCCCTTCTGGCGTGCCTGCATGATGATCTTGAGGACGTGCGAGGCCTCCTTTACACCGAGCGCCGCTGTGGGCTCATCCAGAATGAGCAGCCGGGCGCCGAAGTAGACCGCCCGCGCGATCGCGAGAGACTGCCGCTCGCCACCGGACATGCCACCGACGAGGCGATTGCCGTCGTTGATGCGAGTGATGCCCAGGCTCTTGAGCTCGGTTATGGCCACCTTGTTGGCCGTCGACTTGTCGAAGTGCTTGAACGGCCCCCACCCTTTCGTCGGCTCGGATCCGACGAAGAACGACCGTCCCACGCTCATCAGCGGGAACGTACCGCCGTACTGGTGCACCGTGGCGATTCCCGCGGCGCTGGCATCCCGGGGGCTGTTGAACACGACCTTCTTGCCGTCGACTTCGATGGTGCCGGATGTCGGCGCGTGATAGCCGGAGAGGATCTTGATGAGCGTCGACTTGCCCGCGCCGTTGTCGCCCAGCAGGCAGAGCACTTTGCCCGGCTCGATGTCCAGCGAGATGTCCGCCAGCGCTTCGGTACCGGCGAAGCTCTTGCCGACGCCTTCGAGCTTCATGAGTGATTCGGACATTTCAGGCCTTCTTTCCGGACTTCTTCGGACCGCTCGACAGGGCGAGTCGACGGAACGTGTTGTTCATGAGGACCGCAGCGAGCAGCAGTGCACCGAGGATGAAGCTGGCCCAGTCCGAGCTCCACCCGGTGTAGTAGATGCCCTGGTTGACGATCGCGAAGGTCAGTGTGCCGAGGACCATGCCGATGACTGAGCCGTAGCCGCCGGTCAGTAGCACGCCGCCGATGACGACCGCGATGATCGAGTTGAAGACGAAGGACTGTCCGTTCGACGTCTGGGCGCCGTTGTAGAGGCAGGTCTGGATCACGCCGACCAGCGCGGCGCCGAGACCGCTCATCACGAACAGGGTGATCTTCACGCGAGGGACGGGGATGCCGGTTGCCCGAGCGCTGTCCTTGTCACCGCCGATGGCGAACACCCAGTTGCCCCACGGCGTCATCTGAAGAACCCAGGCGATCACCAGGGCGACCCCCAGGGCCCAGACGATCGCCACCTCGAACTGTCCGCCGATCATGCTGCCGAAGATGCTCTTGAACAGTGGGTCGACATCGAGCGGCACGCTCGTCGTGCCGGTGATGGCACGCGAGAGGCCGAGAACGATGCCCGCGAGGCCGAAATTCATGCCCAGGGTCACCACGAACGAGGGCACGTTGGTGCGGGCGGTGATGATGCCGTTGACGAAGCCGGCCAACGCTCCCACTCCCAACGCGAGGATGACGCCGACGATCATCGGGAGGCCGTAGGTCCCCGACGCGATGGCGAGCGTCATCGAGCTCGCAGCCAGGACCGATCCCACCGACAGATCGAGTTCGCCGGCGATCATGAGCAGTCCGACCGGGATGGCGATAATCAGCAGCTCCGAGGCGACGTTCAGCCAGCTGGCGGTGCCGCCCAGCGACAGGAAGTTCTGACCGCCGATGATGGAGAAGAAGACGAAGACGAGGACAGTGCCGGCGAGTGCGCCCATCTCGGGGCGGCGGGTGAGGCGCCGGACGGCGGACTCCTTGGGTTCGGGCGGCGCCGACGGCATCGCCTTCAGCGTCGCCGTGGAGAGGTCGATGCTCATGAGTGTGGCTCCTTAGAGGGAAGTGGTCCGGTGGTGCCCGGAGTGCGATCGCCGAACACCACCAAGGGGATGTCAGCGGACGCCGGCCTCGGTGCCGCTGATGGCGAGGTCGACATTGTCGGCGTTGACGACAAGCGGACCGGTGAGGATCGGCTTGGTGGGCAGCTCGATGCCGAAGGCGACGTACTGCAGCGCTGCAGACACGGTGTAATAGCCCTGCGGGTACGGCTGCTGGTCGATCGCGGCGAGCGCCACGCCGTCCTTGATCGCGTTGAGAGTGTTCATGTCGACGTTGAAGTGGACGTACTTGACCTTCCCGTCCGTGTTCGCCTGCCCGAGGGCATCCAGGGCTGCAGCACTGTCGGAGCCACCGACCGTGACAAGACCGTCCACCGAGGGGTCCTGCTGGATCGCGGCTTTGATAGCCTGCGCGACGGCGGTCTGGTTTCCGTAGTTCGATCCCGCGAGGGCGAGCTGGGTCGACTCGCCGCCGGACTTCGCGAGGCCATCCGCCACGCCGCGGCAGCGGTCCTCGAGATTCTGGGCGCCGGGAACGGTGTTGACGCAGACGTTCTTCGTGACCCCCGCCTCCCCGAGCGCCTCACCGCCGGCCACACCAGCCAGGTACTCGTCGGTGCCGATGTAGGTGAGAGCGCCCGTTCGTTCCGCCGCTTCCATGCCACCGGAGTTGTAGATGATCACGGGCACTCCCGAGTCGATCACTTCCTGGATCGCGGGCTCCTCGGCATCGGGCACCCAGTCCGGTACGGCCACGAGATCGGGGTCCTGGCCGAGCGCGTTCTTCACGAGCTGTGCAGCATCCGGACCGATGTTGTTGTAATTCGCGAGAGCGAGATACGTGACCTTGCCGCCGTTGGCCTCCACAACCTTCGCCGCGTCGTCCACGCCCCGCTTGACGGACGAGAAGAACGAGTCGTCCGACGCGCCGCCGATCACGACGATGTTGACACCGCTGGCGTCCGAGCCGCTGGCGTTGTTCGTGGATGAGGCGTCCGGGCTGGTTCCGCCCGGGGTGCACGCGGTGACGGCCGCGGCGACGAGGACCGCCGGAACCGCGAGAGCGAGAAGACGTGCGCGCCGGGTCATGCGCGGGAATGCGAGCTTCGAGACATTCATCGTCCGGGCCCTTTCATAGGTCTCGGGTTAGCTGCTCTGCTGACCGAATGGAAGCTGCATTGCCAACACCAGGGTGTGCTCGATCGTAAAGACATTGACATGAGAATGTCAAGACATACACACCTTGTTGCCGATTCGTTACTCTCCTCGAACGGGAGCAGCAGAACGGCCGACGCATCCGCGATGCGTCGGCCGTGTGCGGACTGCTCAAGCGAGGCGACGCAGCGTCTCCTCGCGCATCCAGGTCGAGTTCTCGATGGCCTTCTCCTCCTGCGAGAAGACGGCCACGGTTGCGATTCCGTCGAACCCTACGCGTTTGAGCGCCGCGAAGAAGGAGTCGAGGTCGACCTCTCCCTGCCCATACGGAAGGTGCTGGTGCACGGTGGCAGTGGTTTCCGCCGGATTCAGGAGGTAGCGGCGTCCCCCGGAGGCGCGGTAGTCGAAGGAGTCCGCGAGGTGGAGGTGCTTGAGGTCCTTGCCCGCGTACTCGACGATGTGCGAAATGTCATGTCCTTGGTAGAACGTGTGAGGTACGCAATACAGGAACCCGAGAAGCGGCGAGTTCATGCCGCGGATCATCCGGACCGCCTCGATGCCGTCCTCGATGAAGTCGTCGGGGTGCGGCTCGATGTTGAGTTTGATCCCCTCTTTCTCGAGGCGCGGCAGGATGACCTCCATGGACCTCAGCCACTGTGCCTCGCTGCGCTCGGACTGCTCAGGGCGTCCGGAGAACTCGGAGTTCATCTGGTCGACGCCGAGTTCGACGGTGATGTCGATGGAGCGCAGCCAGGAGCGCACGGCGGCCTGACGCTCATCCTCGTCAGGGCTGGACCACCGAAGGATCGGCAGCACCGACGCGATCTTGACTCCAGTGTCTTTCAGCGACTTCTTCAACTCCTGGACGAGCTCATCGCTCGCGCGCGGATGGCGGTAGAACGGGAAGAAGTCGTCACGCTGCGAGAACTCGATCCACTCGTAGCCAAGGTCGGCCACGGTGCGGACCATCTCGGGGATCGGAAGGTGACGAAACGGAAGCGGGTCCAGTGCGAGCTTCATAAGATTCCTTTCGAATCGGTCAGGCGAGGACGGGCTCGGCTATGCCGACAGCGGCGCGAAGAGTCGCGGCCGCGATGGGAATGGATTCCTCGCGCGGAAGATCCCAGTCCTCGTTCTCGATACAGACCGCGCCGTCGAACCCGGCGACACGGACATCGGCGAGAAAGTCCGTCCACCACTGAGTGTCGTGACCGCGGCCGGCGGCGACGAAATGCCACGGACCGTCCTGCGCCGGCCGCGTTGTCAGGTAGCGGCCACCGAGAGGCTGCGGCTTCTCGTCGGCTGGGATGTAGGTGTAGCGGTCATCGAGCAGTCCCCACTCGGCGATCGCGTCCTCGACGAGGACCGTGTCCTTTGCCGCAACGTGCCAGATCCTGCCTGCGAAGCGCCGCGCGAATCGCGATGGGTCGATGCCTTGCCAGAAGAGGTGGCTAGGGTCGAGGTTCACTCCGAGGTAGTCGGAGCCGACCGCATCGATGAAACGCTCCAGGCTGGCCGGGCTGTAGGTCACCATGTGCGGGTGGATCTCGAAGGCGAGCTTCACATCGTTCTCCTCGGCGAGGGCGGCAACCTCAGTCCAGAACGACACTGCAACCGAGAGCTGGTAGTCGCGTACCTCGAGCAGACCGCTCTCCCAGGGAACGAGCGACCACGTCGGCAGGGTGGCTCCCCGTCCGGAGCCTACGCTGCCCGACATCACGTTGACGCGGTCGAGCCCCAGCTGACGCGAGAGCACGATCGAGTCGCGAAGGTCCTTGGCGTGCGGCACGCTGACCTCGGGATCCGGGTGGATGGGGTTGCTGTTGGCGTTCAGGATCGCGAGGTTGACGCCCTTGTCGGCGAAGACGCCGAGGAAATCGTCGCGGCGGGCCGCGCTGGCCACGAGCTCTCCCGGATCGCAGTGACCGTAGGGATTGAACCCGCCGGCGGGAACCTCGGCGTCGGTGAGCCTCCACTCACGAGTCCGATCGAGTGCGTCCTCTAAAGACAGGTCCATCAGACCTGCCAGATACAGACCGACTCTCATGCGCGTGTGTCCTTCAGTTCGAGCTTCCTTGCTGGAGCGTGTGCCTGCATGGATTGCAGGCGAGCGGTCGTAGCCTATGTTTCGTTTACAACTGATGTCAATATGTTCTAACATCAGCTAGTCCGCCGCTCCCGGCCTCCGGGGCCCCGTCCAGGAAAGCTTCAATGACGATCACTCCTACCGTCGACGACCAGCGTCGGCTGCGCATCGCACTGATCGGTGCGGGTTTCATGGCCCGTTCGCACACGATCGCCTACGGCGCTTTGAGCACGCTGTTCCCCGAACTCGGCGCGAAGCCTCGGCTCGAGCTCCTCGCCGACGCCAGCGATGAATCGGCACGGGAAGCCGCCGAGCGCCTGGGCTACGCCCGGTGGACCGCGAACTGGCAGGAGGCGGTGAACGACCCCAATATCGACATCGTCGACATCGTGACACCGAACTGGCTGCATTACGAGGTCGCCATGGCGGCCATCGCCGCGGGCAAGCACGTGTACTGCGAGAAGCCGCTGGCCATCACTGCGGCGGAGTCCAAGCGCATGTGGGAAGCGGCGCGCGACGCCGGCGTCCGTACAATCGTCGGCTTCTCGTACCTCGGGAACCCGGGCGTTCAGCTGGCCAAGCAGCTGGTCGAGGACGGGACGCTGGGCGACGTCTGGTCGGTCAAGGCTCACTTCGTGGTCGACGCCAACGCCGACCCGCGGCTCCCCCGGACATGGCACTACGAGCGCGCGAAGGCGGGACTCGGTGCCCTCGGCGACATCGGCTCGCACATCGTCGCCATCGTTCACGAGGTCGCCGGACCGCTGACGTCCGTGTTCGGCGAGCTCGCCACCGCGGTGAAGGAGCGCCCCGAGGCCGTCGGCGCCGCCTCGTACGGGTCCACCGCTGCCGCCGATGCTCCACTCGTCCCTGTGGAGAACGACGACATCACGTTCGTACTGGGGCGTCTCGCGGGCGGCGGCACCGCGGTGCTGGAGGCCAACCGCGTCGGCAACGGGCACCCGTTCGACCTGGGATTCGAGGTGCTTGGGTCGAAGGGCTCCCTCCGGTTCTCCCAGCAGGAATCCTACAAGGTCGAGCTCTTCCTTCGCGGTCAGGAAGCGCAGGTCTTCCAGGGCAACACGGTCCTGACCCTGGGCCCCCAGCACCCCAACTACGGGGCGTTCTGGCCGTTCCCTGGGGTCACGCTGGGTCTGCACGAACTCAAGGTCATCGAGATCCGCAATCTCTTCCAGGCGATCCTCGACGACCGCGAGGCGTCGCCGAACTTCGAGGCGGGGTGGCGCGTGACCGAGGTCCTCGAGGCCGCAGAGCGCTCCTGCGACAGCGGGGCCTGGACGTCCGTCGAGGCCTGACCGACACCCGTCGAGGAGGACCGGTGCGCCCCCGCAGCTTCAGCCGAGGCGTCGCCCTGCTCGCCGCGACGGCGCTGTTCATGGAGAATCTCGACGCGACGATCATCCAGACGGCCGCCCCCGCCATCGCGCAGGACCTCGGCGTGGCACCGGTCGACGTCGGCGCCACGATCGTGGCGTACCTGCTCGCCGTCGGCGTCTGCATCCCGGCCAGCGCCTGGCTCGCCGGACGCTTCGGGATCCGCCGGATCTTCCTGGCATCCATCGCCGTCTTCACGATCGCCAGCGCGTTATGCGCCGTCGCGCCGACCCTCGAACTGCTCACGGCCGCGCGCGTGCTGCAGGGCGTGGGCGGCGCGCTGATGGTGCCGGTCGGCCGATACGCCGTCCTGCGCGCCACCGGTCCCGAGGACCTCCTCGAGGCGGTCGCCTACCTCACCTGGCCCGCGCTCATCGCGCCCGTCGTCGCTCCGGCTCTTGGCGGTCTGATCAGCGACACGATCGGCTGGCCCTGGATCTTCCTCCTCAACATCCCACTCGGCATCGCCGCGCTGGTCGCCGGCTGGGTCCTTCTGAAAGACGGAGGGGCTGATCGAGCCGGGCGATTCGACGTCGTGGGCTTCGTGCTGGTCGCGGGTGCGCTTGCGGCGGTCACTCTGGGCGCCGAGGTGATGAGCCGAGGAGATCTCTTCGCGTTCGTGCTCGGAGGCGGCCTCGCCGTCGCCGGCCTCGTGCTCGGCGCCGTCGCCGTGCGATCGATGAAGCGAGGAGAACCTCCCCTTCTCGACCTGAGCGCGCTTCGTCTCCTCACCTTCCGGGCAGGCAACGTGAGCGGCACCGTGTATCGCCTTATGATCACCGCGGCACCGTTCCTCTTCACACTGCAGTTTCAGGTATCGTTCGGCTGGTCCGCGTTCCTGGCAGGCATCGCCGTGATCGCCGTCTTCGCAGGCAATCTCGGCATCAAGCCGCTGACCACACCGATCATCCGTCTGCTGGGATTCCGGACGACGCTCATCGTCTCGAACGCGCTCGGGCTCGCGCTGCTCGCCGTGTGCGCCTCGTTCACCGCCGCGACGCCGTTCGCGCTGATCACCACGGTGCTGTTCTTCAGTGGCGTGTTCCGCTCGCTCGGGTTCAGCGCGTACGGCACTCTGCAGTTCGCCGACATCGCGCCCGAAGACATGAACAACGCCAACACGCTGTCATCCACTCTTCAGCAGGCAGGCGCGGCCATCGGAATCGTGGTCGCGACGCTGCTGGTACGCGTCGGCACGGATGCGACGGAACGGATCCTGGGAGACGCCGCATCCGGCTACTCCTGGGCCTACGTGATGGCGGCAGCAGTGATGGTCGTGCCGCTCACCGGGGCGATCCTGCTGCCACGTGATGCGGGCCATCGGGCCACACGCCGGGCGGTCCGCCTGTGACCCACGAAGTGAGAGAAGGGAGCACCGTGACGGAGTCGACGGCCTCGGAGGCGGAGCACGAGATCAATTTCCGCTCGCGACGCTGGGTGCGCCCGGAGGATCTCAACGCGAACGGGACTCTCTTCGGCGGCAGTCTCCTGCGCTGGATCGATGAGGAGGCGGCGATCTACGCGATTCTCCAGCTGGGGAATCCTCGCGCGGTGACCAAGTACATGTCGGAGATCGACTTCGTCAGCTCCGCCGTGCAGGGCGACCTCATCGAGATGGGGCTGCGGGCGACGGCCTTCGGCAGAACATCGCTCACGATGCGCGCCGAAGTCCGCAACATGATCACGCGCCGGCGCATTCTCGCCATCGAGCGCATCGTCTTCGTCAATCTCGATGCGAGCGGTGCTCCGTCACCTCACGGCTACACCGACATCACGTACACCCGGGATCGGATACCTCAGGCGAGAGTCGAGCCGTCGTCGTGAGCAAAAGCCACCTATGAACCCAGATCAGTGCACACGTCGGCACAGAGAGAAGGATCAGACGAACGCGGAAATGACGCTCCGTCTCGCCGACCCACGTCCCGCGCGCACGTGGGCCACGGCCTGAGTCTCTCCCCTGCGAGGCGTGTTGCGCCGCGAATCCCTGTCCACGTGGTGCGTTGGCGTTACCGGCTTAGGTAGGTGGATCCCTGGACACAGCTGGGAGTTGGCGTGGACGCCTCGACCCCGCGTGCTGCGTTCTCGCCTCGGTGCTGGTCGGGCGTGAGCGTCGCTCGGGCGCGAAGTTCGGTTTCGGCTGCCTCAAGCAGCTGCGCGGTCCGGCGGTGGGCGTTGACGAGTTCTGCGTGGTTGCTGCTGCGAGATTGATACTGGTCGGCGAGTTGCTCGCGGGCGCTGTGGAGTCCGTCGTCACGGTCGGCGCTGCGGGCGTGGCCGGTGGCGGTGGTGCTGGCGATGCGGGCGTCGAGGTCGAGTAGTGCGCGCCAGGTTGCGTGCAGCCACGCGCTGCTGCGCTGTAGTTTGCTTCGAGCGGTGTGGTGCTGTTGTTGGTAGTGGGTGTGCGAGCGCTCGATGTCGGGGACGTGGCCGAGGGGTCGCCCGGTGCGATCCGACCAGGGGGCGAGTGGGCGGGCGGAACGCTGGACTTCGGTGCGGGCGGCGCGGATGGAGTCGTCGATGCTGACTTCGGGGATTCCGCGGAGCATACTGTCCGCGATCCTGTCCCGGGCTGCTGCGTCGCTGCTGGCGATGGCGATCGCCTCGTTGTGGCTGCGGCCGCGGGTCATTCCGACGTAGAGGCCCGACGCGTCGACGCCGGGTCCGACGATGGACGCGTCGGTGGTCTCGCCTTGGATGCCGTGCACCGTGGACGCGTAGGCGAGATGGACATGTTGCGCGGCGTAATCGAGGCTGACAGTGCGGGTGTCGGCGCCGTCGCCCATGCTGGCCAGTTCGATGCTGGCGGGGGTGATGTGGCGGATGGTCCAGAGGGCCCGGTTCTCGACGCCCGTGTCACGGTCGTTGCGGCGGGTTTGCACCACGTCGCCCTCGAGCAGTCGTTGCTCGTGCTGCCCGGCTGCGATTCGTGTCGTGGTGAGGTCGCCGGTGTCGATGCGGCGCTGCTGTACGGCCTCGTTGATCGCGTCCGCCTCTTCGTTGGTGCTAGTCACCAGGGCGACACGGTGATGGTTTCGCGTCCACCGGAAGAAGGCTTCGACCATCACGTCGCGAGCCTGCACATGATCAGCCACCCGGTGGATCAGGCCACGTCCGTTCAGGTCGGCTGCGACACCGAGGGCGATCTCTTTCGACGCGGGTTCCCTCATCTGAAGTGTGAGGGCGGCGTAGCCCGGGTCGCGGAACCGGTGCACGGCGGCAAGTTCGACGACGGCGGTGGCACGCCGGGTCAGGGTGGCCATCGCCCCGGAGTGGCCCACGGGCCGAGCTTGCAGGTGATCGCCGACCATCGCGATCCCCGCCCCCGTGCCGGCGGCGACGGTGGCAAGGGCGTTGGCGGTGTGCAGGTCGATCATGCCCGCCTCATCCACCACCACCCGGTCCCCCGCGGCAAGAGGGAACCGACGCGGCCCCTCATAGGTTCGGCCGGTCGCAGGGTCGATGTCGCCGACTGCGAGCTGGGTCCAGACCTCGCCGCCAGCGCCATCGCGGGTCCACCGGTAGCCGTGGTCGGCGAGCAGGGCGTGCAGGCTGGACGCAGTGGCACCCAGTTCCCGGCCGGCGACCGATGCCGCCTTCTTCGTCGGGGCGACCACCACCATCCGCCTGCCCTGCGCCGCAAGGACGCTGTTCGCGACCCGCAGCATGGTGGTCTTCCCCGCTCCCGCAGGCCCGGTCACCGACACCAGCCGGTCCGTCCCCGCGATCGCCGCGGCCGCGCGCACCTGTTCACGATCCAGCTGCACGCCGTCGCGCAGCACCGACGCCGCGGCCGCGACAACCTCGCCCTCCGCCGCGGGTGCGCCGGCACGCGTCAGCGCATCGAGTCGGGCCGCAAGGTCGGCCTTGAGCGTCGCGGTCGCCACCGCCATGTATCCCTTCACATGCGCCGGACGTTCCGGCTCTTCGGGAAGCAGATCGACCGTCAACTCGAGCGCCCAGCGGGTGACCTCGTCGATCGTTTCCTGCAACACCGGCCGGGACGCGACGATGCCAGAGGAGGCAACTGCACGAGTGGCACCGGCGCGCACGTCGAACGGGCTGAATCTTCCCCCACATGCCGCCGAGCGGGCATCCGCATCGACCGCGGCGCATGCGGCAAGCAGCCTGACATCCAGCTCCTCCACCCCAACGAAGCGTGGGGTCACGGCGGGTCGGGGCTGGAGGATGGTTGGGTCGATGCTCTCGAGCTCGTCGGCGATGAGGTGTTCCCATGCGGCTTCGTCGATGTCACCGGGCTTGTGGGGGCGAGCCTTAGACCACGCCAACCGGTCCAGTCGGTGCAGCTGATCCGGGCCCGGCTCCTGCCCGGGATGCTCGTCCCGCCATTCCGCCAGCAGCATGGCCCGGTTCGCTTCGATCTGTGTGGATCGGCGTGACAGTGGCCGCACCGCGTGGACCAGTTCGGTGATCTCGCCATCCGCGTTCAGTGTGTAGCCGTGGCGGGCAAGCGCGCATACCCAGTCCGGGTCGGTGCGGGCGGCGAGCTCCCCCTCCGCGTTGATGAGCGTGTGCATCTTCATCGCCACGCGGGAGTCCACGTTCGACCATCTCCCGTCCTGGCCGAGGACCTTCACGTTCAGCCACAGGTGGCGGTGGATGTGCGGGTCCAGTGCACGAGATCGGCGGTGCTGCAACTCGACCACCTCCACCCGGTGCAGCGCCTCACGGACGCAACCTCCGGTGCCCCGGCGCGCGTTCAGCTCCCGCTGCCACGTGGTGATGACCCGCTCCCGCAACCGGTCCTGCAGTGCCTCGAACTCGCGCGCCAGCTCTGGGTGGATCAACGCGGCGATGCTGTACGACTTCGGGGCATTGATTGTGCCGTCCAGGATCAAGTCGGCGTCAGCCGAACGCAGATCGCGACCGCGCCGCTCACCCGTCGCCGGATCACACCCATCCACCCACCGGCGCAACGCTGCCTCGTCCAGCCCGTCGGTCCGAATCACTCCCGCCTCCACGGTGAACCGTGTCACGCCTGTCGTGTCAGCTGCCCCGTACCTAGCGAGCGCATCCACACCGGCGGACCGCAGATGCGAGTCGCATGACCCCTTGAGGGCATACCCGATCGCCTGCCGAACCCCCTGCGATCCGACACCCCGTTTCCAACGCTCGAGGCCACCCCGCACCACACCAGAGTACCGGGAACTTGCTTAACTGGGAATGACTTCCACAGAAAGTGCCTGCGTGCATTGCGGTTTTGTCTTGTCCTCGCTGCCTCGACTTCCGTCCCGCAGTCTGTTCCGCCCGCGCGTTTGTGGCACGTTGGCGTGCAAGTTCATCGGGCGGGCGGAACAGGCGTCCTGAGCATCGGAGGGACGGAGTCTGGTCGCCCGAACGATTCGCGCGACCGAGGACCGGTGATCGAGCGGATGCCCCCGGTCCGCGCACAGACCGGAGCGGGCGGTGCTGGTCGGATTCGTGGGGCTCCTTTCAACGGCGTCAAATAGTCGTGCAGTGACGCGCCGCACTCGATCCGGATCTACACCGATGACTACACGCGGCGAGCTTCCAACCGCCGTGGAGGACCGGCTTTTACGGCGTCGCGGCCGGCCCGCAACCGCATTGTGTTGCGGACGAGCACGCGCAGGTAGGCCGGATACGCACGCATCGGCAAGCGATCGTCGATTGCTCGATGGCTGGTTCAGCGAACCCAGCGGCTGTCAGGCGGTAGTAGTTGGCACCCGCTGAGCACCACACTGCCAACGCGGGTCACACGGGAGACGGCACCGCCTCCGTCGTGAGCCCTGGATCCAGATCCGGGATAGCCGCGGCCGAGGGAGCAGTACCGCCCTCGGTAATTCCCTTCTCGCAGCCGAGCTTGCGAAGGGTCTGTGCGATGATGCCGGCGAACTCCGTAGCGCCGGCGTCGTGAAGGGCCGGGACGAGTCCCTTGGGTGCAGACCGTCCCTCAGCCTCGTAGCGCTCCGCTTCACCCTTCCAGTAGCGCACCTGCTGGATCGTGACGTCTTCGACGCCGCGGGGGTCATTCTTCCAGACAAGATCGAAGAGCTCGTCCGGAGAATACAGGTCGAAGGGCAGTAAGTCTGCGACTGGCGCGAAGTCCTTCATGTTCGAGGTGACGAGGATCTTCGCACCTGCTGCGGTCGCGGCATGCACTACGTGCCAGTCCTTCTCGTCGGGCATCCCGTCGATTGGCCCGCCCGGGTACTGCGTGATGAGGTCGTGGAGCGAGCGGTCGATGAGGTCGTGAATGTGGCTGATCGCGCCGCCTTCGGCCTCAGGGTTCCGTTCGCGGATGTTCGCGATCGCCTCCACGAGACAGTCCCGTGAGCTGATGACGGCGAAGCGATTGCACTCCCTGCCCAGCATCAACGTCCAGTCGCGCAGCGTGCGGCTGAACAGGACGTTCGCGTCCACGAAAACCAGATCCATAGGCACGAGAATAGCCCCCGATCCGTATCAACTCCGGGGGCTATCCCTTCGACACGTGAGCGCCGATGGGGAAGACCGGACGACACTTCTGGAAGTGGCAGTCAATCAAGGTCGAGGTTTGTGTCGACCTGACGCAGTTCGTCAAACGCGATCCTGCGAGTCTCCTCGCGCTTATCGCGCAGGGCAAGCACGTCGTGGACATTGAGGCGGTGGTGACTGCCAACCTTCGTGGCACGCACGTCTCCTTCCGCGATGAGCTTCATCAGCGTCGGCCGCGAGACGCCGAGGATCCCGGCAGCGGTCGAAGTGGTGAGCTCTTCGGGCATAGCGCGCATCGTGACGTTGCCCTGCGTCATGCCGTGGATGGCCAACACGAGCGCGCGCGACAGCTCGGTTGGTAGGGAGATCGCCGAGCCGTCCTCAAGCTCGATGGCGATGCCGATCGGCTTACGGTCGTGGGCCTCGGCGATGACCTCGCGGGCCTCTTGCTGGATGTTCTCGTCGAACAGAACCTGCTCAGTGACTGCGCCGGAGTGCGCGAGAAGCGTGGCGTTCATGGATGCGTGCTCTCTTGTTGCTTGTGGGCGCCGGCGATGTTGAGCGTGCCGGCGCCTGACTGGGTATCGCATATCTGCATAATGCCGTTGCCCTGAAGATATGAGCTTGCAGATATAAATGCAACCCCAAGTGTACGCGGATGCTTTCAAGTATCCAGCCAGAACCAGGTGCCGACCCCAAGCATGACCTGTGCGGAGACGCGAGGGCCCTCTAGGTGACGCCGAGAGGGAGGAAAACTGCCGTCTTGGTTTCCTGGGCCGCTGCGTGTGGGAGCGTGAAGAGGTGGACTCCGGTTGCGGGAGACACGAGCTGCGTGCCGAGCAGGGAAAGCATCACTCCTGCCGCGGCTGCGACGTCGGCGGCCGACCCGTGGAACGTGGGGACGGAGCAGCCGCGCGTGGGTGTGAGAAAGCCGTGAGTACCGGCAGACCACATGGAGTGATAGTCCTCGAGAGTCGGATCGTTCAGGACGATGCGTCCTGCGTGGGCATCGAGTTCCGGCATGGAACTCGTGCATCCCGACGGCTTTACCAGGACCATTCCCATGGATGCGGTGCGTGGGTCAACTGCCACCTGCGCTACCAGCAGGCTGTGTGACACGACGGCGAGAGCTTGGCCGTTCGCGAGGTTGACGGTGGCATCGACGATGAGATCAAGATCCTCGAGTTCGAGCCACTCGCTGTCAGCGAGCACTTCGACTTCGAGATCGTCGCGGATGGCACGGAGGCGCGATACCAGCGCAGATTGCTTGGTCGCGCCGACATCGCCCTCGGCATAGTTCTGCCGGACGAGAAGCCCGCCGGAGATCACGGCGGGGTCTGACAGGACGATCTTCTTCACACCAGCGCGCGCGATGAACTCGGCCATCCACGAGCCCAAGCCACCGCAGCCGAGGAGGAGCACGGTGCGCCCAACGAATGCTGCGGTAGGTCGTGTCGAGTCCCGGCGAGTTGTCACGGAGGCACGTTCGTCGGACACGCGCCACCACTCGATGTCCGGATCCTTGGGATCGGTTCCCGAGCGAAGGGCGTCTGCTGCTGCCGCGGGCAGCGCCCCGACAAGAACATGAGGGACGCCTCCCGCAGGATGTGGAACGCGGAGGATGAAGGGCTGCGGCGAGTTGTCAGGGTTCCGTCTTGCGGCTGCCGTGAACATGACCCACATAGAGTCTCGCTTTGCAGGCATGCCGGGCTCGGGCCGCCCAGCGCGACTCAGCGTGGGGTCGTCAAGAAGGGTGGAGAGCTCGAGAACGGTGGTGCCTGTCCCGAGGGGCAGCGGCGCGGGAGCGGTCAGCATCGTCGCGCGGAGGCTGTCGGTTGAGTCGCTGAATGTGAGGTCGAATCGGTGGTCATTCCTCGGCGCGAGCCAAACCCGAGCGATTCCGTCGGCGAGCTCGTCGCGAATGACTACTGTCGAAGTGGATCCCGTTGCGTGACTGGTTCCACCGACGGCGTGGAACAGTGATGTGCGCGGGTCGAACTTTCCGGCCGCAGCCGATTCGAACCAACCCCAGAGACGGTTGAGGAATCCTGTGGCACTGTGGTCCGGGTTCCACTCTCGATCCGGGTCGAGGTAGATGCACAGAACGTAGCCGTTGAGCACGTGCGGGTATCCGACGAATCTCGGGTGTGTGACATGGGCCGAGGGGGGCTGGGCGGGCTCTCGCGGGATGGTGATCTCGACGATCTCGGTCTGGTCGAGCTCGAGCCCGCCTTCGCCGTGAACCAAGTTCGCGGTGTGGATCGCGAGTTGGATCGGCAACTCTCCGGCGTCGGAGAGCTTGCGCCGTTCGCGGATGCCGACCAGTTCCGGATGCGCACGCGCGACGGAGTCCAGATCGGCGAGGAACTGCTCCTGCCACGGTGAACGACCGGGCGCGGGACTCAACCGGCGCGTCCCGAAAGGCTGGTCGACGCGGGAGCGGACTTGGGCTCACCGAAGGGCGTGCTCGACTCGGACGTCGTCGGCGCCTTGAATCCGTCCCCGAACAGGGCCTGCCACCTCGAGACGCTGTCGTCCTTGTCGGTCGCGTGGTACGCGGCGTCCATGTCTGCGGCGTACGTGTGGATGCGGTCGCGGAAGTTCGCGTAGGTCTTTTGCGACCACCGGTGGTCGAAGCTGGCACCCGAGCCGGACGGGTCCATGATGACGGGCTTTGTGGGGTTCGCCCGAAGGTACTCGTCGAGGTCGCTGACGACGTGCAGCAGTGTGGTGGGGACGTTCTTGTAGTAACCCGAGTCGCCGAAGGTGCGGAAGGCACTCACCTGTTCGCCGAGGAGCGTGGTGAGGATGACGGACCGGGTCCCCTTGAAGGATCCCCGGTGATCGCGAAGGAACTTCATGAGACGGATCACCCGGCGGAGGTTGCCGCCGGTGATGGTGTCCTTCTCCTTCATCCACGTGGTGAACCCCTTAGGATCCGTCCGCTCCCAGTTGTCATCCTCGTAGTTCGCGACGTACTCGAGGCCACCGCGCTCAATGGCGGGAACGATGTCGATGTGACACGAGTTCGCGTAGACGACGCGCACGCATCGGTTCTTCCGATTCACGGGCATCTTGCCGTAGACGGAGCTACGCATCAGCGCCGACTTGACGTTCGTGAGATAGTCCTTCGCGGACCAATCCGTGTCATCCTTGAGGTAGAGCATGAAGTCCGCGTCGAACTCGTTGTCCCCGACGGGATTGATGATGGTCCGGTGCGCCCATGAGCCCTGCTTGCTCATGCCGAGCACGCGCGGCCCCAGCTCGGTGTCGTTCTGCAGCGCGGAGTAGATCTTGGCCACCCGGTCGTCGAGCGTGTTGAGCCGGAACGGACTCAGGTTGACAGTGTCTCGGAGCAGTACTCCGAAATGATCCTCGAGCTGCATAACGGAACCCCTCCCATTCGGACCTTCGTTCCCCAGCACCGCCGATGAATCACAACGGTGTAGTTCCTATGATAAAGAGGGCTTCCGACATTGAGATGGGCAATGCATGACGCGCAGGAACACGCAGGTCGCGAGATCACGCATCGGCGAGCAGGTGATTCGCGAGATCTGGGTTCGCGCTGCGGGCCGTTGCGTGCTGTGCTCCGCCTACCTTCTCGGCGGAGGCCGCACATACTTCCACCACATCCCACACGGGCAGGTCGCCCACAACGTGGGCGCGACCAAGGGGAAGAAGTCGCCGCGGGGAAAATCGACGCTCACTCTCGACGAGCGTGCGCTACCGGAGAACCTGCTGCTCCTATGCCATGAGTGCCATCGGATGGTCGACGACATCGGCGCGGAGAGGATCTACACCGAGGAGTACCTCGCCCGACACAAGCGCGCGCACGAGGATCGCGTTCGCCGCGTGACTGACTTCGCCACCGTGACAGAGGCCGCCGTCGTTCGCGTCACAGGAAGAATCCGCGGGACACTCTCACCGGCAACCGACAGACAGGTCGGGGCAGCACTCCACTACGAGGATCTACGACCAGCCGGCGAACACCCCCACGACGCCGAGTACATCGTGTCCATCGACTCCGAGGACACCGAATCGTGGGTGTGGGACGAAGGCACGAAGAAGATCGCGGCCAAGCTCGAGGGTCTTCGCGACTCTCCCCACCCCACTGTCGCCGTCTTCGCGATGGCGCCAATCCCGCTCCTCGTTTTCCTCGGGTCCCGCCTCGATGACAAGGCCGACATCCGAGTGTTCCCCCGATTCCGCGACGCGGAAGATCTCGCGTGCTGTTGGCGGAACGAACCGCTCACACCGGCCGCATTCGAGGTCTCCCATGGAAGCGCCGATGCCCAGGCCCGGGACGTAGTTGTGACGGTGAGCGTGTCCGCAGCGGTCGACGTGAGCCGAGCACCCGCGGATCTGGTAGACCTCCCCCGCGTCGCGCTGACTGTCGAGAACATCGGTCCGGACTTGATCCAGACGAAGGCGGACCTCGCCGCGTTCGCTTCCGCGTGGCGCCGCGCCCTGGCCAGAGTCGAATCCCACTACCCGAGCTGCGAGCGGATTCACCTCCTCGCAGCCGTCCCCGTGGCCGCTGCGGTGGCCACCGGCCAGCACCACATGCGCGACGCCCAGCCACAGCTCGTCGTGTACCAGCGGACCGCCGAAGACTACGTGGAAGCGCTCAGAGTCGGCTGACTTTGAGGCGATCCCGCTGAATCACACGTTCGCCGCCCTGTTCTGACATCACCGTACGCGTCGTCCGCCTTCAGGTCTCGACACACATCCGAGAGGCGAACACGGTTTCCTCGACGGAGGCCAGATCGACCTTATGTCAACCTGAGTTGACATAAGATCTAATATCGGCGAGAGAAGGATTTCGGCATTTACCTGGGTTTCTGCATTCGCCATGCTCCGAAATGGCTGCCTTCATCGAGCGTCAGATTCGCCAGCCAGCCGCCCTGCCGCGGGATCGCTGCCCCTTACACGTGCGGGACGGTCGATCCGGCGCGGTCGCGCACGAACCATACGGCGCGAACCGCCACGGAGGATCCGTTCCAGAACCGGTGGCGACGTTGCGAGTCAAAGACGATCGAATCCCCCGCTTGGAGCACGGCCGTCGTGCCCTCCACCTCGACAGAAAGCTCTCCTTCGATTACAACCCCGTACTCGCGGCCATCGTGTTGAATGTGGTTCGCATGCCCCCCCGTGCCGGGCTCGTAAGTCACTTCGAGAAATTCCACATCCGGCTCGTTCTGTGGCGTCAGCCTGTCCCACCGAGGCCCGTTGCTGAGGCGGATGGTCGGTCGGCTCTCCTTGCGCAGGACGAACTGCGGGGTGTCCCGGATCTCCCGCTCCCTCTCTGATGGTGAGGCGGCCGGGCTGATCACGGGTGCGGGGATGAGGTCTCCTACTGAAAGACCAAGTTCGCGCACGACCGTGTACAGCGTAGGAACGCTGAAGGATCCGATTCCGCGCTCGACCTGGGACACATGACTCGGCGATACTCCCATGCGTCGTGCGAGCTCGCGCACAGACAGCCCGGCCGCGATGCGCGCTTCACGGATGCGCTCACCGACCTTGTGCCAATCGTCGTCCGTCACGCCTGCTCCTAGCCGCCGCCTTCGGTGCGCGTAGATCGCAGGATCTCCAGCGCGTCCACCGCGGTGCGCGCATTGATGTGGCCACCGGGTTCGGTCGCGTCGCCCTCTTCGTTGCGACCGACCACGAACCACACGCCCTGCGTGACTTGATCGGTGTGATTCACGTAGAGGTGCGGGCGTCGCGAATCGAAGCACACGGAGTCACCCGCGTGTAGAACGTAGCTCTCGAAATCAAGCTTCAGGGTCAACTCGCCCGTGATGACATAGCCGTACTCCACGCCAGAATGACGCATATGCGAGTCCTCTATCGAACTCGCTCCCCGTGGCGCGTAGGTCGTCAGGATGGGGTCGATTCGGTCTGTCGGTCCGAGCGTCGCCAGACGCTCCCACGTGACGCCGTTCTGCATCGTGACGAGCGGGTGGGTGCCGGAGCGCTGAACTGGGTGCTCCGGTCCACGCGGCCCCGGATCGGATTCGGACGCGGGTGCGCCACGGTCAAGCAATTCGTCGATCGAAAGGTCGAGATAAGTCACGATCGCGTACAACGTACTGACTGACGGTTGGATCTTTCCGGTCTCCACTTGGGACAGCAGGCTCGGCGAAAGATTGATTGCGGCGGCCACCGTGCGCAAGCTCAGGCCTCGCGCCGTCCTCGCCGCCCGGATCTTGCCGCCCAACCCCGTCGTCGCCATCTGCATCCTGTTCCCCCGACGAAGGTCGCGGGCTAAATCGTCCGATAACACGTCGGCGACGGAGTCGCCACGACGTTCACTCAAGGGAAACATACCCGCTCCTGCGACGGACGTCCCCGGTGCGCGCCGTTATCGCTCATCAGTCGACCACCGAGACACCCGGATCGGGAGCGAGCTCGAGGAGGGCAGCGAGGTTATCGCGGCCGGGCTCGATCTCGTGCCGTTCAATGCGGTGGGCGAGCTCCACGACCGCAGCATTGGCGGGAGTGTCCACACCATGACGCCGCCCCAGCGCGACGACTCGGCCATTGATGTCGTCCACTTCGCTGTGCCTGCCCTTCAACCAGTCCTGCAAGATTGTCGTTCTTGAACTGGGCAGGACGAACCCGCCCAAGAGCGTGTCGAGGAGCGTCTCCACGACCGTGGACTCATCCGATACCTCGGCTGGCGCCAAGCCGAAGATTGGCAGGACGCGGTAGCCGGCGGCCACTCCTACTTGCAACGCCTCCTGACCCGAGCGCAACATCAACCGCCGCATCTCGGGTATGGCAGCTGCCTCGATCATCGGTATGCCGAGGATTGCTGTTGTCACAAGGGTCGTGGAGTTGCTGACCAGCTTCATCCACTTGGCGGAGAGAATATCGTCCACCACCTCTACCGTGCCGACCTCGCGCAGAAGGTCGGCAATCTCGGCTTCTCGGCCAGCGGTCTCCTCGAAGGCGCTGCCGACCGCGAACCAAGAGCGGTCTTTCGGCGAGTGACGCTCGACGATGCCTGGCTCAAACATCATCGAGGTGATCTCGATGACACATCCCATGGTGCGTTCACGTCCCACAGCGGCGGCGATTTCGTCGACGCTCATGCCGTTCTGCACGCCGACGACCATCCCGTCGGGGGCGACGTACGGTCGAATCAATTCCGCGGCCCAGCGAGAGTCGTACGCCTTCACAAGAAGTAGCACCACATCGAAGGGCTCGGTGAACGTCGCGACCTCGCACAGGTCGTGCACCCGCACAGGCACGGTGATCGTCTCCTCGGGCATCACGATTTTCGCGCCGCGCTCGCGCATCGCGCGGACATGTTCAGGCCACTGCTCGATGAGCGTGACATCGTGACCCGTCCTCGTTAGGTCCGCGCCGATCGAAGCACCGTTGGCACCGGCACCGAGGACGGCGATTCGAAGTTTGCTCACGACTGCTCCTTTGCTTAGGCGGGCTGGCTTTGTACAGTAGTACTAAACATCGGCGTTCGATGCTCCTTGGCATCACGTCCTCGAACGAAAGGAGCGACATGATCCGCCACATCGTCCTTTTCTCTGTCGGCATTGACGACGAGGAGGCCCGCCGGGCCGCAGTCGCAAAGATCGTGGAGACCTTGACGCCGGTCGGCGGGATCGTGCCAGGCGTGAATTCTCTGCGGGTAGACGGCGACCCCAAGCTGGTCGCCGCGCATTGGGACGCCGCACTCGTGTCGGAGCACACATCGTGGGATGCGCTGGCCGAATATCAGCAGCATCCTGCTCACCTAGCCGCAGTCGAGATCGTCAACACGGTGGTGCGAGATCGAGCGGTGGTCGATTACGAGATCTGACTCGGGTGCGCGAGCGTCATCCAGGCGACGCCAGAAGGAGAGCATCTCACGGAAAAGTGCTTCCGGGCGCTCCTCCGCGACATAGTGTCCGCAGTCTTCCAGTACGACTCCTGAGAGTCGCGCGGACCGATTTTCGAGGGCGCGCTGCAGAGTTTCGGCGACACCACGTCGGCCTGAGACAACATGCGTCGGCACGTTGATGGAGCGGGCTCCCCTTATAGCTGCGGCGCGTTGTCCGAGTGCAGAGAATACGGCGCGGTAGTAGTCCATCCCGGCTGTGACCGCACCGGGAGCGGCTAGCGCCTCGGCGTATTCCTCCACCACCTCGTCGGTGATCCATGCGTGGTCGGCGCTCTTGCTGCGCAGCAGCCAATCGAGGAAGCTGCGCTCGCGCCCGGCGAGTAGCAGCTCGGGGAGGTCGGGCAGTCGGTTAAAGCCGAAGTGCCAACTCCGGGCGTTCGCACCCTCGTCGAGGTTGCCGCTAGGTGGGGGCGTGAGGCCCGGGATACCAGCATCTACCAGCACGAGTGAGCGCACCGCGGCAGGTTCGCGAGCCGCAAGGCCGTGTGCGAGCCAGGCTCCAATGTCATGGCCGACCAGGTGGAAGGGATCTGACGTGAAGCGCTGCGCAACGATGAGAAGGTCGTCGATCGCGGGCGACAGGTCGGCGGGCAGATGCTGGGTGGTACTGCGGCCCAGGCCCCTGGGTTCGACCACGACGACGCGGTGCGCTGCATCGACCAGGAGCGGTACTAGCTTCCGCCATGCGTATTGGGTTTGCGGCCATCCTGACACCAGCATGACGAGGTCCCCAGCCCCCCACTCGGTCACCTCGAGCGCTGCATCGGCAGTGTGGACAACAAAGGTCCTCGGGACCGCCGCGCTCATGAGGCCACAACCGGCCGCGGGTGCCAGTGCCCATCTCGCGACGCGTCGCGGATCAAGTCCTTGTTCGCCGCCTCGGCGAACAAATAGTCGTTGGTCTCCTGCGCGAGCTGTTTGATTCGCCCGACGTCGGTCCCGATAAGCCGGCCTTCCTCCTTCACCACGCGACCGGCGATAAGGATCGTGTCCACCATGCCGGCGTGTGCGTTATAGACGATCTGTCCATACGGATTGTTGTGCGGGAACATCGACAGGTCGCTCGCGCGAATCAGGATGATGTCGGCTTGCTTACCGACCGTGAGGGACCCGACCTTGTCATCGACGCCATTCGCGATCGCTCCACGGAGCGTGGCAAACTCGATTACGTCGCGGCAGCTGACCCGCAGTCCGGCTGCATCCGTGGCCGAAAGCCCATTGCGCTCGAGGGCTGCGTTGTCGAGCGCGCGCTGGGTGCTGATCGTGGTCTTCATCGCGTGGAACATGTCTCCACCGTTGGATGAGCACACGTCGATCGACAGGGAAGGTCGCACTCCGACATCCAGCAGTCGCCCGGTGGCCGGCCATCCATGACCCATCTGAGTCTCGATGTCGGCAGCGACCGACGCGCTTCCGCCGGTGTCGGCGATGATGCGAAACTCCTCATCGTCGATCATGTTGCAGTGCACGTAGGTGACGTCCGGGCCGGTCATCCCCCGGTCGTGCATCCACACAACGTGGCGATTCTTGCCCCATGCACCATCGCCGACGTGAACCGTGATGCGCGTGCCGACCTCGCGGGCCAACTCCCAATCAGACTCAGCGATCTCCGGGGTCGTGTATTGAGGACCGCGCGCGGCGAACTGTAGCGTGACGAGTTGGTTCTCGGAGGAAAAGTATTGCTCCTGCAGGCGAAGCACGTCACGCGGATGCGGTACACCGCTGGGAACCTGCCACTGCGGCGCCCCACCGCCGTGCGCGAACACCGAGCGTCCGGGGGCGTCAAGCAGACCCGCCACGGCCGCATCAGCATGCTCTGGGGTCGCCATGTTGTGCGACCAATCGAGCATCGTGGTGATGCCACCGTCGAGCGCCTCGGTGCGGCCGAGCAGGTTGCCGATATAGGTGTCCTCGGGCCGGAATAGTGACGACATGCCGAAGTGCATGCCCTGGAAGTATTGGCCGAGGGACCAGTCGGAGGCGACGTTGCGCAGCACCGACTGCCACGTGTGCCGGTGCGTGTCGACGAATCCAGGGAGGACGTAATGGTTGTCCGCGTCGATGACGCGGGCGCCCTCGTCAGGAAGGTTCACTCCGATCGCCACGATCATGCCGCCATCGATGAGGACGTCACCGCGCGGGAGGTCACCGACGGCCTCATCGACCGAAATGATGGTGCCGCCGCGGATCAAGATCCGCTCGTTTCCAAGATAGTCAGACATCAGGGTCTCCGGTCAGGGCGGTCGTGGCCACTACTACTGTCCGATCTCGATGCTGCCGGTGCGACGTCGTCGCAGCTGCGCCGAGACGACAATTGCAACGATGACAGCCGCGCCGTTGAAGACGTCGGTAACCCAAGGGCGTACGCCTAGAAGCGAGAGACCATTGACGACCATCGCGAGGAAGTACAGTGCGATGATCGTGCCACCGACGTTGTACGTACCGGGGCGCCAGGTGGTTGCGCCGAGGAACGCGGCGGCCAGCGCCGGCAGGATGAAGTTGATTGTGCCTGTCGCCGCATCCGCGTTGCCCTGCGCGCCGATCTGCAGCACTCCGGCCACGCCGGCGAGTGAGCCGGCGATTACGAAGCTCAGAAAGACGATGCGTTTGGCTGGGATGCCGGTAAGTCGGGCGGCCGCGAGATTTGATCCGACGGCCTCGAGGTAGCGGCCGTAAGGGGTTTGGCGCAGCAGAAACCATGTGATCACGGCGACCAATATCATGATGATGAAGAGCGTGGGAATCCCAGCGATGAGCGAGACGCTGAGGTTGGTCAACGCCGGGTCTAGACCGGAGCTAATTGGGATGCCGCCGGTGTATGCGCTCATAAGTCCTTGCAGGATGATGCTGACTCCGAGCGTGCCGATGATCGCGTTTACGCCGAGATAGGCCACGAGCACGCCATTGATCACGCCCACGAGGGCACCGGTGGCGATCCCGGCCAGGACCGCGACCCAGAGTGGCAGGTCGAATCTTGACATCGCAGATGCCGCCACGATCGAACTCATTCCGATGTTTGCACCGACTGAGATGTCGAATCTGCCTGCGACGAGCGGCACGATCAGTGCCAACGCCGCGATGGCGAGGACGGAGTACGAGATTGAGAGGCTCCGAAAATTCGTGTACTGGGCGAAGGTTTCGGGCCTCAGCACGGCGAAGACGATTGCCACAGCAATGAAGATGCCGATGAGGCCATAGCGCTCGAGCAGCCCGCCGCCGGAACCGCGTGTGCTGTGAGATCGAGCGGCTGACGAGGCCGAGTTGGCTACCACTTCGGCCGAACTCTGCGGGGGTACGTTCTGGGTGCTGGTCACGACTCGTTCTCCTTGCCGCTGTACGTCAGATAAGTGAGGATTTCGCGATCGAGACGGTGCTCGAGCACTTCGGCGGTGATAGCCCCGTCGCGGATGACGATCACCCGGTCGCATGCGTGTGCGAGCTCTTCGAAGTCGGAACTGACCAGGATGACGGCCATGCCTTGCGCGGTGGCCGACCGGATGGCGCTATAAATGTCCGCCCGAGCGCCGACGTCGACGCCCTGTGTTGGTTCGTCCAGAAGCAGGACAGCCGGGTTGCGTCGCAGCCATCGGGCGACCACGACCTTCTGCTGGTTGCCGCCGGACAGCGTCGAGAATACGGCGCTCGTCGAGCGGGGTTTGATGCCGAAGCCGTCGATTGAGGCGAGCGCGTCGCGGCGCTCTGCCTTCGTAGACATGAAGACGCCACGGAGGTACTTGCCAACCTGAGCCATCGAGAGGTTGGTCTCTACGTCGAGGTCAGGAAAGGAGGCGTCGAGGGCCCGATCCTCAGGCACGTAAGCGATCCCCTGGCGCATGGCGGGGCGCGGGTCGAGTCCACCGACCACGAGAGCATCCCGGAGCCTTATTTCCCCGCGCTCGGCGCGCATGGCGCCGAAGATCATGCGAAGGAGCTCCGTGCGGCCACTACCGAGGAGACCGGCCACTCCGAGGATTTCGCCCTCATGAAGATCGAACGAGACGTTAGCGAGCGGACCGCCTGCCAACTCGCGAACCGTGAGCACTGTCGCGCCGCGCGCGGAAGTCTCGTCGGGACGCTCGCCGAATAGGCGCTCGATTGAGCGCCCCGCGATGTACTCGGTGAGGCTCGCCTCGGTGAGGCCTTCGGCCCGTCGCGTGACGATGTGTTCGCCGTCGCGCAGCACGGTGACGGTGTCGGAGATCGACATCACCTCGTCGATGCGATGGCTCACGTAGATGATGCCCTGGCCGGCGTGCGCACGGCGGCGCAGAGCCGCCAACAATACGTCGACCTCGCCTTGGGGAAGCGACGCGGTCGGCTCGTCGAGCACAAGCAGCGATGGTGGCTCGCCGTCGCTACGTTCGAGGGCGCGCGCTATCGCAATCATGGTCTGATCGGCCGGGCGCAGGTCGCCCAGCACGTCGCCCGGCTTGGCGTCGATCTCGAACGCATCAAGAAGCGCGGCGACGTGGCGGTGCAAAGCACGCTTGCGAATCGCCCCGATTCTGGTGGGGTATCCGCTGCGCATCGCTACGTTGTCCGCGACGGTAAGATCCTGAAACAGACCCGGGTTCTGATGTACAAAGCGAAGGCGATTGTCTCGAGCGATCGCTGGTGTCATGGAGTGCGCTTCGACCCTGGTGCCGTCGAACTCGAGCGCGCCGCCGTCCTCATCGCCGCGATACACGCCCGCAAGGATCTTGATGAGCGTGGACTTCCCGGAGCCGTTTCCTCCGAGGAGGGCGTGGATCTCACCATGCCCTACCTCGAAGGAAACGTCGTCCAGCGCTTTCGAGACGCCGAACGTCTTCGATACTCGGTCGATGCGTAGAGCGGGACCGGAGGAGGTTATCCTTTCGGCGCGCTCGACGTCAGCGGGAAGCGCTGGACTGTTCATGAGTTCCTCGATCTCGGATGTCGGACGGCTGGTCAGCCGTTCCAAACCTCGGTGTAAGCGGCCTTATAGTCGATCGGAAGTTCGACCGGCTCGCCTTCCTCAGGGAGGTTGTTCTCGGCATCGATGAACATGTATCCACCGCCCTGGCTGGGGAGGGAGGCAGGGTCCTCGCCTGCGAAGATGCGGTTGAATGTGTCGGCCATTGCCCACTGGTACCAGCTGTAGGGAATGAACGACGAAGAAGTCTGTTCGCCCTTCCTGATGTGTTCCATGTTGGGCGGGTTACCTTCGGCGCCCACTAGCGCGACGTTCGGATCGAGGCCGGCCTGCTGCAGGACAGTGCTGAGTCCGAGGCCCATGAGGGCGTCGGTGTCCCACGTGACTACACCTACGTCGGGGTTCTGCGCGAGAGCAGCCTTGAAAATCTCGCTAGAACGGTTCGGCACCTGCGCGAAGGTGAATTCAACATTCACGACCTCACACTCAGGGCAGAGCTCATCCATGGCCTCAGTGAAGCCGACTTGCTGCCACTGGTGCGCGCGCTGGCTGGTCTCCCAGATGTTGATGATTTTTCCGGGCTCCCCGCCGAGCGAGGCGACCGAGTACGTCGCGCGGGCTTCGCCTAGCACCTTCCAGAGGTCCGCCTGGTCGGTGGAGCCCTGCTCGTTCACGCTCGCCGCGAAGAGCGGCTCTTCGCTGCCGAACGCTTCGTCGTCGCAGTCGAGCGACCCGAAGTTCACCACCGGTACGCCAGCGTCACGCGCCTCAAGTAGCGCGCTCTTGATCGCGGGGCAGTCATAGGTGAAAAGCCCGATGCCGTCAACTCCGGCGGCCACGCCCTGTCGGATGATGCTCGCCGCAGTGTTTGGATCTGCCTTGCCGTCCTGGATGGTGACGTTCCACCCTAGAGCGTCGCCAGCCTCGGCAAACGATTCTGCGGCGCCCGCGCACGCCGCGTAGGACTGGCCGCACGAGATGTACCAGACGGACTTGTCGGGCTGAGCCGCAGGGCCATCGCTTGGGGGTGCGTCGAACGCGCCCGCATAGCCGGCCTCCAGCATTGCGGTGTCTACCGCCGGGCCACTGTCTTCGCCGCCGGCAGAGTCCCCGATCGACGAACACGCCGATAGGACGAGCGCGGCCGCAGCCATGAGTACGGCGGCGCGTGCGGTGCGCTCGACCCCAGGTGATTGGAACATGTCGCCTCTTACTCCTCATCGTTGAAAAGTCGCGAGCCCTCGGCCCACGGATTCTCCCTCCCAGTGCGGGCGGGACGTCTTAGCTCGCCGGCACCTCTCCACGCCCAATGGACGAGTTCAGGTGCGATTGCGAGTCGCGCAGCAGGTTCATCGGACCGTCCACGGTGAAATACCGCCGGCCGCCCGCAACCATCAGCTCTTCGGCGGGGAACTTCGTGATCACTTCACACCCGTCGGCGGTTACTACGAGCTCCTCCTCGATGCGCGCCGCGCCGAGGCCGTCGGCCGAAGGCCAGTAGGTCTCCAGGGCGAAGACCATTCCCTCTTCAATGGTCTCGGGATGCTCGAGTGAGACCAGTCTCGAGAAAATCGGCTTCTCCCAAATCGACAGACCGACGCCGTGACCGTACTGGAGTGCGAAGGCCGCTTCTTCGTCGGGGAAACCGAACTCCTGCGCCTTCGGCCACTCGCGGACCACGTCGGCGGTCGTGATGCCGGGGCGCACCATGGCGATGGAGCGATCCATGATCTCTCGGGCCTTCACATAGGCGTCGCGTTGAGCACGGCTCGCAGAACCGACCCCAAATGTTCGGTAGTAGCAGGTGCGGTAACCGTTGTAGCTGTGCAGGATGTCGAAGAATGCGGGATCACCCGGGCGGATGAGGCGGTCGGAGTACACGTGCGGGTGCGGCGCACAACGCTCGCCCGAGATGGCGTTGACGCCCTCGACGTACTCCGAGCCGAGGTCATAGAGCTTCTTGGACACGAGGCCGACGGCCTCGTTCTCGCGTACTCCGGGACGGAGGAACTCGTAGAGGTCTTCGTATGCGGCATCCACCATTGCCGCCGCTTGAGTGAGCAGCGAGATCTCGTCGACAGTCTTCACGCGCCGCGCCTCGAGGAAGATCTGCTGTCCATCAATCACGCGGATGCCAGCTTCTTGCAGCGCGAAGAGCACAGGCAGCTCGATGACATCGACGGCCAGCGGTTCGTTCGTCAAGCCGAATCGGTCAAGTTCACGCCGGATCTTTTGTGCGACCGATCGGGCGATACCCGCCTCGGGGTGGAACGCGCCGCGAAGCAGCGAGATACCAGCCCTCGCGCCGTGCTCAGTTCGCGGGCGCACCGCGTCGTGGTGCGGGGCGTGAGGATCGGCATCGGCGTCCATGTGAGTCGTACCGAGCCATGGGTTGCGCAGTTGATGGTGCCGGGCGGCCGAGCCGAAGTCCCAGGAGATCGGATCGGAGTTTCGCGTGATCAGCGAGAAGCGGATCAGCTTATCCATCGCCCACGTGCCAATATGGGTCGCCGTCATGTACCGGATGTTTCCGAAATCGAAGGCCAGCAGCGCCCCGGCTTCGGATATCTCCAGTTGCCTGCGGAGACGCGCGAGTCGCTCCTCGCGGAGCCGGTCCATGTCGATTCGGGTCTCCCAGTCGACATTCATCGAGCCATGGGTCGCAATCGCCATGCGGGGCCTCCCTCGTGGATCACTTCGTTGTGCTTCTCCGAAGATCAGCTGTCTGTTCAGTATAAATGAACGCTAGACGGATGCAAGCGTCATAGTGAACGTTTTGCCGAGTAGCTGACTATCTCAACACTGTGACTGAACTTCAGCCTCGATCGAAAAGCGGAAGCTCGACGGGGGGTTGGGGAATGAAGCCGCCGTTGGCGTCCATGGCGTCGTAAAGATAACCGTGTGATTCATCGAGCACAGCGAGAGCAGCGCGTTCGTCGACGTGTACGAGACGCCCGTGACGTTTGACGATGTTGCCATCGACGAGCACAGTGTCGACGTTGCCCGAGTTCGCCTGGGCGATGATCGCGCCGGCGGGCTCGCGACGGTTCCAGCCCGCCTGGCTGATACCACTCATATCAAGCAGCACGATGTCAGCGCGCTTGCCCGGAGTGAGAGAGCCGACAACGCCGTCGACGCCAGCCGCGCGTGCTCCGTTGACGGTCAGCCATTCCAGGGCATCGCGAGTCTTCCACCGCATCTGAGTCGGTTGGCGCATCTCGGCGTACTCCGGTGCGTCCTCTCGCCAACGGGTGTACTGCAGCACTAACCGAGCATGCGAGATCATGTCGGCACCAGTGCTGCTTGTGCAATCGATGCCGAGACTGGGCCCAGGAGTAAACTCCGTTGCCTCGCGGATAATGGGAAAACCCATGCCCATCTGCATTTCAGTTTCGGCGCAGACTGAGATCGTTGCCCCGGTGCCACGCAGCAGCTCCCATTCCTCAGGCGTATTGAAAGTGCAATGCACCAGCAGGAGATCCTCGCCCAGGAGGTCGTGCGCATGTAGCTTTTCGATGTCTTTGAAAAGCTTGCGGACGAGCACCTGGTTGGAGTGGAACGTGATGCGAGCGCCGAGCTCCCGAGCGAGCTGAAACTCGCGCCGGACATCCTCGACCGGGGCGATCGCCAACTCCTGTGGAGCGAGGCCGAAGCGAACAAGCTGGTCGTCGCTGGAGAAGTACTCTGATTTGATCTCTCGCGCCAGCCGAGACCGGCGCCCGAAACTCGCTGATACGCCCGCCTCTTCATTACCGCCGCGCGTATCGCTCCACGTGTTCTCTGTGATCGGCACCATTCCGTGGGCGTAGAGCGCGCGCACACCCGAATCGCGCAGTCCCGCGACCGCGGCGTGCCCATAGTCGGGCTCGAGGATGTTGTGACAGTAGTCCACGAGCGTGGTGACGCCTTGGTTGAGCGCGTCCAGTCCCCCAGCGTAGTTGCCGGCGTACATGTCTTCGGCGCGGTACAGCTCCGCCATTTGTAACCGGAACCCGCGCAGATAGTCGGGGATGTTGCCGTCGGCGAGAATGCCTCGAAGGGCGGTCTGCCAGGTGTGCCGGTGGGTATCGACCATGCCAGGCATCGCTATCATCGCGCTCGCGTCGATGACGTCCGCGTCGACCGCGTCGATACTGGGTCGCACCTCCACTATGCGGGGGCCCTCGATCAGGATATCGGCTCGTGAAAAGTCGCCCAGTGAGGGATCCATTGTCACGACGGCGGCGTTCTGGATCAGCGTACGCATGAGACCTCGTCCTTGAGTTCAGTAGGAGTACACGTTCACGTGCACCGTTCACCTATTGTGCACATCAGTGCAGCGATTCTCCACATCCGGTGAGAAGATCGACGTTCTCTGCGCCAGGGCGCAGTTCGCGTGACTCAATACGTTCCGCGATTTCGAGGATGGCGCGGTTGACCTCCACGGGGACGCCGAGTTCTCGTCCGCGTCCGACGACATATCCATTGAATGCGTCGAGCTCTGCGCGGCGGCCCTTTTCCCAGTCCTGCAGCACGGCTACTCGCGTGTCCGGCAGCGAATAATCGGCGAGCACGGCGTCGAGTAGGTCGAGGGCGTACTGGTCGGAGTCGGGCACGTCGGCGGCGGTCTTACCGAAAATTGGACGCATGGTGATGCCCAAAGCGCGAGCTACCGCATACGCCTCCCGCGCCGCGGCGTCCATCACCTCGCGCACGCCGGGGAGACGCTCCGCTGACAGCAACGGCATCCCAAGGATCGCCGACGGCAGCATCTCGGGGATGTTGGCGATAAGTTTCATCCATTTCGACGCCCGGATGTCGTCACTGATCTCTGTCACCCCGGCATGTGCGAGCGCCGCGGCCACTTCCTCCACTCGGTCGGTGCGCTCGGAGAGCGCACCGACCGAGAACCACGTGTCGGCGCGATCTACCTGGCGCACGACGATCCCCGGCTCCGGCAAATTCGCGGCGATCCCGAGAACAGCGCCGATCGTTCGCTCGACCCCGAGGATTTCGGAAACGGGGTCAACGGTCATGCCGTTCTGAAGTCCTACCACGACTGAGTCCGGCCCGATGACCGGCTTGATCAGTTCGCACGCCCAGCGGGTGTCGTAGCTCTTGACTGAAGTGAACACAATGTCGAACCGTGTTTGCAGTTCCGCCACCTCGCACAAGTGGTTCGCGTTCACCTCGGTCACCTCAACGCGATTGGGCAGGTGCACCGCGAGCCCGTTCGCGCGCATTGCGTCGACGTGTGCCGGCCATTGCTCGATGAACGTAACGTCGAGTCCCGCCCGGACCAGGTCCGCACCGATGGACGCGCCGTTCGCTCCCGTTCCCACCACAGCAATCCGACTGGACATCATCAGCCCGCCTTTCGATGCCTTGTCACAGCAAGATGCTGATCGGATCTTCCAGGCGTCGCACAAACGCCGCGAGCCATTGAGCGGCTAGTGCGCCGTCCAGCACGCGGTGATCGGCTGAAAGCGTCACCGTCATCACTGAAGCGATCTCCACCTGACCTTCCACCGCGATCGGAACCGCGCGGGCCGCACCGACGGCGAGAATGCCCGAGTGCGGCGGGTTAATGATGGCCGAGAACGAGCGGGTGCCGTACATGCCGAGATTCGACACCGAGAACGATCCGCCTTCGAGCTCTTGCTGACGAAGTTGTCCGTCGCGGGCGCTCTCGGCGAGGCGACGCACGGTACGACTCACCTCACCGATCGACATGCGATCGACGCCGCGCAAGACGGGTGTGAGCAATCCATCCGGAACCGACACTGCTACAGCGAGATCTACCGAGTCGAAGCGTCGCGTCGCCGTATCGGTCCAGATCGCGTTCGCCTCCGGTACTTCGACTAAGGCTCCGGCGACCGCCTTGACCACGAGGTCGTTCACCGACACCCTCACCCCTTCGCGGGCGTTCAGTTCGGCGCGCAGTTGGGCCAGCGCGTCGACGCGGCAGTCCGCCGACAAGGTGAAGTGCGGAATTGTCGTAACACTCTCTACAAGCCGACGCGCGATTGCGCGGCGCATGCCGGTATGCGGATGATCGACATAGCCGGCGCCGCTCGGTGCCGGCTCGGCAGTGACCGGCGCGGCAGTGACCGGCGCGGCAGTGACCGGCGCGGCAGTGGCCGGCGCGGCAGTGACCGGCGCGGCAGTGGCCGGCGCGGCAGCAGCTGCTTCAAGGTCTCGTCGCACGATGCGGCCACGCGGCCCCGAACCGCTGAGTGTTTGCAGATCGAGCCCGCGCTCGCGGGCTAGCTTGCGCACAAGCGGGCTCGCGAAGATACGATCCTTCGAGGGTTCCGGGCCTGCCGGCTGAGGCGGCGTCGCTACCAATTCCGTCTTCAGGTCGACCGCTGCCGGCGTGGGCGCCTCGGGCTCGGGTAGCGCGACGCGAGATGCACCGGCCGCCGGAGAGTCCGATGCCTCCTCGCTAAGGTCGGGTGCCGGGGCATTTCCGCCGGAAGCGGCGACCGCTGCCTCGATCGACTCGCCGGCGTCGGCGAGCAGGGCGATCGGTGTTCCGACTGAGGCCGCGTCGCCTTCGGCGATCAACAGGGCAGCCAGAGTGCCCGATGCCTCCGCCTCGTACTCGACGACGGCCTTCTCCGTCTCGATTTCGGCGAGCGTCTGTCCCACCACCACCTCGGCACCGACCTCGACCAGCCATGACTGGATTGCGGCCTCACCTGTCCCGGTCGCGACCTCCGGCATGCGGATCAGGGTGGGCATCAGCGTCCCCCCCAGCCGCGGCGCACGCGTTCGAGTCCGTCGCGCACTTCTTCAGTGCGAGCGATCGCCGCACGCTCCAAAACCTTCGAGATGCTTGGGCTCGCTTCGCTGCCAGTGACGCGCTCGATGGGCTGATCGAGCCAGTCGAACAAGCGACGCTGGATCTCGTCGGCCAGCCATGCCCCGTACGACGTGCCCTGCGCTCCCTGCTCCACGATCAAGACATTGTTGGTCTTCTTCACACTCGCCTCGATCGTCTCCCAGTCGAGCGAGGCACGATCGAGCCAGCGCAGGTCGATCAGATCCGCGTCGATGTTGGTTTCGGCAAGAGCCTCCAGCGTGTGCCCCACCATCGACAGGTAAGTAATGATCGTCAGCTCGTCTCCTTCGCGCCGAAGTGCTGCCTTTCCGGGTGGGAGAACGTAGTCACCGTCGCCCTCAGGTATGCGGTCGGCCTGCCCATAGAGGTCAACGTGCTCAATCACGAGTACAGGATCTTGAAGCGCGAGCGCGGCGTTCATAAGTCCCACGTAGTCGGCCGCGCTGGAGGGCGCCACGATGCGCCACCCTGGGCTCGTGGCGAACAAGCCGGCGGGGTCCATCAGGTGTTGAGAGCCGTAGCCAGAGCCCATGGCCACCTTCGTGCGGAGGACGAGCGGCACCGGGTTGTCACCGCCGAACATATGCCGAGCCTTACCGATCTGGTTGAACACCTGGTCAGCCGCCACCCACATGAAGTCGGGATACATGAATTCAACAACGGGCCGAAATCGGCCATCGAGTGCAAGGCCGCCGCCGAGTCCGACGAACGCATTTTCGCTAATCGGTGTGCCGAGCACCCGCCCTTCGAATCGAGGAAGCAAGCCTTTCGTGGCACCGTTTGTGCCACCACCCAGCCGGTGCACGTCCTCCCCCATTACGACGATGCGCTCGTCGACGCTCATTCGACGACCCATCACTTCGGCGACGGCATCGACAAACTTGATCTCACGCCAGTCGCCGTCGTGCTCCAGAGGGTCCGCGACCCGCTCGGCAGCGAGCTCGGTGGCGTCGCCCCGAATGCCGACGTCGACGAATCCCGGGTCGGGCCACAAAACCGGGCGAATCCGGCGGCGTCCCTCGCGAGCGGGATCCGCCTCCACCAATTCGCGCGCAATCTGGGCCATCGCCTCTTTGGCTTGAGCGCGCACAGACGCCACGTCAGCCTCGCCGATGAGCGATAGCTTCGCCATCTCGCCGGCGACGCGGTCGAGCGGATCGCGGGCACGCCACTCCACTTCCTCGGTCTTCGGCCGATAGCCGAACGCGCTGCCGGGGTACGGGCCGTTCTGGTGGAAGAAGCGATACACCTCCGCTTCGATCACAGCGGGGCCTTCGCCCGCACGCATCCGCTCGGCCGCCTCGTTC
Organism: Microbacterium yannicii PS01; assembly: GCF_000304335.1. Taxonomy (GTDB): domain Bacteria; phylum Actinomycetota; class Actinomycetes; order Actinomycetales; family Microbacteriaceae; genus Microbacterium; species Microbacterium yannicii_A. The sequence goes on along the minus strand of NZ_CAJF01000009.1, from coordinate 72,977 downwards.
ATCGCGAGGTGAACCGCGAGGGGATCCATGCCGTCTACGCGCCAACCGGGAATGCCGAAGCCTTGGCCCCGCACCGACAGTCGGGTGTCTGCGCTGATCTCCTCCACCTTTGTGGCGACGGCGTATCGGTTGTTCTCAATGAAGAAGGCCACGGGCAGTTGCCACGTCGCCGCCAAGTTCATCGATTCGAGAACTGACCCGATTTGGCTAGCGCCGTCACCGAAATAGTTGATCGTTAGGTCGGACGTACCCGAATGTTTCTGCGCCCAGGCGTTGCCCGTCGCCATCGGTGCGCCTCCCCCGACAATCGCGTTCGTTCCGAGGGCGCCCGCTTCGAACCACTGCAGGTGCATCGAGCCTCCCCTACCGCGGCAGTATCCCTGGGCGAGGCCGAGGATCTCTGCGAGCGTGCGCCGCAGCACGGTTAGGACATCATCGGATAGCGGCGCGAGAGGGTCGAGGCGGCCGCCGGCCACGTGAGTCAGTGCTTTGGCCAGAAATTGATGGTGGCCGCGATGCGAGCCGTTCACGGCATCGCTGGAGCGCAGGCCCACGATGGATCCAACGGCGCCGCCCTCCTGCCCGATGCTCGAGTGCGCCGGGCCGTGCACCAGTCCCTCGCCCGCAAGTTCGAGAACCGTCTCTTCGAAAGCCCTGATGAGGTGCAACTGAGCGAGCATCGTGCCCAGCAGTTGAGGGTCGGCGGCCTTCCAGTCGGCGGCAGTCGTGCTCAACTGCACCCAGGGGACACCGCTGTCGAGTCTCTTATGGCGTGGCATGTCATCTCCGTTGATCGAGCGCGCACTAGGCGTTCAGTATTACTGAATGATACCCGATTGCGTCCAATCCGTCATTCGAAGCCCGCATCTCGCCGCTCCCGCTGCTCAATCAGTCTTGATTTGGCTACAATTGCTGTAATCTCGCATTCGCGTGAACTCACATCGACGTGGCAGGAGGAGCGGGACATGGCTCTACCCGGAGTGCGTGGCACCGATCACATCGGGTTCACGGTTCCCGATCTTGACGCTGCGGATGACTTCTTCGTGCGCGTGCTCGGCTGCACGCGCGTTTACTCCCTCGGCCCGTTTGCGCATGAAGACGAGTGGATGCGCGTGCACCTTGGGGTGCACCCACGCACTGTGATGCGCCGCCTGCACTTCTACCGCTGCGGCAACGGATCGAATTTCGAAGTCTTCGAATACGAAGCAGCCGACGGCCAGGCAGCCCAACCCGTCAACAGCGACATCGGCGGACATCACCTCGCGCTATATGTCGACGATCTGGACCTCGCCGTGAAGTACCTCCGATCCGAAGGCATCGAAACGATGGGTGAGCCGACGACAAGTGAGAACGCCAGCCGCGGCCAGCGCTGGATATATTTCCGCTCGCCTTGGGGGATGCAGTTCGAGCTGGTGAGCTTCCCTGAAGGCAAGGCCTACGAGCAAGACGCCGAGATGCTGCTGTGGCATCCGGCCCGACCCGAGGAGTGACAGTGCCTGATCGAGAAGACGGCTCCCACCTGGTCGCACTGCCAAGGGCAAGAGCGACCCGTGACGGCGACGCCGGGGCGCGAATCGCCGACTACGTCCGCGACCACATCCTCGCGGGATCCTTCCCTCCGGGTGCGCGGATCCGCCAGGAGGAACTAGCGGCGCAATTCGGAGTGAGTCGCGTGCCCGTTCGAGAGGCTCTGCGTGCCCTTGAATTCGAAGGACTTGTCACCGTCGTCGCCAACGCAGGTGCTTGGGTATCGCGGCTTACTCTCGCCGAATGCGAAGAGATCTATCAGATGCGCGAGCGTCTCGAACCCCTGCTTCTGCGCTACAGCGCACCTCAGCTCACCAGCGTCGACTTCGACGAACTGTCGCGGCTCGCGCGGCGCATCAACGAGGTCGGCGCAGACACAGACGCCTTTCTCTCGCTTGATCGCGAGTTCCATCAGGCGACTTACTCCGGCGCAACGACGACACAGTTGGGTGGCGTGATCACCAAACTTTGGAACAGCACCGGCCCATACCGCCGCGCCTACGTCGCGTCATGGGGACCCGAGCTTCGCCGCATCGCCAATGAGGAGCACCATCTCATGATCGCGTCGCTGCGCGACGGCGACTTCGAGGATGCGGAGCGCGTGCTGGCCGGACATATCCGACGCACGCGTCGACAGCTCGCCCGAAGTGGCGACCTCTTCCACACCCCATCCGCTGAACACCTCGCGAAAGGCACTCCATGGCAATAGCAACGGTGAATCCCACCACCGGCGAACTCGTGCGCGAATACGCCGCCCACGACGAAGGAGAGGTCAACGAGCGCATCGAGCAGGCCAGAGCAGCCTTCCTCGCAATGCGCTCCACCGACTTCGCAACGCGAGCGGGATGGATGCGCGCAGCAGCCGATTTGCTCGACGCCGAAATCGACACCGCTGCGCCGATGCTCACGCTCGAGATGGGCAAGACGCTCGTCCAGGCGCGCGCCGAGATCGCCAAGTCGGCCAAGGCGATGCGCTTCTACGCAGATAACGCCGAGCGCTTCCTTACGGAGTCGATGCTGGACGATCCGTCTGCAGTCGGGGCTTCGTCCGCATGGACCCGCTGGGAGCCGATCGGCGTAGTTCTCGCAGTGATGCCGTGGAACTATCCGATCTGGCAGGTCATTCGCTTTGCAGCACCAGCTCTCATGGCCGGCAACGCCGGGCTCCTCAAGCACGCTTCGAATGTGCCGCAATCGGCGTTGTATCTCGACACGCTCTTCGAGCGCGGGGGGTTCCCCGCCGGAGCGTTCCGAACTTTGCTCATACCCGCTGCCCGCGTGGAGGGCGTCGTGCGAGACCCTCGCATCGTCGCTGCCACCCTCACCGGTTCCGAACCCGCAGGACGCTCACTTGCCGCCATCGCCGGTTCTGAGGTTAAGCACACGGTCCTCGAGCTTGGCGGCTCGGACCCTTTCATCGTCACCTCCAGCGCCAACCTCGACCGCGCGGTGTCCACGGCCGTCATCGCACGCGTGACCAACAACGGTCAGGCCTGCATCAACGCCAAGCGGTTCCTGGTCGACGCTGCCGTCTATGACGAATTCGTCGCAAAGTTTAGCGAGGCGATGGCGGCACTAGTGGTGGGCGACCCGATGGACGCCGACACCGACGTGGGGCCGCTCGCCACCGCATCCGGTCGTGAGGACCTGATTGAGCTCGTCGACGATGCCCGTTCACACGGCGCCGGCATCACCGTGGGTGGAGTCCCGACGAACGGCCCTGGCTGGTTCTTCCCGCCGACAGTCGTGACGAACGTCACCCCCGCGATGCGTCTATACGCTGAAGAGGCGTTCGGCCCGCTCGCGACGGTTTTCCGTGTTGCGGACCGCGAGGAAGCGCTGCGCATCGCCAACGACACCACGTTCGGCCTGAGCTCGGCGGTTTGGACTGAAGACCCCGACGACGAGGCGTTCTTCGTCGCCGGGCTTGAAGCCGGCGCTGTATTCATAAACGGCATGTCGATCTCCTACCCCGAACTCCCCTTCGGCGGCGTGAAGGACTCCGGGATCGGTCGGGAGCTGTCGGCAGAGGGCATCCGCGAGTTCTGCAATCTCAAATCCGTCTGGAAGGGCTGAGCGATGGCGCGTATCGGGTTCCTGGGGCTCGGCACGATGGGAGCCGCCATGGCGCGGCGACTCATCGACGGCGGCCATGAAGTCGTCGTCTGGAACAGATCTCGCCCGGCGGTCGACGCGCTCGTGGCGGACGGAGCGATCGCAGCCGACGAGCCCCGCGACGCCCTGGCGACTGGAACGAGCTTCTCGATGTTGGCCAATGATGAGGTCGCCGAGCAGATCCTGTCACCCGACACGGTGGCGACAGCCGCCGGCGGTCGCCATGTCAACATGGCGTCGGTAAGCCCCGAAGCCGCGGACCGACTCGCCGCTCTACACGCCGCCGCCGACGTCGCTTACGTCGCCGCTCCTGTCATCGGCCGACCGCAGGTCGCGGCCGCCGGCAAACTGAATATCCTCGCGGCCGGCGACGATGAGGTGGTCGAGGAGGTCTCACCGTACCTCGAGCTCATGGGCGCACAGATCTGGCGGTTCGGGACGCGGCCCCGCACGGCCAACGTCGCCAAAATCGCGGTCAACTACAACATCATCCACGCGTTACAGGCACTGGGCGAGTCGGTCAATCTCGTCGAACGACACGGCATTGAGGGTGCCGAGTTCGTCGATCTGCTTACAAGCACGCTTTTCGGCGGTGTCGTTTACTCGGGCTACGGCGACTCGATTGCGCGGCGCGACTACCCGCCGCTGTTCGGAATGCGGTTGGGATTCAAAGATCTCGGTCTTGCAGAACGTGCCGCAAGGGAGGTGGATGCCGCATTGCCGACGGCACCCGCACTCCGCCACATGTTCGAAGCCGCATTGGCCGACCCGCAGCTCGCCGAGAGCGACTGGGCGGCAATCGCCGAGATCGTGCGACGCGGCTGACACCCTAGATGGAAAGGCTCGTCGAGTTCACGAGGAGCTCGCCGGGCCTTTCCGTCGTTCAGTACTCGTTCGCGACGAACAGTTCCTGGGCAGGAAACTTTGTCAGCACTTCGACACCGCGGTCGGTCACGACGAGCTCCTCCTCGATGCGGGCGGCGGAAACGCCATCGGTCGCTGGGCAGTAGGTTTCCATGGCGAATACCATGCCGGCCCGCAGTTCCACGGGATCGCTCATGGAGTTCAGCCGAGAGATGATCGGGCGTTCGTGCAGGCCTAGCCCCAGACCGTGAGCGAACTGTAGACCGAACGCCGCCAGCTCGCTTTCAAAGCCGATGTCGGCCGCCGTCGGCAGCACCGACGCCACCTGATCGGTACCCACACCCACACCGATCGCGTCGATCGCACGGTCCATCCACTCGCGCGCCCGCTTGTAAGCGTCGCGCTGACTCGTCGTAGCGCTCCCGACCCCGAATGTGCGGTAGTAGCAGGTGCGATAGCCGTTGTAGGAGTGAATGACGTCGAAGAATGCTTGGTCGCCCGGGCGGATGATGCGGTCGGTGAAGTTGTGCGGATGCGGGTTGCACCGTTCGCCAGAGATCGCGTTGACCGCCTCGACCTGATCCGATCCCAACTCGTACAGCCGTTTGTTCGCCAGCGCGACGATCTCATTCTCACGTACGCCAGGCTTGAGCGCCTCGGCGATGTCCTGGTAGACGCCGTCGACCATCGCCGCGGCTTGATTCAAGAGAACGATCTCGTCGTGCGACTTGATCACGCGGGCGTCGAGCATCGACTGCTGCGCGTCGGCGACGCGCAAACCCTGCCGTTGCATCTCGAAGAGGAAGGGTGGCTCGACTATGTCGACGCCGACGGGAGCATCCTCTAATCCTTCCGCGCGCAGAAGCGAGGCGATTTCGGCGATCGCCGTGCTCATGAGACCGGTCGGCTCCGGTGACACCGCTCCTCGGAAGCCGAGAAATCCCGGACGGTGGTTCTCGTCAGGCATCCAGTCCGAGTTCAGCTGGTGGTGGCGCACGGCCGAACCGAAATCCCACAGGATAGGCGGTCGTCCGCGCATGAGCAGTGCATAGCGGATCATCTTGTCGGGAAGGGCCCCGCCAATCCAGGTCTGCGTGACGTAGCGAATGTTGTACTGGTCGAAAAGTAGGAACGCACCGCATTCGCCGTTCTCGAGGGCTTCGACAGCTCGCGACAATCGGTACGCGCGCAGACGGTCGAAATCCACTCGATGCTCGTAATCGACGGCTGAGTGACCCGGAGCTGGAATCGGACGTGCGGGGAGCGAAGAGTTCATCAGTGTTCCTTCCGAGTGGGTCCGTGTACTTACGCGAGCGAGGCGATTGGCCGCACGTCGGTACCGCGAGGGTCGATAAGGGTCTTGATGGCCGGCGCCCGCCCCTCGCTCATCGGGCGGAGCGCACCCTCAACGACCTGGTCAAGGGGCAGTACACGCGGGGCGAGCACAGCCCAGCGACCGCGCCGACGCGCGATTAGTTCTACCGCGCGCGGGAAGTCGATCTCCCGCACCAGCGCGTTGGTGCCGATGAGTTGACGCTCTTCGAGCGTGATCGACGCAAGGTCAATTGATACTGGCGCCTTCTGGATGCCGACCAGCACGATGCGGCACCCTCGTGGAGCAAGTGCCAGCGCCGACTCGATTCCGGGACGCGACCCGCTGACTTCGAAGATTACGCGCAGCTCGTTTTCTCCGACCGCCTCGCGGATCATCACGAGATCGTCGGCGCTGCCGGAGACGTGCACCGTCGCGCGGGCGCCGAGCTCCCGGGCAATCTGGAGCCGCTCGGCGTCGCGATCGGTGGCCACGACATCGGCGCCACTTTCGACCAGGGCGTAGACGAGGAACGCTCCGATGCCACCGACGCCCTGCACGACGACGGTTTGCCCGTCCACTCCGCCCGCGCGCGACGTGGTGTGCACGGCGATCGACATCGGCTGGCACAGGGCCGCTTCGTCGAGCGACAAACCCAGTTCGTTAACCCGCAGACAGTTTTCGATGGGTGTTGTCACGAACTCGGCAAGAGCCCCAGGACGATGAAGGCCAACGCCGTTGTAATGCGCGCACTGATTGGACTGGCCGCGCAGGCACGGGTCGCACGCGCCGCATGCGACTGAACCGCAGGAGGCGACCGTCGTGCCAAGCCAGGTCTCGGCGTCTACACCCTCGCCGACGGCAACGACGGTGCCCGAAAATTCGTGTCCGGGTGTGATCGGGCCGATCCAGCCAGTTGCGGGATGCGGCGCATCAAACGCGTGCTGGTGCGGACCGTATGCCCATTCGGCGACGTCGGATCCGCAGACGCCGGCCGTCCCCACTGCCAGGAGTAGTTCCCCAGCCGCGGGATGGGGCACTGGAAGTTCTTCGAAGCGGATGTCGTGCTGGCCGTGGTAGACGGCCGCCCGCATGGTATCGGGCAGTACGGTGCTGGCGGTCATGAGCGGATCTCCTCCGGTGTGAGCGTGTGGTCCGCGTCGCGCGCGGCGAGCAAGATGAGTGCGGCATAGTCGAGCCCGTCGGCCAAGCCGCTTTGAACGAGACGTGCGAAGGCACGTTCGGTCTCGGCGACCACGGGCATTGGGACGCGCTCCGTAACCGCAGTGTCCAGGACGAGCGTCAAGTCTTTCCGCTGGCCTTCCGCGGAGAGCGTGACGCCGAGATCAAGGCCGACGACGGCAGCCGTCTTATATCGGGTGAACAGGGACCCGACAGCGCTGTCGTTGATGAAGTCCATAAGCGCGGCGCGCGATAATCCTGCCTTGTCAGCCAGGACGGCGACTTCGGCTAGCGTTTGCATCGTCGTGCACAGAAGCGCGTTGACTGACAGCTTCGCAACGTTGGCGGTGGTTCCCTCACCCATGCGGTGCACGTCGCGGCCGATGAGGCGCGCGAGGGGCTCCACGAGGTCGATGCCGGCCGCGTCGCCCGAGGTGGCGAAAACCGCGTCGCCGCGCTCCACGACACCGGGATTGCCACTGATCGGCGCTGAAACGTACGCGACGCCGGCGCTTCGTGCTGTTTCCGCCGCGACTATTGCAGCGCTCGGTGACACCGTCGAACTGTCTACCCAGACCCGCGTCGTACCTCCGCCGCTTTCGCCAGAAAACAGGCCACTCCTCTTATCGGCCAGAGCCATCAAGGCGGTATCGTCGATCACCATTGACCAGACCACATCCGAGTGCACGGCATCCGTTAAGGCTGGCAGCACTGTCGCGCCACGCTCGCGCAGCGCGTCGAGCCTTCCGGCAGTGCGGTTCCACACCGCGACGCGCACGTCGGCGGCGAGCAGCCGCGAGGCCATCGCGGTGCCCATCCGGCCCGCACCGACCCACGCCACGGATGGTCGGTCTCGATCGGTTGTGTGCGGCATACGTCGACTCCTTTGGTGCGATGCGCATGTTCAGCATATATGTACGTCGGCTATTCATTGGTACTGTTCTTGTGCACAGTCGTCCATCAAAGGAGTCGAGACATGACTGACGTCAGAATCGCCGTGGTTGGCACGGGAGCCAACGGCGCGGGGATCGCCGCCGACCTTCTCCGAGCGGGACAAGATGTCACCCTTATCGAGCAGTGGCCCGACAATGTCGCCGCTATGCGTGCTGACGGCATCGTGGTGCAGACGCCCAGTGAAACCGTGGTGACGCAGGCGGGCAGCATCCTCAATTTCTGCGAGGTAGCGGAACTGCGCGGGCAGAGGTTCGACCTCGTGTTCATCGTGGTGAAGGCGTACGACACGCGCTGGGTGAGCGAACTCATTAAGCCCTACCTCGCCGAGGGCGCCCTCGTGGTCGGGCTGCAGAACGGTATGACGGTCGACGCGATGTCGGAGATCATTGGCCCGCACCGTACGCTCGGTGCCGTGATTGAGATCGCGGCCGCGATGTTCACCCCCGGTGTTGTGGAGCGTCACACTCCAGCGAGCGGGACGTGGTTCGCGATCGGCAGCCTCACCGCGGCGACCGTCGGGCGAGAGAGCGAGGTGACCGAGGTGCTGAGCCACGCCGGCACGGCCGAGACTGTCACCGATATTCGATCGGCAAAGTGGATGAAGCTCACCGTCAACGCCGCGGAGCTAGTGACGTCGGCGATCCTCGATCTTCCCCTCCTTGACGCCGCGAAGGTACCTGGCATGCATGACTTCATGCTTACGACCGGCAAGGAGGCGGTGCGTACAGCGCTGGCCACCGGTCACCGCATCGTCCCGATCTTCGGGCTCACGGATGTCGATCCCGAGCAACCTGAGCTCTTCGTTGAGCAGACACTTGATGCCGTCTACACGAAATGGTCGCTCCCGCACACTAAGACCACGGTGCTGCAGGATTGGCAGAAGCGACGCCGCGGGGAGGCCGATGAACTCAACGGCTACGTTGCACGCGAAGCCGCGCGGGTAGGAGTCCGTACTGACGCCAACGAGCGCACCGCAGCGATTGCCCGTCGCATTGACGCCGGCGAGCTCGACCCGCATCCCGACAACGTGAGGCTACTCCTGGCCGTTCACTCTTAAGTGTGGTTTCGGCCGCCATGATCGAGACCGCGTCACTTCGCTGGCCGCCCGACGGCGTCGGCTGTCGCCCATTCTGTCTCTAGTTCCATGCCCGGCTGGGGCCAGGAGGCAAACACTTCCGTATACGAGTGCGACATGATCTCGAGAGTCGTTCCCCATGGATCCCGGCAGTACACCAGGGTGTACGGTTTGCCGGGAACGAACAGCGTGACCGGGGACGCCTGGGTACCTCCAGCCTCGACGATGCGTGCGACCGCTCCGGCGACGTCAGGATCTGTCAAACACAAATGCCACAGCCCCTGTCGCCAGTACTCGATGTCGACAGTGCCCGGCTCGACCACGGGGTCGATGAATTGGAACAACTCCAGTCCGACTCCGTTTGCAGTGAGAAGATGCGCCTGCCATGCCTCCCGGAACCGGTCGCCGAGTATCTGCCGGGTCTCCGCCGTTGCCTCTGAGCTTGGCCTCATGACCCGCGGGCCCATGATGCACCGGAAGCCGAAGAGTTTCTCGTACCAGTCGATTGCGGCGACTATGTCTGGCACCGAGATGCCGACGTGATTGACAACCAGTGCGGTGGTCATACATCTCCAGTCTCAGAGGCGAGAACGGCGGAAGGTGCGTGGGCATGGAGCTTTATGGCGAGCGCGTGGATCATGTCGTGAACTCCGCGGGACCCCCGGACATGGTCCGGACCGAAGGACCACTCTTCGTCGGCGGGGACGGCGACGTCGTCAACCCGAAGCCAATCCCAAATGGCGGTCCGCTCAAGAATGCGCCACTGCCCGCCCCGGCGTTCGAACCGATCGGCGTACCGGACACCCATCACGGCATCTCGCGCCCCTCTGTCGATCTCCTGGCGGTGAAAAGCGAGACAGTACGTCTCGACCTGGGCGTGGTCGCCGTCGAGAACAATCAAAGACGGGCTCACCTGGTGAGTGGTGGAGACGGTGGATGCCTTAAGGCATCGACCCCATTCAATGAAGCCCTCGGGGTCGCCACGAAATGCCCCGTGGTCATCTACGGCATCGGGCCAGTAGCAATCACGCACGAGCTCCCAGTCGAGCCGGTCGACGCCGTGCACGTACCGGAGGATCACCTCTTGGATGTCCTGCTTATCGATGAGATCCTCAAGCGTCGAAGATCGCGCTTGGCCACGTTCGTCGTTCATGCATTTCCCATCTACATCGTCCGAGCGGACCCATGTACAGTATAGATTAACGTTTTCTGGAATGGGGACCGCATGTCAGACTCGCAACCTGTCGCGCTCGTCATGGATGCGCGTCGTTTCGTGGGGCCTGATCTGACCTCGAAGCTTCTGGCCGGCGGTTTTCGTGTGTTCCTGCAGGGCGTGACCCTTGAGGAACGCGACAGTTTTGGAGAACCATCACCTGCGGTCGTCTTCGCATCGGCTGAGCTCGACCAGCCACGGATGGCGACGCGTGCCGGATCGGACGCGATGGTGCGGGAATGCATTGAATCGTTTGGTCGGATCGATGCGGCCTTCGTGCGGTCGGCGGACTTTGTCGACGGTCCGTTCCTAGAAGCGACCGACGATGATCACAATCGCATGCGGCTGCACATCGACGTGTGTTTCCACTCGCTGCAGGCGATTGCGGCATCCATGACAACAGGTCAGATAGTCGTGGGAACGAGTGCCCACGGCGAACGCCCCACAGAGGGCCACGCTATTTACGCGGCAGCTCGCGCGAGTGAGAACGCGCTCGCACGGGCAGTCGGGCGAGAACTTGCTCCCTCTGGAATCACGGTGAACGCCGTCGCCACGAACTTCATGCGCTTCCCTGAGTTTCGGGGTGGATGGCGCGACGAGTACGAGCAAATCGCCAACGAGACACCCCGGAAGATGATGGGCGAGATTGCCGAGCTGGCCGATCTGATCTCATTCCTCATGGAGGGAAGATCTCCTCACCTGGTAGGTCAGGTCTTGACCTTCGATGGAGGCTGGAGTTGAGCCACAAAAGAGACGATGCGAGCTCTCACACGTGTTTTCGACCGTGCAGGGGCGTGCAGCGATGAAATGGAACCCGTTCCGCAAGTACGAAGAGGTGCTTGTGGTGAACACCGGCGTTGAAGCCCGCCCGAAAGATGCAGCATCCTTCTCCAGGAACACACCGATGAGCTGCCATCGCTGTGGCCACACTCTTACTGATGGAGTTGTCGTCATCTCTTGCGAGCACTGCCGCTGGACGAAGGTCCTCCTCACCATGTGAAGCTGCGCGATAACGGGGTTACGGGGGCTGCGGCATGGCGAACAACGATGAGGACCGGTACCTGGTCCCGAATAAGGACCGTGGCGGGTGGGATGTCGTCGGGGAGGACGCGAAACGCGCGTCCGCTCACTTCGACACCCAGGCGGAGGCGATCGCCCGAGCACGGGAGATTGTCGAGGACAGTGGCCGCGGTAAGGGTGACGTGCGGATCCAGGGTGAGAACGGGCAGTTCCGTGACTCCGACTCCGGTTCCCGCAACGAGACCCGTGCGAAGGATCACCGCTGAGCGTGGATGACGACATCCTGGTGCTTTGGGAGCAGCCACGGTGCCCGAAGTGTGGCACCGTGCTTCGGGACGCTCCCCCAGGGTTTGTCTGCCAGAGTTGCGGGCTGCACTTCCTCCGCGGGCAGGAACCGCAGCCGCAATGAGCACCCCGCTGTCGTTCGAGGACTACTGCGCCGACCACAACATCCAGCTGCACGAGTACGGGCAGGCGTTCGCGGCTTACCTCCACGAGCTCAGCGGTGGCGAGTGGGACGGACGCGGAGCGCGTCAACAGCTGATGGCTAGGCGGGGCCGTCGATGGCTCCCGCCCACACCCAGCAGCGGTACTGCGTCTCCCCCACCATGAATCGGATCGCTACGGCCCGTGGCGTCCACATGCACGCCTCCGCGGTCACCTGGACCGGGATGCCGCCGAAGCGCACCCAGGCGTTCACCGTTTTCGGCTGCGGGTCTTTCGTCACCGGCGTCGACGACAGTTGCAGCTCCTGATCGGTCAGCGTCTCGAGCTTCCCGGTCTCTGCCGTGCGCTGCAGCACCCGGGCATCCATCATCCGATCGACCCGCTCGGCATAGCGTCGGTTGGTGGTCACTCCGCCGGCTCCATCCTTCCTCCGGCCACCCCAGCACTCTACCGTTTATCGAATCTATGTTCTATTCTCGTATGTCATGGCGGCAACGGAGCTCGAACGCGAGACGACACTCTGGACGAGCAACGACATCCCGGCGCGAATGTTCAACGCCGGGAAGCGGTGGCGGGTCACCGACACTCCGACCCGGTTGCGGGAGTCCATCTGGACGGCACCGCTGCAGCACGGGTCAGGCCTGTATGGCTGGCGGTTCCAGGCCACCAGCGACAGTGGTGACGTCGCCGTGTTCGACGTGTACCGCGACGAAGACGACTGGCACGTCCACCACTCCTACACCTAACAGCTTCCCAGGGCCGACTGGCCGCGTGAGCTCCACCTCGGTTTCGAGGTCGAGGACACCGATGTCGTGGGCAGCGCGCATGCGTGGTCCGCTTAGCGCTTCCTCATCCTTGCCGTGCGGCTGGCGAGGGTCACCACCATCCTGCTGCACGCCTGGAGCAATCGGCGAAACAGCGCGCATCCTTTTTGGGTGGTCGATACGATGGCGGTGATGAGGAGGGTCGATGCCCGGAGCGACCTCGCCATGGCGAGTCAACGATGTGGTCGCCTACGACCGGATGCGCGACACGGCGGTAACAGCATTCGCCCTCCTGCAAACCGCCGCCCGAGACGGCGGGCCGGACGCGGCTGCCGCGCGCGATGAACTTAGACAGTTGCGCCGGGAGGTCCTCGCCGTTGATCCGTTTGACCGAGCCGCTGTGAACACACTTGCTGCGCGTCTCGACGAGCGGATTCGGAAGCTCGAGGGTCGCGCGTCGTGACGGCAGACGTTGATGTCGCCGCCCATGACCAGATTCTTCGTCGCGACATCCTGCCGCTGTACTTTCCGGATACCGGACAGGGTGCGACCCCGACGTTCACCCTGGTCGCCGGTCAGCCCGGTGCGGGCCGCGCGCGTATCTCATCGGCCCTGGCGCGTGAGTCGGGCGATGGAACGGCGTTGCTCAACGGCGAGGAATTGCGGGCGTTCTATCCGGGGTTTGTGAGCACATCCACGAACATCGATCCGGAGGCGGAGGCGGCGCTCGCGCGGGCGGTGTCCGGGTGGGTGAGCGCTTCGATCCGGTATGCACGGGAACAGCATCGTTCGTTGGTGTTGGAGGGGACGTTCGGCAATGGGGCGGCTGCCGCCGGGACGGCGCGGCGGTTCGCCGAAGCGGGCTTCACCACGCGGCTTGTTGTAGTCGGGTCGCGGCGGGCGGAGAGCCTCCTGTCGGTCACGTCGAAGTACCTCCGCGATGTGCAGGCGGGCCGTGCCGGCGGGCTGATCAGCCGTCAGGCGCATGATGAGGCGTTCGCGGCGACTCGGAACCTGATGGCGTCGGTGGAAGATGGACTATGGGTCGACCGGCTCACCGTGGTCGGTCGTGACGGTCAGGTGCTCTTCGACGGAGACCAAGCGGGGGCGTCGGGATTCGTGGGTGCGGGTAGGGCGTTGGCGGAGGCGCAATCGGCTCCGATGGGTCGATTCGATGCGACACAGTGGCTGAGCGAGCTGCACCACCTCACCGACTTCGCCGCCACCCGCCGCCAGCTGCCGAACGGTGTGGCGGAGCTGTTGGTGGATCTGCATGAGACTTCGCTGCGGGAAGTAATCCCGCAACTGCATGTGCCAGCGGGCGGCAGGTTTGCTACGGCGATGGAGCAGAAGACCGTCGCCTCCCTGGTCGCGCTGCGGAAGACGGTCCCGCTGGCGAGCCCGGTCGACGCCGCGGCGCCCGTTTTGGTGCCGGGTGGGCCGGAGCGTGGGGGCGTGTCTCGATGACCCGCCTCGTCGGGTACACGCGCGCCATCGCCACCGACACGAATCTGGCCGCCGATGTGACCGCGTTGACCGACGCGGGCGCCGAGCGTGTCTTCACCGACGACGCGGCCGCGGACCCGCGCAAACGCCCCGGATTGGCGGAGTGTCTAGCGGTCCTGGGGGCGGGGGACGTCCTGCTGGTGCCTAGCGCGTCGCATCTGTCGCATGCGGTAACCCACTTCACGGCCACAATCACCAGTCTTGCCGAGCGGGGCGTGGGGTTTCGGTCACTGTCGGAGCCGGCGCTGTGCACAGGCAACCCGGTCGATCCCGCAGAGGTGATGGCCACGTTGGAGGCGCTGCGGCGCCGGCTGGTGAGTGTGCGGACGCGGGCCGGGATGGAGTCGGCGGCGGCGTCGGGGAAGCGTCCGGGGCGGCCGACGGTGATGACGCCGGAGAGGATTGCGATGGCGATCGAGCTGCGCAACCTGAATCGGCCGATCGCGCATATCGCGCGGGTGCTGGGGGTGAGCGCGAACTCGGTGCAGCGTGCGCTCGCACCCGTCCCCCGACCCCGGGATCCGGCGGGTTAGGGTTCGAGACCGGTCAGGTGCGGGTGGTTGTCGATGTCGAGCCAGCCTCGGACGACAGCCTCGTGGGCGCGGTCGGTCTCCCAGTCGGGTTCGGTGAGCGCCCACCGGTGCATTAGGCGTGCCGCGGTGCGGGTGTGCCTGCCGGCGTCGAGGACTTCCGCGAGGGCTTCCGCTTCCGGGTATTGCATGCTGCACACCAGTTGGTCGTCGTGACTGGCCAATCGGGCGTCGATGATGTCCGCGAGCCGGTCCACGGTCTCCTCGAGCGGATCCCACGCGACGATGCTCGCCGCGGTGCTCGCCCGGTGACGTTCGATGGACGCCGTTGTCGTGTTCATGTCGGTTCCCTCGTTTCTTGACTTTGGTGGGGCCTTTCCTGGCAAGTGGCGTCGTGTGCGACTGGAGGGTGGGTAGTGCCGGGTCGTGGAATACCGGAACCCCGGAGCGCTAGCGGAGGGGCGAGGATATGCCGTCGAAAGCCCGGCACGGAGCACCCGGCGGGAGCTACGATGACCGGCCAGGAAAGACCTGCCGTGGCGGCTGATATCCACGCGACCATCGCAACGACCACCGGCTTCGACGCGATCGCAGCTCAGGGCGGCGGCATCGCCAGCAGCTGGGTGTGCGCGAGCGCAGTGGCGGCCGTGAGCCCGATCGCCGTGAGCAGAAGGATCGCCGCGCCGGTGCGCGCGGCTCGGATGAGCCGGCCCTGCAACAGCTGACCCGCGAGGATGGGCAGGAGCAGCACAGTCGCCACAGCCACCATCGCTGTGACCGCGATGAGGGGCTGCATTCCCAACGGGTTCATGTGTGGTCCTTCTCTCTCCCGGCGGGTGGATTAGCGTCCCTCGAACGAATCGTCGCCACTGAGCGCGGCGAGACGCCGGATGAATGCCTGCCGGTCTGCGGTCGGAGTGGTGATGAGCGTTTGGATGGTGGCTCGCATCTCGTCGAATTCGGCCGCAGGCAGGCCGGTGAGTGGGGCGAGGCACCAGGTGACGTCTTCGTCGAGGTGGTAGCCGGGTTCGTCGAGGTGCTTGGTTGGGTAGTACTCGAAGGCGCTCACGGCGGTTCGCGCGCGGGCGGCATCTGCTGCGGCGGGGTCGATCATGATCGGTTCTCCGGTCGGGGTGGTGGTCATCGGTTCATTCCCATCGTGGTGTTGGAGTTCAGCATCGGGTGGGGTGCTGCGGGGTCGAGGTGGTGGCGACGGCGTGGTGGCTCCTTGTGGCGGAGCCGGTCATTGACCTGTCGTCCGATCTCGTCCAAGCGGGCGGCCTCGGCGGCCTGCCGTTGCGCGCGGCGGAAGGATTCCTGCGAGGCCTGCCAGCGGCGCGCTTCCGCAACGCGGTGGCGGTCGGCGAAGCTGGCGTCGGTGGCGAGCAGGTGCTCGATGCGGGCGCGTCGGGAAGCGCGTTCGAACGCCGCGACCAGTTCGTCAGGCGTCCGCTCCACCGACGCGTCGAGCCCCGGATTCTTGCGTAGTTCTGCGATCTCTTCCCTCGTGCGAGACCGTGTAAAGAACGCGTCCGCGGCGGCCGTGTTCACTTCCCGCTGTGTGGCAGAGGTGGT
Organism: Microbacterium yannicii PS01; assembly: GCF_000304335.1. Taxonomy (GTDB): domain Bacteria; phylum Actinomycetota; class Actinomycetes; order Actinomycetales; family Microbacteriaceae; genus Microbacterium; species Microbacterium yannicii_A. Next base: position 56,893 of record NZ_CAJF01000009.1, on the reverse strand, counting down.
GTGGAGGCGGCGTGGAGGCAGCCCTGCCTCCCGGCGTCGCTTCTCGCGTTCCTTCCAGGCCCGGTTTCGGGCGAGGACCTCCTCGCGATGCGTCTCATAGTGTGCGCGTTTTTGCGCCTTGAGCTTCTCGGCGTTTCGCGCGTAGTACTCCCGCTGGGCGGCACGGCCTGCTTCCGGGTTCTCACGCCGCCGGGCACGGAGCCTCGCATTGTCCGCCTCCTTGGTCCGCTCCCGGCGGCGACGCTGATAGGCGGCACGGCGGGCACGATACCCCTCGGGATCTTCGGCGAGTTTGCGGGCACGCCATGCCCGCTCGTACCGATGATGCTTCTCCTTGTTCGCCTCGTAGTACTTCTTCGACGACGCCCGCTTCGCCTGTGCACGGGCCCGCTCGGCCGCCTGCCGTGCGGCGTAACCCTTCATGTATGCGCGCTTCTGGGCGAGGACCTCGTCGCGATGTTCCGCGTCGTACGCCGCGCGGTACTCCCGAACGTGTTCGGCGTTACGCTCACGCCAAGCCCGCTTCCACTCCCGGATGCGGTCCGCGTTCCGCTCCCGATACGCCCGTCGCGCCTCCCGCTCACGCTGCACACGCGCGTCCCGTTCCGCATCCGACCCCTCCTCCGATGGGCGGCTCATCAGATCGCCCGCCGTTCGGTCAAGTGCGCGGCCAGCCGGTCGATGAGGTCAGGACGAAACCCGGACCAGTGATGCTGCGGATCGTCGTCGACCAGCACGACCGGTGCTTCGGTGTACCCGAGCTCGTCAGTCACGAACGACCGCTGCGCAGCGTTTCGCTCCTCCGTGAGGTCAACGACGGTGAACGGGAGCGAGGCGACAGTAAGGCACCGGCACGTCAGCGTGCACCGCATGCAGCCGGGACCGGTCGAGTAGACCGTCACGCTGATCATCGCCCCGCTCCGTTCGAGCACGAGCCTCGTGAACTGCCGACATAACCGACTGACGTAGTTCCGAAGTGCGGAAGTTCAGAAGTGGCAAAGATCCGGGGTGCGCGGGTGGGGACCTCGCCGAGCGACGCGACTCCCGCCGGCGGTCGCTCCGCCGCTGCGATGGTCGATGTTTCGGACGTCACCGAGTGCGGAAGCCGGGAACCCTGGGAGTCCGGAAGCACCGGAGTGGAGCAGTTCCGAAGTTCGGAAGTGACAGACGTTCGGAGTTCGTCCTCGGTGGAACCGCGGAGACCGGCGGCGTGGGCGAGGAGGACGTCTATTGCGATGCGGATGAGGGTGTTCTCGGTGATGCGTTCGGTCTTCACCGCCCGGCGGCGCATCAGCAACTTGGCCAGAGCCGTGAGGGCGGTGTCCTGGTCGGCACGGATGCGGGTGTCCTTCCGCGTCAGTCGCGCGAACTTCGGCGTCTCCCGGCCTGTATCTGAAGACTCTGCAGCGACTCGAGCACCGGTGTCGCGGAGCTTGTCCGCCAGATCCACCTGCCCCATCGTCACCACCCCGCTGCCAGAGCTGGGGTGGCCTGTGCGGCGACCTCGAGTCCCACCTGGGTGATGTCGAAGATCGCGCCTCGGGTGCGCCGGTTGTCACGGAGCGTGGTCACCATATGCCCGTGGATCGGAGCGTCGGTCTGCGCTTTGTACTGCCGCAGGTAGGCATCGAAGCGGGGCACGCCCCACACGGTGTCGAGCAGATCCCGCCAAACCGGCAGCTGCGACGGGATCCTCGCGTCTATCCGGTTCAGCAGCACCGCATGCCGCAGCGCCCGGGGTTCGATGAGCCGATTGATGGTCCGCATCGTCGGCTCCACGGCGAGGGGCTCCGGGATCAGCGGGATCACGACGGTGTCGGCGGCGTCGAGCACCCTCTCGAGGACCGGCGTGTCCTCGAGACTTCCGGGGGTGTCGACCACCACGAAGTCGTACTCGGCACGGAGCTCCCGCAGCCGCCCCAACAGCTTCGGGTTCTGGTCGCCGGCGAAGTCAAACGGCAACCGATCGCGCATGTTCTCTGCCCACCACACCGTTGACCGCTGCCGGTCCACATCCACCACCAGCACACGGTGCCGACGCGACAACGCCGCGCCCAGCTGCATCGCGACCGTCGTCTTGCCGACCCCGCCCTTCTGATTCGCGACGGCAACGATCCGCATGCGCTCGGACAGGTCGCCAACCGGCCCCTCAATGAGCGTCATGATCGCCGCCGCCCTCAAGCCCCTCGAACCACTCCTCGAGATCATCGAAGGGGTACAGGATGATCCGGCCGACCTTGTAATACCGGGGCCCGATCTTCTTGTAGCGCCATTCCGCCAGCAGCTTGAGCTTCAGCCCGGGAATCAGCGCGGTGACGTCATCCGGAGTAAGAAGCTCCTTACTCAGTACCGGTTCGCCCGGCTTGATCGTTGCCATCCCTCATCACTCCTTATGTCAAACCAGTTGCTCATTTGACAGAAGTACACACCTAAGCGGGAGGGTGGGTCAAGAGCCAACTGTCAAACGCGATTGCGATAAGGCAAGATGAATGGGTGACGGTCGACGTGCAAACACTCGATGGCAAGCCGATGTCGGCAGATAGCGCAGTACGGCCGGTGGGATCCGCACTTCGGATCGCGCCCGGTTTCATCGCTTCGTCGGTCGACGACTCGACCGGGATCGCGACGACTATCGAGGCACAGTACGACGAAGATCGCGGCAGGTACGTGGTCCGTAGCATCCTCAGCCGCGCCGTCCGGGACGATTTCGACGAAGTGAAGCTGAAACACGCCGCTCCGCAAGCGATCTTGCAGGTCGCCGTTCCGCACTGCGTCGCGTTGCTGCTCGATGAGGACCCGGACGCGCAGTGGACCTCGGTGTCTGACCTCACTCAGGGGGAGGGCGCCATCGTCCCCGAATGGATGGCGAGCGCCGTGGTCAAGCGAGGCATGAAGGAGGAGCGCTGGGAGGTCATCGAGATCCTGTATGGCATTGCCGCCCTCGCTGATCTACCGCCGGTCAAACTCATCGCTCGTGAACTCAGCGTGCCCGAGCGCACCGCCAGCGATTGGATTCAGAAGGCTCGCGCGTCCGGGCGGCTTGTGGGCATCGCGTCCAACGTTGGCCGCCCTGCCGTCACGTAGCCTCGATAACCCGAATCTGCGCACTCGCCGTTTCTGTGATGTCTCAGGACATCCCTGACAGTTCTGCCTCCATAGATCTCTGACGCTTCGGGCCGGTTTGGGCCTGACACTTCTGGCTCTATGTGTGAGGGATGAGTCGTGTCGAGCCTGTTGATCCTCGCGTCCGTCTCGCGATCACGCTGTGGCCACCAGATGCGCCGCGGGGCTCGGTGACGACGTTCTGTTCGGAGCATGGGATCTCGCGGGAGACGTTCTATGCGATCCGCCGGCGTGCCGCGACGGAAGGGCCGGCGGCAGCACTGGAGCCTCGTTCGAGACGTCCGAGGCGCAGTCCGGGCAAGCTCGCAGACGACGTCGCGGCGCAGGCGGTGGCGGTGCGGGCGGCGTTGGAGCTGTCGGGGTTGGACCATGGCCCGGTCAGTGTCCACGAGAAGATGCGGTCGCTCGGGATGGAGCCGGTGCCGTCCACCGCGTCGCTGGCGCGCATCTTCCGGGATGCCGGGGTGGCGAAGGTCGAGCCGCGGAAGCAACCGCGGGCGGCCTATCGCCGGTTCGTGTATCCGCAGCCGAACGCGTGCTGGCAGCTCGACGCGACCGAGTACGTGCTCTCCGGCGGCCGCAAGTGCGTCATCTTCCAACTCATCGACGACCACTCCCGGCTTGCCGTCGCGTCGCACGTCACCTGGGGTGAGACCTCCGAAGGGGCCATCACCGTGGTGAAGAAGGGCATCCGCCTGCGGCGTCCCACAACGACTGCTGTCCGACAACGGCGCAGCGCTCAACCCGTCCCGCCGTGGGGTGCTTGGGCAGCTGGTCATCTACCTGCGCTCGCTCGGTGTCGAGGCGATCACCGGCAAGCCCTACAAACCGACCACGCAGGGCAAGAACGAGCGGTTCCACCAGACCCTGTTCCGGTTCCTCGACAAGCAACCCCTGGCCGACACTCTCGAGCAGCTGCAGAGCCAGGTGGACGCGTTCGACCTGGTCTACAACACCGACCGCCCGCACCAGGGCCTGCCCGGCAGGATCACCCCGGCGCGGGCCTGGGACGCGACTCCCGTCGCCGACCCGCCGCGACCGGCCAGTCCGCACACACCGCTGCCCGGTCCCGGAGAGGACATCCGGATCAAGGCGGTGCAAGACAGTGGGTCAGTCGAGTTCCGCGGCATCAAGTTCGGCCTGGGCCGCGCCTTCGCCGGTCAGCGGGTCTGCGTCCTGGACGCCGGCAAGACCGTCCAGGTCTTCGACCTCGCCGGCACTCTCATCATCGAGCACCCCTGGCCCAAGCCCGGCACCACCTACGTCAGCAACCGCCGACCCCGCGGCCGCAGCACCCCCATCACCGGACTGTCAGAGATGTCCTGATACATGAAGTGTCAGAGATGTCCTGATGCAGAATCGTCAGGGATGTCCTGAGACATCACACGCACTCGCCGTTTCCAGCGGGGACAGCTTGCCCACATTTTGCCCACGAACGGCGCGGAACGGCTCGGATCGGAGCGGCATTGAGGAGCGGTTGGTGAGGGGAAAAGCTGGAGATTCCGCGGATTTTCGACGGTGGCGGATCGAGACCGATTCGGCAAGATGTGACTGAAAATCGAAAGGTCACCGGATCGATGCCGGTCGGAGCCACTGGGACCCTCATCTGGCTTCTACAGGTGGGGGTTTCTTCATTTCCGCGGGATCGCCGGGATTGCGGCGGATCTCGTGTCCAGCCGCACGAGCGCCGGGGGCGTCTACGGCGGGCTCGTGCACCTGGGCGCGGCGATGTGGCTCCGCGCGTTCGGCGACGTGTTCACGTCGTACCGGGGGCGAGAGACGGATCCGAGTCCGAGGCGGAGCGCGTCGCCAGACTGCTCGCGCACGGCAACGCCGTGGCGCTGTACCGTCGCGACTTCGGCCGGGCAGCGCGGCGGCGCGTCAGAGTCCGAGTCGCGCGAGGAAGTCGTTGCGAAAGACGCCCCGCGGATCGAGCCGCTCACGCAGAGCGACGAAATCGTTCCACTGCGGGTAGAGCCGCGGCATCCGTTCCGCCGCCCCGTCGAGGGTGAACAGCTTGCCCCAGTGGGGGCGTGCAGCAAGGGGCTCGAGAGCCCGCTCGATGAGCGGAAGCAGCCGCTCGACGCCGGGCTGATCGGGCTTCCACGTGAAGTGGATGCCGAGAACGTCGGTGCCGTACGCCGACGAGAGCCACAGATCGTCGCGCGCGACCGTGCGCAGCTCGCAAACTTGGAGCAGCGGTGCAACCTGCTGCGCCAGATCGCGTATCGTCGCGATCGCCGTGACGGCGTTGCGGCGCGGCACCAGGAACTCCGACTGCAGCTCCTCGCCGTTGGACGGCGTGAACTCGAGTTTGAAGTGCGGCAGCCGGGCATACCATTCCCCCGGCTCACCGAGCTGGTCGGTGCAACTCTCCGCCGAGACATCGGGGAGCGGATGCCTCTTGGTCGAAGCTTTCACGGCACCCACGACGCGCTCGGGCAGGGCGCCTGGGGCGTCGGTACGACGCTTCACCCACAGCTGGTCGACGACCTCGGGATCGCGCCAGGTGTGGAACATCGAGACGCTATAGCCGAGGCCGGTGACCGCGTCGAGATCCTGGAGGACGGCGTCGAGCGGGAGGCGTTCGTACACGGTCTGGGTGACCTCGAAGGCCGGGATGATGTCAAGCTCGATCGCGGTGACGATGCCGAGCGCACCCAGTGACACCACGACGCCGTCGAAGTGAGGGTCGCCGCGGCGGTACGTGCGCAGCTCGCCGTCGGCCGTCATGAGTTCGACGCCGGCGACCGCCGAGGCGAGCGAGGCCACCGCGTCACCTGACCCGTGGCTTCCGGTCGCGACGGCGCCCGCGAGCGAGATGTGCGGCAGCGATGCAAGGTTCGCCAGCGCCCATCCCTGGCGGTGCAGCTTCGGCGCGACATCGCCGTACCGCAGCCCCGCCGACGCGCGCACGATTCGACGCTCGCTGTCGATGCTCACCTCGGCCGGCAGTCCGCTCGAGAGAACATGCACGCCGGCGGTGTCGGCCACCGTGTTGAAGCAGTGGCGACTGCCGAGGGCCTTGACCCGGTCGGCAGACCGCACGACATCGGCCAGTTCGGCGACGGAGCCGGGCACGACGACGCTCGCCGCGCCATAGACCACGTTCGAGGCCCAGTTGCGGGTCGCGAATGACGCAGGAGTGGAGATGCTCACCGCGAAGGCTCCGGGACAGGCTGCGCAGCGGTCGCGTGGCCCCCCTCTGACGGCGCGTCGAACGGCGACGGGCCGAGCTCGTCGAGCAGGTCCTTCATCTTGGCGTAGGCGCGGTTGCGGTACGCCACGAGCTCGGCGATGCGCTCGGGGTCGATCGCACGGAACCCGGCGCCCGACTTCGTTCCCAGCTCGCCCCGCTCGATCCGCTCGGTGAGGATCGCGGGAGTCGCGAACCGCTCGGGGAAGTCGCCCTGCAGTGAGGCGTAGCAGAACGCGTAGACGTCGAGGCCGGCCATGTCGGCGATCGCGAACGGTCCGAAGAAGGGCAGGCGGAAGCCGAAGGTCGATCGGACGATCGCGTCGATGTCCTCCGGCGTCGCGATGCCCTCGTCGACCAGCTGCGTCGCCTCGTGGAAGAGCGCGTACTGCAGGCGGTTGAGCACGAAGCCGGTGGCATCTTTGACGCGGGCGCCGATCTTGCCGCTGCCGGCCAGCAGCTCCTCGGCCGTCACGATCGCGCTCTCGGTGGTGGTCGGGTGCGGGATGATCTCGACGCCGGGCACGAACGGCGCCGGATTGGAGAAGTGCACGCCGAGGAACCGCTCCGGGTTGTGCACCGCTTCCGCCAGCTTCGTGATCGAGATCGTCGAGGTGTTGCTGCCGATGGTGGCGAGCGGATTCGCCTGCGAGATGCGGCGCAGCGTCTCGTGCTTGATCTCGATCCGCTCGGGCACGGCCTCTTCGATGAACTCGGCATCCGCCACCGCCGCTTCGATGCTCTGCGCGGCCGAGATGCGCTCGGTGATCACGTCCGTGGCTCCGGCGGGGAAGAGCCCCTGCTGCTCGAACTGAGCGGTCTCGGTGCGGATCCGCTCCAGGTTGGACGCCGCGATCTCGGCTGTGACGTCCGAGATGACGACATCGTGGCCGGCGAGGGCGAACACCTGCGCCATTCCCCCTCCCATGTAGCCACTGCCGACGATGGCGATCCGGGTCATGAGCGAACCTCCGCGTTGCTCTCGGCTTCGCCGAGGTGATCGTAGGAATCGATGGCCGCCACTTTCGCCGCCGATGCGGACGCCGGGTCGAACCGGTAGCCGAGCCACTCCGACACGAGGCGCTTGGCCAGTTCCAGCCCGATCACGCGCTGGCCCATCGTGAGCACCTGGGCGTCGTTGCTCAGCACCGACCGCTCCACCGAGTAGCTGTCGTGCGCGGTGACGGCGCGGATGCCGGGAACCTTGTTCGCCGAGATGGCCACGCCGAGCCCGGTGCCGCACACGAGCAGCGCACGGTCGGCGTCGCCCGCCGCGACCCGCCGCGCGGCTTCCACCGCGACGTGCGGATAGTCGGTGTGCTCGTCTCCGTCGACGCCGACGTCCGACACCGACGCGACGCGCGGGTCCTGCTCCAGGAGGGCCTTCAGGGCGGTCTTGTACTCGTAGCCGGCGTCGTCGCTTCCGACGACGATGCGCAGGGGGTCGGTCATCGCTCTTCCTTTCGAGAGGTTTGGTCGTGGGATGCCGCGGCAATCGCCGTGGCGATCAACGCGAGGGACGTGGCGCCGGCGTCGGGGTGCCCGAGGCTCTTCTCGGCGAGCGGCCGGGCACGACCGAGCGCGGGCCGCAGCGACGAGGTCGCCGCCGCCGCGCGAGTCGACGCCTGCGCGGCCCGATCAAGAGCTTCCCCGAGGTCGTCTCCGGCGGTCAGCCGATCGGCCAGCACGCGCGCGAAGGGCTCGAGCGCGTCGACCATGGTCTTGTCGCCCACTTTCGCCCCACCGCGGGACGTGACCGTGTCGAGGGCCGCGCGGGCGGCGTCGGCGGCCGTCGAGCGCACCTCGACCTCCTCGCGGTCGAGGGCGCCTCCGATGGCGCGCAGCATCGCGCCCCAGAGGGCGCCGGAGGTGCCACCGGCCTTCTCGCTCCAGGCGTCGCCGGCCACGGCGAGCATCGCCGAGAGCCCGAGAGCGGGATCGGCGGCCGTGCAAGCGGCGTCGACTCCCGTGCGCATGCCGACGCCATGGTCGCCGTCGCCGGCGATCGCGTCGATGCGGCCGAGCTCCTCCTCGTGCTCGTGGATCGTGGATCGTGCCACGTCGAGATACGTCAATGCCGCGGACGCCGCGTGCTTCGACCACTCCGATGCCTCGGGCCGCTCGACGGCTGCGGCCACCTCGACCTCTTCGGGCTCGGCCTCTCCTGCCGCCGCGACCACGACGGCGCCCTTGCGGTACGCCGGGCTGTAGGCCGGGGCGGCCCACAGCGGTTCGAGCTCGTCGTCGAGCCAGAACAACGTGACCGATGCTCCCGCCATGTCGAGGCTCGTCACGAGCTCTCCGACCTCCGGCTGCACGATCGTGACGCCTGCCGCCTCGAGCCTGGCGGCCACATCGCCGAAGAGCACGAAGAGCTCCTCGTACTTGACGGTGCCGAGACCGTTGACGATGACCGCGACGCGATCGCCCCGGTTCTCGGGTACGTCGGCCAGGAGCGCGTCGACCAGGGCGTCGGCGAGCTCGGCGGAGCTCGTCCGCGGCACGTCGCGGATGCCCGGCTCGCCGTGGATGCCCAGGCCGATCGACATCATGCCCTCGGGGACGGTGAACAGCGGTTCGGCAGCACCGGGAAAGGTGCACCCGCCGAACGCGACCCCGAGGGTGCGCGTGCGGTGGTTCGCGTGCTGCGCGAGCCGCTCGACCTCGTCGAGCGACTCGCCGCGCTCCGCGGCCGCGCCGGCGATCTTGAACACCGTGAAGTCGCCCGCGATGCCGCGGCGCCTGTCGATCTCGTCGATCGGCGCGCTGGCGATGTCGTCGGTGCACAGCACCGTGCGCACGTCGATGCCCTCGTCGCGCAGGCGCTCCTGCGCCTCGCCGAAGTGCAGCACGTCGCCGGCGTAGTTGCCGTAGCTGAAGAGCACCCCGCCGCCCCGATGAGCGGCCTTCGCGACGCGGTAGGCCTGAGCGGCCGAGGGCGAGGTGAAGATGTTGCCGCACACCGCACCGGCTGCCAGGCCCGCACCCACGACTCCGGCGAACGCGGGATAGTGGCCCGACCCGCCGCCGACGACGAGGGCGACGGAACCACGGGCCGCGGGAGCGGCGCGGACCACGCCGCCGTCGACGGCGCGGACGAGGTCGCCGTGCGCCGCGACGAAACCGGCCAGGGCCTGTGGCACGAAGTCCGCGGCGTCGTTCGCGATGCGCGTCACGAGGCGCCTCCGTCGTGGCGCGGCTGGCGCACCCTGCTCGTGCCGAGCGTGTAGCCCTCGCGCTTGGGTAGCACGTGCCGACGCAGGTAGTCGCGGTTGTCGGCGCACACGCTCAGCCCGTCGCCGCCGTAGTTCTCCACGCAGATCACACCCTGGAACCCCTGCTCGATCGCGAAGGCGAACGCGCGACGATAGTCGATCAGGCCGTACTGCATCGGCGCCGGAACCGCGAAGTAGGCGCCGCGCGCAGCGTCTTCATCGCGGGAGTAGTTCTTGACGTGCCAGAAGTTGGCGTAGGGAACGGTCTTCTCGACCAGCTCCCACCAGGGCTCGATGGGCCGGTGCAGCCGCACCAGATTGCCGATGTCGGGATTCAGACCGACGTTGTCCATGCCGATCTCCTGCACGAGCCGCACGGCGGAATCCGCGGTGCCGAGAAAGGTGTCCTCGTACATCTCGAGCGAGACCAGGATGCCGAGGTCAGCCGCGTGGCGGCCCAGCTCCTGCAGCCGGCTGACGGCGAGGTCCCAGTCAGCGGGATCGTCCCTGTGCCCCTCCACCGTCCAGAACCACAGCTGCTCCTGCTGCTGCGGTGTCAGCGCCTGGTGCAGGCCGAACGACACCGTCTCGATGCCCAGCGCGGCGGCGGCATCCAGCGTGCGGTGGCTGTAGGCGAGGTTCTCGTGGCCGCCGGCATGGTCGATCACGCTGCGCCGGATCGCCGAGATCGAGGTCGGCACCACGCCGGCCTCACCGGCGACGGCGGTCAGGTCGCTCAGACGCTGCGGAGTGAGATCGCCCACGCGCAGCCACGAGTCGGTGATGTCGACGCGATCGAACCCGGCGTCGGCCACCTGTGTCAGCGGGTCGATCCACGACTCGGGCCCGGCCTCGGTCACGCTGCGCCCGTCTGCGGTGCGGCCCGGGAACGGGAGCGCGGCGGCCGCGATCGGCCAGTTCTGCGCGGTGAGGCCGGTCATGCGGCATCCTCTCTCTCGATGCTGACGCCGGTCACCAGCACCGGATCCTCGACGGCGCGCACGGCGCCGGTGATCACCAGGTCGGCGGGGGCGGTGACGTCTGCCAGCGACAGCCCGGCGGTCAGGCGCACGGTGCCCGGCTCGACGATCCGGCGCCGCTCCAGTCCCGTGAACGAGAAGCGGTCGGCATGCAGTTCGAAGGCGACGGATGCCGCGGCTCCGGCCTCGAGCGACACCCGGGCGTAGCCGACCAGCTGCTGCACGGGTCGGGTCACCTGCGCGACCGGGTCGGCGCTGTACAGCTGGACGACGGTCGCCCCGGACCGGTCGCCGGTGTTCGTGACCACCACCGAGGCCACGACGACGCCGTCGTTCGCGGTCCGGTCGCGGTCCAGCGACACATCGCCGAGCTCGAACGTCGTGTACGAGAGGCCGTGACCGAACGGGAACGCCGGCGCGATCGACAGGTTGCTGATGCGGTCCCCGTCCTGACCGAGCGGCGGGGCGAGGTAGGTGTGCGGGAGCGCGCCATTCGTGCGCGGGACCTGCACCGGAAGGTGCCCGCTCGGATTGACTGCGCCGCTGAGCACGCCCGCGATCGCCGCGGCGCCCTCGACGCCGGGCATGAAGGACTGCACGATCGCCGCCGCGCGGTCGGTGTAGGCGCCGAGCGCGTAAGGGCGACCAGACAGCACGAGCAGAACCACCGGCGTGCCGGTCTCGAGAAGCGCCTCGACCAGGCGACCCTGGTCGCCGGGAAGGTCCAGGCTCGGGGCATCCGATCCCTCGCCCGAGGTGCCCTTGCCGAACATCCCGGCCCGATCGCCGACCACCGCGATCACGACGTCGCTCGAGGCTGCCGCCTCGACGGCGCGTGCGAACTCGGCCTCATCGGCCGGCTCGGCCAGCGGCGTGCCGCGCTCGACGACGATCTCGGAACCGGGAGCCGCCACGCGCAGCGCGTCGGGGATGGACGTCGCCTCGATGCCGAGACCCATGTCAGGATGCCGCGGCATGACGTGGATCGGGTACGAATAGGCACCCATCAGGGCGCCGGGATCGCTGGCGCACGGCCCCACGATCGCGATGCGGCCCGAGTCCGAGGCGAGCGGCAGGAGATTTCTCTGGTTGTCGAGAAGGATGATCGACTCCTCCGCGAGGCGGCGGGCGATGTCGCGATTGCGGGCGCTGTCGAGGTCGACGTCGGCCGGTTCCGCGGGCGTCCACCCCTCGTCGAGCAGTCCCAGCTCGATCTTCTGGCGCAGCACGCGCCTCACGGCCGTGTCGATGTCGGCCTCCGTGCGCGCCGGATCGGGATCGCCGTCGTGGAGTGCGCGGAAGGCGGCGATATCGGGCAGCTCCACATCGAGCCCGGCGTGCAGGGCCAGCCTTCCGGCATCCGCCATCGTCTCGGCGACGCCGTGCTTGGACTTGAGGAACGCGACCGCCCAGTAGTCCGACACCACGGTGCCGTCGAAGCCCCACTCGCCCCGCAGAAGCGCGGTCAGCAGCCAGCGGTCGGCTGCTGCCGGCACACGGTCGAGCTCGGTGTAGGAGTTCATGACGCTCTTCGCTCCGCCGGCGCGCACGGCCATCTCGAACGGGGGCAGCACGAGGTCGCGCAGCTCGCGCTCGCCCATCGAGACGGGCGCATGGTTGCGGCCGCCGCGCGAGGTGGCGTGACCGGCGAAATGCTTGAGGGTGGCGATGACGCCCGCGCTCTGAAGGCCCTCGACGTACGCGGTCGCGAGAGTGCCCGCGACGTACGGATCCTCGCCCAAGGTCTCTTCGACGCGACCCCAGCGGTAGTCCGTGACGACGTCGAGCACCGGCGAGAGTCCGTGATGCACACCCACCCCCGCCATGTCGGATCCGATCGCCTGCGCCATCTCTCGGACGAGGTCGGGGTCGAAGGTCGCGGCCCAGGCCATCGAAGCGGGATATACCGTGGCGCCGAGAGTGGTGAAGCCGGTGAGGCACTCCTCGTGCACGACCGCCGGAATGCCGAGGCGCGTCTCGCCGATGAGGTGCCGCTGCGACTCACGGACCTTCTCCATGCCCTGGCGGGCAGTGACCGGCGTCGTCCCGAACACGCGGGTCAGGTGACCGATGCCATCCGCGACCGCCTCGTCGAAAGGAGGGCGCCCCTTCGACAGCACGTCCTGCATGGGAGCGATGATCTGTGTCGAGTCGCGCTTGTCGGCCCAGTAGCTTCCCAGCTGAGCGATCTTCTCGGCGGGGGTCATCTCGGCCAGCAGCGCCTCGACCCTCGCGGTGCTGTCGGCGGTCGGATCAGACCACTCGGCTGACTTCGTCGGGACGTCGGGTGCGTGGGTCATCCTTGACTCTCATGATTTGTTTTCGGCCACAACAATTATAGGCTAGCGCCGATGGAGCGGACAGCAAAGCCCGAATTCGATGACGCGCGATCGGCGGATCCGGCGCTCCGTCGCCGAGGTCAAGTGATCCAGCAGGATGTGACTGACAATCGACTACTCCGGGTGCGCGGCGACGGTCAGAGCAGTTGCGCGAACGCCTCGGCATCCCGCGTCTTGCCGACCACCAGGATCGTGTCTCCGGCACGGAGCGTGGTCGAGGTGTCGGCGTTGTCCCACGCGTCCTCACCGTGCTGGAACGCGGCGACCGTCACCCCGTGGGCCTTCCGCAGGCCGGTCTCGCCGAGCGGACGGTCCTGGATGGCCGACGGAGCCGGCGCCTTCACCATGGCGTAGCCGGGCGCGATCTCGATGAAGTCGAGGGCGGCGCCGCGGACCAGGTGCGCGACGCGGCGGCCCATGTCCTTCTCGGGGTAGATCACCTTGTGCACGCCGAGCTGCTCGAGGATGAGCCCGTGCTGATCGTCGACGGCCTTCGCCCAGATGGCCGGGATTCCCATGCTGAGCAGCACCGAACAGGTGAGGATCGACGCCGAGATGTCGCCCCCGATCGCCACGACGACGCGATCGAACTCGTCGACGGCCAGCTGCCGGAGCACCTCCTGCTTGGTGGCATCGGCTCGTACGACCTGCGTGAGTTCGCCGTTGAGGGACTGCACCAGGTCCTCGTCGAGGTCGATTCCGAGCACCTCCGTGCCGCCTGCCATCAGTTCGAGGGCGAGCGCGCTTCCGAAGCGGCCGAGGCCGATCACGGCGACGGAGTCGGCCTCGGCGACGCGCCGAGCACGGTCGGGCGTGCCGAAGTGGGGGAATCTAGCCAATTGCGGGCCTCTCCTTCGGGAGTTCGTACAGGGTGCGCCGCTCCCGCAGGGCGATGGCGGAGCCGAGCGTGAGCGGTCCGAGCCGCCCGAGGAACATCATGACGATGAGCACGAGCTGCGCCGGGACGGGAAGGTCGGCCGTGATGCCGGTCGACATGCCGACGGTCCCGAAGGCCGAGACCGTTTCGAACAACGCGCGGTCGAGACCCTCGCCGCTGAGCAGCATGAGGGCTCCGGTGCCGACGGTCACAGCCCCGACGGCGATGAGCACGACGGTGATCGCCTGCCGATGAACGGCTCGCGAGAGCCGCTTGCCGAAGATGTTCACCGCACCCTCGCCGCGCAGCTCGGTGACCATGATGAAGAACAGCACCGCGAACGTCGTGACCTTGATCCCGCCGGCCGTGCCGGCCGGCCCACCTCCGATGAACATCAGGATGTCCATCCCCAGCCACGTCTCATCGTGCATCCCGGCGATGTCGACCGAGTTGAATCCGGCGGTCCGGGTCTGCACGGATTGGAAGAATCCCGCGAGGATCCGCACCCAGGGATCCAGGCTGCCGAGCGTCGCCGGGTTGTTCCACTCGAGCGCGGTGATGAACACCGACCCCCCGACCAGGAGTACGACAGTCCCCCACAGCACCAGCTTGGTGTTCATCGACCAGTGAAGCGGCCGACGGAACTCCTTGCGCAGCTGCATGATGACCGGAAACCCGAGACCACCCAGGATGATGGCGGCGGCGATCGGCAGGCACACGAACGGGTCGGCCACGAACGGTATGAGGCTGTCGCTGTAGAGCGCGAAGCCGGCGTTGTTGAACGACGAGACGGCGTGGAACACGGCGTGCCAGGCGGCTTCACCGACGGTGTATCCGTAGCCGAGGAGGAACCGGAGGAAGAGCAGCAGGGCGACGACAGCCTCCACTGCCAGCGAGATCAGCACGATTCCTCGTACGAGGCCGCGAACGTCGTCCAAGCCCAGTGCCTTGGCCTCGGCGGCGGCGTTCAGCCGGGAGCGGACCGACAGCTTCCGGGCGAGGATCAGCCCGATCATCGAGGCGAAGATCATGATGCCCAGGCCGCCGAGCTGGATCAGGACGAGGATCACGGTCTGCCCGAACCCCGTCCAGTACACGGGGGTGTCGACGACGACGAGCCCGGTCACACACACCGCGCTCGTGGCCGTGAAGAGGGCCTCGACGAAGGACGCGCCGCCGGGTCCGGTCTTGGCGAACGGCAGCATGAGGAGCGCCGTTCCCACCAGGATCGCGATCGCGAAACCGGTCGCGACCGCCTGGGCCGGATGAAGTCGCAGTCTCCGAAGGCGCCCGCCCCGTTGGGCCGGCGAGACGCCCAGACCTCGGATGCTCACCCCGAAACCGTAGTCGCACGGTCCTCACGGAACGGCGATCCTCACGAGATCCATACGGCCGATCAGAGCGAACCGTGACTCTCCCTCGCGGGTGCGCCGAGCGAACGGCGGCGCTCCCTCGCCCCTCAGGCGCCGAGCGTGACGTCGACCTGGATCTCGGCGGCGAGCCGCTCCAGCTCGGCCGTCAGACCGGTGAGATCGACGGATGCCGGAACCCGTGCCACGACGGTCGCCTCGAACAGGCGGCCGCCGAACATAGCGGCTTCGCGGGTCTGCGTGCTCATACGCTCGATGCTCACATCGTGGGCGCGCAGCACCGCGGTGATCTCGCGGACGATGCCGGGATGGTCGTTGCCGATGACCTGCAGCGCGAGCGGGCGCGTCGCCGTGCCCGCGGTCTCGCCCGCCGGGCGATCGGCGTCGGGTGAACCCGGGTGCACGGTGACCTTCAACAGACCCTCGAGCACCGACAGCGCCGCGCGCAGGTCGTCGGACCGCTCGGCCGGCACCGATACCTCGATGATCCCTGCGAACGCTCCCGCAAGCTCGGCGAGCTGGCTGTTCTCCCAGTTGCCGTCGTGGGCTCCGACGATGTCGGCGATCGTGGCGACGAGTCCGGCACGGTCGTCTCCGACGACGGTGAGCACGAGGGTGGTCATGCGAGCCACAGTACCCACGAGCGAGGCGGCGCGGGAGTGACCGGAGCCCGCGCGCGTCAGCGCGGGGAGAGCTCGTCGCTGACCGGAAACGTCAGCCGGAACCGCTCGAGCACGCCGCCGACGGCGGACGCGGCGCCGAACTCGTCGGCGACCACGGTGATCCCGCGGGGGCTCGCCTCGGAGATGCGCACCGGGCGCTCAGACCCGTCCGGAAGCCGGAGCGTCCACCGGTCGGCGAGGTAGCCGATGCCGAGCTCTTCGAGCAGCTCTTCGGCCGCCAGCCATTCGAGCGGCTCGGCGGCGCGGTTGCCGCTCCCGGGCGTCCGTTCGCGGCCGAGCAGGTCGTGGACGCGGAACCCCTCGCCGTCGGGCACAATCCATCCGACGACCTCGCCGTCGGCGCGACGGTGTTCGATCCAGTCTGCGGGCAGCACGAGAACCGAGCCTAGCCGTGGCGGACCCCGGTTATCCACGACCCGAGCGCGGTGCGGCGGCGGGCGCGCGGCATCCCGATATCATCCGGTGAACGACCGGACGCATGGGGGTGCGCCGGTCCTGACCGTGTGGGGAATCATGGCCGCTTCAGGCAGCACGACGAGAGCCGGCCGACCGTCCAGACGCGTGCGCCGCCGACGCGCGCTCGTCGTGGCGATCGGAGTCGTCGCGCTGCTCGCGGTCGGCGGCACCGTCACGGCGTTCGCGCTCTCTCAGCGGGGGACGGATGCCGCGCCCACCGCGGCCGGCACACCCTCCGGCACGCCCACCCCGACGCCGACTCCACTGACGCCCGAGGAGCAGCTGCTCGCGTCGACCGACGACCCGGCGGCGTGCGCCGTGAGCTTCACCGGCGACGGCGTCGCCGACGCCCCGATGCTGCAGACGCAGGGCGCACTCTATGCCGGCCTGCCGATCCCCGCCCGCGACGGTCTGATCTTCGCGGGGTGGTACGCGACGCCCGAGGACGCGACCGCCCTCGCGATCCCGGGGCGCGTGAACGGGTCGGAGGCGGTCTCCTGCACCGACCGGCGCATGACGCTGCACGGCGCGTGGGTCAGCCCCGAGCAGAACGCCGCCGAAGACGCGCGCATCCCGATCCTCATGTACCACCAGTTCACCGCCAACCCGCAGGGCGAGCCCGGCTGGCTGCGTGGCAACTACGCGTACATCGGCGACTTCGACGCGCACATGAACCACATCGCCACGACCGGCTTCTACCTGCCGACGTGGGATGAACTTTCGGCGTTCATCGACGGGCGACTGTTCCTGCCCACTCACTCCGTGATCGTCACCGACGACGACGCGCACCAGACGTGGCTCGACATGGGAGTTCCCGTCGTGGACAAGCACAAGGTCTTGACTACATCCTTCGTGATCACGCGCTGGCGAGACGCTCCGAGCCCGTCGCCCTACGTCCTTCAGCGGTCGCACACGCATGACATGCACGATCCCGGCGACAACGGCGACGGCCGGATCGTGAACTGGTCGGTGCCCGAGATCGTCGCCGACATGGAGGCGTCCGCCGCGGTGCTCGGGGCGAAGGAGATCATGGCCTACCCTTTCGGCCACTACAACGACAGCGCGAAAGAGGGCCTGCGGCAAGCCGGGTGGGAGATGGCCCGCACGATCGAACCGGGCTACGTGACCATCGGCACCGACAAGCTGGCGCTGCCCACGATCCGCATCAACTACGGCATGGGCCTCGACTCGCTGATCGGGCTCATCGGCTGAGCAGCCCGCGACGCCGGCGACCGCGGACTTTATCGGCAGAGACGGAAGCACGTCAAGGCCGTTGCAACAATAATCTTCCCTTCCGGCGGATGCGGGAGTAGATTGGCAAAGCGCCAGGAACCTGGGGGTTCCGCGACCCGATCAACCCGAAACTGATCGGACCGGCGTTCTGGGGACACTGTGGACGACGACGTCTGTCGTGCACGCATGTCTTCGTGGGGAAAGATATGGCTACTAAGGACGCACTGTCGTGCGTGCGGTGGTCCGCGGCCTGAACCCGACCGTGACCGGCGCGGCGCCGTCAATGGGCGTTGAAGGAAAGACCCGAAGTTTCCTTCATCGCCCGGCGGCACCGCGTCCACGGCCGGATGTTCTGCCCGCGGCCGTCGCGCCGCGAGTGCAGCCTTCGCTTGTGCGAAGGCATCTCTGGGAGCGTCGCTACCGGCGACGACTCGCCCTCACCGATGCGCTCGTCGTGTCGGGGATGGCGGCCATCACGGCGCTCATCGAACTGGGCGGATCCTCGGGTGCCGCCTCCATCGGCGAGAGCGCCCGCGTCGCCGCACTCGTCGCCGGCTCCTGGATGATCCTGCTCTGGCTCAGCCGCTCGCGGGAACCGGGAATCCTGGGATCGGGCGCCGCCGAGTACTCACGGGTCGCCCACGCGGCGGGTCTGGCGTTCGGCCTTCTCTCGATCGTCTTCCTCGTCTTCCAGCTGCCGGGACTTCGGCTGCAGCTCGTCGTCACGCTGCCGATCGGGGTCGTGATCCTGATCGGCTCCCGCTGGCAATGGCGCAGATGGCTGATCCGCGAGCGGGGCCGAGGAGTCTGCGTGTCGCACGCCATCGTCGCCGGCTCTCGCGAAGACATCGAGTACGTGATCTCGAACCTCGTCAGCGACCCGCACCACGGGTATCGCGTCATCGGTGCCACGACCGTGGAGGAGGAGCGAGACTCGATCCTCGTGCACGGCCGGTCCTACCCGGTCATCGGGTCGATCGGCTCGACCGCGCTTCACGCACGCCAGTCCGGGGCCGACACGATCATCGTGGCCAGCACGCCGGAAGAGGACCGCGACTTCGTGCGGCGCCTCGCGTGGGAGCTCGAAGGCACCGCGGCCGAACTGGTGCTCTGCAACCGGCTCACGGATGTCGCCGGCCCGCGCATCACGCTCCGCCCTCTCGACGGCCTCCCCCTCATCCAGGTGAAGATCCCCGAATTCGAGGGCGGCGTACACGCCTTCAAGCGGGCTTTCGACATCGCATTCGCCGCGCTGGCACTCATCCCGATCCTGCTGATCACGCCACTGATCGCGCTGGCCACGAAGCTCGACTCGCCTGGGCCGGTGTTCTTCCGGCAGGTACGCGTCGGCAGGGACGGGCGGCCGTTCGCGATGTTCAAGTTCCGCACCATGAGGGTCGATGCCGAAGTCCAGCTTGCGGCGCTCCTGTCGATCAACGAGGGCGCCGGGCCGCTCTTCAAGCTGCGACAGGACCCTCGCGTGACCCGTGTCGGCGCCGTGCTACGCCGGTTCTCGCTCGATGAGCTCCCCCAGTTCCTGAATGTGCTGCGCGGCGACATGAGCGTCGTGGGCCCGCGGCCACCACTGCCGGGTGAAGTCACCGGATACGACGGCACGGTCTTTCGTCGTCTGTACATCAAGCCCGGGATCACGGGCCTGTGGCAGGTCAGCGGACGCAGCGATCTCTCGTGGGACGAGAGCGTGCGCCTGGATCTCCGCTACGTCGAGAACTGGTCGCTGACGACGGATCTCATGATCATCTGGCGCACCGCCAAGGTCATGGTCACGCCGAAGGGAGCGTACTGAGCCACCCACCCGAGCGCGACCCTTCGCACCAGACAGCCCGCGATCCGCAGGAAAGGACCAACGATGGTCGACACCACGAACCTCGTCGCCGAGGAGAAGACACCCCTACCCGGATTGACCGACGGCATCCCGTCGATCAGCGTCGACGGCGTCGTCACGCACCTGCCCACCGGCGCGGAGGCGCTGGAGGTGATCGCCGCCGCCGCGATGCACGACAGCGATCGGCCGCTCGGGGTGGCCTCCGTCAACCTCGATCACATCCACCACTTCGGCGTCTCCCGTCGTCGCGCGCACGGCCTCGGTCCCGTCATGCCGAGCGGTCGCGTGGAGTGGCTCGCGCTCATCGACGGCACACCGATCGAGCACCAGGCGACGCGTATGACCGGCGCACCGCATCCGAAGCTGTCGGGAAGCGATCTCATCGACCCGATCCTCGACGAGGCGGCGCAGCGCCATCAGCGGCTGGGCGTGATCGGCGGTTTCGAAGACATCGACGCTCCGCTTCGCGCCCGGTTCGCCAGTGAATGGCCGGGATTGGAGCTGGCCGGACACTGGATGCCCGAGCGCACCCAGCTCGCGTCCCCGCTGGCGTGTCGCGATCTCGCGGGCGAGATCAGGCACGCCGAGATCGACATCCTGCTGGTGTGCTTGGGCAAGCCCCGGCAGGAGGACTGGATCGACCTCTACGGCGACCAGACCGGAGCGGGGGTGATGCTCGCCTTCGGCGCCGTCGCGAACTTCCTGGCCGGGCACGACTCGCGTGCGCCGGCGTGGGTGTCGCACGCCGGCCTGGAGTGGACGTGGCGGCTGGCCCACGATCCGGGTCGGCTCGCCCGGCGGTACCTCGTCGAGGGCCCGCCCGCCTACGCAGCCGTGCGACGCTCACACGCCGCGTGATGTGAACGAGGCCGAGGAGGGTGGGGCGATGATCGAACAGGGTGTGGCGTCCGAGCACACGACAAGACGACGGCTGACCCCGGCCATGCGAGCGGTCGTTCTCGTCGTGATCGTGCTGGCCGTCGCCGGTATCGCGGTTTCGCTGTGGCTGTTCGCGGCGTCGAGCGCCGATCGCAACACCGCGGCCGCGCCCGCTCCGTCCGCGTCCGCGCCTGTGACACAGGGACCCGTCCCTGGTGCCACACCGGCAACGGGCAGCGAGGTGCAGGAGCCCGAACCGGGCGGTGCGGCGCCTGGCTCGGGCGGGTTGCCGCCGGTGTCGAATCCGACCCCGCTGGTCGCTCCTCCGCTGCCGGAGTCCGCAAGCGCGGACGGATCCCTGGTGCCGGGATATCCGGACGAGATCGCGGGCCCCTCGCCCTCGTCCGACGTGCTGAGCTCCTCGATCGCGGTCGACGGCGGCACGATGCAGGTCACCCTGGTGGCACGCACCACCGCGACGGCCGAAGAGGTGAACGCCGCCTTCCGGGAGCCCTGGGCGGAGCTCGGCCTCGCCGAGACGGCATCCGCCGGTGATTCCTCGATGACCTTCGCCGACGGATTCACCTCGTTGTCGCTCGCGTTCTCGCCGGTATCGGGGACCGGCACCGTCTACATGATCTACGGCGTCTTCCGGACGGGCTGACGGTGTACATCTCGTTGTCGAACACGCCGCCTTCGGCGAAGGGGACGGATGCCGCGCCCCGGCGCCGCGGCATCCGCACCGTCTCATCGACCGTCGTGGTCCTCGGGGTGGTGTCGCTGCTCACCGACATCTCGTCGGAGTCTGTCGCCGCCATCCTGCCGCTCTACATCACCGGCGTCCTGGGGCTCTCGACGATCGCATTCGGCTTCCTGGACGGGCTGCATCAAGGCGTCAGCGCCGTCGTGCGGATCGGGAGCGGGTACGTCTCGGACCGGACCGATCGGCCCAAGTGGGTCGCGTTCTCGGGCTATGCGCTCGCCGCGGCTGCGCGCGTCGGCCTGCTGTTCGCGACAGGATTCTCCGCAGTGGTCGCCGTCGTCACGGCCGACCGAATCGGCAAGGGGATCCGCACGGCCCCGCGCGACGCCCTCATCACCGCCAGCTCCACCGCAGAGAACCTGGGCACCTCGTTCGGGGTGCACCGCATGCTCGACAACATCGGCGCCGCAGTGGGGCCACTCCTCGCGTTCGTGATTCTCCTGCTCGTCCCCGACGGCTACCGGATCGTCTTCGTCGCATCGCTCGCGTTCGCGCTCATCGGCGTCGTCATCCTCGGCCTCGTCGTGCCTGACGTGCGCCGGCGCGCCCGCTCGCGAACCGGATCCGCAGCGCCCCGACGGCGGTTCGACTGGAAGACCGTCACGGCGGGCCCCATGCGACGCGTGCTCGCGGCGGCCGGCATCCTCGGCCTTCTGACCATCGGCGACGGATTCGTCTATCTGGTGCTCTACTCGCGCAGCGAGTTCGGAGCCCAGTGGTTCCCCCTCATGTATGTCGGGACCAACCTCGTCTTCCTCGCACTCGCGATCCCGCTCGGACGGCTCTCGGATCGCGTCGGCCGTGCCCGCGTGTACGTGTGGGGTCACCTCGCGCTCCTCGCGGCGTACGTGATGGCGACCCTCCCGGTCGCCGACATCGCCGCGACGGTGCTGTGCCTGATCTTCCTCGGCGCCTTCTACGCCGCCACCGACGGCGTCCTCGCCGCTCTGGCCGCACAGGTCACCACCGCCGACACCCACGGCACGGGGATCGCGGCCGCACAGACCGTCGTCGCCGTCACCCGCCTGATCTCGGCGACGGCGTTCGGGGTGCTCTGGTATGCGATCGGACGCGAGCCGGCGATGCTGGTCGTGGCGGCGGCACTCGTCCTCGCGGTTCCGGCGGCTGCGGTGGTGCTGCGGCCGCTGCTCTCGCGGGCGCCCACGCTCAGCAATGAGGAACTGACGTGAACGACCGCGCGAAGTGGCTGATCGTGGCGGGAGTCGCCGTCGTGGCCCTCGGCACGACCGCCCTGATCGGCGTCTCGGCATGGGCGCAGCATCAGGCCGTTGCGGCCCAACCGGGCGCCGCGACGCGCGACTCCGCGGAGTGGGCGAGCGGGGCGCGGATTGTGTTCCGCAACACCGCCAGTGGCGCGGACTACGGACATGTGGCCAGCGTGCCCACGTCCGCTCCGGACGGTCCGCGCGCGGTCGCGGGCGTGGCGTGCGATCGCGTCGATGCCGCCGATGAGACGTTCGTCTGCCTGCGCACGGAGCGGGGCATCGTCCCGGCTTACTCTGCGACCCTCTATTCGGACGAGCAGGTGGCGCTGGAAGAATGGTCGTTGTCCGGCATCCCGAGCCGTACGCGCATCTCGGACAACGGTGAGCGCATGGCGACGACCGCGTTCGTGACAGGTCATTCGTACGGCGGGGTCGGGTTCTCGACCGAGACCCGGATACGCACGCAGGACGGCGGTGACCTCGGCAGCCTCGAGGAGTGGGCGCTCACCGTCGACGGCGAGCCCGCCGTACCCGTCGACCGCAACTTCTGGGGCGTCACGTTCGCGGGCGGCAATACCTTCTACGCGACGGCCGGCCTCACCCTCAGCGGCCAGACCTACCTCGTCGAAGGCGACATAGCGGCGCGGACGCTCACGGCGATCGCACCGGACGTCGAGTGCCCCGCCCTCTCACCCGACGGCACCCGCATCGCGTTCAAGTCGAAGACCTCGGGCGCGGGAGCGATGGCGCACTGGGCGCCGGCGATCATCGACCTCGCCACCGGCGAGGTCCGCGTGCTGCCCGAGGCGCGCAACGTCGACGACCAGATCGAATGGCTCGATGACGGCACCATCCTCTACGGGATGCCGCGACAGGGCCGAGCCGGCGACTACGACGTCTGGGCACTCGATGCCGACGGTTCAGGTGAGCCGCGGCTGCTCATCCCGCATGCGTGGTCGCCCTCCGTGGTCGAGACCGGCGGCGCAGGATGATCACCCCGATCACCGCACCGATCACCGCACCGATCAGGTTCGCGAGAACGTCGCGCGGACTCGCGATCCGGCCGGGCAGCACCGTCTGGACGACCTCGACGGCGACCGACAGCGTCACCGCGAGGACGACGCCCACCCAGGGTCGCCGGAAGAGCAGCGTGAGGAGCAGTCCGAGTGGGACGAAGAGGAGCACGTTCGCCGGCGCCTCGATCCATCCCTGCCGGAACTGCGTCCACCCCCATCCCGTACGGATCCACCGCGTGGCGGCGTCGACGATCTCGCCCGGGCCGATCGGCGACAGAAGCAGCGCGATCGCGATGATCCCGTACGCGACCAGCGCCCACACCACCCACGGCCGTCGCGGCGACACGCTGCCCACCGGACCACTGTGGCACGGAAGTCGCTCGAGCCGCAGGGCGGGTGCGGCATGAACGCTCCGGCTCCGCTGAGGCGGTTCGTGGTCGACGAGGGGCGGGCCGACGTCGTGGTGATCATCGTGACGTTCAACAGCGCCGGCGAGATCGACGGCCTCATCGACAGCCTGCGCCACGAGGGGTCGGACGCCGCGCTGCGCGTGGTCGTGGCCGACAACTCCTCGTCGGACGACACCCTGGCTCGGCTGCGAGCGCACCCCGACATCACCGTCGTCGAGACCGGCGGCAACCTCGGCTACGCGGGCGGCATCAACGTCGCTGCCGCCCGCGTGGGCACCGCTCGCGCTCAGCTGGTGCTCAACCCCGACCTGCGCGTCGCGCGCGGATCCGTCCGCGCCATGCTCGACGCGCTCGCCGCGAACCCGGGGGCCGGCGCGATCGCGCCGCGGATCGTCGGCGAGGACGGCGCTCTCGCGATGTCGCTGCACAACGAACCCGGAGTCGTCCGCGCGGTCGCGGATGCCGCGCTGGGGCCGATCTGGCGTCGTCGCCCGCGGATGCTCTCGGAATGGGTGCGCAACCCCACCGCGTACGACTCGCCGCGCCGCACCGACTGGGCGACCGGGGCCGCGCTCCTCATCTCGAGCGATGCCGCCGAGCTTGTCGGCGAGTGGGATGAGCGGTTCTTCCTGTACTCGGAGGAGACGGATTACTGCCGACGAATACGGGACGCCGGTTTCGACGTCTGGTACGAGCCGGGTGCGACGGTGCAGCACAGTCAGGGAGCCTCCGGCTCGTCGCCCCAGCTCGACGCGCTTCTGCAGGTGAATCGGCTTCGCTACATGCGTAAGCATGCCCCCAGACGGGCGGGGGCGTACCGCTGGGCGGCCCTGCTCGGTGCCGCGCTGCGCTCAGCGCGCTCGGAGGCGCACCGCCTCGCGGCGGCGATGCTCCGCGACGAGACGCGGTGGCGGGAACTGCCCTCGGCGCAGGCCGCGCCGAGCTGATCACGTCTCCAGCCAGCGATCGCACAGCCGCTCATACGCGGTGCTCAGATCGCCCGGAAGCGCATCGATCAATTCGCTGCGGTGCGCCCAGGCCACCTGAGCGCCGCGAGACACCTCGCGGCTGTATGCGTCGCGACGGACGCCCGCACGCAGGCGGTAGAGCAGCATCTTGTAACGCAGGAAGCGGGGCAGCCGGCGCCAGGCGCGAGTGTCGCGAGGAATGGTGCGGGCACTGGCGTACACGTAGTTGGCGATCCAGCAGAACCCGTAGGCGAAGCCCTTCGCCCGCTTCCCGGGATGAACGTCATGGAAGGTGTGCGCGCGATGCGCCGCCACCAGCAGGTAGCCGTCGTTCTGCAGCCGGAGACTCATCTCCATGTCTTCATGCAGCGCGTACCCGACCCCGTAGCCGAGCGCTTCGTCGAACTGCGCCTCCCGTGCGAGGTCCGCGCGCAGGCTCAGCAGATAACCGCCGATCGTCTCGACGGGCGCGTACGTGTGCCCATCCACCCATGACGGAAGGGGACGCCGCTTCCACAGTGAGCGAGGATGCATCTCGAACGGACGCGGCACGACGATGCGCTCGACGCGGTTGCGCAGCGGGAGCAGGCGAGCGAGCCAGCGCGACCCCCGGGAGATCTGGGTGGTGTCGCCTTCGAGCGGTGAGGTGGCGACGCCGGTGGCGCTCACGCCTCCGAGACGGTCGTCCTCGTCGAGCGCGTAGGCGGCGAGAAGCTCGGCGGCGGCCTCCGGGAACAGCAGCGAGTCGTCGTCCGGCATGAGCACCACCTCGGAAACCACGCGTGCCAACCCGAGGTTCCTCTGATGAGGAAGACTCCGCACCGCCGAGTCGATCCAGATCCACTCGACCGCGGCGGTGCGATCGAGCAGTGCAATCGCCGCGACCTGTTCGGCTTCGTCACTGGCGTCGACGATGATCACCCGCTCTGGAAGCACGGTCTGGGATTCGATGCAGTCGATGCACCGTGCCAATGAATCGGCGCGATTCCTCGTGGCGATCACGACGTCGTAGCGCATCCCGGTCTCCTCGCTGCTCAGCCGGTCATCCGGCCGCGACCGGTCGATCATGGCCATCCACGACGTCGTCAACGCCCGCGCGCCGGACGTCGGCCATCCACCTGTCGCCGTGCGCGATCGCGCGCAGGGAGGCGGTCGTGCCCATGACGAGGAAGAGGACACCGGCCGAGATCGGGAAGGAGAGACCATCGAACCCGATGAGCGCGACGGCGCCGCCGAGACATGCGGCCAGCAGCCCCTGCCCCAGCACGCGCACGTCGTTCATGGCCGACAGCCGACGCGCGTGCCACGCGCTCCACATCGCCGCGCAGATGAGTCCCGCGAATGCGAGAAGCCCCAGCACGCCGAGCTCGACGGTGGTCAGCACCCACTGGTTGTCGAAGATGTAGTACCGCGACAAGAAGGTGCCGAACCCGGATCCGTACCACGGCGATACCGAGAGGAACTCGGGTGCGCGCTCGAGTGCGTCGCTTCTGGACTGCGCGCTGGAATCGGAATCCACGCCCGTGAACGCCGAAAGCATGGTGCCGAGCATTCCCGGACGCACAACCGCGATCACGGCGACGGCCACGGCGCTGCCGGCGATCAGCATCCCACGCAGCCGCCCATGCAGGGCGGGCAGGGTCGCCAGGAGCACGAGGGCGAACCCGAGGATCGCCGAGCGGGAGGCGGAGACCAGGAGCGTGACACCGAGGATCACCACGGCGCTCCACGTGGGCCACGCACGCCGGGACACGTCGCCGGATCGCGCCGTCGCCGAGGTCAGGGCCAGGGGCAGCGCGCACGTGAGCAGCATGGCGAACTCCAGCGGATGTGTCGCCGTGCCGGTGGCCCGCACGAAGGCGCCACGGGACTGGACTCCGCCCTCCTCCGTGAGCTCGAAGCCCGGGATCGCGAGCTGGTCCACCAGCGTCTGCCCGGAGAAGGTCTGCACCAGACCGAGGATTGCCACGATCGTCGCGAGGAGGACGATGCGATCGATCAGCCGGCGGAGGTCCCGCATCGTCGTGATGCCGTCCATGGCGACCAGGAGGACGCCTCCCCACGAGGCCAGTCGCAGAACGGCTCCGGTCGCCGAGGTCACCTGGTCGGCGGGCTGGCCACGCAGGAGTGCCGCGGCGAAGCCGACGAGCACGACGACGACGATCGCTGCGTACGCGACGCGCACCGGCTGCGAGGGCGAGGAACTCGCCAGCCGCGGTGCGTGCAGACGGTGGATGACCCACCAGAGCGCCAGGATCAGCCCCCACAGTACGGCGGGTCGCCCCACCGAACCCAGCGCGGAGATCGTCATGTTCGACGGGATGCCGCAGAGCAGCACGAGATAGATCGTCAGCCCGGTCAGGGCCGTCATGCCCTTCCGCCTGCCGGCGGTGCTCGATGCCGTCATCGACAGCGGCGAGTACTCCGGCCGCGCGACGCTCACCGCCTCCCCTTTACGGCGACACCGCGCGGGCTTCGGGGCCGCCGCGGGGTGCGGGCACTACCCCGCTCCTCAGCCGGAGTGCGAGCCGGTTCCGGCGGGTCGGCGGTAGCGTCGGATGCCATATCCACGAACGACGTCTCCTTCGGCGCCGGCTCCTGCGGACCCGGGACGTCGACCTTGGGCTTCCCGGGGCCCGGGGCCGAGGGCAAGCGCTCGTCCACGTCGTCGGGCGGCAGATCGGCGGTGCCATCGGCGGTCGGCGTCGAGTGCGCGTACTCGGCGTCCGGCGACGATGCGGCGCGCATGCGGCGCCGCCTTCTCGTGAGACCCTCGACGAGGGCGGGCAGCACGATCGCCAGCAGGAGTCCCGCGGCCACGGCGAGCCCGGTAGCGAGCAGCCGGGTGCGCTGGACCACTGTTCCCGCCGTGTCGACGGTGAGCGTCTGAATGCTGAGGCGGCGCCCGTCGGCGATCCCCTCCGCGGTCTGCAGGTCCTCGAGCGTGTCGGTGACGTGGTCGATCGTCTCGTCGACCATCAGAGCCGCGGCCTCGTCCGCGAGCGCCGACGCGGTGATCACGATGACGGGGCTCGCCGTCTCGAAGTCACGCGTGATCGACACCGCGCCGCCCGGAACGCCCTCGGTCACCTCGTCGAGGAACTGCTGCGACCCCGATGCCCGAGTGAGGACGTCCGCGACGGGGCTCAATCCCGAGAGGTAGAGGTAGGGATTCGCCTCGGCGGGGATGCTGGCCGTGTCGGGCAGCATCAACAGCTTCGCGGTCCGTTCGTACGTCGGCTCGACGACGAGGAATGCCCCGATTCCGCCGGCGAACGCCAGGATGAGGACGGGCAGCGTCAGGTACCAGCGTCGCACCAGGACGCGGATTGTGTCGGCGAGATTCATCGGACCCCCATCGGTTCTGCGGGAACGGCTCGGCCATCGCCGCTTCCCGTCCGGCTGCGGCCGCGTTCGCGGCGACTCTTCACGGCGCGGTCGAGCAGCAGCGCGAGCCAGCCCCCGACGATGACGGCGGCTACGCCGAGAGCCGCTGCGGCCACGATCTGCTGCCACCTCGTGCTGGCCACGTACTCGATGTTCATCGACAGCGGGAGCAGCAACGCCTCGATCCGCTGATCCTCCGGCACGCTGCGCAGGCCCTGCTGGCCGTCGGCGGCGTCGAACACGGCGTCGATCAGCTCCTGCTGCCGGGCCTTCACCCACTCTTCCGTCGGGCCCACGATGGAGATGGCGACTTCGGCGCGAGCGAAGGCCGTGCTCCACTGGCCGCCGACGCTCGGCACCGCGACCCTGATCTGCTCGGTGTCGCCCGCGCCATAAGCAGGCGCGTCCTCGGCCGCGTAGCGAGCGACGGGACGCCCGTTGTTGACCGTCTCCGCGACCGTGGTGGCGAACAGGATCAGCGCGTCCAGGTTCACCCCGTTGTCGGGATCGGTCGACTGGGCGCCGGGGAGCATGAAGGCCACCACCGGCTTGGAGGCGTAGACGCCACCGTCCGACAGCAGGGCCAGGAAGGCGGCTGCTGCGGCGGCGAGCGCGACGACGACGACGTACCAGCGACGCAGGAGGATTCCCGCGAGATCACGAAGGTCCATGGGATCGCCTCCCGATCTCGTCCCATTGCCCCGCGTCGCCGGTGACCCGCTCCGTGCTCGCACGGCGCGCGACCACCGCCCTGTGTCCGGTGCGGGCCTGTCGCCCGCCGCCGGGAAGCGAGCCCTCGCGTGCCTGGTCGGAACTGATCGGCTCGAGGATGATGCGCACCAGCTCGTCGGCGGTGTCGTCCCATGACGCGGTCGGCCACCCCGAGAGGCCCGCGATGCGCTCGTCGTCCGCGCCCTCGACGGCAGACACGAGCGCCGCTGCCAGAGCGGCGGGTGTGGCCCGCGCCCACGCGGCGTAGGGGTTGTCGAAGACCGCGCGCGCCCCGGCGAAGTCATTGAGCACCGGCACGGCGCCCGCGGCGGCCAGTTCAGCCGGGACGAGCGACACGTTCGTGAACGAGAGGACGAGGCCCGCGTTCACCTCGTTGTAGAGCCGGTTCAGTCCGGCCGGAGTGAGGCTCCCGTGATTCGTGACTCGGAGCTCGGGCTCGCGGACGTGATCGCCATAGGCATGGATCGGCACGTCGGGGCGTCGACGCTGGAACTCCCGCAATGCGAGCACGCCGAGGCGGTACCCCCGGCGATCAGGCCCCGTTCGGGCGAAGAACGCGATGCCGCGCCGCGCCGAGGCCGGCCGGTCAGCGGAGTACGCCGTTCGGTCCGTCCCGTACACGATCTCGCGGGAATCGGCATCGACCTCGTCCAGGAGTCGTGCGCTGATCATCGGGCCCAACGAGATGTTCGTGAGACCGAAGCGGTAGGAGTCCTCGGCGAGCGCGTGCAGCGACCCCTTCGGATAGAAATCCGGTTCGTAGTCCTGGATCAGGTAGAGGCGACGGACGGGGATGCCGGACGTCGCCGACGCCAGGAAGTGAGCGGTCGACCACGCCGACGCGACAAGGACGTCGAAGTCCTCTAGAACGGCCGTCTTGGCGTCAGCCACCTCGCAGTCCAGCCACGGCCAGCCCTGCCGCAGGCGATCGACGTTCGTCGTGAAGTCGCCGTGATAGCGGTCGTAATAGAGGAGTGTGCTGCTCAACCCCGCCCGGGAGGCGGCGGCCACCATGCGGAACAGCGTGGTGTGGCCGCCTGAACCCACGACGGGAGGAACCACGATCCAGCCGATGCGCGCCGACCGACCGAGGCGTTCTCGGAGCGTCGGAGGAGTCAGCGGTTTCAGGGAGTCCCAGACGTCGGCATCGTCCAGCGGGAACTCCAGCCCTCGCGCACCGCTGCGCTCCCACAGCTTGTACGCCATGGTCTGCAGGAGATGACGGGGCGGCTTGTTCGTCAGCCGCCGCCAGGCGGACCGCGTCGATCGCATCATCGTCGTCCTTCCGCCCCGCGCCGAGGCAACCGTGCGCGCAACTCACGCACGAGGTCACGTGTGCCGCCGGGAAGCACCCATCGGCACACCGTCAGATGCACGGCCAGCACGACCAGTCCGACGGCGGTCAGCGCCACAACCGGCGGCCAGCCGCCGGCGAGCTGCAGAATGCCCCACCCGGCGAGCGCCGACGCCCCCATCGACAGCACTGCCGCCACGGTTCGTCGGGCGACGGACCAGATGGATGCCTGCAGCAGGCGCGAGACCAGGACGAACCGCACCACGGTGGCGAGGATCGCCACGGCGACGAAACCGAGCGCGATGGCGACGATCCCGTGGGCGGCGAGCACCGCGGTGGTGACCAGGGTCAGCGCGTCGATCACCACGGCATAGGCCAGCCATCGCCCGGGCCGGCCGGCGCCCAGGAACAATCCGTGATCGAGTGCGGCGGTGATGGTGAAGATCGCCGCGACCGCGAGCGCGGACGCCACTCCGACCGCGTCGCCCCACTGGTCGCCGAAGAGGAAGGGCACAAGCACCGGGGCGGCGACGACGATCACCGTGAGCGCCGGAGCGATCACCACGTATGCCAGGGAAAGGGCGCGGTCGTAGCCGCGACGCAGACGCGCGGCGT
This sequence comes from Microbacterium yannicii PS01, assembly GCF_000304335.1. GTDB lineage: Bacteria > Actinomycetota > Actinomycetes > Actinomycetales > Microbacteriaceae > Microbacterium > Microbacterium yannicii_A. Next base: position 26,285 of record NZ_CAJF01000009.1, on the reverse strand, counting down.
CCTCGCGCACCTGTGCGAAGACCACCGTCGAGACCGGAGCGAGCGCCGAACCGGTCATCTCCTGCGTCGTCTGGACGAGCCGTTGCGCGATGCTCATCTGGCCCAGCGCGGCCGCGCCCAGCACGTTGGAGATGATGGCGTTCTCAGCGCCGAGGCGAGCGGCGGCGACGAAGTTGATGCTCACCACCTTCGAGCCGAACCCGAACATGAGGACGAAGTCGCTCCACGCGAACAGGCGCGACGGGCGCCACCGCGACGTCAGCCACGCGGCGATCACGACGACCAGCTGGCTCACGATGACCTGGACCACGAGCGCCCACACTCCGGCGCCGCCGATCGCGAGCCCGACCGCCACGATCTGTCCGGCGACCGCCGCCGAGGCGGACTGCACCGCGAGGGCCCGGAATCGCAGGCCACGCCGCAGGACGGCGATGGGGACGGCGCCCAGGCTGACGAAGACGACGGCCGGCGCGAGCCCCTGGACGACCGGGGTCACGCCGTCGACCCCGAAGAGGTCTTCGATCGCCGGAGCGGCGAGCACCATGACCACCGCGAGCGCGATACCCGAGAGAGACGAGTACCAGAAGGCCGTGCTCGCGAGCCGGGCCGTCATCTCGCGCGCCTGGATCAGATAGGTGCCGAAGCCGAGATCGGCGATGAGGTACACGAACGAGACCACGGTCATCGCGACGGCGACGAGACCGAAGTCGGCAGGGGTGAGCAGGCGCGCGAGGATCACGACGGTGACGAAGCCGCCGAGCTTCGCGACCCAGTTCTGCACCGTCAGCCAGGCGACACCGGAGGCCGCCCTCGAGCCGAGCGGAGCGCCGCCCACGACGGTCAGCTCCGCGACATCCGCGTCATCCGGCGTCGTCATCGTGACTCCAGCGTGCGGTGCAGCTCGTCGACGACGAGGTCCTGCATGGTCTCGGTCAGCCCGGGATAGATCGGCAGGGAGAGGATGCGGCGGGCCTGACGCTCCGCCCGCGGGAAGTCGCCCGCCCGGCCGAGCTCGGCGCCCGCGAAGGCGGTAAGCAGGTGAAGGGGGGTCGGATAGTGGATGCCGACGCCGATGCCGGCGGCGGTCATGTCCGCGAAGATCCTCTCGCGGTCCTCGATCTGAACGACGAACTGGTGGTACACGTGGGCACCCGGGTCGGCCGGGCCGGGCACGACCACGCGCTCGTCCGCGGCCAGGGCCGCGCGATACCTGTCGGCGATGGCCCGGCGTTGCTCGTTCCACGCGTCCAGGTGCGCGAGCTTCGCAGCGAGGACCACCGCCTGCAGGCCGTCCAGGCGCGAGTTCCGGCCGATCATGTCGTGCTGGTATCGGAGGGTTCCGCCGTGATTGCGCAGCGCCATGACCTCGCCGGCGATCACATCCGAATCGGTGATCACGGCACCCGCGTCCCCGTATGCGCCGAGGTTCTTCCCCGGGTAGAAGCTGGTGGCGGCGACATCGCCGAGAGTTCCCGTCGCCCGGCCCCGCAGCCGGGCGCCCTGGCTCTGCGCGGCATCCTCCACGATGGCGACATCGTCCCCTGCGATCGCGCGCACGGCGGCGACATCGACGGCGCGGCCGTACAGATGCACCACGATGATCGCCCGGGTCGCCGGCGTCATCGCGCGCTCGATCTGCGCGAGGTCGATGAGGTGGTCGTCGTCGCAGTCGACCAGCCGCGGCAGGGCGCCGACCCGGACGACGGCCTCCGCCGTCGCCACGAACGTGTTCGCCGGAAGCAGGACGTCGTCGCCGGGTCCGATCCCGAGCGCCTGCAGCGCGAGCTCGAGCGCGTCCGTGCCGTTGCCCACGCCGCACACGTGTGCCGCGCCGAGGTAGTCGGCATATGCCCGCTCGAACGCGTTCACCTCGGGACCCTGGATGTACGAGTGCGCGGCCAGCACGCGCTCGAAGCCCGCCATGACCTCGGCCGCGACCTCGTGGTGCTGGTAATCGAGGTCGAGCATCGGCACATGCTGTGTCGTCATGATGCCCGCCCTTTCGCGTGGTCGCCGTCACGAGCCGAGACGAGGGCGTGCCGGAGCTCACGGAGCGACGACGAGTCCTCGGCCTGCATCCGGCGCCTGTCGTCGATGAGCTCGGCGAGCTGGGCGTCGACGGTGGCGAGCGCCTCGTCGAGACGCTGCGGCGCCGTCGGCAGCGCCGCGGCGATGCGCGGGTCCTCCAGGACACGGAAGGCCGCCAGCCGCTCGCGCAGGTCCGCCTCTCTCGAGCCGAAGGTGCTCGTGTGCATGTTGCTGTCGTGCACCCGGTAGTACGCCTGTATGGGTCCGTGGATCTGGCCCACGTCCCAGCGCGACGCGATCCGGAGCCAGTACTCGAGGTCGCCGGAGTGCGGCAGGGCGGGGTTGTAGAACCCGACCTGCGACATCGCACTCGTGCGGATCACCGCTTCCGGGGAGGCGATGGGGTTCCAGCCCTCGGCCGCCACCCGGGCGATCCACTCGTCGCCGCCCCAGATGCGCCAGAGGTGGTAGGGCCGCTGCTTCCGCGGCAACGGCTCGGAGTCTTCGGCGAACGTCGCGATGGAGCCGTACACCAGACCGACGGCGGGATGCCGCTGCATCAGCGCGACGGCCCGTCCGAGCGAGCCGGGAGCGACGATGTCGTCCGCCGACACCAGCGAGACGAATTCGGTGTCGACGGTGCGCAATCCGTCGTTGTACGTGCGGATGTGCCCCGCGTTCCTGGCATGACGGATGACGCGGACACGCCGATCGCGCTCGCTCAGGGCCTCCGCGACGTCGCCTGATCCGTCCGGCGAGGCATCGTCCACGATGAGCACGCGTGCATCGACGTCATCCTGCGACAGGATGCTCTGCACCGCCGCCGGAAGGAAGTGCCCGTAGTTGTAGCACGGGATGACGACGGTGAGCGTGGGACGGCCGCGCGGCGGTCGGGGAAGGGCGATGCGCTTCATCGGAGCCCACCTCCCCGAAGAGGAGCAGCGGGGACGCCCGCCCAGGTCTGGGCATTCGGCACGTCGGCGAGCACGACCGCCCCCATCCCGATCGTGGCGTCTGCGCCTACCGAGAGCCCCTCCCGCACGCAGGCGTTCATCCCCACGTAGGCGGCCTCACCGATCCGCACCGTCCCGCCGAGCGAGACTCCGGCGGCCAGGGTGGCGAAGTCGCCGATCTCGTCGTCGTGGGTGATCGTGCAGTTCGGCATCACGACGACGTGGTGCCCCACCGACGCGTGCGCCGTCACAACGACGCCCTCCAGAAGGATGCTTCCCGAGCCGACATCGCTGGAACGGCCGATGCGTGCCGAGTCGGCGGCGAAGGTGGCATAGCGACTCTCGTCGACACCGGCTTGGCGGAGCCGGTCGACGATGGTTCGGCGGCCGGCGCCGGACCCGACGCACGCGAGCAGCGACTCCTCCCGGTTCGCGGCATCCGCGACAGAGCCGAGGACGCGGACTCCGTCTATCTCGGTTCCGTGCAGGGCCTCGTCGTCATCGAGGATCCCGGCAACGCCGCGGATGCCGGCCGCGAGGACCTCGCGCGCCAGTCCGCTGGCGCCGATGAGCAGTACACCGGAGGTCATCGAAGAGCTCCGTCCGGCGAGTGCAGGACCGCGATGACGCGGTCCTGGTCGGCGTCGGTCAGCTGATGGAACACCGGGAGGATCAGAGTCCGGTCGGTCAGCCGCTCGGTCGCGGGAAGTCCTGCTTGCGGAGTGAGGTCTCGGTACGGGGCCTGACGGTGGGCGGCCATGATGCCGCGACGGGCCGAGATGCCGGCGGCGGCGAGCGCTTCGAGCAGGTCGTCGCGGTCGATCGGGTACTCCTCGCTGACCTCCACCCAGAACGACTGGAAGTTGCTCGTCCCGAACTCGGGATCGACGACCGCACGCAGACCCGGTATCGGTGCGATGGCCGCGTGATAGCGGGCTGCGATGGCGCGGCGTCTGGCGACGATCTCGCCGAGCCGGCCGAGCTGCACGAGGCCGACCGCGGCCTGCAGATCGGTCATGCGGAAGTTGAAGCCGACCTCGTCGTAGGACTCCGCGGGCGGCAGCACCGAGGCGTGCCGGTCGGCCGCCGAGACGCTCATCGCGTGCTCGCGCAGATGCTTGGCGCGTACCGCCCACGGCAGGCGGGTGGTGGTGATCATCCCGCCCTCGCCGGTCGTCAGGAGCTTCCGCGGATGGAAGGACCACGTGGCGATCTCGGCGCCCGCTCCGACCGGGCGGCCACGATAGGTCGAGCCCGCGGCGCACGCCGCGTCCTCGATCACCACGACCCCGAGCGGATCCGTCACCGACCGCACGCCGTCGAGGTCCACCGGCACGCCGCCCTGATCGACGACGATCACCGCGCGCGTCCGGCCCGTCAGCGCCGCCCTGACCGTGTGCCGGTCGACGTTGCCCGAGATGGGGTCGACATCGGCGAAGACCGGGTGCGCTCCGACATAGCGCACCGCGTTGGTCGTGGCGATGAACGACAGCGACGGGACCACGACGTCGTCGCCCGGGCCGACCCCGCCACGACGAGCGCGAGATGAAGGGCGGTGGTGCAGCTCGTCGTGGCCACGGCATGCCGCGCCTGGAACGCCCTCGCGAACTCCTCTTCGAATCGCGCGACACGCGGGCCCTGAGCGACCCAGCCGCTCGCGATGACCTCGGCGACGGCATCCGCCTCGGCGCGACCGAGCCAGGGCGTCATGACGTTGATGCGCTCGCTCACGATGCGACCACCGCACGCCCTGCAGCGATCTCGGCGCGCAGCGGCCGCCACCAGTCGACGAGTCGCCGCAGGCCCTCTTCGACCCCGATCGTCGCCTCGAAGCCGAGGTCGCGCCGCGCGGCGGAGGTGTCGGCGAGGCGGCGCACAACGCCGTTCACCGCCCGCTCCGGCCCGTGCTGCACCCCGAGGTCGGAGTCCATCGCCCTCAGCAGCGCCTGTGCGAGCTGCAGCAGGCTCGTCTCGGTTCCGCTGGCGATGTTGTACGTGCCGGCGACGACGTCACTGCGTGCAGCGAGGAGGTTCGCCCGGGCGATGTCGGGCACGCAGATGAAATCCATGCTCTGCCGGCCGTCCCCGAAGATGAGCGGGGGCTCGCCGTCGGCGATGCGCTCCATCCAGCGCACGAGCACCTCGGTGTACAGGCCGTGCACGTCCATCCGCGGGCCGTACACATTGAAGTACCGCAACGCCACGTAGTCCAGTCCCTGCATCGCCCGGAAGCTGCGGACGAGCCCCTCGTCGAACGTCTTGGCGGCGCCGTAGAGGGTGTCGTTGTTCTCGTGGTGGTGCCGCTCGGTCGTCGGGAACTCTTCGGCCATGCCGTACACCGACGCGCTCGATGCGACGATCAGCTTGCCCACGCCATGGCGTGCCGCGGACTCGACGACGTTGAACGTGCCGTCTACGAGGACCTCGAGCGCCAGCCGCGGCTCTTCCGCGCACTGCGTGATCCGGATCGCCGCCTGGTGGAAGACCAGGTCCTTGCCCGCCGTCAGGGCGTCCACCAGTCCGGCGTCGCGGATGTCGCCGTCGACGAGCTCGACCCGGCCCGAGGCGAGCGCGTCGTCGAGGTTGGCGCGGCGGCCGCGCACGAGGTTGTCGAGCACATCGACATGGTCGGCACCGGCATCCACCAGCTGATCGACGAGCGTGGATCCGATCGTGCCGGCGCCCCCGGTCACGAGGATGCGGGCACCCGCGAGCGCGGTCATGCGGTCACCGCCTCGGCGACGACGCCCGACTCCACGGGCTGCGGCGATCCATGGTTGCGCAGGCTCGCCTGGGCGGCCTCCAGGACGGCGAGGACCCGGAGTCCCGACTCCCCGCTCGTGCGTGGCGACCGACGCTCGCGGATGGCGGCGGCGAACTCGCCGGCAACGCCCGCCAGTGCCTCGCGCTCGGGAAGTGCGGGCGCCCAGGTGTCGCCGAGGCGGTAGGAGACGTTCGCCGCGTGGCTGTCGGCGGTGCCCTTCGAGTGCAGCGCGAGGTCGACGCCGCGGTCGTACACGCTCAGCCGCTGCTGAGGGTTCAAGTCGTCCCAGACGAGCGTGCGCTTGGTCCCCCCGATCACCATCTGGCGGATCTTGGTCGGACTCAGCCAGTTGACGTGCACGTGGGCGATCCCTCCGCCGGTCAGCGGCATCGCGAGGTAGCCGATGCACGCGCGACCCGTATGGAGCGGGTCCGAGCCGTGGGCCGAGACGGATGCCGCGTCGAGCCCCTCGGGAAGGACGAAGTCCATGATCGACAGGTCGTGCGGGGCGAGGTCCCAGAACACGTCGACGTCCGGCTGGATGAGACCCAGGTTGATGCGCACGCTGTCGACGAAGAGGATCTCGCCGAGGGCGCCCTCCTGAACGAGCTCTTTGATCTTCAGCACCGCCGGCGTATAGCAATAGGTGTGGTCCGCCATCAGGACCAAGCCGTTCCGGCGCGCTCGATCCACCATCTCGATGCCGCGTGCACGGGTGTCGGCGAGCGGCTTCTCGACGATGACGTGCTTGCCCGACTCGAGGGCGGCGAGAACGATCGGGTGGTGTGTCCGTGCGGGTGTCGCGATCGCGACCGCGTCGATCGCCGGGTCGTCGAGGATCTCCCCGAGATCGCGGGTGACCGGCGCTCCTCCGACGCCGTCGGCCACGCGCTGAGCGCGCTCGAGGTCGAGGTCGCAGATCGCGGCCAGCTTCCAGTCCTCCGACGCGCGGAAGTTGCGCGCGAGGTTGGGTCCCCAGTACCCGGCGCCGACAACGGCGACCTCGAGTTGTGCAGCCATATGAATTCCCCCCAGTTTCGGCCGCGTCCGGCAGGCTCGCCGGACGGCCGGTTCAGTCGTCCGGATCGAAGATCACGTCCACCCAGTACTTGTTCGTGTTGGTCGAGGTCGGGTTCGCGGTCCCGCTCCCCGAGACCCCGCCGATCGTGCTGAGCGGTCCTGACGTGACCGTCGAGGCGAGCCCCGCGTTCGTGACGGCGTATCGGGCCGACGCGCTGTAGAGGGTGACGCGGTACTCGGTCCCCGGCGTCAGCCGCACGGAAGTCGGGAGCGCGGCTGTCTGCCACCCCGACGCCGTCTCGCCCTGGAAGGTCACCTGCCCGAGGATCGCGCCGTTGGCGGCGCGGAGATATCCGACGTGCTGGCGGGTGTTCTGGCTGCCTTTGTAGAAGCGGATGCTCGTCACGACGCCGGGCGCGCTGGTCTTGAAGCGTGTGCCCATCTGGTTCGCGAGCAGCGAGCTGGCGTTCGGGTTCGCCGGAGTGCCGGTCGTGAACAGGCTCACCTTGTCGGGCTTGACCATCGTCGAGAAGCTCCAGCTGCCACCCGACAACGGGGCGCCGTCCGCGAGGAGGGAGATCGCGAAGGTGGCGCCCCATCGAAGGGTGGCGCTGGGGGTGAAGGAGACTTTCCCGGTTGCAGGATCGAAGGCTGAGGTGCCGGCGACCGCGGTCCCGCCCACAGCGACCGACAGCGCCGCAGAGGAGGCGTTGGTCACGGTCGCCGAGATGGCGACCGTCCGCGGATCGAGGTTCGCGGCCGACGGCGCCGGGGTCTGAGCGACCAACGCCGGCCCGGGAGTGGTCTGGAACGTCCACGTGCCGTCGGCGACGGCGGCACCGTTCGCGGTGACGGATGCCGTGTAGGTCTTTCCCCGTCCGAGCGGGGCCGCCGGCTGGAACGACACCACGCCCGTCGGGGCGGCGAAGCTCGACACCCCGGTGACAGGAGCGCCGTCGGCCGTCAGAGCCATCGTGGCCGACTGGGCGCCGGTGAGCGTCGCGCTCACGCCGGCGCCCACAGCGACCCCTGTCGCCCCGGGCGCGGGAGCCCGGGCCGACACCGCGACGGAGGGCTCGGGATCGTCCTCGGAGAATGCGACCTCGGCGTCGACGAAGTAGGCCGACGAGTTGAACGACTGCGTGGGATAGGCACCCGAGGCCGTGTAGACGAAACGGCCGTTGTCGCCGGCGGGCGCCGCGACGTAGCCGTTGGTCACCGGCTGGGCGAAGTAGGCCGCGGTCACGCCGTAGCTCCCGTTCGGCGCGAGGTACGACGCCACGTACTCGCGTCCGGGCTGCAGCACCACCGGCTCGGCGAGAGCCGCTCGCTGCCATCCGGCAGCGGTCTCGGCGTCGAAGGGAACGGTGGCGAGAAGCTCGCGCGTCTGGGCGTCCCAGAGGTGGCCGACGTGGGCGCCGGTGTTGCCCGGGCCCTTGAAGAAGCGGATGGCGGTGGCTCGTGCCGGGTAGGCGACTGTGAACGCCGTGCCGACTTCGACCGGAGTCGTGTCGGCGGCCGCGGCACTGGCAGGAGTCGCGTCGCCGAAGAGACTGCCGATCACCCCGTCCAGATCGGGTGCTGCGGTGGTGAACGCCCACTCCGCCACCTGCTGGCCGTCCACGCGAAGCGTGGCGGTGTACGAGGTCGATTCCGCGAGCGCTGCGGCGGGGGTGAAGACGACCCGCCGCGTCGTCGCATCGTAGGCGGACGCGCCGGGCACGTCCCTCCCGCCGGCCTCCAGCCTGATGACGGGCGCAGGCGCATCCTGGGACAGCGTGGCGGTCACGAGGGAGTCGCGCGCGATGTCGATCCCCTGCGGGGCGGTGTCTGTGATCGTCAGTCCAGGACCCGCTCCGCCGCCACCCGAGAACTCGACATCGGCGAAGTAGTTCGACGCGGACCACGAGGATTGCGGCATGACGCCGCCGGAGCCGTACCGGAAGACGCCGTTGCCCGGGGCGATCGCGGTGAGCGGCCCGCTCGTGACCGGCGCGGTGAAGAACCCCTGCGCATAGGTGTAGGCGCCCTGGGGCGAGAAGTACGACACGGTGTAGGTCTCACCCGGCCGCACGGTGAGCGGCACCGAGAGAGGAGCGCGCTGCCAGCCCGAAGCCGACTCGTTCTGGAACGCGACGGTGGCCAGTCGCTGCCCCGCGGCGGACCAGATCGTCCCGGTGTGGGCGCCGGTGTCACCGGCCGCCTTGTAGAAGCGGATGGCGGTGATGCGCCCCTCGACCGACGTGCGGAACATCATCCCCAGCTCCAGGGCCGTGCCGTCGGTCGCCGCCGACGACGCCGGCGGCCCTGAGCCGAAGAACGTCACGTCGGTGGGCAGAGGGTTCACCGCGGTGCGGAAGCTCCACGAGCGGTCGAAGCCGGCGCCCGACGCGGCCACGATGTTCGACATCGAAACCGACACGGCCGCGTCGTAGGGCAGCGGCGCCGATGGGGTGAAGGTGACGGTTCGGCCGTCGGCGGACAGAGCGGCAGCTCCGGGGACCGGCTCGCCGCCGGCGATGACCGACATGTTCGGCACGCGGGTGAGCGGGTCCGAGAACGTCGCCGAGACGCGCGAGGTGGTCGGGACCGCTTCGGCGCCGGCGACCGGATCGGTGGAGACGAGCTGCGGGCCGCTCGTGGAGCGGATGAAGACCGGATCGACGAAGTAGCTCGTGGTGGAGGATTGCCCCGGGTACCCGGAGGCGTAGGTGAACGCGCCGCCCGAGGCGGGAACGACCAGCGGGCCCCGCGTGAGCTCGGACGAGAAGGCTCCCGGCGCCGCCGAATACCCACCGGCCGGCGCGACGTAGGAGACGACGTACTGGGTGCCCGGATTCACCGCCACAGGCTGAGCGAACCAGGCGGTCTGCCATCCACTCGCCGTCTCGGCGCCGAAGGTGACCTGCGCGAGCTCCTGCTGGCCAGCCGACCACAGGCTGCCGACATGGACCCCGGTGTTCCCGGTGCCCTTGTAGAAGCTGAGGCCGGCGATGAACCCCGGTTCGGTGACGCTGAACCTGGTGCCGACGGTGACCCGCGAGTCGGCGACCGACGCGATCGGCGGCACATCGGCGCTGGTGTACAGGGTGCACGGGCAGGCGTTGGACGACGAGTCGTTCGCGGTCGTGAAGGTCCATGGCGCCCCGGCGTCGAAGGTGGTCGCGTCGACCGGGACAGCGGCAACCGTGACGGTGTACCGCGTGGTCGGTGCGAACGGCTGGGACGGAGCGAACCGCGCGGTCCGGGTCGCGGCGTCGTACGACGTGGCGCCGGCCACGGCGGCGCCGTCCGGCCCAGCGACGGTCATGGCGACCGATGCCGGCTGCACCGGGCGCGTGAACTGCGTCGAGATCACGGCATCCCGCGCGACGCCGCTCGCCCCGGCGGAGGGCGATTGAGCCGTCAGGCGGACCGGCCAATCCTGTGCGGCCTCGAACACCGCATCGACGAAGTAGTTCGCGTCGCGGTAGGTGGCCGTCGGGAAGAACCCGGTGTTGCCGTACACGCCGGCCGCGGACGTGCCGGTCGTCGTCGGCGCGCTCAGCGGTGCGCTCTTGCGGGCACGGTACGGCCAGTACCACTCCTCGTAGGCGTAGCCGCCCGCCGGCGCGGTGTACGAGACGGTGTAGCGCGTGCCGGCCACGACGGGGATCGGCTCGCTGAACAGGGCCGTCTGCCACCCGCGCGCCGACTCGCCGGCGAAGGTGACGGTGGCCATGCGCGCACCCTGCGGCGACCACAGCGACCCGACGTGGGATCCGGTGTTGGTGGAGCCCTTGAAGAACCGCACACCTGAGACGAATCCATCGACCTCGGGGGTGAACCGCAATCCGAGCTCGGCGGGAGACGTGTCACTGACCGCTTCGAGTTTGGGGGCCGTCGTGCCGAACACCGAGTACGGTCCGCGCACCTGCACTGGCACAGAGATTCCGGCTGCCGCGAAGTTGGCGCTGTCGTCGATCGCCCGTGCACGGACCGACGCCGTTCCCGAGCCCTGCTGCACGTAGGAGAAGGTCCATGACGTGGTGCCGGACGCGAGCCGCCAGGTCTCGCCGCCGTCGGTCGACACCTCCACGCCCGCGACTCGGCCGCCGACGTCGGCGGCGGTTCCCGTCACGCTCACCGTCGTGCCGTGCGGGATGGACTGCCCGTTCGTCGGCGACGTGATGGTCGTGGTGGGCGCTGTGGCGTCCGTGCTCCTCGAGGCGGCCTGCAGGCCGGTCATGAGGGTTCCGGGCTGCGCTCCCATGTCTGCGAGGAGGTTCACCTGCGCCTGCTGCATCCGTACGTCGGCGGGAGCGCCGTTCCCGTCGTGCGTCTGGTCGAGTCCCCATCCCCACTGGATGCTCGCCGAGGAGAACACGAGCGCTCCGCTGGCGGCCCGGTAGAGCGTGACGTGGTGCTCGGTCGTGCCCTCGACGACGGTGTTGCCGTAGTCGGTCAGGTACTGAGGCGTCGGGCCACGGGTCGTCGACAGCCGGATCAGGCCCGCGGGCCGGAAGCCGTTGTCGATGTCTTCGTTCGACTCGTACCCCACGGTGTGAGGCGCCAGAGCCGCCGTGCTTGTTCCGCTCAGCGACGACAGACCGGTGTTGCGCCAGAGGCGCGTCTTGCCTTCCTCGGCGTTCACGGTGACGGGCAGGTCGTTGTGGTTGACCATGTACATCGTCCCGGTGAGGGCGTTCTCGGGGTTGCGTCCGCCCTGGGCCGCCGTGGCGAATCGCGGATCACGGGAGGTGCCGGTCCATTCGGCGCTCGGGTCGATCTTGCCGCCCCCGGGGGTCGATGCGTCGCCCCACGTCTCCTTGTACGACACCAGCGTGCGATGGGCGGTGCTCGCTCCGTCGACCGACGGCTCGTAGCGCGTGCGCCAGTACCCCTCGTTCCCGGTGAGGAACTGGAGATTCACGCCGGCATCGCGTGCCGATGCGATGTTGGCACGCTGCGCTCCCGACCAGTACTCGTCGTGACCGACCGAGAGGAAGACCTTGTGGTTGCGCAGCTCCCCGCCTCGCCGGTCCGTGTCGACGCCGGCGATGTAGCTCGTGTCGTAGCCGTTGCGCTCGAGGAACCGGACGGTGGCGTACTCGCTGCTGAAGTAGAAGTCGCGCGCCGTCACGCCCCCGCGGGTCGCGAAGGGGCGGTTGTAGCTGACCTTGTACGCGCGCCCATGAGCGCCGCCCTGGTAGAAGCTCGACCCGCCGTAGGTGTTGTACGCGTGCCAGGTCGGGTCGGAGGTCTGGAAGAGCACCTCCGAGGCGTTCCCGTCGTCGCGAACGACGAAGACGATGTGGCTGTCGCCGCCGGTGTCCTGGCGGACCAGCCGCGCGACGTACACCCCCGACACGGCGTCGGCCGGCACGTTCCATGAGGCCGAGACGCCCCACGTGCCGCAGTCGTACAGCTCGGTCTGCGCATCCGAGACGCACTCCGGCTGCCGCTGCGGCAGAGTCGCCGACGGGGTGAGCGACGTGATGAAGCGCGCACCCAGGCCCTGATACCAGCCCGTGCGATAGATCCGGATGCTGTAGGCAGAGGCATCCGTGTCGATCTTGAAGTCGATCCTCTGCCCGGCATCCACCGAGATGTCGGTCGAGAAGCCCTGGATGGACGGGTCGCCGGCACCTGAGATATCCCACTCCGACCGCGGCGTGCCCGGTTTCTGGTTCTCGCAGGCGATCGCGTTGATGGTCGGGCCGCATGGGCTCGCGGCCCGCGCCGACGGCTCCGGCGTGACCGCGATGAACACCGCCGCCACGAGCGCGGCGAGCGCGGCGATGGCGGCCATCCTCGTTCGGCGCGGCCGAACGGGCGCCCCAGGCGCGTTCTTCCCCATTGCACAACCAGTTCCCGACGCCCTCGTCGGTGATACCTCTCGGTCTGCCTCGGGTGGCCGACTTGAGAGGCTCCGTGTGCGATACATCCCCAGTGCACACGGGCGGGTCTTGTGCGCATTGTATCCTCAAGCGCACGCAGTTCGTAACCCATCAGCGAATTCTGTCCGAAGGGGGCCGGAATGACCGATGATCCGGTGGTCCACCGCTCCGCGGATGTGGCCGAGAGTGCACGGATCGGTCCGCGATCGCGGGTGTGGCACCTTGCGCAGATCCGTGAGGACGCGACGATCGGCGCCGATTGCAACGTCGGTCGGGGGGCCTACATCGGTCCCGGGGTCGTGCTCGGCGACGCGTGCAAGATCCAGAACTACGCGCTCGTGTACGAGCCGGCCCGATTGGGCGACGGCGTCTTCATCGGCCCGGCCGCCGTCCTGACGAATGACGAGTTCCCCCGTGCGGTCAACCCGGATCTCTCGGCGAAGAGCCACGACGACTGGACGGCGGTCGGGGTCACGATCGAGCGCGGAGCCTCGATCGGCGCTCGAGCCGTCTGTGTCGCGCCGGTCACGATCGGCGAGTGGGCGCTCGTCGCGGCAGGCGCAGTGGTGACCAAGGACGTCCCCCGCCACGCGCTGGTGGTCGGCGTGCCCGGGCGCCGCGTCGGCTGGGTCGGCAGGTCGGGAACGCCGCTGGTGGCCGACGAGGACGGGTGGGTGTGCCGTGAAACCGGGGAGCGGTATCGCGAGACGGACGGCGCGCTGACGCGGGTCGAAGCCGACGGGTCAGGACGATGACTGGCGAGGACTCCATCGCCCCGTCCGGAGTGGCTCACGTCGTGCTCACGAGATTCAACGTCCCGACCCCGGGGTTCGAGAGCGTCGTGCGCGCGAAGGAGGGATGGCTGCGCTCTCGCGTCGCGCTGTTCGAGCGGTACTGCCTGCCCTCGATGCGCCGGCAGGTGGGTGCGCGCGCCGAATGGATCATCTACTTCGATCCGCAGAGCCCGGACTGGCTCCGGCAGTGGATCGACGACGTGAACGACGGGGTCTTCACGCCCGTCTTCCGGTCGTCGGTGTCGTACGAGGAGAGGATGGCCGACATCCGCCGCGTGGCGGGCCGCGCGCCCGGGCGGATGCTGATCACCACCAACCTCGACAACGACGACGCACTCGCCTCCGACTTCCTCGACCGGGTGCAGCGCGCGGTTGTGCCGGGCGTTCGGACGGCGATCTATCTCGCCGACGGGCTCATCGCCGAAGCGAAGCGGCTGTACCACCGCGTCGACCGCGACAACGCCTTCTGCTCGGTCGCGGAGCCCTGGGATGCCCCCGGCGACCCGCCCGTCACCTGCTGGCTGCGCCCGCACAACCGGCTCGGCGAGACCATGGCGGTGCGCTCGCTGCGCGGCGAGCCGGGGTGGCTCCAGGTCGTGCACGGCGAGAACGTCAGCAACCGCGTCCGGGGTCGCCTTGTGAGCCCGAAGGCGTTTCGCGGGCGATTCGACCCGATGCTGGCGGCGTTCCCCGAGCCGGGTCTCGGCCGCCTGGCACGAGATCGGTTCGTGTCCGGGCCGCTGCGCACCGGCCGCGAGGTGGCGCGCGGCGCCGCCAAGCGCCTCGCCGTCGCACTGTACGGTCCCGACGCCATCGATACGGTCAAGCTCCGCGCCGCGCGCCTTCGCCCGGGCCGCTCCCGTCGCTAGGGCGCGGGACTCGCACGGGCGGGACGCAGATGATGAGCCAGCCGCACCGCGAGGACGGCGGCGAAGAACGTGGGATTCGCCTCGGCGCTCGTGGGGAAGACGCTGCTCGAGGCGATGTAGAGATTGGCGATGCCGTGCACGCGGCAGTCCCGGTCGACCACGCCGTGCGCGGGATCGGCGCTCATACGGGTGGTGCCGATGCTGTGGAAGCCGTCGGTCGCCTGGTCCCATGCCGCGCCCCGCACCGCCGCGGCATCGTCGGCGAGATACTCCAGGTGCCCGAGGCCGGCCGACCGCAGCTCCGCATCGAGCAGCTCGTGCGCGCGCAGCAGCGAGTCGATGTCCTCCTCCAGGTAGCGGTAGTCGAGGTGGAGCACATCGACGCCGTCGGCGTTCGTCCGCAGCGACATCCGGCTCTCGGGATTGGGCAGCTGTTCGGAGTGGTAGTGGAGGGCGTACCGCCCGCCCTCGTTGCGAAGGAGGAATCCTGGCTTGCGGACACGCGAGAGGTATCGCAGGGAGAGGATGCCGGCGACGTCGGCCATCGCACGCCAGGGCCTGCGAAGCACATTGGCCAGGTGCTGCCTGATGCGGTACGGCCGCGGCCCGACGTGGCGCAGCCGGATGCCCTCCGCCAGGACGCGTCGCCCGAAGATCGGGACGGCGATCGCCAGGAACACCGCAGACAGCGTCGCGCTGCGGTGCCCGTCCTCGTAGAACGGCGGATTGTCGAGATAGAAGGCCGTGTTGAGCACGCCATGACGGCGCTGAGCCTCCGGCGCGAGCGTGAAGCGCCGGCGGATGTACGTGTCATGTTCGTCGCGGACGAAGTCGAGGTCCGCCGCTCCGCCGGGGTCGTCGAGCACGACATCCGCCACGCTTCCCGTCGCATGCCCCATGTAGTACCGACCGAGTGGGCCGTCCACGCCTCCGAAGGCGTGCGGCATGCGGCGTTGCACGCCCAGCAGCAAGCGCGTCGTCTCGAGTCCGCCGAGAGCGAGCACGTAGGCGCCCGCCTGCACTTCGGTCGACCTTCCGCCGCGCACGACGACGAGGTGCGACACCGCTCCGTCGGCGTCGAACGCGATGTCGTCGAGGCGCGCACCGAAGACGGCGTCGATCCGAGGGTGCGCGGTGGCGCGGGCGCCCAGGCCCCGTGCGAGGCGCGGCTGGCGCGCCCAGCGCTCGAGGTTCGACATCCGGAAATCGCTCAGCCCCGGCCAGTCGGGCAGCGGCGAGCGGAAGACGCCCGCACCGCAGTCGAGGTGTCGCGCGGCCGGTTCGTACCACTCGACGACATCGTCGAAGGTCAGGGGCCAGTCCGCGCTCGGGACATAGTCCCGACGCTCGAAGTCGATCGGTTCGAACGCGACACAACGGCCGCCCCACAGCCATGACGTTCCACCGAGACCCCGGCGAAGCGTGAGATCGAGCGGCGCATGTCGCGCGGGATCGGTGATCTCGGTGCGAGCGCTCTCGGCGGATGTGAGCCCGATCCCGCCGGAAGAGGTGTCTCCGGCATCGAGGAGCAGCACCCGGCTGCCCGCCTCGGCCGATTCGATGGCGAAAGCCAGCCCGACCGGGCCGGTCCCGACCACGCAGCAGTCGTACGGCCCGGTGGGCGTCTCGTGCGCGGCGAGCACGGTCATCTTTGCGTCGCCGCATCGGTGCGGCTGGAGGCGTCGCGCTCCCAGGGGTGTTCGGCAGCGCTCCGCGAGGCCGGGCGCACCCGTCGACGTGCCGCGAGGCTGAGAAGGATGTACCAGCCGGCGTCCGCAGCGCTGCGCGGTCCGCGGATCGCCGAGATGATCGAACGCGTGCGCGAGGTCGCGTGAGACGGAATCCCGAGCTCGCGGTGGCCGCGACGCTGGCGCCTCAGCACCGCCATCAGGGCCCGAGTGTCGCGCGGCGTGCGGACGCGCATCGGAGCGGTCGGCACGACGCGCTTCTCGTGGTCACGGAACTGCTCGTCGAACCACGAGTCGTCTGCGGTCACGCGAGGGAATTCGGCGAACCGGGCATGACCCTGCTCGCTGACCGCGTAGCCGCCGGCTCCCCACAGCCGTGTGGCCGGCGCCGAGGCTCGGCTGCGCGCCCGGTAGTAGGCCCGCACGGGAACGGTCGCCCCCGTCGTGTCGTAGGCGTAGTACGGACGGGCGGCGAGGACACCCGGCTCGTCAAGCGCGTCGAACACCGCGAGCACGGCACTGGGGGCGATCTCGATGTCGGCGTCGAGGTAGAGCCGCGGCCACGATGTCGCGACGCGATCGCCGAGGTTCAGTCCAGCGGCCTTCGACGCCGTGTCGGTCTGGGCGACCCGCACCCCTTCGAATCCCGCGGCGATCGCCGCGGTGCCGTCCGAGCAGCCGTTGCACGCGACGATGATCTCGATTCCCTCGAGCGCGGTCAGCGGAATCAGCGACCGCAGTGTCCGGGCGATCACGCCGGCCTCGTCGCGGGCGGGGATGACGACGGCGCCGTGGGCGGACGCCCGCAGCGGCGGGGTGGGTGAGGGCTCGTCGAAGCGCGTGGAGTCCGACACGGCCGCCCCATCGACGGTCGACGAGGGCGGTCCGTTGCGACCCATAGCGTGCTCCCCAGCCTGCGTGGTCAGAGCGTAGCCGAGTGGACGGGCGCGCGTCTCCCCCTCTTACGACTCGCCCGCGCTACAGCTCACCCGGTGCGGTGGCCTGCGCGTCCAGCTCCTCGACGATGCGCCGTGCACGGCTGGGCTCCGCGCCCGCCTTGCGGGGCGCGTAGACCACGAGCGAGTGGAAGACGAATCGCACGAAGAAGGCCACCACGAGGGTGAGGGCCGTCGCCACCACCGCGGAGAAGTGCCACGACTCGACCATGAGCGCGATGATCGGGATGCGCACGAGCGCCTCGGCGTTGTTGAACGAGAAGGACTTGGCGAAACGCAGCCAGCCGCCCGACGCGGTGTGGCGCATGTCGTGGAAGACGAAGCGCTCCTGCAGCAGGAAGTTGCCGATGATCGTCACCTCGGCCGCGATGATCGCGGCGACGATGTAGCCGACACCGAGCTGGGTGAGGGCCCACACGATCGCGACGTTGGCGACCGCCCCGAGCCCGCCGATGACGGCGAACAGCGACATCTTGCCGAAGCGGAGCGCCGTCAGCTGGGTCAGGAAGTGCACGCCCTGACGCACCGACGCCTTCGACTCGCCGGCGTGCCGGTCGCCGAAGTCGAAGGGCACCTCGGCGATGCGCATCGGCCGCCGCGCGAGGATCTCGAGGAGGATCTTGAACCCGCGGGGCTTGAGCAGCGCCTGGTCCACCGTGCGCCGGTCGATCAGGAAGTACCCGGTCATCGGGTCGGTGACGTCCTTCAGCCGGATCGGGAACATGGCCCTCGTCACCGCCGTGGACACCGTCGACACCAGCACGCGCGTGCGGTCGGCGAGTCCGCTCGAGGTGCCGCCACCGGCGTAGCGCGACCCGATCACGATATCGACGTCGCCGCGCGAGAACCGCTGCCACAGCTCGGGGATCTTCTCGGGCGGATGCTGCAGGTCACCGTCGATGACGAGACAGGCGTCCGCCTCCGCCGCGGTGAAGCCCTCGAGCACCGCGCCCCCGAGCCCGCCGGTCGCCACGTCGCGATCGACCAGACGCACGGGCAGGGGAGCGGATGCCGCGACCTGACGGATCACGTCGGCCGTGGCATCCGTGCTGTCGTCCACGAAGACGATCTCGGCCTCGATCGCGGGCCGCACCTGTGCCACGGCCGCAGCGATGCGCCGAACGAGCTCCGCGATGTTGGGAGCCTCGTTGTAGGTGGGGACGATGATCGACAGCTGCACTGCGGCCCATCCTCCCATGCACAGATGACGGGTTCGTGACGCCTGTTGAGACGGGGCGGTCTCGGCCCTCGTCCAGGTATCCCGGGAGAGGATGGAAGGATGACCTCCCCCTCCACCATCACCGTATTCGGCGCCGACTGGTGCCGGGACTGCGTCCGCACCAAGCGCCAGCTCGACGGCCTCGGCGTCTCGTACACCTATGTGGATCTCGTCCAGGACCCCGCCGCCGCCGACGTCGCCCGTGACATCTCCGGCCGGACGAACATCCCCGTCGTGGTGTACCCCGACGCGTCGCACCACGTCGAGCCGTCCGACGCCGACGTCGAGTCCAAGCTGCGCGAGCTCTCTCTCATCTGAGCCCGAGCGCTGACGGCGCACCGCCCACGGTCATTAGGCTGAGCCTGTGGACGAAGGCGTCGAGCGCAACACCCGGGCGATCGAGGGCTCGGTCGTCACCGACTTCGCCGACCGCATGAGTTACGGCGGATACCTCGATCTCGACACCCTGCTCTCGGCGCAGCGACCTCTCAGCGATCCGGAGCACCACGACGAGCTGCTGTTCATCGTCCAGCATCAGACGACGGAGCTGTGGCTCAAGCTCGTGCTGCACGAGCTCGGCGCCGCCTGCCGCCTGCTGCGCGAAGACCAGCTCGCTCCCGCTCTGAAGTGCATCGCCCGCGTCAAGCACATCCAGAAGACGCTCACCGAGCAGTGGTCGGTGTTGGCGACCCTGACGCCGGCCGAGTACGGCCAGTTCCGGGGAGTGCTCGGTCATGCCAGCGGCTTCCAGTCGGCGCAGTACCGAGCCGTGGAGTTCACGCTCGGCAACAAGAACGCCGCCATGCTGCGCGTCTTCGAGTCCGAGCCGTCGTCGTACGCGCTCGTGCGCGGAGCCCTCGAGGCGCCGAGCCTGTACGACGAGTTCCTCCGGCTGCTGGCGCGGTCGGGCTACGCGATCCCTGCCGCGCTGCTCGATCGCGACGTCACGCAGGCATGGACCTACGCCCCGGAGTTGGTCCCCGTCTTCGTCGAGATCTACGCAGACCCGCAGGCGCACTGGGCCGCGTACGAGACCTGCGAAGAGCTCGTCGACCTCGAGGACGACTTCCAGCTCTGGCGGTTCCGGCACCTGAAGACGGTGGAGCGAATCATCGGGCACAAGACCGGCACCGGCGGGTCGAGCGGAGCCTCGTTCCTGCGGCGAGCGCTCGATCTCACCTTCTTCCCCGAGTTGTACGCGGTCCGGACGGAGCTG
Organism: Microbacterium yannicii PS01; assembly: GCF_000304335.1. Classification (GTDB taxonomy): domain Bacteria; phylum Actinomycetota; class Actinomycetes; order Actinomycetales; family Microbacteriaceae; genus Microbacterium; species Microbacterium yannicii_A. Next base: position 6,899 of record NZ_CAJF01000009.1, on the reverse strand, counting down.
TGATGGCCGACCCGTTCGCCCTGCGGGCCCTGCTCGGACCCCGGGCCGCGCTGTGCCGCCGCGCGATCACGGGAGAGCACGGGGTGTCGCTGCCGCCGCTGATCGACCACCACGTGCACCTCCACCTCATCGACGCCGACCTTCTCGCCCCGGCCGGGATCTCGGGCGTCGTCGACCTCGGCGGGGATCCCGTCGTGCTCGCACGTCGCGAGAAGGACGGCATTCCCCGTGTGGCATATGCCGGCTCGTTCCTGACGGCGGTGGGCGGCTACCCCGTCGGGCGGCCCTGGGCGCCGCCCGAGATCTCGCGCGAGATCAGCGATCCGTCGACCCACCCCGGCGTTCCGGGCGGCGCAGCGACGGCGGTCGACGAGCAGGCCTCGTTCGGAGCATCCGTCATCAAGGTCGCGCTGAACTCTGCGGACGGACCTGTGCTGGACGCGGCCGCCCTCGGCGCGATCGTCGCCAGCGCCCGCGAGCGCGGCCTTCCCGTCGTCGCACACGTTCAGGGAGACGGGATGCCGCAGGTCGCCCTCGACGCCGGTGTCGACGTTCTCGCCCACACGCCGTTCACCGAGGCGGTGGGCCGTACGCTGACCCGGCACGCCGTGCGCGCCGGGCAGCTCTGGATCTCGACGCTCGCGATCCACCGCGACGACCCGCAGGCCGCCGAGCTCGCCCGCGTGAACCTGGCCGGCTTCGCCGCGGCCGGCGGCCGCGTGCTCTACGGCACCGACCTCGGCAACGGCGAGCTGCCCGTCGGCGTCAACGCCGACGAAGTGGCCGCGCTCGATGGTGCGGGCGTGCGCGGCGAGGCCCTGATCGATGCGATGGCCGATCCGTGGCCCGCGACCGCGGCGCCCTCGGGAATCTCGACGTTCGTTCCCGGCCCGCCGCCGACAGTCCTCGACGAGGTCGCGGCCTGGATCGCCGGGGCCACCGTCGTGCCCACCGAGGAGCTCGTGCATGACGAACACTGACGGCAGTCGGGCGGGGTCGATGCTCGCGGAACTCGCGGCCGCGGCATCCGCCCTCGACGCGGCCGACCCGCTGCGCCACCACCGCGACGCGTTCGTCGGAGCCGAGACCTCGCTGGTGTACTTCGACGGCAACTCGCTCGGGCGTCCGCCGCGCGCGAGCGTCGACCGGCTCGCGGCATTCGCGCGAGACGAGTGGGGCCAGCGTCTCATCCGCGGATGGGACGAGGAATGGATGCAGCTGCCGTTCGACATCGGCGACCGGATCGGCGGTGCGGCGATCGGCGCCGCGCCCGGGCAGACGGTGGTGGGCGACTCGACGACGGTGCTGCTCTACAAGCTCGTGCGGGCCGCGTTCGACGCGGCGTCCGCCGACGACCCGGCGCGCGTCGAGATCGTGGTCGACCGCGACAACTTCCCCACCGACCGCTACCTCGTCGAGGGCATCGCCGCCGAGCGAGGCGGGCGGGTGCGATGGGTGGATGTCGACGTGGCCTCGGGCGTGACGGCGGAGGCGCTGAGCGCGGCAGTGGGACCGACCACGGCGGTCGTGCTGCTCTCGCACGTCGCATACCGCTCGGGGTATCTGGCGGATGCCGCGACTCTCACGCGCATCGCGCACGAGGCCGGCGCGCTCATCGTCTGGGACCTGTGTCATTCCGCCGGCTCGGTGCCCGTGCAAGCCGACGAATGGGATTTCGACATCGCGGTGGGCTGCACGTACAAGTACCTGAACGGCGGACCGGGCTCGCCCGCCTTCGCCTACGTCGCCGCGAGACTGCAGGACCGGCTGGTGCAGCCGATCCAGGGCTGGATGGGTGCCGCCGACGTCTTCGCGATGGGACCGACGTATGCGCCCGCCTCGGGGATGCGCCGGTTCCTCTCGGGAACTCCCCCGATCGTCGGCATGCTCGCGATGCAGGACACGCTCTCCCTCATCGAGGATGCCGGGATCGACGCCATCCGCGCCAAGTCCGTCGCTCTCACCGAGTTCGCCGTGCGGGTGTCGGACGCCCTCCTCGGCCCGCTCGGGGCGACGGTCGCGTCGCCGCGAACGGCGGCGGAGCGCGGCGGGCACGTGACGCTGTCGCATCCGGTGATGCGGGCGGTCACCGCGCGGCTGTGGTCGGAGGACGTGATCCCCGACTACCGCGACCCCGGCGGGCTGCGCATCGGGCTCTCGCCGCTGTCGACCTCGTTCGCCGAGACCCTCGACGGCCTGCGGGCCGTCGAGTCCGCGCTGCGCGCCGAAGCGTCCGCTGGGTGAGCCGGGGAAGCGGCCACTCGCCAGGACACGCCGAGCGCGCGTCACCGGTCCGGCGTGTCGTGGCGAGTCGGTGGCTAGCGGGGTCCCGTTCCCGTCCTCCTGCCTGGCCGCGCAGGCGCCCCACGCAGACTGCCTCGCCAGAACACGCCGAGCGCACTCATCGACCCGGCGTGTCTTGGCGAGTCGGTGAGCGCTCTAATCCCTCGCCCGCCTTACGCGAGGGCGCGCGGTCCTGAGCCACGGACCGGCCACTCGCCAAGACACGCCGAGCGCGCGTCATCGGCCCGGCGTGTCTTGGCGAGTCGGGGCTTCGCGACGGGCGCAGGTCGCGGCCCGCTCGGCGGCAGGGGCGACATCCAGTCCCAGGATCGATGAGACGGCGTCGCGTCGTAGACTGAGGCACCCGCCCGAAGGAGAGCGCTTGTGCCGAAGCCTGCCGCGACATCCGCCGTCGCTCCTCCCGCCTCGACCGCGCCTGCCGCTCCGGGGCTGCCCGTCGACACGGTCGCCGCGCTCGACGATGCGATCGCGCAGCTCGAGCAGGGCTCCCGCGCCTGGACGCATCTGACCCTCGACCAGCGCGCACGCCTCTTCGATCGCCTGCATGCCACGACAGCGGCTGTCGCGGAAGAGTGGGCCGACGTCGCCGCGACGAGCAAGGACCTCGAGCCGGGGCATCCGCTTCGTGGGGAGGAATGGCTCTCGGGACCGTATGCCGCCATCGTCGCCCTCGACGCATACCGCTCGACGCTGTGCGCGCTGGCTCGCGGCGACGACCCGCTGAAGGGCGTGAGAACGGATGCCGCGCCCGGCGACCGCATCCGCGCGCAGGTGTTTCCGGCGAGCCGCGTCGACGGCCTGATCCTGTCGGGCTACACCGGCGAGGTGTGGTTCCGGCCGGGCGTCTCGCTCGACGAGGTGCGTCGCGACGCCGGACTCGGTCAGCTCGCGCCGACCGCGAGCGGCGGCATCGGCCTCGTGCTCGGAGCCGGGAACGTCACCTCGATACCGGTGCTCGACGTCATATACGAGCTGCTCGCGCACAACCGGGTCTCACTGCTGAAGGTCAACCCGACGCAGGACGCGCTCGTACCCGTCTTCGAGCGGGCGCTCGCGCCGCTCATCGAGCCGGGGTTCCTGCGCATCGTGCGCGGCAGCGGCGAGGTCGGCGCCCACCTGGCCGCTCATCCCGAGATCGTCCACGTGCACATCACCGGCGCCGCACCGACGTTCGACGCGATCGTCTGGGGCGCTTCGACAGGCTCAGCGACCGCGGGCGGCTCAGCGACCGCGGGCGGACCAGCGACCGCGGGCGGACCAGCGGCCGCGAGCGACTCGGCGACCGCGGGCGGCTCAGCGACCGCGGGCGGCTCAGCCGCCCGGCGGCAGGTGGCGCGCCGGAAACGCGAGAACCGGCCCGTGCTGAAGAAGCCGATCACCGCGGAGCTCGGGGGCGTCTCGCCGATCATCGTCGTGCCCGGCGTGTGGAGCGAGGCGGACCTGCGCTACCAGGCGGAGCACGTCGTCACGATGCGGCTGTACAACTCGGGCCACAACTGCATCGCCGGGCAGGTCGTGATCCTGAGCTCGGACTGGGCGCAGCGCGACGCCTTCCTGGCGGAGGTGCGCCGGGCGTACGAGGCTGCGCCGCGGAGGTCGGCCTGGTATCCCCGCAGCGATGAGAAGCTGGCGGCTGCGGCATCCGATTATCCCGACGCCGAGCGGTGCGCCGACGGCACGCGCCTGCTCGTCGAGGCCGCACCGGATGACGCCGGTGCGATCGAGAAGACAGAGTACTTCGCCCCTGTGCTCGGCGTCGTGTCGCTGCCGGGCAACGGGCAGGAGTTCCTCGATCGCGCGGTCGACCACGCCAACGACGAGCTCGCCGGCACCCTCGGAGCCAACGTGCTGATCGACCCCGAGATCCAGGGAGCCCTCGGCGACGCGTTCGAGCGGGCGATGGAGCGGCTGCGCTACGGCACGATCTCGATCAACTCGTGGACGGCGTTCGGCTTCCTCACCCCGACGCTCGCGTGGGGCGGCTTCCCGGGCGCGACGCCGCAGGACGTCCAGAGCGGCATCGGCATCGTGCACAACGCCCTCCTGCTCGATCACGTCGAGCGATCGGTCACGCGCGGACCGTTCCGGCCCTTCCCGCGCTCGCTCGCACCCCGCGCGCTCGGCGCTTCGGGAGGCCGCGCGTTCTCGGTGCTCCCCAAGCCGCCGTGGTTCGTGACCTCGCGCACCGGCGCGGCCGTGAGCGAGGGCTTCACCCGGTTCCGGATCGACGGAGACTACGCGGCCTTCGCGCCCGTGCTGCTCAAGGCGTTCCGCGCGTGAGGCCACGACGGCAGCGGGGACGGCTCGGCCGGCCCGCCGCGCTCGAGGCCGACTACATCGTCGTCGGGGCCGGCTCGGCCGGTGCCGCGGTGGCGGCGCGGCTCAGCGAAGACCCGAACGTGACGGTGCTGCTTCTCGAAGCGGGCGCCCCCGACACGGCGCTCGAGCTGCACGTGCCCGCCGCGTTCAAGAAGCTCTTCCGCAGTGCGTACGACTGGAACTACGACACGGTTCCACAGCCCGGCCTCGAGGGACGCACGGTCTACTGGCCGCGCGGCAAGACGCTAGGCGGGTCGTCGTCGCTCAACGCGATGATGTGGGTGCGGGGCTTCGCCGCGGATTACGACGAATGGGCGGATGCCGCAGGCCCGGCCTGGTCGTGGCGGTCGCTGATCCCCTACTTCCGCCGCGTCGAGCGCACGCAGTCCGCGGCAAATGCGGCGCGGCATCCGACCCACGGGACGGACGGGGCGCAGGCCGTGGAGCACCAGCGGGACCCTCGGCCGCAGACGGCGGCCTTTCTGGCCGCGGCGGCGGAGCTGCGGCATCCGGTCACCGTCGCCAATCTGCCGGAAGGTCAGGGGTTCTCGCAGACGATGGTGTCGCAGAGCCGCGGCGCCCGCGTGTCGACCGCCGACGCCTACCTCCGCCCCGCCCGGCGACGACCGAACCTGCGCATCGTGACCGGAGCGCACGTGCGCCGCGTGACCTTCGCTCCCTCGACGCCGCCGGTCGCTGAGCCTGTCGAAGCGCCCGCAACGCCTCCGGTCGCCTCGACGCCTCGGGTCGCTGAGGCTGTCGAAGCGCCCTCAATTCCCCTGTCCGCTTCGACCCCACCGGTCGCTGAGCCCGTCGAAGCGCTCCGGGCGACCGGCGTCTACGTCGACATCGCCGGCGTCACCCGGCACGCCACCGCGCGGCGCGAGGTGATCCTGTGCGGCGGCGCGATCAACACCCCCCAGCTGCTGATGCTGAGTGGCATCGGACCGGCCGACCACCTCGCCGAGCACGGGATCCCTCTCATGGTCGACGCGCCAGGCGTCGGCGCGAACCTTCAGGACCACCTCGTCGCCGGCCTCGCACCCGCCGCGAAGGGCGGCACGCTCTACACCGCCGAGAGCCGGCAGCAGCTCGCCCGCTACCTCAGCGGGCGGCGCGGGATGCTGACGTCCAACGTCGCCGAGGCCTACGGGTTCGTCCGAACGGCCGTGGCCGACCGCGCCGGCGTGCCCGACGGACTGCCCGACATCGAGATCATCTTCGCCCCGGCGCCCTATGTGGGTGAGGGGCTCGTCCCGCTGCCGGCCGAGGGGATCACGGTCGGAGCCATCCTGCTGCGGCCGCGCAGTCGCGGCACGATCCGGCTCGCGTCCGCCGACCCCTCCGCGAAGCCGCTCATCGACCCGGCGTACCTCTCCGACCCCGACGGCATCGACGCCGCCACGATGCTCGCCGGTCTCGCGGAGTGCGAGCGGCTCATCGCCACCGACGCGCTCGGCGCCGTGACGACGGGCGGCTGGATACAGCCGGAGGGCGGCGAGCGCATGACGCCCGAGGAGCGCGCCGAGATGTCGCTCCGCCGCTACTCGCACACGCTGTACCACCCCGTCGGCACCGCGCGGATGGGAAGCGTCGCCGGTGGCGCCGTCGTCGACGGCGCGCTGCGCGTGCACGGGGCCACCGGTCTGCGCGTGGCGGATGCATCCGTCATGCCCACGGTGATCCGCGGCCACACCAATGCCCCCGCCATCGTGATCGGCGAGATGGCCGCCGACCTCATCCGCCAGGCCTGAGCCCGCCGAGTTCAGCGCTCGGCTTTCAGGGGTCAGTTCCCGCGGGAATGCGCGAACGGATGCCGCAGCATCCGCCCCGGAGGACCAACTCGGCGGCGCGCCCGCGCCAGCCTTCGCATCCACCCGGTCCGCTCCCGACAGGTCAACCGGGCCTCTACAGGAGGCCCGACGCCGCAAACCTCCTGTGGAAGGCTGGTTGACCTGTCGACGCGACCAAGACCACGGGCACCGGGCCCGAACCTCGCTGCCAAGACGACACTCGCCTGCCACAACCTGCCGCACGGAGCGACAGGGTGTGACAGGCGAGCGAGAAGAGAGCTGCGGGTCAGCGCCCGGCGCGGCGGTTGCCGCCGTTCTGGCGCACCACCGAGCCCACCATCAGCTTGCCGGTGCCGCCGCCCGAGGCGCGACGGCCCGGGGTGCGCGGGTTGCCGGTGGCCGGCTGCGCGGAGCGGGTGTGGCCCGCGCTCTGGTCGGAGCGCTGGTGGCCGCTCTGCACGCGATCCGTGCTCGGCGTGCGAC
>NZ_CAJF01000008.1 GCF_000304335.1 Microbacterium yannicii PS01 | reverse complement strand
GCGCCCCGGATGTCAGGCGCTCGGGACGTCGACGGCGTCGACGTCGACGTCGACAGCGGCCGGCGCGCCGGCGGGCGCCGGCGCCGGCTCGACCGGAAGCGTCGACGCGTCCAGCAGCGGCAGCTGCACGGTGACCTGCCGGCCGGCCTGGACGAAGATGCCCCGGCCGTCCGGGAAGTCGGCCCGCTTGACCTTGGGGAACGGCACCTTGAAGATCGCGTCGCCGTCGAAGGCGTCGGGCTTGAGGATCACGCCCTTGCGCCCGCCCTTGAAGTCGCCGATGAGGCCGAAGCCGCTGGTCACCTGCGAGACGTCGGCGTCGCCGATGAGGAAGTGCTCGCTGCGATTGACCGCCTGGAACAGCGCCTTGAGCGGTCGCTCGGCCGGAGAGTCGGCGAACTGCGGCACGTCTTCGATCACGACCATGAGACGTGCCGCGAGGGACTCGTCGGTCACGAGCTCGGCAAGCTCGGTGGCGAGCTCCTTGGCGTCGTCGACGGTCGTCGCGCTGCGCATCCACGGCGCGAAGTCCCTCAGCTGCGAGCGTCGGCCGCCGAAGTGGAACAGCCGCACCGACGGGTCGAAGCGCACCATCGCCGTGATGAGGGCCTTCATCGCGTTGGTCTTGCCCGCCAGCGGCGGTCCCGCGACGACGAAGCTGCCCACCGGGTCGAAATCGCGTGGTGCCAGCGTGTCCTCGGCGACCCCGAGCACCGGGAACTCGCCGATCCGGTCCGGCATGGCGTTCCAGACCAGGCGGGTGGGAAGCGATCCGATCTCGTCGACCTCGCGGGCGCCGAGGGCGCGCAGCTCGTCGGCCCACTGTCCGAGCAGCTTGGTCTGCTCGGCGACGTTCGGCGTGCCGCCGAGCACGGCGATCTGGGTCTCGAACCCGTCGACGATCGCGCGTCCCGGCGCCGACCGCTCATCGAGCACGTCTTTCGGGGCGTTCAGCAGCGAGTAGGCGTTCTCGTCCGACAGCCGCAGGATCACCCGTCGCGAGACGTTCGAGCTCACGGCCGTGGGTACCGAGCCCGAGCGGTCGGCCGTCGCGACGACGTGCACGCCCAGCGGGCGACCCTCACCCAGGATCCGCATGAACGCCTGGTAGAACGGCATCCGCGCCGTCGTGGACTCCCACTCCGCGCGGAACTGCGGCAGGCCGTCGAGCAGGAGGATGACCCGTGGCTCGTCGCGGCCGGTCAGCTCCCGGTATTCGGCGATGCTCGACGCGTTCGCCGCGCTGAACCGCTTGCCGCGGTCGTCGAGCATGCGCCCGAGCGACCGCATGATGCGCTGCACACGCTCCGCATCGTCGCCCGGAATGATCGAGCCGACGTGCGGGAGCACCTCGAGGCTCTTGAGGGAGCCCGAACCGAAGTCCAGTCCGTATACGGCGACGTTCTCGGCACGGCGACCCATCGCTGCCGAGATCGCCACCGTGCGCAGCACCGTGGACTTGCCCGAGCCGCTCGTGCCGTACACCAGGAGGGATCCGTCCCGGTCGGGCTCGAAGTACACCGCCTCCTGCAGCTGCTTCTCGGGGATGTCGCTCTTGCCGAGCAGGATCGAGCCGGCGCGTCCGGCCGACAGCGCCCTGATGTCGACAGTCGACTCGAGGTCGTCGAGCCACGGTCGCCGGGGCGCGGGCACGCGCGCCTGCTGCGCCGCCGAGATCAGGGTCGCGACGATGCGCTTCTGGTCGTTGGGCCCGGGGTCGACGTCGTGCGCGGCGTCCTCCGCCGGCTCCTCCAGTTCCCACTTCTGCACCGAGCCGAACCGCAGCTCGGCCACCGTGACGTCGGCGGCCACCTGCTCGTCGCTGCTCCAGCCGCCGGCGTACGCCGACTGGAACGATACGAGCCGGCCCGGCCCCGTCTTCGCGATGCCGCGCCCGGGGATGCCGGGATCGAAGCGCGCCGCCACCGGGTCGTCGACGACGTCCTTGGAGTCCGACTCGTCGGCCATGCGCAGCGCCACGCGCAGATTGGTGTTCGCGCGCAGATTGTCTTTGATGACGCCGGCGGGCCGCTGCGTGGCCATGATGAGGTGGATCCCGAGGGACCGGCCGCGCTGGGCGATGTCGACGACGCCGTCCACGAACTCGGGGACTTCACCGGCGAGCGCGGCGAACTCGTCGATGACGAGGACGAGGGCGGGGGGCGTGTCGGGATCGCGCCGCTTCTCGAGCTCGAGCAGGTCCTTGGCCTTCTTGCGGTTGAACAGGTGCTCTCGGTAGTGCAGCTCGGCCCGCAGGCTCGTGAGCGCACGCCGCACCAGGTGCGGGCTGAGGTCGGTCACGAGGCCCACGCAGTGGGGCAGCTCGACGCAGTCTGCGAAAGCCGATCCGCCCTTGTAGTCGACGAACAGGAACGTGACGCGGTCGGGGCTGTGCGCCGCCGCCATGCCGAGCACCCACGCCTGCAGGAACTCGGACTTTCCGGCGCCCGTCGTGCCGCCTACGAGTGCGTGCGGACCCTGCGTGCGCAGGTCGAGGGTCATCGCGTCGGTGGGTCCCTGGCCGACGATGGCGCGCAGTGTGCCGGCCTTCTTGAGGCGCGGGAGCGAGGCGCCCGAGCGGTCGAGGATCGTGTTGTTCTCGCGCCAGCGCTCGACCGCGAACGACGGATCCGAGGCCATCTCGCCGCCGATGAGCGAGAGGAACATGACGGAGTTCGGGATGTCGGACGAGTCCTCGATGACCGTGCTCGAGTCCTCGACGGGTGCCAGGCGCTTGGCCATCACGGTCATGAGCTCGTTCGAGACGCCCTCCACCACCGTGGTCGGGTACTCGACGCCGCTGCGGACGGTGCCGGCGCGCGCGGCCTCCAGGCCGCCCGAGACGTCCAGGAAGCTGCGGCAGACGGCCGGGAGCGCGTCGACGACGGGCGCGACGAAGAGGCCGTAGACCCCCACATCGGCGCCCCGCTCGAGAACCTGCGTGAGCCGGGCGCGATCGACGGGAGCGTCGGAGGTGACGATCACCACGACCGCCGTCTGTCCGGGGAACGTGGCCTCCTCGGCGGCACGGCGCACATCGGTGCCGTAGCGCATGGGATCCCAGTCATCGTCGAACGGCAGCCGCTGCGACGACGCCGCCTTCGAGCGGCGCATCACGAGCTCTTCGAGTGCCGACAGCAGGGCGGTGCCGGTGGAGGCCGAGTCCGACAGGGGCATGTCGCGGAACGGGCTGCGCTCGCTCGTGGTGTGCGGCAGCCACTTCAGCCACTCGAGCTGACGCGCCCACTGGGGCTCGGTGAGAGCGACGGCGACGAGCTCATTCGGCGAGTGCAGGCCGAACAGCTGCACGCACAGCCCGCGCAGGGCGTCGGCGGCCTCACGGGGCGGACCGGCGACGCCGATCACGCCGACGCTCTGCAGCGACTCGAGCACCGGGACACCGTCGATCATGCGGTACCGCTGGCGGAGCTTCTCGACGCGCTCGACGTACTCCTGCAGCGCGTCGGGGTTCTCGGCGTTCTTCACCGTGGTCCGCGACTCGGCCTCGCACGTGCCCAGGCGCAGGGCGAGGAAGTTCCAGTGCTCTGGGCGCCTCGTCCACAGCATCGGGCCGAGCCGCATCGCCTCGTCGAAGACCACCGCGACCGGCGGCACCTCGGCGTTGCGCACTTCGCGCTCGCGCGGCCGCTCGCGATACAGAGTCTCTTCGAGCTCCTCGAAGGTGCGCTCGAAGACCTCGGCCTCCTTCTTCACGCGCTGCCCCACTTGCGTGCGCTGCGAGATGAAGTTGCCGAACAGCATGAGCGGCGAGAGCAGTACCACCAGGAGCGAGCGGGTGTTGCCCGTCATCGCGAAGAGCGAGACGCCGAGGATGATCGGAGCGACCAGCATCGGCCAGGGGAACAGACGCGACACCGGGTCTTTGGGCATGCGCGGTTCGGGGAGCTCCTCCCCCACGTAGCGCGGCTCGACCCGTGGACTGCGGTTGAACAGCAGCGTGCCGCCGCGCTCGAGGACGGGGTCGGGATCGGCCGGCGCGTAGTCCTGCACCATGTGGACGACCAGCTCGGTGTCGCCGAGCGCGAACCGCTGGCCCGGGATCACGCGCAGGCGCTGCACCAGACCGCCGTCGACCACGATGCCGTTCGCCGAGTTCAGGTCGACCAGGTCGACCGTGCCGCCGACCTCGATGCGCGCGTGCCGCTTCGAGATGAGCGGGTCGTCCAGCACGATGTCGTTGCCGGCGGCGCGGCCTATCGTGAAGTGGCCGCGGGGCAGCTGGAACTCGCGCCCGGCGAACGGCCCGGCGACGACGTAGAGGATCGCCGCCGCCGGCGCTCCGGCGCGGCGCGCGGCGACGTAGTCGGCACCCAGGTTGACGATCGATGCGACGAAGCCCGATCCCACCGGCGCGTCGCTGATCAGCATGTCGGGCTCGAGAAGCTGGAACGTCGACGAGGTGGGAGGGGCCACACGAAGGGTGAGCACGTCATCCGCGCCGGCGGCGAGCTCTCGCGCCGGGTCGGCCTCGACGATCCTGCGCGCCACGTCCTGCACGGTCGCGGTGGTGTCGGAGGTGACGACGATGTCGGTGTGCTTGTCGTCGCGACGCTCGAGCGTCAGTTTGAGTCTCATCTGCCTGTCCTGGTGCGGGGGCCTGCGTCAGCCGATGCGGATTCGTGCGTGTCGGTCTCCGAGGCGGATCGTGTCCCCGGCCCGCAGGGCGAACTGCTCCTGCGGGGCCAGGGTGTGCTCGTCGCCGTCGCGCACCACTCCGCTCCCGTTGGTCGAGCCGAGGTCGATGATCGTGACGGCGGCACCGGATCGGAGGATCGCGAGATGCGTCTTGGACACCGACTTGGTCTGGTCGTCGATGGCGACCGGCGTGAGCGGCGGCGCGCCCGCGGGAAGCGCGGGATCCCGACCGAGCAGGATGCCGGCGCCGGTGATGTCGATCGTGCGACCGTCGTCGAGTGTGAGCACGACGCTGCCGCGGGGTGCACTCGGCTCATGAGCATTCGGCTCGTGCGCTGCCGGCGGAGCGGCGACGGATGCCGGAGCCACCCGTGCCGCCTCGGGTGCGGCGGCTGCGTCATCCGCTTCGGGGAGAAGTCGCGGCGGAACCCAGCCCGAGCCGCCCGAGCCGGTCGAGACGTCCGAGGGTGCGCCCACCGAGACGGAGGCGGACGGTGCAAGCGCCGGTGCCGCTGCGGGGGTCAGCAGCTGCGGCACGACCGAGGGCGGGGCGACCGGCGCGACGGCAGGAGCTGGCGGATCCGCCTGGTCGGCGGATGCCGCGCCGGCACCCGCATCGCCGCGCTGCGCCCCCAGCACCCCGCCGCTGCTGCGAGAGGTCGGGATGTAGGCGGTCGCCCCGCGATGGTCGACCGGCGTCGCCAGGGAAGGCAGCTCGCTGCGGACGTCGGCGAGGTCCGTCGCCGCGGTCTTGCGCGCGATGCGCATGCGCTTGGCGTCGTACGGATTGAGCCCGTCGCGCGCATCGACCAGCCACGTCGCGCCGGCGAGGTCGGCCCATCCGCGCCCCCGGCGCTCGGGGTCGAAGAACGGCGAGAGCGCGATGACGAGCAGCGGTCCGAGCAGCGGCAGCGCGAAGCTGGCCCAGAGCACCAGGGCGCGCAGCACGGCGCCACGCCAGAAGCCGGGGCGCTCGAGCGTGCGCACGTTGACCGAACGCAATCCGGTGAGCGCCTTGCCCAGCGTGACGCCGCGGCGGCCGTGCAGGATGAGCTGCACGATGACGAACGCCGATGTCAGCGCGCTCGAGATCGCGGCGAAGACGATCACGAGGATGAGGTCGCCGCCGGTCACGCCGGACGTCGTAGGCGCCAGCGCCATGCCGAGCAGTGCGGGCAGCGCTCCGATGAGGAGCGGAAGGAGCAGCACGAGGTAGACGGCCACCTCGATGGTCGCCGACAGCGCGCGCCGGCCGAAGGGCGCCGCCACGAGGCCGAGCGATGCCGCGTACTCGGGCCGCGCGCGCCCGTGCTCGTCGAGCCCCTCGATCCTGCGGGCCTGCTCGTCGATCTCCCAGATCACCGGTCCTCCTGATGCACACTCCGGATCGACCCTAACGCGGCGCGCGAGACGCGCTCGTCGCAGGCGGTCACGGCGCAGCCGAGTGGCATCAGGCTAACCGTGCAGCGCGACGACGCCGATGGGGAGGATTCCCCATGCGGAGGTCAGTGGAAGAAGTGGCGTTCCCCGGTGAAGAACATGGTCACGCCTGCGGCCTGCGCCGCCGCGATGACCTCGTCGTCGCGGACCGAGCCGCCGGGCTGCACGATGGCCGAGATGCCGGCGTCGAGCAGCACCTGCGGTCCGTCGGCGAACGGGAAGAAGGCATCGGATGCCGCGACCGAGCCGGCGGCGCGATCGCCGGCGCGCTCCACCGCGAGCCGGCACGAGTCGACGCGGTTGACCTGACCCATGCCGATGCCGACCGTCGCCGAGCCCTTCGCCAGGACGATCGCGTTCGACTTCACGGCGCGGCAGGACTTCCACGCGAAGATGAGGTTGGTCATCTCCTCGTCGGCGGGTCGCTCGCCCGACACCAGCTGCCAGTCCTTCGCCACCGACTCGATGTCGTCGGGGAAGCGGTCGGCGTCCTGCAGCAGCAGGCCGCCCGACACGAGGCGCACGTCCATCCGCTCCTGCTGCCAGTCGGCGGGGAGCTTCAGCACGCGCAGGTTCTTCTTGAGGCGGAACACCTCCAGTGCGGCCGGCTCGAAGTCGGGGGCGACGATGACCTCGGTGAAGATGTCGCGCAGGTTCTCCGCCATCTTGAGCGTTACCGTGCGATTGGCGGCGATGACTCCGCCGAAGGCCGACACCGGGTCGCACTCGTGCGCGCGCAGGTGAGCGCTCGCAATGGGGTCGAGGGCGTTCGGCGCGCTGACGGCGATACCGCACGGGTTCGCGTGCTTGATGATCGCGACGGCGGGCTTGACCATGTCGAACGCGGCGCGGAGGGCCGCGTCGGCGTCGACGTAGTTGTTGTACGACATCTCCTTGCCCTGCACCTGCGTCGCCTGCGCGATGCCGTGACCGCCGGTGCGCGTGTAGATCGCCGCGCGCTGGTGGGAGTTCTCGCCGTACCGGAGGGTGCTCAGCCGCTCCGCCTTGATCGTGAGGTGCGCGGGCAGGTCGGTCTCGGTGAGCGTGCCCTCGGCGAACCACGTCGCGACGGCACGGTCGTAGTCGGCGGTGTGGGCGAAGGCGCGAGCGGCGAGCTCGCGGCGCTGGACCAGGCTCGTGCCGCCGTTGGCCAGCGACTCGATCACAGCCGGATACGACTCGGGAGACACCACGATCGCGACGTTGGCGTAGTTCTTCGCCGACGCCCGCACCATCGCGGGGCCTCCGATGTCGATCTGCTCGACGACCTCGTCTCCCTGGGCGCCCGAGCGGACGGTCTCGACGAACGGATAGAGGTTCACGACCACGAGCTCGAACGGCTCGATGTCGAGCTCGGCCAGCTGACGCTCGTGGTCCTCCAGGCGCAGATCGGCCAGAAGGCCCGCGTGCACGCTCGGGTGGAGGGTCTTCACCCGTCCGTCGAGCGACTCGGGAAAGCCGGTGACGCTCGCGACATCGGTCACCGCGTAGCCGGCGTCACGGACGGTCGCCGCCGTCGACCCCGTCGAGACGATCTCGATCCCGGCGCCCGCGAGTGCCTCGGCGAGCCGCAGCAGATCGGTCTTGTCGCTGACCGAGACGAGGGCCCGGCGGATGGGGACCACGTCGCGAGGTCGGTACAGGGCGGGGTCGTGGCTCGGTCCGGCCATGGCGGATGTCTCCTCGGGTGATGGGAAAAAAAGTCAGGGGGCGGATGCCTCGGCGCCGGCGGCGCGGGAAGCGATCTGCGCGAGATCGAGCTCGCCCGACGCGACGCGGCGCACGACGTCGATCAGCAGCCGTCGCTCGACGGGCTTGATGCGTTCATGGAGCGCGTGCTCATCATCGCCGGCGAGCACCGGCACGCGCTCCTGGGCGAGGATCGGCCCGCTGTCCACGCCGTTGTCGACGATGATGACGCTCGCACCGGTCTGCTCGACCCCGGCGGCGAGGGCGTCGCGCACGCCGTGCGCACCGGGGAACTCGGGCAGGTACGCCGGATGGGTGTTGATGATGCGGGGCGACCGCTCGTCGACGAGCGTCGCCGGAAGCAGCCGCATGAGTCCGCTCAGGACGACGAGATCCGGCCGCCACACCCTCAGCTGGGCGGCGAGCTCGGCGCCCCACTCCTCGCGCGATGCGAACATCGCCCAGGGCACCATGAACGTCGGAATCCCGTACTCCTCGGCGTGCGCGAAGCCCTCGGCCTCGCGATCGGCGCCGACGACGACGATGCGGGCGGGAAACTCGGGGTCGGCCGCCGCGTCGAGCAGAGCGCGCAGATTCGACCCTGTGCCCGAGATGAGTACGGCGACCGTGAGCACCCAGTCAGTGTAGTCACGATCCCTCCGTCGTGCCGGGCGGAGCGGTCACGATCGCTCCGCCTGCGGAGGCGTCAGCGGGTCAGGTCGATCGGCTCGGTCCCGCTGTCGTCGTCCGTCCACGGGTCGGACGACGCAGGCGGACGAGCGCGCCCGCGAGGCGACACCAGCAGGATCGCCGCGCCGACGAACACTTCGAGACCGATCGCCAGTGCCACCGGTCCGGCGTCGGGGCCGACGGCCGACAGCCGGCCCGGGCCGATCGAGCCCGATGCGGCCAGCGCGAGCAGGCCAGCGGCCGCCGCGGCGAGCACCGCGATGCCGGTCGCCGCGACGAGGCGTGGAGCGATCGGGTCCTCGCCGGCGTCGGCGCCCCGGTCGATCGCGTCGAGCTGCACCGGCTCGGACGAGCGCGTCGGCGACTCGGTCGTCGCCCGGGTCGCGAGCAGCCCCTCGAGCGCCGCCGTGCGGGTCGCGTCGAACCCTGCGGCGGCCGCAGCCGACACCGGTGTCCGGTTCGCGTCCCGAGGCTGCGGCATCCGCGGCGCACTTCTCGGAGCGTCGAACCGGGATGCGTGGCCCAGAAGCCGTGAGCGCGCGATCCATCCCGCGAAGGCGCCGAGTGCCACCGGCAGAAGCGCGAGGAGCAGCAGCCACGGTGTCGTCGACTCGGGAACCGCCCCGAGGATCGGCAGGCCCGGCACCACCCCGACCTGCGTGGCGGCCGGTGAGACGGACGTGCCGGCGCCCACCGCGAAGCCCGGACCGGCCGCGAACGACAGCCCCCAGACAACGAGCGTCGGAAGATACGCCAGCTGCGCGAGCGTGAGCACCGTCGCGCCGATCGCGTCGACATTGCCGGCTTGGAAGAGCGCGACGACGTGCCCCGCGCGTACGAAGACGGCCACCGCCACGACCGCGGCCCCGAGCGCGACGAGCCCCGTGACGACGACGGCCGTCCCGCGTGCCACGACGGCCGGCACATCGCCCCAACCGTGCGGCGCCGCTTCGATCCGGTCACGCAGCCGTGCCACAGCGCCGGCTCCGGCCTCGCTCCACTCGGTCACCACCGCGGCCAGCGCCGCGGGCACCGTGAAGAGCAGCACAGGAATCAGGATCGCCTGCCATGTCTCGGCTCGAGCGACGGAGTTCTGTGCCGTGAGAGCGGCTCCGGCGGTCAGCGCGGCGAAGACGAGGGCGGCGCTCGAGACCCCGGTCACCCATGCTTCGGCCCGCGACGCGCGCACTCCGGAGCGAGCGGCGAAGATCACCGTGAACGCCGCGAAGGCGAGCGGCGCGAGTGAGAGGACGAAGGATGCCGCGGTCCCGTCGATCCCGGTGGCCGCGAGGTATTCGGGGGGCAGGGCGACGGTCAGCGGCACCAGATTGCCCAGCTGCCAAAGCGCGACGCCTGCCGGCCAGATCGCGCCCCAGTCGGCCGCTCCGCCGAAGCCGAACACCCACAGCAGCGTCAGCGGCGCGAGGGTCGCTGCAAGGCCGACGGCCACCGCGAGGATGGCGTCGACGGCGGCGAGCAGGGCGACGATGAGGCGATTCATGCGCCATCGACCCTACTTCGAGCCGGAGGGCGCCTCGGGGTGACCGCGCGGCGGGCCGAGGCATCCGCTCAGCGGATCCTCAGCTTCGCGCGCAGCGACTAGCCTCTTCGTCGGAGGTCATTCATGAGCACAGCCCCGTCCACCGCGCCCGGCGCCGACACGTCCGGCACCGCGCCCGCCCCCGAGCCGAAGAACGGCTTGGACCGGTTCTTCGAGATCACCCGACGCGGCTCGACGGTCGGATCCGAGGTGCGCGGCGGCGTCGTGACCTTCGTGACGATGGCCTACATCGTCATCCTGAACCCGATCATCCTCTCCAGCGGAGTGGACGTCGACGGCAACACCCTCGGGTTCTCGCAGGTGGCGGCGACCACGGCACTCACGGCCGGGGTCATGACGGTCCTGTTCGGCCTCGTGACGCGCCTGCCGTTCGCGTTCGCGGCGGGCCTCGGCATCAACTCGTTCCTCGCCGTCGCCGTGGTCGGGCAGGTGACGTGGCCCGAGGCGATGGGCCTGGTCGTCATCAACGGCCTCATCATCGTGCTGCTGGCGGCGACGGGGCTGCGGCGCATGATCTTCGATGCGGTGCCGATTCAGCTGAAGCTCGCCATCACGGTCGGCATCGGCCTGTTCATCGCCTTCATCGGGTTCGTCGACGCCGGCTTCGTCACGGCGACCGGCGCGTCCTCTCCCCCGGTGGGCCTTGGCGTGAACGGGTCTGTGGGGACTGTCCCGACGCTGATCTTCGTGTTCACGCTGCTGCTGACCGGCATCCTCGTGGCCCGAAAGGTCAAGGGCGGCATCCTCATCGGTCTCGTCTCCGGAACGGTCGTCGCGGTCGTCGTCGAGGCGATCTGGAACCTCGGCCCCAAGATCGACGGCGACACCGTGAACCCGGGCGGATGGGGCCTGTCGGTGCCGGAGCTGCCCGCGTCGCTCGTCAGCGTGCCCGATTTGTCGCTGGTCGGCCAGATCTCGTTCGGCTCGTTCGAGCGCATCGGCGTGCTCGCGGCGCTCATGCTCGTCTTCACCCTCGTCTTCACGAACTTCTTCGACGCGATGGGCACCATGACCGGCCTGTCGAAGGAGGCCGGACTCGCCAACGAGAAGGGCGACTTCCCGCGCATCAAGTCCGCGCTCATCGTCGAGGGCATCGGAGCCGTCGCCGGTGGCCTGACATCGAGCTCGTCGAACACGGTGTTCATCGAGTCCGGATCGGGCATCGGCGAAGGAGCCCGCACCGGGCTGGCGAACGTCGTGACGGGAGCGCTGTTCCTGGTGGCGATGTTCTTCACGCCGCTCGTATCGATCGTTCCCAGCGAGGTCGCCGCCGCCGCGCTGGTGATCGTGGGCGCGCTGATGATGTCGCAGATCAAGTACATCGACCTGTCGGACTTCGCGGTGCTGCTCCCGGTGTTCCTCGCCATCACCGTGATGCCGCTGACCTACTCGATCGCCAACGGCATCGGAGCAGGGTTCATCTCCTGGGTCGTGCTGCGATCACTGTCGGGCAAGGCACGCGACATCAGCCCGCTGCTGTGGATCGTCGCGGCCGGATTCCTGCTCTACTTCGCGCGCGGGCCGATCGAGGTGCTGCTCGGCACATAGGCGTCGAGGGGTCAGGCGCGCGGCGTCCAGCCGGATGGGAGCGGACCGTCCGCGGTCTCGCGCTCGTCGTCGGCCGCGGCCGACCAGCCCTGCGCCGCGTTCTCGCTGTCGAAACCGCCTCGCGCGACACGGAAGCCGACGTCGTCGTGGTGCATGCGCGGCGCTCCACCGCGGCGGGTGGACGACCGCACGCTGAACGCGTCGTCGGCGAAACCGCCGCCACGGAAGACGCGGTAGTCGCGGTAACGGGCCGGGTCGAGGAAGTCCCAGCACCATTCCCAGACGTTCCCGAGCGTGTCGAAGAGGCCGTTGAGGTTCGGCAGCTTGCCGCCGATGTCCTGCGGGCTGCGGACGCCGTCGGCGCTGGTCCACGCGATCTCGGCGAGCGGGCCGTAGTGCGGACCGGTCGATCCCGCGCGGCACGCGTACTCCCACTCGGCCTCGGTCGGCAGCCGGTACCCGTCTGCGTCGACGTGCCATGTGACGTCTTCTCCGTCGAACGAGTACGCGGGGTCCAAGCCCTCCCACTCCGACGCCGCGTTGCAGAACCGGATCGCGCGCAGCCAGCTGACATCGGTGGCCGGGCGGCGCGGGTGGTCCGCGGTCTCACCGAGCATCTCGGCGAGCTGCTCCTGAGTGACCGGGTAGACGCCGATCTGGAACGGCTCCAGATCGACGGTCCACCGCCTCTTGCGTCGGGCGTCGTGCAACGCGACGGCGCCTGCCGGGATGCGGGCGAGCTCGATGTCGGTCACGGCGGAAGTATCGCATGCACCCCACACGGTCCGGCGCGGGCTACGGCTCTGGTCGGGCGCAGCCCCGGGGATGGGTCAGCGGGTGGTGCGGCGCGTGCCCAACGGCAGCATCGGAAGGAACAGTCCGGCGAACAGAACCAGGGGCAACCAGCTGCTGGACGCCACCGCCGCCACGACGCCGATGACGGCGACGGCGATCGCCAGCAACCAGATGACCGTTCTCACCCATCCCGGCGCGGCCGCCGGACGACTCTCGCTCATGCTTCGGAGCCTAGCCCGGCGCCCGGCGCCACGCACCCGAAGCGGGAAGCTCGCCGCCGAACAGCTGGCGGACGGTCACGAGCACGAAGCCCCGATCGAGCAGCCCGTCCATGACGGCGCCGGCGGTGCGCGCGGTGCGCTCGTGGATGTCGTGGAGCAGCACGATCGATCCCGGTCGCGGCTGGGTGACCGCGCGGCCGGTCAGCACGTCGTCGGACGGCCCCTGCCAGTCGAGGGCGTCGACGTCCCACAGGATCGCCGGCATGCCCGCGGCGGCCAGTACCTCCGGAGTGAACTCGCCGTACGGCGGGCGGAACGCAGTGATCCGCTGCCCCGACGCGGCTTCGAGAGCCCTGGTCGAATCCTGGATCTGCGCGGCCACCTCCCGGGGCGTGAGCCGCGGCAGGTGCGGGTGATTCCAGGTGTGTCCCTCCACCTCATGACCCTCACGGGTCATCCGGGCGAGGGTCTCGGCGTGCCCGCGCGCGTTCTCGCCCATCGCGAAGAACGTGGCGGCGCCGTCGCGAGCCGACAGCTCGTCGAGGATCGCCGGCGTCAGTCCCGACGGCCCGTCGTCGTACGTGAGGGCGACACAGGGGACGAGCGCGCAGTCGATCGTGCGGTCTCCGGCCGGCGCGGCGAGCGGACCGGCATACGGCTCTGCGAGCGTTGCGAGCACACGTGCGCCGAACGGCGAGACGAGCGGCGCGGCGACGTTCGGCGGCACCGCGATCGAGATCGGCTCGGTCGTGGGCGGAACTCCGAGTGCGGCGAGATCGGGCGACACGAAGCCGGGCGCGAGCGTGATCACGAAGCCCTCCGCCGACGGCACCGTTGACGACAGGGCCGCGCGGATCGCCGCCAGCTGCCCCTCATCGCCGGCCGATGCAGGTCGCTGGCTCAGGGCGCCCGCCTCGCGCCGGACGCTCTCGACGATGCCGGCGCTGAGCGCCTCGGCGGCCCCTCCCGCCCAGAGTCCATCGGCGGCGATCGCCTCGCCGGTGAGGACGTCGGCGTAGACGATCGCGGTGGAGTCGGAGACGACGGTGCCTTCCTCGCCCGTCACCACCCGCAGTCTCTCGCCGAGGAACGGCCCCGTTGCCAGGACGATGCCGCAGACGACGGCCGTTCCCATCCCGCCCGCGGGGCCGAGCGCCGAGTCGGCGAGCAGGTCGGCGGCGGGCCGGCGGGTGCTTTCGAGCGTGCAGCGGCGGTCGCCGAGACCGGCGCCGGCGGGCGGGGCCGACGGCGCGTACGCGACTCCGGATGCCGCGACCCGACCGTCGATCGCCCCGCGAAGGTGCTGCTCCACCGCGGCGTTGAAGGTGGTCGTCGTCGGACCCTCGGGCAACAGGGTCACCCTCGCCTGGATGCCCAGCTCGTCGTTGCGCAGGCGTATCGGAAGGAGCGCCGGCGCGAGCGGTCCGCTCGCCTCGATCTCGTCGACGGGCTCGGTGGTGTGCACCATGCCCTGCTGCCACGAGGGGGGCGTCCAGTCTTCGCGGGACGCGGGCGCGCACGCCGTGAGCACGAGCGCCGCTGTGGCACCGAGCACGAGCGCGCGCCGTGCCCTCACCGGCGGATCCCCTCCATCAGCGCGCCGACCGCCGCGCGATAGGCCGGGGCGTCCGCCGCATTCACCGTGACCACGACGCGCACGCTCGGCTCGAGGGCAGGTTCGCCGACGCCCGCCACGATGCTGAGCTCGTCATCGCCGCGTCCCTCACCAGCCCGCCCGGCATCGGCGTGCACGGCCGTCAGACCGGACGCCAGCACCTCGGTGCGGACGACGCCCTCGAGCTCGGCGTCCTCGATCACCTGGGACGGGGTCTCGGTCACGACATCGAGCCGTGCGCGCAGTGCGCCGTCGGGAGTGCGTACCTCGACGGCATCCGCCGACTCGCGCCGCACGATCCACTCGGCCGGCACGACGACCGACGCGTCGCCCAGAGTCGTCGCCGTCCGCCCGTCCGAGACCTCACTGGCGATGTTCGCAAGCGTGGGTGGGAGGGCGGTCATCGTCGCGACGGTCACCGCGGCCACGACGAGAGCCGCGCCCAGGCACGCCAGAGCGATCTCCCACCGGCGCGCAGTTCTTTCGAGCGCAGCGGTTTCGACTCGCGTATCCCCGGTCACGCGGCCCCCTAACGGGGCTGAGTCTAGGGGGGCGATGCGGCGCGACGGCTCAGGATCGCTTCGTGTCTCGAGAACCCCCGTCCTCGATCAGGCAGCGCTCGTCATCTGCCGGTCCTCAGGCGTCGTGGGGCTCCAGCAGGAACACGGCGATCTGCCGGTCGGTCTTCGTCTGGTACCGGTCGTAGTCCGGCCACACCGCGGTCGAACGCGCCCACCACTCCGATCGCTCGTCGCCCGACAGCTCTCGCGCGGTGTAGTCGCGCGTGGCGGCGCCGTCCTGCAGTTCGACGTGCGAGTGCCGGCGCATGTTCTCGGCCCACTTCGGCTCGTCGGGTGCGCCACCCTTCGATGCGACGACAGCGTACCGTCCCTCGTGCTCCACGCGCATGAGCGCGGTCTTGCGCAGAGCGCCGGACTTCGCCCCCACGGTGGTCAGGACGATGATCGGGACACCCCGCAGCGTGTTCGCCTCCTGCCCGTTCGAGGCCTCGTATCTCTCGGCCTGCGTGCGGGCCCATTCGGACGTGGACGGCTTGTACTCTCCGGTCAGCGGCATGACTCCACGATACGGTCGGCGACGAGCAGTCCGGCGCATCACCCATATCGTCGAGGTATGCCCAACATCAGAGTCGAGCTTCTTCCCGGTCGCACGGTCGACCAGCGCCGCCGCTTCGCCGAGGAGGTCACGCGCGCCGCCGTCGAGGCGCTCGGCGCACGCCGGCAGGATGTGCGGATCATGTTCGAAGAGGTCGCGGCCGACCACGTCGCCAACGGCGGCGTGCTGGCCAGCGAAGACGAGACCCGCGCGGGCGTGCTGTCGAAGCTGGCCGGAAACGCCGGCTGACGGCACGCCGCGCGAATTCGAGAAGGGGCGGACGCCGAGCCTGTGGCTGCGGCATCCGCCCCTTCAGAAGTTCAGGAGCTCTAGAGCGACTCGACGATCTCGCGCATCAGGGCGGCGGTCTCGGACGGCGTCTTGCCGACCTTGACGCCGGCGGCCTCGAGGGCCTCCTTCTTGGCCTGCGCGGTTCCGGCAGAACCTGACACGATCGCGCCGGCGTGGCCCATCGTCTTGCCCTCCGGGGCGGTGAAGCCCGCGACGTAGCCGACGACCGGCTTGGTGACGTTGGCCTTGATGAAGTCGGCAGCGCGCTCCTCGGCGTCGCCGCCGATCTCGCCGATCATCACGATCGCCTTGGTCTCGGGATCGGCCTCGAACGCGGCGAGCGCGTCGATGTGCGTCGTGCCGATGACCGGGTCGCCGCCGATGCCGATGGCGGTCGAGAAGCCGATGTCGCGCAGCTCGAACATCATCTGGTACGTCAGGGTGCCCGACTTCGACACGAGTCCGATCGGGCCCTTGCCGGTGATGTTGGCCGGGGTGATGCCGACCAGCGACTCGTCGGGCGTGATGATGCCCGGGCAGTTCGGCCCGATGATACGGGTCTTGTTGCCCTTCGCGGTCGCGTAGGCCCACGCCTCGGCGGAGTCGCCGACGGGCACGCCCTCGGTGATCACCACGAGCAGCGGGATCTCGGCGTCGATGGCCTCGACCATCGCGGCCTTCGTGAAGGCGGCGGGGACGAACGCGATCGACACGTCGGCCCCGGTCTTCTCGATGGCCTCTTCGACCGATCCGAAGACGGGCAGCTCGACGCTGTTGCCGTCCTTGTCCTTGTGCAGCACCGTGGAGCCGGCCTTGCGCGCGTTCACGCCGCCCACGACATCGGTGCCGGCCTTGAGCATGAGTGCGGTGTGCTTGGTGCCCTCGCCGCCGGTGATGCCCTGGACGATGACCTTGGAGTCCTTGTTGAGGAAGATCGACATTTCTGTTCTTTCTATCCGGTCGCTGAGCTCGTCGAAGCGTCAGGCGTTGGCGAGCTCGGCGGCCTTGTCGGCGCCCTCGTCCATCGTGGCGGCCAGGGTGACGAGCGGGTGGTTGGCGTCCTGGAGGATCTTGCGACCTTCTTCGACGCGGTTGCCGTCCAGGCGCACGACGAGCGGCTTCGACGCGGTCGAGCCGAGCTCGGCGAGGGCGCCGACGATGCCCTTGGCGACCGCGTCGCATGCGGTGATGCCGCCGAAGACGTTGACGAACACGCTCTTGACCTGCGGGTCGCCCAGGATGACGTCCAGTCCCGCGGCCATGACCTCGGCCGATGCGCCGCCGCCGATGTCGAGGAAGTTGGCGGGCTTGACGCCGCCGTGGTTCTCGCCGGCGTAGGCGACGACGTCGAGGGTGGACATGACCAGGCCCGCACCGTTGCCGATGATGCCGACCTGCCCGTCGAGCTTGACGTAGTTGAGGTCGTTCTCCTTGGCCTTGGCCTCGAGCGGGTCGGCGGCGTCCTTGTCTTCGAGCAGGGCGTGACCGGCGTGGCGGAACTCGGCGTTCTCGTCCAGGGTGACCTTGCCGTCGAGGGCGATGATGTCGCCCTCCTCGGTGAGGACGAGCGGGTTGACCTCGACGAGGGTCGCGTCCTCGCTCTTGTAGACGTTGTAGAGCTTGACGAAGACGTCGCTCACCTTGTCGACGAGCGCGGCGTCGAACCCGGCGGCCTCGGCGATCTCGACGGCCTTCGCCTTGTCGATCCCGGTGCCGGGGTTCACGTCGATGCGTGCGAGAGCCTCGGGACGCTCGACCGCGAGCTCCTCGATCTCCATCCCGCCCTCGACGCTGCACAGCGACAGGTACGAGCGGTTCGCGCGGTCCAGCAGCACGGAGAAGTAGTACTCCTTGTCGATGCGCGCGCCCTGCGCGACCATGACGCGCTTGACGACGTGGCCCTTGATGTCGAGGCCGAGAATGGCCTTCGCGGCCTCGTACGCCTCGTCGGGGGTCTTCGCGACCTTCACGCCGCCGGCCTTGCCACGGCCGCCGGTCTTGACCTGCGCCTTGACGACGACGACTCCGCCGATCTTCTCGGCCGCGGCCCGCACCTCCTCCGGCGTGTCGGCGACGATGCCGGCGAGAACCGGCACCTCGTACTTCTCGAAAAGGTCACGTGCCTGGTACTCGTACAGATCCACAGTGCATTCCTTCGCAGGTGGCGAATGGGGTGGGACGACGCGAAAAGCGTCTCGACGTCGAGATATCGACCAGTTCCCCAGCCTACTACCGCTGGCTGGACGCCCCCGACCGCAGCGGTCCGCACGAGCGTTCAACGCATCGTGAAGGATGTGCGCAGAGACGGCCGAGGAGCGTCATCCCGGCGTAGGAACGGTCTGGTCGATCTCCTCGCCCGGAACACGGGGCAGCCGCGCGAGGTCGCACAGCGCCGGGCCCTCGATCCGGCTCCCCTGCGCGGTGAACCGCGAGGCGTGCAGCGGGCAGTCCCATGTGAGCTCGGCGTCGTTCCACCGGAGTACGCCGCCGAGGTGCGGGCACACCGCGCTGACGGCCCGCGTGACGCCGTCGACGGTGGAGATGCCGACCGGATGCCCGGCGCGGTTCGCCACCACGCCTTCTCCCTCGCCCGGCCTGTGCACCGGCGCCGGCACCGCCTGCGCGCCGAGCCATCCCGATGCCGCCTCCCAGCCGACGCGGAGGTTCTCGACGCCGCCGCGCGCGAGGTCGGCGGGCACCGTGAAACGGGTCGAGATGACGTTCATCCAGTCGGGTCGGTCCCGTCGCGGCACCCGGCGGATCTCCGAGACGATCCGCAAGGCGGCAGCGGGGGCGTTCGACAGCCCCCATTTGCCGTAGCCGGTCGCGAAGCGGATCCGCCCGAGCCCGCGCGGCATCGCCCCCACGAAGGGGATGAGGTCGTGCGACTGGTAGTCCTGTGCCGACCACGCTGCCACGGGCTCTGCGCCCGGGAAGTGGTTCTTCGTCCACGCGACGAGTTCGTCGACGCGCTCGGCCGGCGACTCCGAGCGTCCGACCGGGAAGCCGTTCCCGCCGACGATGAGCTGGGCGGCGCCGGCCGGTCCGTCGGCGGGCGTGATCGAGCGCACCGACTTGGTCTCACCGTCCACCGAGAGGTACAGGCCCTCCGGCAGAGGCGCGTCGGTGGCGAACGCCACGCACGAGGAGCGCAGTCCGCGGACCTTGGCGAAATAGAGACCGCGGTCGATGATCGGTGTCGCTGTGGCGAGCACGACCTGGTCGGCGGCGGCGTAGCCCTGGGTGGTCTCGACGCCCGCGCGCGGCGCGGTGTGGGCCTGGGTCACGCGCACGCCGGTGTGCAGCACCCCGCCGGCGGCGAGATACGCCCGCGCCAGCGCTATCAGCATCTGCTGAGGATCGATCGCGACCTGCTCGTCCAAGGTGACGGCATCCACGACGGGGAAGGGTGACTGCGCGAGCAGGTCGGGCTCGACCCGTCGTACCGGCAGACCGGCCTCGAGGGCCGCGCGCACCTCGGCGTCCACGGTCCCCACCCCGTCGGACGTCTGCGCATACGAATAAGAGGTGCGGTGCGAGAACGGCACGCCAAGCTCGTCGGCCATGGAAGTCAGCCACTCTGCGCCGTCGCGATTGGCATCGACATACGCCCGCACCAGGCGCGCCGGGTGATGGCGGCGCAGCGTCGAGAGCGTGGAGCCCTGCAGAAGCGAGAGCTTGCCCGTGTTGGCTCCCGACGCGAGTTCGCCGACCTCCCCCGCCTCGATGATCGACACGTCGCGCCCCGCGCGGGCGAGCATCAGTCCGGTTGCCAGACCTGTGAACCCGGCGCCGACGATGACGACGTCGCGATGCGTGCCCGTCTCGAACGGCGTGCCGCTCACCCGTTCGGAATCGAGCTTCCAGATCGGCGTCATCGCCCCGGTGATCCGTTCCCCGCTCATGATCTCCCCAGTCGTCACTCCCCCAGTCGTCATCTCCCCAGTGAAGTCGCCCCGGCGCCGATCATCCAGCGTCTTGACAGGCCCTCTCCCGGGTGCGAGCCGAGCGCGCGCGAGGACTAGGCTCTCCCCGAGATGTCCGACACTGCTGCCGCCCCCGCCTCACAGGCCGCGCCGCGCGCGGCCGTCGTGGCCGCCGCCCTCGAGCTGTTCGCCCGGCAGGGTTTCGACCAGACGTCGGTCGAGCAGATCGCCCAGGCCGCGGGCGTCTCGCGCTCGACGTTCTTCCGGCAGTTCGGCGGGAAGGACGACGTCGTCTTCGCCGATCACGAGGTGCAGCTCGACCGACTGCGCGCGTTCCTCGCCCAGCCCCACGACGATCCCTGGCAGGCCGTGTGCGAGGCATCCGTCCTCGTGTACACCCATTTCGTGGCGGATCCCGAGCTCGCGCGGCGGCGCTACGCCGTCGTGCGCGGCGTGCCCGCGCTGCGCGATCGCGAGATCGTCACGGTCTTCCGCTATGAGCGGCTGTTCGACGAATACCTCCGCGCGTCACTGCCCGGCCTGGATCCCCTGGATGCCGTGGGTTTCTCGGCGCTGATCACCGCGATCCACAATCACGTGCTGCGCCAGCTGCTGCGCGGCACGAAGAAGGTGCCGGTCTCGGTGCTGCGCACGGCTCTCGACGACGCGCGACGCCGCTTCGGCGTCCTGCCTCGGACGGACGGCGCCTCCGCCGCGAGCGGGGATGATGATGTCGTCGTCGCGGTGTTCCCGCGCGCGATGCCGACCGCCGAAGTTGCCCGCCGACTTCGGGAGCGCCTCGACAGCTGAGGGCTTCGGCGTCTCGCGCGATTCGCGAACATACCGCCTGGTCGGTATGGTGGACTCCATCGGCGCACGCGTCGACCCGGCGACGATGCCGGCACACCAGGACGAACTCGACGAGGAGGTCGGATGCTGATCACCGGAGCTGTGCTGGAGCGCTCAGGCGCTGAGGCGCCTTACGCTCAGTCCCACCCCTTCACCGTGGGCGAGCTCGAGCTGCATCCGCCGGGACCGGGCGAGCTCCTCGTGCGCATCGAGGCGGCCGGCGTCTGCCACTCCGACCTCAGCGTCGTCGACGGCAATCGTGTGCGCCCGACCCCGATGCTGCTGGGCCACGAGGCGGCGGGCATCGTCGAGGTCGTCGGCGACGCAGTGACAGACGTCGAAGCGGGCGCCCGGGTCGTGATGACCTTCCTTCCCCGCTGCGGCGACTGCGAGGGATGCCGCACCGACGGCCGCCTGCCGTGCGCCCCCGGCACGGCGGCGAACAACGCCGGCACGCTGATCGGCGGAGGCGTCCGCCTGCAGCGCGCCACTGCTGCCGGTGCGGAGCCCGTGAACCACCACCTGGGCGTGTCGGCGTTCGCGACCCACGCGGTGGTCAGTCGCACGTCGGTCGTGCCGGTCGACGCCGACGTCCCTGCTGACATCGCCGCCCTGCTCGGTTGCGCCGTGCTCACGGGCGGCGGCGCCGTGATCAACGCCGGCCGACCGGCGCAGGACGACCGCGTCATCGTGGTCGGCCTCGGCGGAGTGGGCATGGCCGCCCTGCTGGTGGCCGTCGCCCTGGGCCACGACGTGATCGGCGTCGACACCGTGCCCGGCAAGCTCGATCTCGCACGCGCGTGCGGCGCCGTCGAGGCGCTCACGCCCGCGGATGCCGTGGACCGCGGCATCCGCGCGCCCGTGGTCGTCGAGGCCGCCGGAGCGGCGCCGGCCCTCGAGACCGCGCTCGCACTCACCGCACCGGGCGGCACGACGGTCACCGTCGGGTTGCCGGCGCCGGACGCGCGTGCGCGCGTGTCACCGCTGCAGCTCACCGCCGAGGCGCGCACCATCGTCGGCAGCTACCTCGGGTCGGCCGTGCCGAGCCGTGACATCCCCCGCTACATCGAGCTCTGGCGGGCCGGACGCCTGCCGCTCGAACGTCTCGTCTCGTCTCGCATCGGCCTCGGCGACATCGACGCGGCCATGGACCGGCTCGCCGCGGGCGGAGAGCTGCGCCAGCTGATCACGTTCGACCCCGCCCGATCTCTCGAAAGGAAAGACGCATGACCAGAATCGCCATCGTCACCGGCGCCGCGCGCGGCATCGGCGCGGCCACCGCGCAGCGCCTCGCCACCGACGGACACGCCGTCGCGGTGCTCGACCTCGACGAATCGCAGTGCGCGGGCACGGTGACCGCGATCACGGATGCCGGGGGCCGGGCGCTTGCCGTCGGCGCGAACGTGTCGGACGCCGCGTCGGTCGAGCGAGCCGTGGCCCGTGTCGCCGAAGAGCTCGGGGCGCCGACGATCCTCGTCAACAACGCCGGCATCATCCGTGACAACCTGCTCTTCAAAATGACCGAGGAGGACTGGGATGCGGTGATGTCGGTGCATCTGCGCGGCGCCTTCCTCATGACGCGCGCGGTGCAGGAGCACCAGGTGAAGGAGGGCTGGGGCCGCATCGTGAACCTGTCGTCGACGTCGGCCCTCGGCAATCGCGGGCAGGCGAACTACGCCGCCGCCAAGGCGGGGATGCAGGGCTTCACCAAGACGCTCGCGATCGAACTCGGCCGGTACGGGGTCACCGCGAACGCGATCGCGCCCGGCTTCATCGTGACCGACATGACGCGCTCGACAGCAGACCGCCTCGGTGTCAGCTTCGAGGACTTCATCGCCCACAATGCGAACGAGATCCCGGTGCAGCGCGCGGGCTATCCCGAAGACATCGCGGCCGCCGCCGCCTTCTTCTGCTCGGAAGAGGCCGGCTTCGTCTCCGGCCAGGTGCTCTACGTCGCGGGAGGTCCGCGCGCATGAGCATCTCACTCGACTCCCCCACTGAACTGACGGATGCCGTCGGGCGCTCGGCCACCGGCGACTGGTTCACCGTCGATCAGCAGCGCGTCCAGGCGTTCGCGGACGCCACCGAGGACTGGCAGTGGATCCACCTCGACGCCGAGCGCGCGGCATCCGGTCCCTTCGGCGCCACCATCGCCCACGGCTACCTCACTCTGTCACTGCTTCCCCGACTCACGGCCGGTCTTCTCGCTGTCGATGGAACGTCGATGGTCGTGAACTACGGCCTCGACCGAGTCAGGTTCCTGCAGCCGGTGGTCGTCGACTCGCGCGTCCGCGCGGTGACCGAGGTCGCGTCCGTCGACGCGACTCCGCAGGGGCACCGTGTGGTGCTGCGCACGACGGTCGAGCTCGAGGGCTCTGAGCGCCCGGCGCTCGTGGCAGACGCCGTCGCGCTCTTCGTTCCGGACGCCTGAGACGAGGCGCGTGATTGTGGCCGGGGTGGGTCAGTGCGCCTCGACCGCGTCACACTGGCTGAGGTCGGTCTGGGCGAGCGGCTCACCTTCGGCGATCACGTACGTCACGAGAAGGACGACGTCTTCGTCACCCTCGTTGATCCCCTGATGCGGGTACCCGGCGCCCTCGACGATCGCGTCACCGGCGCGGTAGATGTGCACGCCGGTCGGGTAGATCGGCGCGTAGTGGGTCAGAGCGCCCTGCTCGACGACTGCGATGAGCTGTCCGGCGTGGCAGTGCTCGCCGGTACCGGCGCCGGGACGAAGGGTGATCTCGCGGAAGACGACCTGCGAGGGTCCTGCGACCTCGACGTCGACACCGTCGTGATCCTCGCCCGCGGCGAGATCCACCGCGGTCACCGGAGGCGGGGTCTCACTGGGCGTCGGCGCAGCGGTCGGCGCAGCCGCCGCCGAGCCGCAGCCCGTGAGCAGCAAGGCTCCCGAAACGAGGAGGGCGAGCAGGGGCGAGCGATGGCCAGGCATGCCGTCAGCGTGGCAGAGCCGCGCCCTTTCCGGCAACGAACGACAGCGAACCCCCGCTGCCCCGGTCGGGGAGTGAGGGTTCGCTGCGCGATCGTCAGAGGGATGGAGTGCGGGTGTCGTACGACCAGATCGTCCGCACCCGGCGCGGGGTGTCGCGGATGGTGACGACGACGGCGCTGAGAGCGGCGCCGACGGCGATGACCACGAGAGCGAGAAGAAGAACCATGGCGCGTCGCTTCCTTCACGTCTGCGGAACGAGGCGCCAGGCCACGAACCGAGGGCGGGCGGTCTTCACCGGACGCCGACGGGCCGCCAGTGCGGCATGACGGGCGGTTGCCTCTTGACTGGTTCGGCGGCCGTCGGGCAGCAGCCCGCCGATCATCAGCGGGTTCACGGTCGCTCCTCCCGACGTCTCGCGGTGACGATGAGGTACTCCCACGGCATGACCCCGCCGTCGGAGAACCGATCGGCCAACGCGGCGATCTCGGCATCCAGCTTCGCGACCTTCGCGGCGTCGTCGGCGATGAACCGGTAGACGGCGATGGTCGGACCATAGGTGGCCTTGAAGAAGTCGCGAAGGTCCGCGCCCGTCGCGAATCCCGCGACCTGCAGGGTCTGCTGCCGCGCGACGACCTCCTCGACCCGATCGCCGAACAGCGCCCGGACGTGCTCGACGCTGCCCCACAGCGGGGCCGGTGAGGCACCGGGAGGGGGCGGCGGCGCGTAGGGCTTCATCGTCGCGAAGAGCTGCCCGATGAAGCCGCTCGGCGTCCAGCTGAGAACTCCGAGCGTCCCGCCCGGACGGCATACGCGCACGAGCTCGTCTGCGGCCAGCTGGTGATGCGGGGCGAACATCACGCCGATGCTCGACAGAACGACGTCGAAGTCGGCGTCGGCGAACGGCAGCGCTTCGGCGTCGGCGGTCTGCCACGTCAGGTCGACCCCCTCCGCCTCCGCGCGGCCTCGTCCGACGGCGAGCAGCTCGGGAGTGAGGTCCGTCGCGATCACTTCGGCGCCGCGCCGGGCGGCCGGGATCGCCGAGGTGCCGGTGCCGGCCGCCACGTCGAGCACGCGTTGTCCGGTGCAGACATCGACGGCGTCGACGAGGATGCCGCCGAGCGGGTGGACGATTCGGTCGACGACGGCCGGATAGTCCCCGCTCGCCCACATCGCTGCGTGCTTCGCCTTGAGGGTGCGGTCCTCGTCCGTCGCCGTGATCGTGCCGGTGGTGCTGGTAAAGGATGACATCTGGTTCCTCCTGTGGTGGGTGATGTCACCACGGTAGGAAGCAGCCATCCCGCGCCACATCGGCGCCGACGCGCAACGCCTGCGCCCGCAGGAGGGCCGAGTGGCGGCTGACGCGTAGTGCTACGTGCCCGACAGCAGGCGCCCCACGGCGGCGGTGCGGGCGGTCCGTCCGCTCAGCCCAAGCTTCGCGTAAGCGTTTTGGAGGTGCCGCTCCACGGTCCGCACAGAGAGGAAGAGCTCGGCCGCGATGGCGTCGTTGTCGTATCCGGCGGCCGCGAGCCGCAGGATGTCAAGCTCTCGCAGTGAGATCAACGCGGCGACGTCCTCGGGCGGATCGGCGAGAGCGGTTTCGCGGTCAGGCTCCATGAACCGCGTGATCTCGCCCATGAACGCGGGCCACGCCGGCTCGTCGGCGAGGACGATGTGGTTGTTGCTGTCGAGCGCGACCAGCCGGGCGCCGCGGATGCCGGCGGCCAGCTCCCGTGCGTGGTGGAAGTCGTTCATCTGATCGCCCCGGCTGTGGATCACCAGGGTCGGCAGGTCGAGCTCGGGCATCCGCCAGCTGGCGTCCGACACCTGACGCTGCGTGCGTGAGATCACCGCCGTCTCGGTGTCGCAGGCCATCTGCTGCAGGTCATCCAGCCAGCGCATCTGCTCCTCGGTGCCGCCCGGGATCATCATGCTGCTGAAGACCCGACGAAACTCGGAGGTGGGACGCGCCCAGCCGACCCTGATGAGGGCCTCGAACGCCTCGAGCAGCTCCAGCTCTTCCTTCGACGCTCCGGCCTGCGCTCCCGCATAGCTCCCGTAGAACGCGAGCCGGGTCAGGCGCTCGGGATGCCGGGCCGCGTACTCGAGCGCGATGGGGCCGCCCTGCGCCATGGCCATGAGGGCGAACCGGTCGAGTCCGGCATCCTCGACGACGGCTTCGAGGTCGCCCACCCGGGCCTCGAGGCTGTGGTCGGTGACGCCACGGTCCGACAGCCCGTGGCCCCGTTCGTCGTAACGGATGACGGTCGCGATCTTGCCGAGCTCGACGAGGTAGTGACGCCAGACGGGGCTCTCCCAGTCGAACTGCAGGTGGCTCAGCCAGCAGGCGTCGATCAGCAGCGGCGGCCCGGATCCGTGCACGGCGTAGGCGATCCCGACGCCGTCTGCCGAGCGCGCGAAGCGGATGTCTTGGACGACATCGGCTCTGAGAGCCTCCACGCCGACATCATAGGAGCAGATCGGCGCCAGCACATCAGGTCGCCTGAGCGGCGGCGTCGTCACCGCATCGAGATCGGCCGCTTCTTGGCGCGCACACCGCCCACCAGGATCGCGTCGACGGCATCGATCGCCGCGCGCAGCGACTCGAACTCGACGACCTCCGTCCGTCCTCTGACGAAGAGGACGTAGACGACCGAGTCCTTGCACTCGAGGTAGGCCAGAACCCGTCCTGGATCGTCGGCGTCCGCTTCGGGATCGCAGGCGACCCATCCGCCCTCGCCGACCCAGAGGAGTTCGGGTCGCCGGCGCTGCGGCGGTGCGGAAGCGATCTGATCGGCGGGTGCGTGGGTGCGCATGGGCGTTCCCTCCTGGTCGGCGGCGACTTCGCGAGGTGATGGGCCTCTACGATCGACGCCAGGAACGCCAGCACAATGGGGGTTGACGAACGCGTCGGAACGTGACTCGGCGAGCGCCGTCCGCGGTCTCGGGCAGCGCTCGCCGGATGCTCACCGTCCGGACGGCCGCATCTTGTCGACCCCGTGAGGAAGGGGCCTGTCGGGTTCGGCGGCGGTTTCGGGGTTCACCGGCGATTCGCCTTCGACGCCGTCCTGCCCGGGATAGCGCGGCTCTTCGACGGCGTCCGCCTGGTCGCGTTCCTCCTTCGGCGGCAGGTGGTCGTTGGGCTGCTTCACGTCGTCTCGATCGGTCATGCTCCGAGCATCGATCGGAACGCGAGGTTCTCGCGAGGGGGTTGCCATCCGTGGGCGACGCTGATTCGGGGCGAACGCCGCGCTCTTGCCAGGGCTCCCACCGATCGGCAGACTGGCGCCACGGCGCGCGGACCTCGCGCCGGCGCGTGAGAACCGAGTCGCCGCAAGGCCCTCGACCGATACAGAGGCGGTGGGTCGATCGTGACGTCGCATGTCATCAAGCCGCTCACTCCGGAGACGTTTCCGGCGTGGCTCGCACTCGCGCAGAAGCACAACGGAGTGTGGGGTGGGTGTTACTGCTCGTACTTCCACGGCGACACGGAGCACACCGTCAAGAGCGAACACGACGGGCCGACCTTCAAGCGGCGCCTCGTGGAGGAGGGCGTCGCGCACGCCGCACTCGTCTTCGACGGCGATCACGCCATCGCGTGGTGCGAGTACGGCAGTCCCGTGGAGCTGCCGGGCATCTACCACCGCAAGCAGTACGACGCGAACGAGACTCGTCCGGCTCCGTGGCGCATCACCTGCTTCTTCGTCGACCGCGATCACCGGCGGTCGGGGGTTGCGCGCGAGGCGCTGGACGGCGCGCTGGAGCTGATCGCGAAGGCCGGCGGAGGCGAGGTGGTCTCGTTCCCCAACGAGCTCGTCCCCGGCAAGAAGACGTCGTCCTCGTTCCTGCACAACGGGACGCGGGCGATGTTCGAGAAGGCCGGATTCACGTTCGAGCGGCACATCGGCAAGAGCAAGACCGTCATGCGGACGATCGTTCCCCCGGCCGCCGGCCCCTGATTTCGAGCGCTGGGTTCAGCGGAGGACCCGATAGGTCAGGTGGGCTTCGGCAGCGAAGGCTGAGGTCTCGAGGCGTTCGAGATCGACGCGCTGCCCCAGTCCGGCGAAGAGAGAGATGCCGTCGCCGAGAAGCACCGGAACGACGTGGAGGTGGATCTCGTCGACGATTCCCAGCTGAAGGCACTGTCGCGAAACACTGCCGCCGAGCACGCTGACCCACTTGTCGCCTGCGGCTTCCTGAGCGGTCTCGATGGCGAGGGCGATGTCATCGACGATGAAAGTGTACGTCGTGCCGTCCTTCTCGATCGGCTCGTGCGGCGAGCGCGTCATCAGGAACACCGGAACCTCGAGCGCGCCACCGTAGGGCTCCTCTCCGTCCTCAACCGTCTGCGCCTTGTTGGCTCCGCCGACCACGGCACCGATTCTGCTCATCGCGTTCGCCACAACCTCTTCGTCTTCGGGAGCAGTCGGGATGCCGAACATCCAGCCGACGCCTCCGTCGGCGTCGGCCATGAAACCGTCGAGAGTCACCGTCGCGTGGATCATCGTCGCCATTGTCTTCTCCTTCGCTCTGGGTGGTGAGTCGGTTGTCTCACCTCTAAGAGTGCCCCATCCCCAGAGGTGAGTCAACCGACTCACCACTCGTGCGATACTGGGTCGCATGACGCCCGAGCCCTCCGAGTACCATCGGGCCATCGCGGCGCGCAACCGCGGTGCGATCCTCGACGCCGCCGCCGGGCTGTTCCTCGAGATCGGCTACGACCGGACCTCCCTCGCGCGGGTGGCGCAGAGCGCCGGCGTCTCCAGGGCGACGCTGTTCAAGCAGTTCCCGTCTAAGGCGGAACTCTTCGAAGCGACTGTGCTCGCGGCTGGGAAGGCACCCGATACTCCACCGGTCGACCCGCCCGGCGACGACTCGCTGTCAGGACTCATCCACCTCGGCCGTGCCTACGCCGAGGTGCTCGTCCGTCCGCAGATGCTGGGATTGATGCGGACCATCATTGCGGAGTCGCCGCGCTTCCCCGAACTGCGCGAGCGCACCTTCGACTTCGGAACGCTCCCCGTCCTGCAGTCGCTGCGGCGCTACCTCCGCCAGGTGAGCACCGCACGCTCCGGCGACACCGACGACTCCGAGGTCGCCGCGACGCAGTTTCTCGGCATGATCGCGTCAGCGATCTTCTGGCCACGCCTGGTGCACGGCACCTGGTCGATCACCGAGGAGGAGACGCTCCGGGCGATCGATGAGGCAGCGCAGACGATCGTCGCGCGCTACGCCACCGCGGAGCACCAGGAGAGGTGAGACCCGTCTGCGGGGCCTTGATCGCTACTCGGACGGGGCAGTCTCCCGCCGGACGCTCGCTACGATCTCCTCGGAGATGCGCTCAGGGACTCGCTCAGGAAGCCAGTGGTTCTCGTCGAGGACGACGAACCGGTACGGAGCATCGACGTAGCGCCCGGTGAAGTGTGCCGCCCGCCGGCCCAGGGCCTGGTCCCGCCGGCCCCACAGGTAGACGATCGGAACCCGAGCCGAACCACGCGCCGCGCGACTCGCTCGGCCGTCTGGCAGCCACATGCCTCGATACCAGTGCAGCGCCGCACGAAGAGCACCCCGTGCCCTCATGAAAGAGGCATAGTCCGCCGCGAACGGTCGGGGAAGACCCGTTGCGGCAAGCAGACCATCCAACGTCCGACGCAGCACCATCTCGGGCACGACGGGCAACTGGAAGAAGGCGATGTACGACGACCTCAGAGCCTGGGCCGAAGAGAACGTGGACCGCAGCAGCGCCCGCGGGTGCGGGGTGGACAGGATCGTCATGCCGGTGAAGCGGTCGGGTGCGGCGGCCGCCAGCCGCCACGCGACGAAACCTCCCCAATCGTGTCCGACGAGGTGAATCTGGTGCGCTCCCATCTGGTCGAGGAGCGAGATCACGTCGTCGGTCGCCTCCCGCGCTCGGTAGTCGCGGCGACGCTTCGGGCGAGCAGCCGAGGAGTACCCCCGTTGGTCAAAAGAGATCGTTCGAAGTCCCGCGGCGTTCAGAAGCGAACTGACCTCACCCCATGTGCGCCGAGACCCGGGGAATCCGTGCAGGAGGAGCACGAGCTCACCCTTGAGGGGTCCCGTGTCGGAGACATCGAACCGCAGGCCTGCCCGGGTGAAAGACGTGATCCGCTCATCGGTCATGGTTCCATCCTCGAACCCCGCACCACCGCGAGCGCCGAATCCGGCACACACGCACCCACACCGACCCGCCGATCAGCGACTGTGAGGCCACATCATGCCGCACCACGCGCCCGGGCCCAAGGCGCCCGCCGAGAACGACGCCAAGAAGCACCAGAGCCACCTCTGCGACGCCCTCTCCGAAACAGGACGATCGGTGATTCCGGTAGCCGCCAGCCGGCGGCGACCCTGGAGCGATCGGGCCCACAGCAGGTCCAGCTCCGCGATCGTCAGCTGCTCGAACCGGTGGACCTCGGCCGGCGACACCGGCGCCCCGAACACGGCCCCGGTCGATGCCCGCTCATACCTCTCGACGGCCCGGCGGTCTCGGCGGCGAGTGTGGCGACGAGCTCGCGGCGCCTCTCGTGCGCTGTCCTCTGGCCCCGTTCCCGGGAGAGCCTGCGCCCTGGGGTCTGAATGCTTCATCTCGTCCTCCTCGAGCAGTGGGATCGGTGCGATCCGGCGAACGCGCCGGATCGGGCGGGTCCTGGCCGGCCGCCGTAGCGCGCAACGCGAGCTCCTCCGCGTCGATGGCGCGCAGAGCGCCTTTGACCGCCGGTTCGGAGAACCGGCCTTCCGCTCGCGCGGCGAGGACGGTCTCGCGTTCGGCGCGCAGCATGGCGGCCCGAAGCCGCGCATAGGCGGTGATCAACGACTCGGAATCGAAAGCCGAGGATCGCCGCTCCATCGAGTCCGAGATCAGCGTCGCGTTGATCCGAAGCTGCGAGACGACGCGCTCCTCGTCGGCATCCGTGACCGCGTCATCGAGCGCCTCCAGACCGGCGCTCTGCGCTTCGGCCATCAACAGCTGCCATTGCATCCGTTCCTGCACGCGGTCTGGCGGGGGCAGGCGAAGCCGGCGCACCAGTGCCGGCAGGGTCAGCCCTCCCAGCAGGGTGCCGACGACCACGACGAACGCCAGGAACTGGAGGAACTCGCGGTACGGAGTGTCGGGCGGGAGCAGGAATACCGCGGCGAGCGTCACCACCCCTCGCACGTTCGCTGCGGCGATGACCACGGCGTTGCGCCATTGCACGTTCTGCTCCCGCAGGCGCCGTGGGCCTTTCCGGAAGAGCAGGGCCACCGACAGCACGAACGCGAAGCGAGCGATGACGAGTGCGGCCAGCACGGCGGCGCTGATCCCGATCGTGGGCCACAGCCCGGGTCCGGTCTGCACAGCCCCCGCGACGATGCTGGAGAGATTGAGTCCGATGAGCAGGAAGACGGCGTTCTCGAGAAGGAACTGGATGGTGCGCCAGTTCACCGTCTCGGCGATGCGGGCAGGCGCGGACTGCACGATCGGTGATCGGTACCCGAGATACAGACCGGCGACGACCACCGCGAGCACGCCGGAGCCGAGCAAGGCCTGGGCGGCGATGAAGGCGAGATAGGGCGTGATGAGGGCGAGGCTGGTGTCCAGCACGACGGAGTCCAGCCGAGACCGGACCGCAGCCATCACCCAGCCGACGACGAAGCCGACACCGACGCCCACGACCACTGCGAGGACGAACTCGCCGAGGACGGCCTGCGCGCTCACGCTCGCGGACATCGCGAGCACGGCGGCGTGGAGGGCGACGAGCGCGGCAGCATCGTTCAGCAGGCTCTCGCCCTCCAGAACCGTCACCACGCGTCGAGGAAGGCCGATCCTGCTGGCCACGGCCTCGACAGCCACCGTGTCGTTGGGCGCGACGACCGCGCCGAAGGCGAACGCCGCCGCGAGTCCGATGACGGGCAGCAGCGCCCATGCCGTGAGCCCGACGACAAGGACGGTGAAGAGCACCGTGCCTACGGAAAGGATGAGGATGCTGTCGCGCCGACGGCGGATGTCGACGAACGAGGTACGGACCGCCTCGGCGAACAGCAGTGGCGGCAGCACCCCGAAGAGAATGAGCTCCGGCTCCAGCTCGATGGCCGGGATCCCGGGAAGGTACGACGCGGCGCCGCCGACGGCGACGAGGATGACGGGTGCCGACCATCCCAGACGCCGCGAGAGGCCGGTCACCGTGACGGTGACCAGCACGAAGGCCACCGTCCAGGCCACGACCGATACGGGGTACACGGATCGCTCCCGGCTCGTCTTCAGCCGAAGGTGAGGCAGTACGCTGCCGCACCCGCCTCGAGGAACTCGATCTGCACCACGCGATCGACCACGGCGCCCGTCTGCCGAACCAGTTGAAGGGTGTTCGCGTCGACGATCGTGCCGCGGCCGTCGGCGTCGATGTCGGCTCCATGGTCGATGCCGATCGGCGCACCGTCGAGGGTGACACGGATGGGGACGGCACGCCCCGGCGCGGGAGCCGCGACCAGGTTCACGTCGCGGGCCCGGAAGGCGAACGACAGCCGGCTTCCGGGCGCCGCCACCTCGACGGCCTCGCGGGTCACCGACCACTCCCCCTCGAGGCTCCAGGTGTTGCGGCCCAGCCGGCCGGCCGGCGGGAAGGAGTGCGGTCGGTCGTACGGAGCAGACATCCCGCCCACGAAGCCGTCGGCACGGTCATAGCCCAGGTAGGTCTCCGGCGAGCCGAGCGACGCCCAGTCCGCGGCGACCTCGAGACCGCGAGGCTCCACGTCCACCAGATCGAGATCGATCTCCGCGCCGGCTTCGACGAGAAGCTGCTGGATCGCCATCTCGGTCATGGCGTACTCGCCCTCGCCGAAGTGATGGAACCGCACGCGACCGTGCGCGTCGGCGAGGTACACAGCGGGCCAGTAGTGGTTCGCGAAGTCCTCCCATACGCCGTAGTGGTCGTCGATGGCGATCGGGTAGTCCACTCCCAGATCCTGGGAACGCGCGATCACGTTCGACAGGTCGCGCTCGAATCGGAACTCGGGGGTGTGCACGCCCACGACGGTGAGCCCGGACGCGGCGTACTTCGCGTTCCATGCCTTGAGGTACGGAAGAGTGCGCAGCCAGTTCACGCATGTATACGTCCAGAAGTCCACGAGGACCACCCGTCCGCGCAGGGCGTCCGAGCTCAACGGCTTCGAGTTGAGCCATCCGCGGGCCCGATCGAACGAGCCGAGCCGGCCCTCGACGGGCAGAACGTCCTCTCCCGCTCGGCGGTGGGCGACCGAGCGGGTCTTCGGCCGCAGCGCCCCGGCGGGCGTTGCAGTGCCCGGATCCCCTTCAGGCTCGGACATGCGCCGCCGCCCCTCTCGAGACACCCGCGGCACGACGCTCCACATCCCGCACCGCGTCGGCGAAAGCGAGCGGTGCCTCCTGAGGGAGATCGTGACCGACGCCGCCCTCCACGATCCGGTGCTCGTAGGCTCCGATGAAGCGGTCGCGGTACGTCGACGCGACGGGGTGCGGGGCGCCGTTCGCGTCGCCCTCCATGGTGATCGTGGGCACGGCGATCGTCGGCCGCGCAGCGAGGCGCCGCTCGAGGTCGTCGTGCGCAGGATCACCCTCGGCCAAGCCCAGCCGCCATCGGTAATTGTGGATGACGATGTCGACGTGATCAGGATTGGCGAAGGATGCCGCGCTTCGGGCGAAGGTTCCCTCGTCGAATTTCCATCCGGGCGATGCCGTCTGCCAGATCAGCCGCGCGAAGTCGTCTCGGTACCGTTCGTATCCCGAGCGCCCTCGTTCGGTGGCGAAGTAGAACTGGTACCACCATGAGAGCTCTGCCGCCGGCGCCAGCGGCGACGCGTTCGCCTCGGGGCTTCCGATCAGATACCCGCTGACGGCCACCAGACCGCGGCACCGTTCGGGCCACAGGGCCGCCACGATGTTCGCCGTCCGGGCGCCCCAGTCGAAGCCGGCGATGACGGCATCCTGGATCTGCAGCGCGTCCAGCAGACCGATCACGTCCCGCGCGAACACCGCCTGCTGTCCGTTGCGGCGGGTGGCCGGCGATACGAACCTCGTCGTGCCGAATCCGCGGAGGTGCGGAACGACGACGCGACAACCGGCATCCGCCAGGATCCGAGCGGCGTCTGCGTAGCTGTGGATGTCGTATGGCCACCCGTGCAGCAGCACGACCGGCCGCCCTCCGACCGGGCCGAGGTCCGCGAACCCGATGTCGAGATCGCCGACGCGCACCTGCGAGATCGCCCCGAGCCCCGAAGGGCTCATAGCTGCCGAACCGCCCGTCGCGGTGCCTTCCCGGCTCATCGGAGGGACCGGAACGCGGCACGCAGCTCCTGCGAGAACAGCTGCGGCTGCTCCCACGCGGCGAAGTGGCCGCCACGGTCGAGCCGGTTGAAGTGGATGAGGTTCGGATACGCGCTCATCGCCCAGCTCCGCGGCGCGGCATAGATCTCGTCAGGGAACACGCTGACGGCGACCGGGATCGTGACGCCCTTCGGCGCGAAGAACGGAAGCTTGCTCTCCCAGTAGAGGCGCGCCGACGACACCGCCGTGTTGGTCAGCCAGTACAGCGTGACGTTGTCGAGCACGTCGTCCTTCGACAGCCCCTCGGATGCGCCGCCGAACACGCGGGCGATGAGGTCGTAGCTGCGTGCGTCGTGATCGAGCATCCAGGCGGCGAGTCCGACGGGTGAGTCAGCGGTCGCAGCGAGCGTCTGCGGTCGGTTGCTCATCTCCTGCGCGTAGGCGAGCCCATGCGCGTAGAAGAACGCGAGCTGGTCCCACGCCCCGTGCTCCTCCGGCGACAGGGTCTCCGGCGCCGATGCGCCGCTCGTCAGTGCCTCCTGGATCGAGTCCGGGACGGTCGCGGGCATGTTCGTGTGGATGCCGACGAGGCCGGGAGGCGTGAGGAGCGCCATCTGCTCGGTGACCGCGTTGCCCCAGTCCCCTCCCTGCGCGACGTAGCGGTCGTAGCCGAGTCGTCGCATCAGCTCGATCCACGCCTTCGCGATCCGGATGGGGTCCCATCCGGTCTCGGTCGGCTTGCCGGAGAACCCATGTCCGGGCAGCGACGGGATCACGAGGTGGAAGGCGTCGTCAGCGTCCCCTCCGTGGGATTGCGGGTCCGTGAGCGGCCCCACGATCTTCATCTGCTCGACGACGGATCCGGGCCATCCGTGCGTCACGATCATCGGCAGAGCATCCTCGCGGGGCGACCGGACATGGATGAAGTGGATGTCGACCCCGTCGATCTCGGTGACGAACTGCGGCAGCTCGTTCAGGCGCGCCTCGACTCCTCGCCAGTCGTAGTGGTCGGCCCAATGCGCAGCGAGGTTCTGGAGGACCCCGAGCTGGACGCCTTGCGAGGCGTCGTCCACGATCTCCCGGTCAGGCCATCGCGTGGCCCGGACACGCGCGCGCAGATCGTCGAGAGCGGCCTGCGGGACGTCCACGCGGAACGGACGGACCGCATCGCGGCCGTGCTGCTCGTCAGCGTCGAGAGAGGTCTGGGTGATGGTCATGATGGCTCCTGCCGGTCGAGGGGTGCGCAACTGCGCCCGACTTCGACGGTCCCGCACTCGCTCGTCCCGCTCGTCGGGGCAAACCCCCAATTCGACGACGCGGCGAAGCTGAAGTGAGGGGAAACCCTCACATCGAGGGCGCGTCTGCCCGCGGGTCGCCGACTAGCCGATGCCGTTGTGGAAGGCGAACGCCGTCGCCTCACTGCGTCGTACGACGCCGATCTTCCGGTACAGGCTGGTGATGTGACGTTCGATCGTCCTGTCGCTGAGCCACATCACTCCGGCGATCTCCTTGTTGCTCAGCCCTTGAGCCAGCAGTCCCAGAACTTCCGTCTCGCGCCGCGTCAACGACGGTCGCGGACCGAGCGTGCTCGTGTCCTCCGAGAGACGCGCGCGCTCGCTCGAGACGCGCCGGCCGTCGCTGACCGGGTCGACCGATGACTCCGCCACAAGTCGGGCCGCTTCTCTCAGACGCTGCGCCGCCGCCGACAGCGCCGGTTCGACGTCATCGACGAGGGCGCTGAGCACAGCAGTCTGCCGCCGAAGACCGGACTCCGCGGCGGCTCGTGCTGCGTGCTCGCGCGTCAGGCGTCGCGCGGTGTGGATGGCGATGGCCGCCTGGCTGACGGCGACCCTGAGCAGGTGCGTCTCGGTCTCGGTGGGAAAGGATTCCCGCTGGCTGGCGGCCAGCACCAGGCCCGTGCCCCACGGGAGTGCGAGCGGCAGGCTCGTGATGCGAACGCGGATCGACCCGGTGCCGAAGCCGACGGTCGTGAGGCCCGAGGTCGACGGCCCGTCCGCTGCGATCTTCGGCTGAAGCTCGTCGGGCGGTCTCGGCCCGGACGGCCGCCACACCTCGAGGGGATCGTGCGGGTCGTCGAAGCGCGCGTACACGCTGTCGAGCCCCAAGACGCTTCCGATGACGCTGAGCAGCCCGTCCGCGATCTCGAGTGGCTCGTGGTCGACCCACAGGGCTGGGAGCGCGAGGAGCGCGCCCATATCGCGCAACCACCGCCGCGATTCCGCGGCTTCGACCCCCTCCTCACCGAGAGCGGAAGCGCCCGTATTCCACTCGGCGGAAGTCAAGACGCCGCCAGCCGCGCGCGCTCCTCCAGGAACTCCGCGGGATCGACGAAGAAGGGATTCTCCTGCAGCATCCCTCCGACGACGACCATCGGGTGAGTGCGCAGCACGTCGACGATGAAGCCCCCGTCGAACAGCGAAGCGTCGTACGAGCAGATGACCACATGCTGGTGCTGGGCATGAATGAAGTTGGCCCGCGCTTCGAACTCGATCAGCTGGTCCGCGACGCCGTCGCGATCGGCCGCCCATCCCATGTCGCACATCATGCGCGTCTGTGGCGCGGCCGGATCGAGCAGCAGGTGATCGATCAGATCGTAGGTGTCTTGTGGATCGAAGTCACCGGTTCGCAGGTAGGTGTCGGCCCAGGTGTGCACCTCGCCGCGGTGACGATGCAGCAGGTCGCCGGCGTCGTATCCGAGCCGACGGATGCGGTTGATCGGCGTCGCCGTCTCCGCGGGGCTGACCACATACAGCAGGCGATCTCCGCGATCGATCCCCTGGCTGATGAACGGGTCCAGCACCGCGTCCGACTCTCGATCGCCGTTCACGAAGGAGCAGACGTGGCGGTATCGATCGAGGACTCCGCCCGCGAACGTGACCGGCTCAGCCGGTGCGCGAGGGTCGACTTCCATGCGAGGTTCTCGGTCTTCTCGATCGGGCAGCGATAGCCAGTGGGTCGACGGCTGGAGTTCGAGCGTGAGGCCTGCAGGCTACTCCTCTATCGCGGCTGCGACAACAGTCCCCTGCTCGGAGCGCCTCCGACCATCAGGCGATGTCGTCGCGACCCGCGAAACCCTTGATCCCGAGTGGCCAGTAGTCGATGGGTTGTGCGTCCGTTCCGCTGAGCGGGGAGTGGCCGGGTATGAGTCCCGCACGCAGGGCGGACAGCATGCGCCTTCGCCGCATCCCGATTCGGCCGGGGTCGTGACTGGTGACGGTCGAGATGGCTG
This sequence comes from Microbacterium yannicii PS01, assembly GCF_000304335.1. Taxonomy (GTDB): domain Bacteria; phylum Actinomycetota; class Actinomycetes; order Actinomycetales; family Microbacteriaceae; genus Microbacterium; species Microbacterium yannicii_A. The sequence continues at coordinate 113,904 of NZ_CAJF01000008.1, read as the reverse complement.
AGATCCAGTCGTTCAGATCGTTCCAGGTCGCGTCTGCCCGGAGCACCCCCGCGTCGTGGAATCGCGCGACGAGCGCAAGCCCGCGGTCATTACCGAGCCGGGACGCGCGGACGTCGTCATCCGTCGGGGTGTAGGTGCCGTTGGTAGCCCACATGAACGCATGGATGTCGAGCTCGAGCATGCCGGACAGAAAGTCGTCCAGTACGGCCGAGGGCGGCTTTCCAGCTTCCAACGCCTCGTGAGCGTGGTCGATCAGGGTCGTGAAGCGCAGCGTGCACTCTTCCGCGACCCGCTGCAGGAGGGCTTCCTTGCTCGGGTACCGCAGGTAGATCGCCGACTTGCCGACGCCGGCAGCGGCGCCGACAGCGGCTACGGACGCGCGAGGGTCGGCTGTCAGTACTCGGCGAGCGGCATCGAAGATGCGCACGTCGTTCTCCGCGGCCTCTCGCGCACGCCCACCCCGTCGAACTCCCCCGGCGCTGTTCACGCAGCCAGCCTACTTGAACAGACCGGAACGGTCCGTTAGCGTTACTCTAACGGACCCTATCGGTCCGTTAGTGACCGGTCTTCTGAGGCCCCTGGCTCGGGGCGTCGTGAGGTCTGAACGAAGGAGGAGATCGATGGCCTACGTGACGTCCACCGACGGCACCCGCATCGGGTACGACAGGCTCAGCGATAGCGGTCCGCTCGTAATTCTCGTCAGTGGCGGCCTGGACGACGGTACGGAGAACCTGCCCCTCGGCGAGTTCCTGACCGGGACGTTTACCGTTGTCGTCTACCGGCGCCGCGGGCGCGGCGACAGCGACGACACCCAGCCCTACGCCCTCCAGCGCGAGATCGAGGATCTCGCCGCTGTGATGGAAGCCAGCGGTGGCCGGGCGCATGTGTTCGGCGCATCCTCCGGTGGCGCGCTCGCCCTCGAGGCAGCAGCAGCGGGTCTGCCCGTCGAGCGCATCGCCGCACACGAGGTGCCGTACCTGATCGGCGAGGAGATGCTCGCTGCGTGGCACGTGTACACGAGAGAGCTCTCCCTGGCACTCGACGTCGACGACCGCGACAAGGCACTGCGGTTATTCATGCGCCTGGCTGGGTCGTCCCCCGAGGACATCGCGGCCGCTGAAACATCGCCGTTCTGGCCGGGACTGCGAGTGCTCGCACCGACGCTCCGCTACGACGCGGCCTGTCTTGGCGACGGGCCGCCTCCGGCAGCGAGGCTGGCGAGCATCGCACAGCCGGTGCTGCTGACGACGGGCGTGACGCTCGACCCGCACTCGGCCGGACTGCCCATGGACTTCTTCGGTGCAGCAGCCGATGCGGCCGCCGCAATCCTCCCCGGCGGACGCCGCGCCACCGTCGAGACCGTCGGGCACATCGCCGATCCCGCTCGCCTCGGCCCGCTCCTGACCGCTTTCTACACCGGCTGATCAGGGCTGACGGTCGGTGTAGGCACGAATCCGAGAAGCTTCACCGCCAGGTCGTCCTCTGTGACGGTAGCGAACCCGTCGAACGACATTGACGAGTAGAGGACGACTCGGGACACGAGGGTCAATGTCTACGGCGTGAACATTTGCGTCCCTCGCAGCCGCGCGTCGGCCGTGGCGGAGGAATGTTCTCTCTCGCGGCTCTATCGCTTTCTCGGCCCTGCGCCCGAATGGCCGCCGGGCGATCCACGACTCCGTAATCGACTCCAGCAAGTCCCGAATGAATGTATCGTCCCCGATCGCTGAGACTCGCCCTGGCGGCTCCCGCTAACGTCGAGCCATGAGCGACGTACTCCCCCTGAGCCCCGACGAGTTGCTGACGACAACCCGCTCGGTGCGGCGACGGCTCGACCTCGACCGACCCGTACCGGTCGACGTCGTCCGAGAAGCCCTTGAGGTCGCGCTTCAGGCACCGACAGGAAGCAACGCGCAGACATGGCACTGGATCGTCGTCACCGACCCGGACAAGCGTGCCGCGATCGCCGAGTTGTATGCGCGATCCTTCGCCCGGTATCGCGCCTCCGGGGGCAGGAGCTACGCCGACCCGACGCGTCAGGCAGTGCAGCAGCGGGTCTCGTCGAGCGCCGACTACCTTGCTGAGCACATGGCTGACGTCCCCGTCCTCGTGATCGGCGCGATCTACGCGGGTGCTGAGGAGTTCGAGCCTGGGAGTCAGGCCGGTCTGTGGGGCTCTCTTCTCCCGGCCGCCTGGAGTCTGCAGCTCGCGCTGCGGGCACGCGGCCTCGGCAGTGCGTGGACGACCCTGCATCTCGCGTACGAGCGCGAGATCGCAGAACTCCTCGGCATCCCCCCGACCGTGCGTCAAGGCGTGCTGCTGCCCGTCGCGTACACCGTCGGGACGGACTTCCGACCCGCCCACCGCGCGCCGCTCGACGACGTCCTGCACATCGACGGCTGGTGAGGTGAACGGCGTCAATCCGCACGTCGCCCGACGCAGCCGGCCCCAATGATCTACTCCAGCGCGGCAACGCGTCGGTTGTGAGCGGGAATGGCCATGATGCCAGGGGCCAGCGCCGCGGCCGAGACCACCGCTGACCAGTACCCGATCGTGGGCGGCAAGAACCCCGCCGACAGAGCGACCAGGAAGACACCGAGGGCCCGCAACCCGATCGCCGTTGCCGACGGCACGTCGGGGTTTCGCCAGTACGGGAGGCGTCGGCCCGCATTCACGCGGCTCGCAACCCTCATCGAGGTGTAGAACGCGCAACCACCGACGACGACCCCTAGCGCGGCAACGATGTCCATCGATCCATCTGATCATCGGAGCTTCCAGGGCGCAACGGGCGCGGCAGCGGTCTTCCACCGCTCCAGTCCCGCGCACCCGCGACGACTCGAAGATGCCCGTTCAGCCCGCGGATGTCGCCCGCGAAGCCTCGCTACGCGACGATCCCGCGCTCACATCCGCTCGAGGACCATCGCCATTCCCTGGCCGCCGCCGACGCACATGGTCTCCAGACCGTAGCGGCCGCCGGTCGCGGCCAGGCCGTTGATGAGGGTCGACGTGATGCGGGCGCCGGTCATGCCGAACGGGTGCCCGACCGCGATCGCGCCCCCGTGCACATTCAGCCGCTCGGGGTCGACGCCGAGCTCGCGTGCCGACGGAATCACCTGGGCGGCGAAGGCCTCGTTGATCTCGACGAGGTCCATGTCGTCGATCGACAGGCCGGCGAGCGCGAGGGCGCGCCGGGATGCCTCGACGGGTCCGAGTCCCATCACCTCCGGCGAGAGCCCCGACACGCCGGTCGACACGATCCGGGCGAGGGGGTTCAGACCCAGCTCGTCGACCACGCGGTCCGAGACGACCACGACGGCCGCCGCTCCGTCGTTCAGCGGGCAGCAGTTGCCTGCTGTCACCGTGCCGTCCGGCCGGAACACCGGCTCGAGTGCCGCCAGAGCCTCGACCGTCACACCGGGCCGCGGGCCGTCGTCGGCCGCGACGACCGTCCCGTCGTCCAGGGAGACCGGTGTGATGTCGTTCGACCAGAAGCCCGAGGCGATCGCCGCTTCGGCGCGCTGCTGCGACCGTGCCGCGAAGGCATCCTGCTCCTTCCTCGTCACGCCGCGCCGCTGCGCGACGTTCTCGGCGGTCTGGCCCATCGCGATGTACGGGTCGGGAACGGCGCCGTCGGCGCGGGGATCGGTCCAGACGGGCGCACCCGACAGCGAGCGGGCAGCCGTGCGCTCGAGCGCCGTAGAGAACCGCGGGTTGACGGCATCCGGGATATCCGACGCCCCCGCGCCGTACCGCGAGACCGACTCCACGCCGGCCGAGACGAAGACGTCCCCCTCCCCGGCCCTGATCGCGTGGAACGCCATGCGAGTCGTCTGCAGTGAGGACGAGCAGTACCGGTTCACGGTGGCACCGGGCACGGTGTCCCATCCGAGCAGCACGGCGACGATGCGGGCGAGGTTGAAACCCTGTTCGCCGGCGGGCTGGCCGCAGCCGACGAGCAGGTCGTCGATGCGGGCGGCGTCGAGTGCGGGCACGGCGTCGAGCGCCGCACCGATCATCCGCGCGGCGAGGTCGTCGGGGCGAATCCCGGCGAGCGATCCCTTGCGGGCGCGGCCGATCGGCGAGCGGGCGGTGGCGACGATGTAAGCCTCGGTCATGAGCGAGAACCTTTCGGAAGACGGATGCCGGGGTCAGACGAACGCGGCGATGCCGGTGATGGCGCGCCCGACGATGAGGGTGTTCATGTCGTAGGTGCCCTCGAAGGTGTAGACCGCCTCGGCATCGGCGAAGTAGCGCGCGATGCCGTAGCCGGCCGGGATGCCGGCGCCGAGCTGATCCTGGCCGCCGAGTTGGATGCCGTTGCCTCCGCAGATCTCCCGGCACAGGGCGACGGTCTCCCGCACGCGCGCGCTCACGAAGGCCTTCGCCATGGCCGAGTGGTGGTCGGCCTGGATCCCTTCATCCTGCATCTGCGACACGCGCACGCTCAGCGCGATCGACGCCGTGATGTTCGAGAGGGCGACGGCGAGCTTCTCCTGCACGAGCTGGAACGACGCGATCGGCTTGCCGAACTGGATCCGCGCCTTGGCGTACGCGAGCGCCGCCTCGTAGGCCCCGACCCCCACGCCGAGCGCCTGCCACGCGACGTCCGCGCGGGTCAGTCGCAGCACGACGGCGAGATCGCGGAAACCCTCGATGCGCTGAAGACGGTCGGCCTCGGCCACGACGACGTTCTCGAGGACGATGTCGGCATTCTCCACTCCTCGCAGCGACTGCTTGCGTTCGATCTTGGTCGCCGCGAAGCCGACGGCGGGCGTGCGGACGAGGAACCCCTTGACCTGATCGTCGGCGAGGTCCCGCGCCCAGATCACGACGAGATCGGCGAACGCGCCGTTGCCGATCCAGCGCTTGGACCCGTTGAGCACCCACTCGGCGGTGCCGTCGCTCCGGACGCGTCGCTCGGCGGTGGTCTCGAGACCGCGGGCCGTATCGGATCCGTGCCCGGGCTCGGTGAGGCCGAAGGCCGCGACGAGCTCGCCGGCTGCGAGCTTGGGCAGCCACTCGGCTTTCTGCTCATCCGATCCGCCGACCGCGATCGAGGTCATCGCCAGCCCGCTGTGCACGCCGATGAAGGTCGCGATCGACGGGTCGGCGCGGGACAGCTCCATGGCGACCCAACCGCGGAAGACCGCGCTGTTCTCGAAGCGCCGCGTCTCGGGAAAGGCGTTCGCGTAGAGACCGAGCTCCGCGATGCGCGCGACGAGGTGACGCGGGCTTTCGGCGCGCTCCCACAGATCGTCGGCGTAGGGCCTCACCTTGGCGTCGAGGAACGCCCGGATCTCGGTGAGGGCGCGCTGCTCGGCATCCGTCAGCAGGTGCTGGAACGCGTAGAAGTCGGCGTCCAGCAGGTCGGCGGGGCCGGATGCCTCGGTACGAGGCGGGGTGAGGGTGAACGTCATCGTTGCTCCGATCGTCGGTGACCTCCGTCGAGTATGCATCATTCTTCAAAAATGTTGCACAACGTCCCGCGGTTCGTTGCAGCTCCAGCCTGACGCGCGGGTAGAGTGCCCGCATGACGACCACCACGGCACCTTCGCCGACCATCGGCACCGTCGGCCTCGACGCGGCCCCGTCGTGGCTCTCGGCGCGGCTGGCCGAGGCGTCTCACCCGGATGCGGTGCGGGCGTTCGAGGCCGCGCGGACAACTTTCATCAGCGGCCGGCGCATCGACATGGGCGCACTGGCGGGCTCCCTCGGAGTGGATCGCACGTCGCTCTTCCGCTGGGTGGGCAACCGCGACGCGCTGCTCGGCGAGGTGCTGTGGTCGCTCGCGATCCCCACCCTGGTCCAGGCCGAGCACGCCTCCTCCGGACTCTCCGGCGGCGAGCGCATCGCCGGCATCCTGACGCACTTCGTCGACGACCTGATCACCGCGGAGTACTTCCGCCACTTCCTGCGGCGTGAGCCGGCGCGAGCACTGCGCCTGCTCACGACGAAAGAGAGCCCGATCCAGCGGCGCTACGTGGCCACGACGGAGTGGCTCGTGCGACGCGAACTCGGCGACGAGCCGCTCGGGGGTGCGATCGATCCCGCGGGCCTGGCCTACCTCCTGGTGCGGATGTCGGAGTCGTTCACCTACGCCGACCTCATCTCGGGCGACGCACCCAGCGCCGACCGGGCGCGCGTCGCGTTCCGCCTCCTGCTGCGGGTCGAGAGCTGAACCGATGAGCGCCTTCCCGGTGCGCGAGCCGTTCGCGACGCGCTGGAACGACAACGACCAGTACGGCCACCTCAACAACACCGTGTACTACGCCGCGATGGACACCGCCGTGAACGCCTTCATGATGCGCGAGGGCGGTCTTCAGCCCGGCGGCGACGGCCCGATCGCGCTGTGCGCGGCGTCGTCCTGCGAATTCCACGCGTCGGCCGCGTTCCCCGAGCTGCTCGAGGTGGGCATCGGCATCGAGCGCCTCGGCACGACGAGCGTGATCTGGGCCCTCGGCATCCTTCGTCCTGGAGAGGACCAGCCGATCGCGACGGGGCGATTCGTGCACGTGTTCGTGGATGCCGCAACCCGGCGCCCGACCCCCGTCACGCCGTCCGTCCGCTCGGCGATCGAGTCCCGGCTCCTCATCTGACACACTCGGCTCGCTAACAAACCGACCATCCGGTATGCTCGCCTCATCGGCCCGATGGCGGGCGAGAAGGGCGGGTCGAGGATGACCGGAGTGCCGGGACTCGATGTCGCGGGTCTGACGACGTGGCTCACGGCCGCGCACCCCGACCTCGTGGCAGGTCCGGTGACGGCCGAGGTCATCGCGGGCGGCCGGAGCAACCTCACCTATGCGGTCGATGGCGGGCGGATGCCGCTGATCCTGCGCCGTCCACCGCTCGGGCACGTGCTGTCGAGCGCACACGACATGCGGCGCGAGCACCGCGTGATCTCCGCGCTGGCCGACACGGCGGTTCCCGTGCCCCGGGCGATCGACGTCGTCGACGACACCGAGCCGGCGATCGTCACCGGCACCGTCTTCTTCGTCATGGAACGGGCGCCCGGCCGCGTGCTGGCGCGCCGCGCCCAGAACGCGGACTACACGGCGGCGGGACTGCGCAGACTCGGGCTCGACCTCGCGCGACACCTGGCGGACCTGCACGCGGTGGATCCCGCTGAGGTCGGCCTCGCCGACTTCGGCCGCCCCGACGGCTACCTCGCACGGCAGCTGTCGACGTGGCGACGCCAGCTCGACGCCTCGCGGTCGCGCGAGACCCCGCAGCTCGACGCGCTGCAGGCGAGCCTGGCGGACGGCATCCCCCGCACCATCCGGTCGGGAATCGTGCACGGCGACTATCGCCTCGACAACGCGCTCGTGGTCGGCGGCGGCGACGAGCCGCGCATCTCGGCGATCCTCGACTGGGAGATGGCCACGCTCGGGGATCCCTTCGTCGACGTCGGCATGCTCGGCATGTACTGGGATATCGCCGCTCTTCCCGGCGGCGAAGGAGTCGTGCCGAGCGCGGTCGATCCGGCAGCCGGCTACCCCGGCTTCGACGAGCTGGTCGAGGCGTATGCCGAGCGCGCCGGCATCCGGGTGCCGGACCTGCGCTGGTACCGGGCCTTCGCCGCGTACAAGCTCGCGGTCATCCTCGAGGGGATCCACTACCGATTCCAGGCCGGCGACACCGTCGGCGACGGGTTCGACCGTATGGGCGCGCTCGTCGAGCCGCTCGCACAGGCGGGCCTGGACACCACCCGAACCCATGGAGTGCGCTGATGGACTTCGCCCCCCGATGCCACCGCCCGCGAGTTCACCGAGCGGGCCCGCGCCTTCCTCGACGACCACGTGCTGCCCGCCGAGCCGGTGCTCGAGGAGCAGCTCGCGGCGACCCCGGGTGAGTGGGGTGTGCGCCCTGTCGTGCGGGCGCTGCAGGAGAGCGCGCGGGCGCAGGGCCTGTGGAACCTGTTCCTTCCCGGTGGCGAGCACAGCACAGACAATCCCGCCGCGGGCAACGGCGGCGCCGGTCTGACGAACCTGCAGTACGCACCGGTGGCCGAGGTGACCGGGTGGAGCCCGCGCCTGGCGCCGGCGGCATTCAACTGCGCCGCCCCCGACACCGGCAACATGGAGGTGCTGAACGACTTCGGCACGCCCGAGCAGAAGGAGCAGTGGCTCCAGCCGCTGCTCGAAGCCCGCATCCGTTCGTCGTTCTGCATGACCGAGCCCGACGTGGCGTCGTCGGACGCCACCAACATCGGCACGCGCATCCGCCGCGACGGCGACCACTACGTCGTCTCGGGCCGCAAGTGGTGGTCGACGGGAGCGATGAACCCCGATGCGGCCATCTTCATCGTGATGGGGAAGACCGATCCGGATGCCGCGCGCCACCGCCAGCAGTCGATGATCCTGGTTCCTCGCGACACACCGGGCGTGCGCATCGTGCGGCCGCTCACCGTCTTCGGCTACGACGACCGCGACCATGGCGGCCACGCCGAGATCGCCTTCGACGAGGTGCGGGTCCCCGCCGCGAACCTCATCGCCGGCGAGGGCGACGGCTTCTCGATCGCGCAGGCGCGACTGGGTCCCGGCCGCATCCATCACTGCATGCGGGCGCTGGGCATGGGCGAGCGCGCGCTGGCCCTGATGACCGAGCGAGCCCGCACGCGCGAAGCCTTCGGCCGCTCGCTCGCCGAGCAGGGCGTGGTGCGCGAGTGGGTCGCCGAAGCCCGCATCCAGCTCGAATCCCTCCGGCTTCTGGTGCTCAAGACCGCCTGGCTGATGGACACCGTCGGCAACAAGCACGCGATGACCGAGATCCAGGCGATCAAGATCGCCGTCCCTCGTGCCGTGCAGCAGATCATCGACCGCGCCATCCAGGTGCACGGCGGCGCCGGGGTGTCGTCCGACACCCCGCTCGCAGAGCTCTACGCGGGGGTGCGGTCGCTGCGCATCGCCGACGGCCCCGACGAGGTGCACCTCGCCGGCCTCGGCCGCGCACAGCTTCGGACCTGACGCACCCTCTCGGACCGGTTGCCACGTCGAAGGAGACAGCAATGACCCACCAGCCCGACCACGCGATCGACGGCGCGGGATTCGCGACCCTTTCGGTCGCGAGCATCCTCGCCGAGTCGGCGGTGCGGCATGCCGACCGCACCGCGTTCCACTTCGCGGGCGCGGGCCTCAGCTACCGCGACCTGTGGGACCAGACCCGTGCGTATGCGGGCGCTCTGCGCGCCCGCGGCGTCGCTCGCGGCGACCGCGTCGCGATGCTCGTGCCGAACGTGCCGGACTTCGCCCGCGTGTACTACGCGGTGCTGTCGCTCGGGGCGATCGTCGTGCCGGTGCATCTGCTGTTCAAGGCGGACGAGATCGCCCACGTGCTGCGGGACTCCGGCGCCGACCTGCTCGTGGCCGCTGCTCCCCTGCTGACGGAGGCGGCACCCGCCGCCGCAGCGGCCGGCGTGCCGGTCGTGACGGTGCTGCTGCCGGCCGACGCCGGCGTCGACCTGCCGCGGCTCGAGGCCGAGGCGGCTACCGCCACCCCCATCGCGCGGCACGAGCCGGCGGGCCCGCTGGATGCCGCGACCATCCTCTACACGAGCGGCACGACCGGCACGCCCAAGGGCGCCGTCGGCTCGCACCTGTCGATCGTCGAGCAGGTGCACACCACGCTCATCGACGCGTTCGACCTGCGCGCCGATGACGTCGTCTTCGGCGGCCTGCCGCTCTTCCACACCTTCGGGCAGACCGCTGTGATGAACATCGCACTGCGGGTCGGGGCATCCGTCATCCTTCTTCCCCGTTTCGACGCCGACGAGGCGCTCCACCTCATGGTCGGCCTCGGCGCGACCGTCTTCACGGCGGTGCCCACGATGTACGTCGGGATGCTGGAGGCCGCCCGCCGCAGCGACGCCCGGCCGCCGCTGCGCTACGCCGTGTCGGGCGGGGCCGCCCTCCCGGTCGCGGTCCTCGAGTCGTTCCACGATGCCTTCGGCGCCGACGTGCACGAGGGCTATGGGCTGACCGAGACCGCACCCACGGTGTCGTCGAATCCGCTGCGCGAGCCGATCCGCCCCGGCACCGTCGGGCGCGCCCTGTGGGGCGTCGACGTCGCCGTCGCCGACCCCGAGATCGAGGACGCGGTCGCACTCCTCGACGAGCCCGGCGATCTCGGCGAGATCGTCGTGCGGGGGCACAACCTCTTCAAGGGATACCTCGGGCGAGCGGATGCCTCGGCCGCCGCGGTCGTCGACGGCTGGTTCCGCACCGGAGACCTCGGCACCTATGTCGACGGTGTGCTCACGATCGTCGACCGCAAGAAGGACATGATCGTGCGCTCGGGCTACAACGTGTATCCGACCGAGGTCGAGGCGGTTCTGGCGCGGCATCCCGCAATCGCGGTCGCCACCGTGTTCGGCGTCGCCGACGACGTGCGGGGCCAGGAAGTGCACGCCGCCGTCGTGCCGCACGACGGCGTCGTGCTCGACGAGGCCGAGGTGATCGCCTTCGTGCGCGAACGCCTCGCCGCCTACAAGTACCCGCGGGTGGTGCACGTGCTGCCTGAGCTGCCGCTGGGCTCGAGCGGCAAGGTGCTCAAGCGCGACCTCGTCGCCCAGTTCACCCCCGTCCACTGAGGATCTCGAGCGCGCACCTCCCGCACTGAGGCGGCGGGCCCTGCGGCCGCAAACGTCCCCGAGAGCAGGCTCCATGGTGCTGAGTCGGCCATCGCAACCCCCGAAGTGCCACTGGCGCCCCACTCAGCCTGCTGCCGGGCGCGTTTCGCGCCCGAGCAACCCGGGCACGGGCTCGGCGCCCGGGCCTCGTTGGCGCCGGTTCGGGTGGCGCAGCGCGCGGGATCTCATTCGCAATCCCCGCGTGTCGCGGACGCCGGGCGGGCACGCGAAAACCCGGGCCCCTGTGGGAGCCCGGGCTTCGGCGAGGGGTCAGGAGCCGGGCACGCCCTCACCCGACAGCGACACCGGTGACGGCTCGACCGCCGTCACGCTGCCGCCGTCGACGGCGTAGGTCGCGCCGACGTAGTCCTGCACGCCCTGGTCGACGGCGGTGATGCCCACGCCGAGATAGGCGGCGTGGCTGTCTTCCCCGAACGAGAGGGGCAGGATGCCGTTGCCCGCCAGGTCGCCGGACTGCACCGCTTCGACCAGAGACGCACGCGTCGGGTTCTCGCCCGCAGCCTCGAGCGCCTCGGCGAACAGATACGCGACGCTCATGCCGTAGATGGTGTTGCCGTCGAACGGCGCACCCTCGTTGTAGTCGTCGTTGATCTGCTCGAAGAGGGTGACCCAGTCGGACTCGCCACCGAGCGACGGCAGGTAGTTGGCGCCGACGAAGCCCTGCAGCAGCTTGGGTCCGACGTCTTCACCGAGGTAGCCGATCAGCGTGGGGTAGTCCGCGCCCGACGACGACGAGAACCACATCGGGAACCACCCGAGCTGTGCCGCCGTGCCCAGTGCCAGCGCCGTGAAGCCGTTGATCGTGCCGAGGATGTTGATCTCGCAGCCGGCGGCCTTCAGCGCGCCGACCTGGGCGGAGACGTCCTGGTTCGACACCGAGTAGCGCTCGACGGCCGTGAGCCCGTCCTCGCCGAGGGCGAGCTGGGCGCCCTCGATCATCTCGTCGCCGAAGTCGTCGTCCTGCCCGAGCAGGCACACCTTCTTGTCGGGGTACTCGTCGGCGGCGTACTGCGCGAGCGCGGCCCCCTCGACGACGTAGTCGGCGTTGAACCCGAACGTGAAGGGATACTTCTCCGGCTGGTTCCAGCTCGTGGACCCGGAGGCGACGAACAGGTCGGGCACCTCGTTCTGGTTGAGGTAGTCGAGCACCGCGGTGTGGGTCGGGGTGCCGAGTCCGTTCACGATCGCGAAGACCTCGTCCTCCTGCACGAGTTCGCGCACCACCGTCTGCGTGGTGGCGGGGTTGTAGCCGTCGTCCTCGACGAGGTATTCGATCGAGCGGCCGTGCACGCCGCCCTGCTCGTTGACGTAGTCGAAGTAGGCCGTGGCGGCGGCCGAGATCGACGAGTAGCCGGCGGCGGCCGGTCCGGTCAGGGGCGCGTGCGCGCCGATCGTCACGGTGTCGTCGCTGACACCGGGCGCGGCCTCGGCCGGGTCGCCGGTCGCGGCGGGCGTGCTGCATCCCGCGAGCGCGACGAGGACGGCGGATGCGCCGGCCATCGCCGCGACGCGGCGTGCGAGGGAGTGCTGTGACATGGTCACCTCTTTCTCTGTGGTGGGGGTGCGGAGGGAGTGGCAAGAGCGGGCTCCGGATGCCGCGGCTCGGCGTCCGCACCGCGGGCATCCACCGATCCGGCATCGACATCACGCGAGAGGGTGGACTCAGTCCGCGTCGAGCCGCGGGAGTCGCCCTTCTCGGCGGCGCCGGAGCGTGGACGGGGGTGGGAGCGGCGGCGGCGCAGGCTGGCGAGCCCGCCGGGCCACGCGAGCATGACGACGATGAGCAGGGCACCGAAGACGAGGACGGACAGGTTGCCCGACAGGCGCTGCTCGATCTCGGCCGGCAGTGGGATCGCCGACACCGCGGTCGAGAGCAGCCAGGGAAGCACGACGATGAGCACCGAGCCGATCGCAGCGCCGCCGATGCTGCCGAGCCCGCCGAGGACGACCGCGACCACCAGCAGCAGCGAGAACGCGAGGGTATAGGCCCCGGGGCTCACCGACTGGGTCACGAAGCAGAGCACCGCTCCCCCGGCGCCGGCGGCGAGCGAGCTCACGCCGAACGCGGTGACCTTGACGCGCCCGGCGCGCACGCCGTTCAGCCGGGCGGCGGTCTCGTCATCGCGTACGGCGCGCATGTGCAGCCCGAGCCGGCCGCGCGCGAGCGCGGCGAGGGCGGTGACGACCACGCCGGCGACGAGGATCGCGACCCACGCCTGCCACTGCTCGACGGCGATGAGCCGCTCGAGCACGGGCGGCACGCCGTCGTACGCGATCTGCAGCCCCTGGTCTCCGCGCAGCGCGCCGGAGAAGACGGCCGCCACCGCGGGCACGGCGATCACGAGCGCGAGTGTGACGCCCGCGAGGTACGGTCCTCGCAGCCGGGCGGCCGCGAGCCCCAGCAGCCAGCCCAGCGCACCCGAGACGACGAGGGCGCCGAGCATGCCGAGCAGGAAGCGAGGGATGCCGTCGATCCCGGCATCCGTCATCGCGTTCGCCGTGAGGGCGTAGCCGTAACCGCCCGCGGCCATGAGCGCGGCGTGCCCGAGTGAGAGCTGACCGCTGTGGCCGATGAGGATCGTGAGCCCGGCGGCGGCGCAGAAGTAGGCGGCGACCGTGGCGAGCTGGAAGTTGCGATAGGGATCGAGCAGGAACGTGCCGCCGAGGACGAGGAGGGTGAGCACCGCCCCGAAGACGAGCGTGCGCGGGATGCCGCGAAGCCGCGGAAGCAGCCGGGTCATGCGCTTCGCGCCTCTCGCATCGAGAAGATCCCGCCCGGCCGCACGAGCAGCACGGCGACCAGCAGCACCAGCACGCCGATCGGAGCGACGGTCGCCCCGAGGTAGCCGGTGACGAGCGTCATCGCGACGCCGACGACGAGGCCGCCGAGGAGCGCCCCGACCGGCGAGTCCAGCCCGCCCACCACCGCGACGGCGAAGGCGTAGACGAAGAGCATGTCGGTCGCGTGGGGATTGAGCCCGAGCTCCGTCGGCACGAGGAGCATCGCGGCCAGTGCGGCGACCGCGGCCGACAGCATCCACCCGATCGTCACCATGCGGTTCACCCGCACCCCCAGCACGCGCGAGACCTCCGGCGCGAACGCCGAGGCGCGCAGCTGCAGACCGAGCGAGGTGCGAGTGAACAGCACCGCGAGCCCCACCATCACCACGAGGGCGACGGCCAGCACGAACAGGTCGTACGGCGAGAGCAGCGGCACACCGCCGACCACGATCGGGCTGTCGTCGAACGGCGCACGCATCGGCCGGTACTGCGCCCCGAACAGGATGCCGAGCAGCGACTGCAGCACCATCACGAGTCCGATCGCCACGATGACCCCTGACAGCGGACTGCTGTGCGGGGCGTGCTGCATGACGCCGCGCTCGACGGCGAAGCCGATCGTCGCCCCCGCGAGCAGGCCCGAGGCCAGCCCCGCCCAGTACGAGCCGGTGAATCCGGTGATCGCGAATGCGACATAGGTGGCCACGAGCGCCATGGCGCCCTGCGCGAAGTTCACGATGCGGGCCGCGCGCCAGATCAGCACCAGCGACAGCGCGAACAGCGCGAAGATCGCGCCGCGGGCGAGTCCGGTGGCGAGGAGGAAGAGAAGTCGGTCCATCAGAATCCCAGGTAGGCGTGGCGGAGGGTATCGTCGGCTGCCAGGGCCGCCGCGGGAGCGTCGGCGACGACACGGCCGAGGTCGAGCACGACGCCGCGGTCGGCGATCGACAGCGCGCTGGTGACGTTCTGCTCGGCGAGCAGCACCGTCAATCCGCGGCTCGCGGCGGCGTCGCGCAGCGTGCCCATGAGGTGGGCGACCACGAGCGGCGCGAGCCCGAGGGACGGCTCGTCGAGGGCGAGCAGGGTCGGCTCGGCGATGAGCGCGCGCCCGAGGGCGAGCATCTGGCGTTCCCCGCCCGAGAGCTGGTGTCCGGCGCTGCCGCGTCGCCGGGCGAGCGGCTCGAACAGCTCGTAGATGCCGGAGACCGCACGTTCGCGCGCGGCGCCGCGGTGGCGCCAGAGCGCCCCGAGCCGCAGGTTCTCGTCGACCGTGAGCTCGGCGACGACGCTCTGCCCGTCGGGCACGAGCGCGACGCCGCGGCGGGCGCGGTCCTCGGTCCGCAGCGGCGCGAGGTCGTCGCCGTCGAGTGCGATGGTTCCGGATGCCGCGGGCACCAGTCCTGCGAGCGCCCGCAGCAGCGTCGTCTTGCCGGCGCCGTTGGCTCCGAGCAGCGCGACCACCTCGCCGGGCTCGAGCGTGAACGAGACGCCGTGGAGGACGGGCGCGCCGCCATAGCCGACGGTCAGTTCGTCGATCTCGAGGGCGCCGGCGCGGGTCGGCGTGGGGGTGGGCAGGCTCGCGGTGCTCATGCCGTCGCCTTCACGCCGAGGTAGGCCTCTTCGACGCGCGGATCGGTGCGCACCTCGGACGGCGTGCCGCGCGCGATCACGCGCCCGAAGTCCAGCACGACGATGCGGTCGGCGAGCCCCATGACGAAGTCGACGTGGTGCTCCACCAGGAGCACCGCGCATCCGGTGGCGGCGACGTCGCGAACGATCCGGTCGAGACCAGAGATGTCATCGGCGCCGAGCCCGCCCGCCGGCTCGTCGAGCAGCAGCAGCCGCGGCGCGCTCACGAGAGCCCGGGCGAGCGCGACGCGCTTGCGGTCGGGGTAGGGCAGGGCGGCGACCGGGCGATCGGCGAGGGCCGACAGGTCGAGCGCCGCCAGCTGAGCGTCGACGAGGCCGGCGGCGTCGCGGCGGCTCGCGACGGGGACCGCGACGTTCTCGCGCACCGTGAGCCCGGCGAATAGCCCGAGTCCCTGCAGCGTGCGCGAGACGCCGCGCGCGGTCAGCGCGGCGGTACGGCGGGGCGCAGGTGCGCCGTCGATCGCGATCGCGCCGCGCCACCGCACCAGCCCGCACACGGCGTTGAAGACGGTGGTCTTGCCGGCGCCGTTCGGTCCGATGAGCGCCACGACCTCGCCCGGCCGCACATCGAACGAGACGTCGTCGACGGCGGTGAGGCCGCCGAAGGCGACCCCGAGTTCGGCGACGTCGAGGCGTGCGGGAGCACTCTCGGCGGGAGCGGATCTTGCGTACATCGGCACCTCTTCGTGTCGGGTGACCTCACTGTACACGAGAAACCGACCGGGCGGTATGTTCCTGTTGCAGTCGTCTCTGAAGGCTCAGTTCGCGCACGTTCGGCGAGCTTGACGAGCGTCCGACCGGCGCCACGCGCGAGAAGCCCCCTCGCCGGGAGGGACGGCGAGCGGAAAGACCTCTGCTGCGGGACGGTGCCCTCTCGCGGGCGGCGCGGGTGCTACTTGTGCGGGATGCCGGCGATCATGCCGCCGTCGACGACGAGCTCGGCGCCGCTCGTGAACGCCGATGCGTCCGAGGCGAGGAACACGATGGTTCCGGCGATGTCGTCCGGCGTTCCCGGTCGGCCGAGGGGGATGTCGAGATTCTCGGGATCGATGCGCGCGGTCATCGGCGTGCGCACGAAGCCCGGATGCACGGAGTTGACGCGGATGCCGGACGGTCCCAGCTCGACGGCGAGAGACTTCGTTAGCCCGCGCACGCCCCACTTCGACGCCGTGTACGCGTGGACGCCGGGACTTCCGCGCATGCCGTCGACCGACGAGACGTTGACGATCGAGCCGCCCCGCCCGGATTCCGCGAACTGGGCCTTCATCACCGGCACCACGGCACGGCAGCCGAAGAAGACGCCGGTGAGGTTGACGCCGATCGCGGCGTTCCACTTCTCGGTGGTCATGTGCTCGATCGGCGCCGCATTGGCGATGCCGGCGTTGTTGACGAGCACGTCGAGCGAGCCGAAGCTCTCGAGAGTGGACGCGATGGCGGCATCCCACGCCTTCTCGTCGGTGACATCGAGGTGCACGAAGCGCACGCGGTCACCGAGCTCCTCGGCGAGCTTGTCACCTCGCGCGTCCCCGACGTCGGCGACGACCACGTCGCCCCCCGCGCCATGAAGGGCACGCACGGTGGCTGCGCCGATCCCCCGCGCCCCTCCCGTCACGAGGGCCACCCGACCGTCGAACGCGAACCGGTCGCTCATGCGTCGACCTGGATCACGACGCGGCCGACGGTCGAACCGCCCGCGAGCGCGGTCAGGGCGGCGGGAGCGTCGTCGAACGGCACGACGCGATCGACCACGGGTCGCAGGGTTCCCTCGTCTGCGAGTCGGGTCAGCTCGGCGCGGGCGTCGTCGATGAGGTCGGGGCGCACCCGAGGGTAGAGGCCCCAGTGCAGTCCCACGACGGAGTAGTTCTTCACGAGCACGTGACCCGCGGGAAGCGCCTGAATGGTGCCGCCGGCGAAGCCGACGACGATGATGCGGCCCTCGAAGGCGACGCACTTGGTCGAGGCGTCGAACGCCGCCCCGCCGACGGGGTCGAACACGACGTCGGCCCCGTGACCTGCGGTCGCAGCCTTCACCGCCGCGACGATGTCGTCCGTCCCTCGGACGAGCACGACCTCGGCGCCCGCTTCGCGTGCGACCGCGGCCTTGGCCTCCGAACCCACGACGCCGACGACGCGAGCGCCCGCGGCGACACCCAGCTGCACGGCCGCCAGACCGACGCCGCCGGCGGCGGCGTGCACGAGCAGCCACTCGCCCGAGCGCAGCGACGCTCGACGGTGCAGACCGAACCACGCCGTCTGGTAGGCCACGGTGAGGCCCGACGCCTCGACGTCCGAGAGCGAGGCGGGGGCCGCCCAGACATCGGACGCCGGGACCACGGCGTACTCCGACAGCACGCCGATCTTCGAGCCGACCACCCGGTCGCCCACCGCCACGCCCGACACGTCCGGGCCGAGGGCGACCACGGTGCCGGTCAGCTCGATGCCCGGCGTGAAGGGAAGCTCGGGCTTGACCTGGTACTCACCGCGGCACAGCAGCACGTCGGGGAAGTTCGCCGCCACGGCGGCGACCTTCAGCAGCACCTCGCCGGCGCCGGGGGCGGGAACGGGCACGCGGTCGAGCGAGAGCGCGTCGGCCGGCTCGCCGAGTGCGGTCACGCGCCACGCGCGCATCTCGGCCGGAACCGGCGCGCTCTCGGTGGCGGCGGCACGGGCATCGGCGGTGACGTTAGTGTGCGGCATCCGTTCTCCTCAGACTGGATAGGAACAGGTCGGTGAGCTGCTCGGCGACGAGCGTCTTGTTCTCGGGGCCTTCGGGCGAGTACCAGTGCGACAGGTAGTGCACGTCGCTGAAGAAGTGGGCGACGAGCATCGCGACCGGGATGTCGGTGCGGTAGAGCCCCTCGGACTGGCCGCGCGAGATCAGCTCGGCGAACTCGTCGTGGTACCCCCGTCGCCGCCGGGTGACCTCCTGCTGGCGCGGCGCCGACAGCATGTTCAGGCTTCGGAAGAACACCGCGCCCTCCTGCATGTGGTCGATCGACGTCTCGAGCACATCGACGCAGACGGCGCGCAGCACGTCGTCGACCGAGCCGCCGCGCGCGATGATCTGGTCGAGGTGCGCCTTCTGCAGGCTGAGCAGCTTCTCGTAGATGCCGAAGAGCAGATCGTCCTTGGACTCGAAGTAGTGGTACATCGCGCCCTTGGTGACGCCGGCGGCCTCGACGATCTGCTGCACGCTGGTGTTCGCGTACCCCTGGCGGGCGAACAGGTCGACGGCCGCGCGGGTGACGTCGTCGGCGACGTGGGAATCCTTCATGCCTTCATCTTTCACTCGAACCGGCGCGGCACCGGCTCACAGCAGGGGACGGATGCCGGCGCCGCCGTCGATGGCGAGGGTCTGGCCCGTGACCCAGGCGGCGTCGTCCGACAGGAGGAACGCGACCGGACCGGCGACATCGGTGACCTCGCCGAGGCGGCGGAGCGGGTACGCAGCGGACGCCTCTTCTTCGTGGCCTTCGTAGAGGGCACGAGCGAAGGCGGTCTTCACCACGGCCGGCGCCACGGCGTTCACGCGGATGCCCGGAGCCAGCTCGTACGCCAGCTGCATCGTGAGGTTCACGAGTGCGGCCTTCGAGATGCCGTAGAAGGCGATGCCGGGGCTGGCACCCAGACCCGCCACCGAGGCGATGTTCACCACCGATCGCGACAGACCGGCGGCGAGCGCCGCGCGGGTCCAGTCGAGCGTGGCCACGACGTTGACCTCGAGGATCTTGCGGGCCGCCTCGGCCTCGATGTCGACGAGCGGCCCGTAGACCGGGTTGATCCCGGTGTTGTTGACGAGGTGGTCCAGACGCCCATGGCGCTCGGCGATGTGGGCGAAGACCGCGGCGCGGTGATCGGCGTCGTCGGCGCGACCCGCGACCGCGGAGGCCGTCGCGCCCAGTTCCGCCACCGCGGCGTCGAGCGCGTCCTGCTTGCGCCCGGTGATGACGACGGACCCGCCCTCGTCGACCAGGCGGCGCGCAATGGCGAAGCCGATGCCGCGGCTGGCGCCCGTGACGAGCGAGACCGTTCGGTCGAATCTGCCCAGGGTCATGGCGCCTCCTTGCGTGACATACCGGCTGGTCGGTTTCCCCACCGTAGCAGACCGGCTGCGGCATCCGTCACCGCCATCCGGCGTCCGCGGCGTCCGTGGCGTCCGTCACCCGCGCGACCCCCTCGGCGCCTGTCGAGGACAGGAACGGAGGAGATGTGCCCAAAGGGAGGGAGTTCGGACCGGAATCGCCCTCCAGCCCTGCACATCTCCTCCGCCGCTTCGGCACCTCGGTTCCGCTCCAAGGACAATCGGCCGGGCAGGTGAGACTCAGTCCTATGTCGGGCGGTATTGAGTTCCACTAGAATCGAGCAGAACACCCGTTCGCGTCCGAAGGAGCCCGCCATGACCGCATTCCAGCCCCGCCCCGGTCAGAGCGTCGAGGGCTATGACGTCACCACGCGGCGCGGCACCGACTACTACGCGGTGTTCGCCGACATCCCGGCGGCAGACCGCGCCGCGTGGGAGCGTGCGCAGTCCTACATCGACGAGGTCGGCACGCGCATGCAGGACGCGTGGAATGCCGCGGACTACCCGCTCGAGCTCGCCATGCGTATGGGCGATTTCGACCTCTTCACCGACGGCATCGACCACCCCGCTCTCACGCGCCTCTCCCCCTTGGCCGCGGGCCTGGTGAACATGGAGATCTCGCGCGGAGACGGATCCCTCGGCACAGTGCTAGCGGTCCAGGGCGGACTCGCCTTGCGCACGCTGGCGCTCTTCGGCAGCGACGAACAGCAGCAGCGCTGGCTCGAGCCCGTCGCGCGCGGCGAGGTTCCGGCATCCTTCGCCCTCACCGAGCCCGACCACGGGTCGGACTCGGTCTCGCTCGAGACGGTGGCCCGTCGCGACCCTTCGACAGGCTCAGGGACCGGCGACTGGGTGCTCGACGGCGCCAAGAAGTGGATCGGCAACGGCGCTTCGGGCGGCATCACGTTCGTATGGGCCCGCGTCGATGCTCCGGACGACCCGCACCACGGGGCGGTCCGCTGCTTCCTCGTCGAGCAGGAGACCCCGGGCTACACCGGCACCGTGATCGCCGGCAAGGCCTCGCTCCGCGGCATCCACCAGGCCCACATCGTGCTCGACGGCGTGCGCGTGCCGTTCGACGCCGTCCTGCCGGGCGCGAAGACGTTCAAGGATGCCTCGACCGTCCTGTACTCGACGCGCTCGGGTGTCGCGTGGTCGGCCCTCGGCCACGCCACCGCCTGCTACGAGGCCGCACTCGCCTACTCGCAGCAGCGCATCCAGTTCGGCAAGCCGCTGGCCAGGTTCCAGATGGTGCAGGAGCGCCTCGCGCAGATGCTCGACGAGCTCACCGCGATGCAGCTGTACTGCCGCTGGATGGCCGACCTCGAGACGCGCGGCGAGCTGCGTCCGACGCAGGCCTCGCTCGCGAAGTACCACAACACCCGTGCCGCTCGCCGCGTCGCCGCCGTCGCGCGCGACATGCTCGGCGGCAACGGCATCCTGCTCGAGAACGGCGTCATGCAGCACATGGCCGACATCGAGGCGATCCACACCTACGAGGGCACCGAGAGCGTGCAAGCACTGCTCATCGGCCGCGACATCACGGGGATGAGCGCCTTCGCCTAGCGGTTGCAAGCCCCCGCGGCAAGCCTGCAGGGGATCCGAACAGCCCGCTCTAGCCTCGGCTCATGGGACTGTTCCGCAACGACCCGCAGACCGTGCGCCTCGAATCGCACGACGTCGAGCCTCGCGCGACGCGGGCGCCCTGGAGCCTGTGGGCTGACGGGTTCGGCAAGCTCGGCATCCGCGCCATCCAGATCATCGTCGTCGTCGCGGTCGCCGCCGGTGTCATCTTCACGATCCAGCAGCTGACACTCGTGACCATCCCGCTCGTGATCGCGCTGATCCTGGCGTGCGCGTTCGCGCCGGTGATGGGATTCATGAGGCGGCGCGGCGTCCCCGCCGTGCTCGCGACCATCATCACGCTGCTGGCGATCGTCGTGATCCTCGGCCTGCTCGGATGGCTCATCGTGTGGGCTGTGCGCAACCAGTGGGACGAGCTGTACTCGCAGGCCGAGCAGGGCTTCCAAGACGTGGTGGCCTGGATCCAGACGCTGCCGTTCGATTTCCTCCGGCCCGATCAGATCGACGAGTGGGTCGCCACCGCCACCGACTTCGTCACGAGCGCGCAGTTCGGCTCGGGAGCGCTGGCCGGCGTCGGCGCCGTCGCGAACTTCGTGACCGGCTTCGTGCTGATGGTCACGATCCTCTTCTTCTTCCTCAAGGACGGGCCGCAGATGTGGGAGTTCCTGCTGCGTCCCTTCCGCGGCGGCAACTACGTCCGCGCCCGCCGCATCGGCGACAAGACCGTGGGCGTCCTGGGCTCGTACGTGCGCGGCACGGCCACCGTCGCGTTCGTCGACGCGGTCGGCATCCTCATCGGCCTGCTCATCCTGCAGGTCCCGCTCGCGATCCCCCTGGCGGTGCTCGTCTTCCTGCTCGCCTTCATCCCGATCGTGGGCGCCACGGTGGCCGGCATCATCGCGGCGCTCGTGGCGCTGGTCGCCAACGGGCCGCTCATCGCGCTGATCGTCGTCGGCGTCGTCGTGCTCGTGAACCAGCTCGAGGGCAACTTCCTCCAGCCCGTCCTCATGGGCCGCTCGATGAAGCTGCACGCCTTCGTCATCCTGGTCGCCCTGACCGTCGGCACCGTCCTCGGCGGCATCGTCGGCGCGGTCCTCGCGGTGCCGATCGCCGCGGCGGCGTGGGGTGCGGTCCAGGTGTGGGACGGCCCCGACATGCCCGCCCGCTGGGCGCGGCCCAAGCACCCGATCGAGGCGTAGCGCGCTCGTCGGCGCGTCTCCCCAGGCGTTCGAGGGGCAGGTGGCGCGGCATCCGACCCGCCATACCCAATCCAACTGCCCCGCGAACGCACGGCAGACGCTTCCCCGGACGCTCGAAGGGCAGATGCCGTGGCATCCGACCCGCCATGCCCGCCCGAACTGCCCCGCGAACGCACGGCAGACGCTTCCCCGGACGCTCGAAGGGCAGATGCCGTGGCATCCGACCCGCCATGCCCGCCCGAACTGCCCCGCGAACTCACCGCGCGGCGAGCACCGGTTGCTAGGGTCCGGGGTTCGCAGCTTCCGGATGCCGCGAACCCGCCGAACCCGGACAGCACCGGTTCGCCCTTGGCCGGGCTGTACGGTGTCGACGGCCCACGGCAGGATGGACCCCATGCCGTACGACATCCCCGCGCCGATGCTCGCGAAGTCCGTGCCGGACGTCCCCGATGCGGCGAAAGCCCCGGGCGGGCTGAGCTACGAGCCGAAGTGGGACGGCTTCCGCGCACTGATCTCGTGGGACGGCGAGAACGTCGAGATCGGCTCGCGCGGCGCGAAGCCGCTCACGCGCTACTTCCCCGAGCTCGTCGACGCGTTCGCACGCCTTCTTCCCGAGCCGTGCCTGCTCGACGGCGAGATCGTGGTCCCGGTCGACCGCGACGGCCGGCGGCGGCTCGACTGGGAGTCGCTGTCGCAGCGCATCCACCCCGCGGCGTCCCGCGTCAACATGCTCGCCGAGACCACCCCGGCGATGTTCATCGCCTTCGATCTGCTGGCTGTCGGCGACCGCGATCTGCAGTCCGCGCCGTTCGCCGAGCGCCGCGCAGCGCTCGTCGACCTCTTGCGCGACGTCCCCGATCCGGTGCATGTCACGCGCACGACCGACGACGCCGACCTCGCGCGCCGCTGGCTCGCCGAGTTCGAGGGCGCCGGGCTCGACGGCGTCGTGGCCAAGCCGGTGGACCAGCCCTACGCACCCGGCAAGCGCACCATGTTCAAGATCAAGCACGCGCGCACCGCCGACGTCGTCGCGCTCGGCTACCGCATCCACAAGTCCGGTCAGGGCGTGGGATCGCTGCTCGTGGGGCTCTACGGCGAAGACGGCACGCTGTACCCGGTCGGCGGTGTCGCGGCCTGGAGCAATGCGCGGCGCCTGGAGCTCATCGACGAGCTCGCGCCGCTCGTCGAGCGCGACGAGGACGGCACGGCGTTGCGCGGCGAGGGTGAGAAGTCGCGTTTCCAGGCCGGCCGCGCCGACTCGTCGTTCGTCCGGCTGCGGCCCGAGCGCGTGCTCGAGGTGCGGTACGACCAGCTCGAGGGCTGGCGCTTCCGTCACACGGTGCAGTTCGAGCGCTGGCGGCCCGACCGCGATCCGAGCTCGTGCACGTACGAGCAGCTCGAGGTCGTCGCGGCGTACGACCTCGCCGATGTCCTCGTGACGTGAGCTGAGTCGCGGCTCTCGCTGCCCCCTGGCCGCGCGGGCCGCGGGGGTGTACCGTGCCGCCACAGGGTCAGCGTTGACGGAGGCTCCACATGGCGCGCCTCGACCGTCGCATCCTCCTGCGGATCGCGGGAGCGGGCATGGCCGTCGCCTGCGCCTGCGCGGTGACGGCGTGCGTCGGGACGCCGGCTCCCGGACCCTCCGAGCTGATCGACGCCGAACTCGAGAAGGTCTTCGCCGTCGTGCAGGGCGAGGAGGCGGTGCGCGCGATCCTGGTGTCGCAGCACGGCGACCTCGTCTTCGAGGAGTACCGCGACGCGGCGGCTGACGAGGCGTGGGACGTCCGCGAGATCACGGCGACCGTCACGTCGACCCTGGTCGGGATCGCGATCGACGAGGGACTCATCGAGGGAGTCGACGTCACGCTCGACGAGGCGCTTCCCGCCCATCGCGACGTGCTGACGCCCGAGACCGAGAGCCTGACCCTGCACGAGCTTATGACCCATACCGCCAACTTCCCGGCTCGCGGCGAGACGGTCGACTTCGACGAGAAGACCGACTGGGTCGGAGCCGTCCTCGAGGATCGGGCTGCGCGGGGTCCGGGCGACGAGTACGGCGTCTCGGACGAAGGCGCGCACGTGCTGGCCGGCGTCGTCGCGGAGTCGACAGGCATGTCGCCGTTGACGTATGCGAGGCAGAAGCTCTTCGATCCCATCGGAATCGACACGGAAGGCGCGTGGCAGAAGTCGCTGCCGCCCGACGTCGACGCGGATCTCGGCGACCTCCTGCGGGAGTACGAGAATGCGCCGATCGCGTGGCCCGCCGACCCGAGCGGCGTCAACATCGGCGGTGACTCGCTGCGGCTGCGTCCCACCGACCTGCTGCGGCTGGGCCAGCTGTTCCTCGACGACGGCCACTGGAACGACCAGCCGGTCGTCTCGGCCGAGTGGGTGAGCCAGGCCACCTGGCCGATCGTCGAGACCCGCAGCGCCATCTCGCCGTTCGTCGGCTACGGATGGGGCGTCAACGACGAGGCGGGGATCTTCCTCACCCGTGGCACCGGCGGCACCGTGATCGTCGTCCACCCGGAGAAGGACGCCGTCGTCGTGATCGCCTCCGAGATCGCCTCCGACGACCCGCGGGGAAGCTGGGGCGTCATGACGGTGTCGGTGCTCGCCCTGGCCATGGCCCTGGTGAACGAGCTGCCTGCCGGCTAACTCTCTTTGGGCCAGTTCTCCGGGTTGATCCGGCTCGGCTGCACGCGCGGCGGCTCGCCCGGCATCTTCGGGAAGTCGGGAGGGAAGGGCAGCTCGCCGAGACCGTCATTGAGGTCGCGCTGCCACCACTCCAGAAGCGTGTCGATGCGGCCAGGCGCACCGAGCAGGTCGGCCCACGGGTCGCCGACGTCGGCGAGGCGCTGTGGCACCGTGCGGACCGTCAAGGCGGCGGGATCGACCCCGGCCTCGAGCTCATCCCAGGTGACCGGTGTCGACACGGTCGCACCCGGCAGCGCGCGTGGGCTGTAGGCGCCCGCCATCGTGCGGTCGCGGTTGGCCTGGTTGAAGTCGATGAAGATGCGCTCGCCGCGCTCCTCCTTCCACCAGTTCATGGTGACCTTGTCGGGCAGGCGCCGCTCGAGCTCGCGACCGGCGGCGATCACGGCGTGCCGCACGTCGAGGAACTCGTGCGTCGGCTCGATCGGGCAGAACACATGGATGCCGCGATTGCCGCTCGTCTTGAGGAACGCCGTCAGCCCCGCCTCGGCGAGGACCTCGCGCAATGCCGGCGCGACGGCTGCGGCATCCGCGAAATCGGTCCCCGGCTGCGGGTCGAGGTCGATGCGGAGCTCGACGGGGTTGTCGGTGTTCGCCGTCAGGGACGCCCACGGGTGGAACACGATGGTGTTCATCTGGACGGCCCACACCGCGGTCGCGATCTCGGTGAGGATGATCTGCGGATGCCGTCGCCCGCTGTTGTAGGTGACGGTCCGGGCCTCGACGAACGACGGTGCACCCTTGGGCGGGTTCTTGGAGTAGAACTTCTCGCCCTCGACACCATCGGGGAATCGCTCGAGCGACACCGGCCGGTCACCGTTCGCCCCGACGAAAGGCGTGCTGACAGCCATGAGGTACTCGGCCAGCTCGTGCTTGGTGATCCCGAGTTCGGGCCAGATCACGCGGTTCGGGCTCGACAGCCCGATCTCGCGGTCTCCGTCCGGACCGGGCACGGTCAGGGTGATGCGCTCCGACGCCATGGTCCGACGCTAGCGGGGTACGGCGACAGTGGCCACAAGACCGGAGGCTCTGCTCGATACGCCGACGGCAACACGCGGGATCAGAGGTCCCGACCCCGCGCCCACGAGCCGCCGCCGGACGATCACTTCACGACCGGGAACACCATGTGCGTCACCCGCGTGCTGGGAATCACGACGGTCGGGTCGCCGAGTGCCACTGCTGCGGGATCGATGCCGGCGAAGTAGGGGTGACCCTCGCCGAGCACGACGGGCACGAGATCGATGGCGACCTCGTCGACGAGTCCTGCGGCGAGCGCCTGACCCGCCAGGATCCCGGCGGCGACCCCGACGGTCCTGTCACCGGCGAGCTGCTGCGCCTTCGCGACGGCCGCCTCCACACCCTCCGTCACGAAATGGGCGTTGCCCGTGTGGGCGTACGACCAGTCGGTGGGAGGCTCGTGGGTCACGACGACGAACGGCACGCCGAGCGGATGCACGCCGCGCCAGCCGTCGGTGATGTCGAACAGATGCCGGCCGACGACCAGGCACCCCAGCGCTCCAGTCCAGCCGCGCCAGTATTCGGCGCTGGCCTCGGTGAGGTGGAAGGGCGGGAGGTCGCCGGCATTGGTCACTTCGACGTCGCCGGCCTGATACCAGTCGAAGAGCGGGCCCGGATCGTCGACGGTGTCGGCGACGAACCCGTCGAGGGAGGCGGAAGCCGCCACCACGACCTTGCCCATGGCTCAGCCCTCCCCGGCGAGCAGTGCGTCGAGCTTCTCGTACCCCTCGCGCATGCCGCGCTCCATGCCCGATGCGACCATGTTCTCGAGCACCTCGGGGCTGGGGAACACGCTGCGATCGACGAGCCGGGAGCGTCCGCCCTCGAGCGCTTCGAAGCGGATCGTGTCCATGCTCACTTCGTCCGGCCAGCCCTCGAACTCGAAGGTCTGGACGATCAGCTCGTTCTCGCGGACGGTGTGGAACACGCCGCGGAACGCGTAGACGCTGCCGTCCGAGTCGGTCTGCTCGAAGCGGTAGCCGCCGCCGCTGCGGAAGTCCCAGTGGGTGACGACGGTGGTCTCCTCGTTCGGCCCGATCCACTGGACGTACAGCTCGGGATCGGCGTGGGCGCGGAACAGCGCCTCGACCGGGGCATCGAACTCGCGCGTGATGTCGGCGTACGTCGTCCCCGGGACGGCGTCGATGACCAGCGGGTTGCTCATGATTCCTTCTCCTTCGTGCGGGGGTGGGTGTTGCGAGGGGTCTTGTCGGGGAGGGATGCCGCGGCCGCGAGCACGCCGTCGAGCCGGCGGTACGCGCGCTCGGCCTCGAGGCGGTACCGGTCGATCCAGGCAGTGAGCTGTTCGAGCGCGGCGGCGTCGAGGTGCACCGGGCGCCGCTGCGCATCGCGCGAGCGGGTCACCAGTCCGGCGTCTTCGAGTACACGGATGTGCCGGGAGACGGCCTGCATCGTGATGGCGAACGGCTCGGCCAGCTCCCCCACCGTCGCCGGGCCGCGACTCAGCCGCGCGATCATCGCGCGTCGAACCGGATCGCCGAGGGCGACAAAAGCTCGATCGAGGTGTTCGTCGTTCATGATCAACATCTCCGTTTATCAACGTCTATGTTGAATACGATAGCTGCCGACAGCCATGCGTCAACCCCTCAGCGGATCGGTCGGGAGTTCAGCCGGCCAGCGCGAGCACCGGCGCGAGCTCGCTGCGGGTCAGGCGGATCCACGGCCCGGCGGGGTCGACGACCACCCCGCTCAGTGCCGCATCGCCGCTCAGCGCCTTCGCGAGCTGAGCTCCGGTGACCGGCGCGGCGTTGTCTCCGCGGCCGACCACGGCGACCTCCAGCGGGTGCGAGTACACCTCGAGGTACCGGCTTCCGTCGGGAGTCCTCCCCTCGGCCAGCCCGGGCTTGCCGCCCGCGGTCTTGCCCACGGCCACCCAGAGCGGCGCCTTGGTGAGAGCGTCGGCGACCGCGGCCGCTGTCGCCGGGGTGCGCTCCCCTGCGAGCAGCGTCTTGACGGTCAGCTGCGGGTCGGACTGCTCGACGACCTTCTGCAGCAGCTCCTTCGGCAGCACCGCGCGGGCCGGAGCCGACGCGTGGTCGATGATGATGCCGTCGTACTTCCCGGCGAGCACGTGGCGCAGCATCGAGGGAACCGGCTGCCCCATGGCCGATGTGCCGGCGTCGCCGTCGGCGAGCAGGCTGGCCTGAAGCGCAGCGCCGCTCGAATAGACCAGAGCGAAGGTGCGGTCGCCGGCCGTCGCGACGGCGAGCGGAAGATCCTTGCCCTCGGCCAGGAGCGAGCGCGCGTCACCCTTGACCCGCAGGAAGACGTGCCCCTGCAGCAGCTGGCGCGTGACATCGAGCAGGGCCTGAGACTGCGGACCATCGGCCATCCGTGCCAGCGCGTCCCGCAGCAGGACGTTGTCGCGCAGGCCGGGCACGGTCTCGCTCGCCGGCGGTGCGACCTGGGTGTCGGCGCGCGGGCCGCGCGGGCGGGCGGGGGCGTTCGTCGGCGCCTGCGATCCGGTGGTCGTCGTGGCGCCAGGGCTCGTGGCCCCGAGACCGCCGAACGTCGACACCGAGATCGGGACGCTCGCAGCTGCGGGCGGGGCATCACCGGTCGGGGCGCCATCGGCCGAGGCCTCGCTGTTCGAGGTGCCACCGGGCGGGGCATCACCGGTCGAGGCGCCGCCGGCATCGGAGCCCGAGCCCGGATCCGCATCCACGGAGGCCCCGGGTGCCGCGGGGGCTTCGGACGCCGTGCTGCCCGCGGACTCGGCGGCCGGCTGAGGCGCCTCCTCCGCGACCTCCGGGCGGGACGCCTCCTCGAGAGACTCTGCAGGCTTCTTCGGTCGGCGCGAGAACAAGGCCATTGTCCGAGCCTAACCCGACGCCCTTGCCGCTTCGGGTGTACCCAACTCCGGACGAAACGACGCGGACGCCGGGTCGAGCCACGGGATTCCGGGACTGGAGTGCACGGGGCCGCTCGATGATCCGGAGTTCGGTACGCGCGATCTCAGCCGAGCGCCGAGACGCCCGCCGCGATGACGCCGACGCCTACGGCGAGGAGGGATGCCGCGAGCACCACCACGCCCGTCCAGAGCAGGGCGATCGCTCGGCCGGGCCGCTCCGGATCGCGCCCCAGGACGGAGAGGAAGAATCCACCGGGAATGAGGATGGCGCTGGCGAGGACGCCGACGGATGCCCACTGCCACACGACCGCTGTACCGGCGGCAGAGGTGAGCAGCAGACTGACGAGCCCGAGGATCACGAGGACGCCGGCGTGGGCGTGGCCGGCTCGAAAGAACGTCTTCTGCAGCCCGTTGAACGGCGTGCCCCCGGCGGCGATGCGCAGCAGGAAGGTGCCGCCCGACATGATGCCGATGACGGTGAGGATTGCCGCCCCCGCAATGATCGTGAGGACCGGGTCCATGATGACCTCCATCTAGATAGCGTTACTCTCCAGTATTGGATAGTCATAGTATCTACCGCAAGACCATGGAGGGCCGGATGAAGATCTCGCAGCTCGCCGAGCTGAGCGGCGTGCCCGTGGCGACGGTCAAGTTCTACATCCGCGAGGGGATGCTTCCGCGGGGTGAGGCCACGTCTGCCACAAGCGCCGACTACGGCGACGAGCATCTGTCGCGCCTCCGTCTGATCGCCGCTCTGGCCGACGTCCGAGGGCTTCCGCTCGCGCGAGTCCGCGAGATCCTCGCGCTGGTGGACGCCCCGGTGGGCGACCCGCTCGAGATCCTGGGACGGGCGGTCGGCGCCCTGCCTCCCTACGTCGACGGCGACCGCGCGGACTACCCGCGCGCCCGCGCCGCCATCGCCGAGCTCGGTCTCACCTACGACCCGGGCTTCACCGCGGTGGCGCAGCTCGAAGAGGCCCTGCGTGCGTTGGAAGGGACGGGACTGGATGCCTCGCCCACCGTCCTTCGTCGCTACAGCGAGGCGATGCGTCGGGTGGCCGCCGAGGAGGTCGCGCCCGTCGCGTCGATGCAGCTCGACCAGGCGGTGACATACGCCGTGCTCGGTACGGCGCTGTACGAGCCCGTCCTGCTCGCGCTGCGCCGCCTCGCCCACCACCACCTGCTGGTCGAGCGCGCGGGCGCTGCGGCGTCAGACTGACGCCGCGCCCGTGCTCACAGCTTGGCGATCGGCGCGATCTTGATCAGCAGCTTCTTCGGGCCGGCCGAGTCGAACCGCACGTGCGCGACACGCTTCGCGCCCTCTCCGGTCACGGCATCCACCCGGCCCTCGCCGAAGTCGTCGTGGCGGATGCGATCACCGGGAGCCAGCTCGAGGTCGCCGTTGTCACGCACCTTCGCGGGGATCTTGTTGGCGAACCGATCGATTCCCCCGCCCGGTACCTGACCCTGTCGAGGTTCGCGGCGGGCGAGCGGCACGAGGTCGTCGCCGTAGCGGTTGCCCGACCCTGATCCGCCGAAGCCCGACCCCGACTGCCGGCGCGCGTTGAGAGCCCGCGACTGCGTGCCGCCGCGGGAGTTGACGTCGCCGGGCGACTGGCGCCAGTGCAGCAGCTCGTTGGGGATCTCCTGAAGGAACCGGCTGGGCATCGCGACCGTCACCTCGCCGAACTGTGCGCGGGTCATCGCGAGAGAGAGGTACAGGCGCTTGCGGGCGCGCGTGATGCCGACGTAGAAGAGCCGGCGCTCCTCCTGCGGCCCGCCCGGCTCGCCGGCGGAGATCCGGTGCGGGATCAGGTCCTCCTCGACGCCGGTGACGAACACCGCGTCGTACTCGAGGCCCTTCGCCGTGTGGAGGGTCATGAGCGACACCGAGCCCGACGCGTCTTCCAGGTCGTCGGCATCCGAGACGAGCGCCACCTCGGTCAAGAAGTCGAGCACCGTCCCCTCGGGGTTGTTGCGAGCGAACTCCCTGGCCACGGCCACCAGCTCGTCCAGGTTCTCGATGCGCGCTTCGTCCTGCGCGTCCTTGCTCGCACGCAGCGCGTCGTAGTAGCCGCTCTTGTTGAGCATGAGCTGCAGTCCCTCGGCGACCGCGGTGGGCGGCGCGAGTTCCCCCGATGGCGGGAGCATGAGCGCGGCCGCCTCGGCCAGCACCGCGTCGAGGTGCGCGATGGCGGCCTGGATCTTCGGGCCGACGCCGAGTGCCGACGAGTTCGCGAGCGCGTCGCGGAAGGTGATCTGCTGGTCGACGGCGTAGCGGGCGATGGTCTCGATCGTGACGTCGCCGATGCCCCGGCGCGGCCGGTTGATGATGCGTCGCATCGCCATCTCGTCTGCCGGGTTGGCCACCGCCACGAGGTAGGCCAGCGCGTCCTTGATCTCGGCGCGCTCGTAGAACTTCGTCCCGCCCATGATCTTGTAGGGCAGGGCGGAGCGGATGAAGATCTCTTCCAGCGCACGGGACTGCGAGTTGGTGCGGTAGAAGACCGCCATCTGCGAGTAGTCGACGCCGGCGCGGCGCAGCACTTCGATCTCGTCGGCGACGAACTGCGCCTCATCGTGCTGCGAGTACCCGGTGAAGCCGATGATCTTCTCGCCCTCGCCGACGTCGGTCCACAGGCTCTTGTCTTTGCGATCGAAGTTGTGGCTGATGACGGCGTTCGCGGCGGACAGGATGTTCTGCGTGGACCGGTAGTTCTGCTCGAGCAGCACCACCTTGGCGCCCGGGAAGTCGCGCTCGAACTCGCTGATGTTGCGGATGTCGGCACCGCGGAACGCGTAGATCGACTGGTCCGAGTCGCCCACGACCGTGAGCGAGGCGCCCGCCTTGTCGGGGTCGTCCGCCGGGTCGGCGTCGAAGATCATCATGCCGCCGGAGCCGGCGAGCGGTTCGGCATCCGAGCCGATCGGACGCGTCAGCTCGTGGATGAGCGCGTACTGGGCGTGGTTGGTGTCCTGGTACTCGTCGACGAGGATGTGACGGAACCGACGGCGGTAGACGTCGGCGACGTGCGGGAACGCGCGGAACAGGAACACCGTCTGCGCGATCAGGTCGTCGAAGTCGAACGCGTTGGCGCGCTGCAGCTCGCGCTGGTAGGCACCGAACACCTCGACGAAGACCCGCTCGGCCGGATCGTTCATGTTCGCCGAACGCGCGTAGGACTCGGCATCCGCCAGCTCGTTCTTGAGCTTCGAGATCTTGCCCTGCGTGGCGGCGGGAGTGAGTCCGTACGCGTCGGCCTCGTGCACTTTGACGAGCCGTTTGATGAGCGCGCGCGAGTCGCCCGAGTCGTAGATGGTGAAGGCCTTCGTGAAGCCGAACTGCTCGGCCTCGCGACGGAGGATGCGCACGCACGCGGAGTGGAAGGTCGAGATCCACATGCCGCGCGCCGCGTCGCCGACCAGATGCGCGACGCGCTCGCGCATCTCGCCCGCCGCCTTGTTCGTGAACGTGATCGCCAGGATCTGGCTCGGCCACGCCTCGCGGCCGCGCAGCAGCGACGCGATCCGGCGCGTCAGCACGCTCGTCTTGCCCGACCCCGCTCCTGCGACGATCAGCAGGGCTTGCCCCCGATAGGTCACAGCCTCCCGCTGCTGCGGATTGAGCCCGTCGAGCAGGTCCTCGTCAGGGCGCGCGCCGGTCTGCGGCCCTGCGTGGCCGTCGAGGATGATGGGGCGAGCGGTTGAGGCCGCGCCTCGCGCGGTCGAGGTGGCGTCGGTCATGTCCCACCAAGTCTAGGTCGCCACGCCGACACCCGCCCGGGGCGTCAGCCGCCGGTCCGGCACCGACCTCGACACGGATGCCTGACTCCCACGGCAACGAGCGTCTCGGATTCCCCTCAGTCGGTGCCGGATGCCGCGGCCCGGCGCCTGCGCCACGGCACCGCCAGCAGCACGCCGACCACGAGCAGCACCGCCCCGGCCCCAGCGGCGATCCACGGCGTCTCGGCCGGGATCTCGAGGTACGTGGTGATCCCGAGGATGCGCGCCAGGCCCCACGGCAGGAGGCCCATCTCGTCGTTCCAGAGCGTCAGCGCCGTCTCGAGCCCGATGACGCCGATGACCGCGGCCGGCACGGCGAGCCCGGCGCCGACCCCAGCCAGGACGAATCCGGTCGCGCGGCGGGCGCCGAACTGGGCTGACAGCGCCCAGCCGCCCGCGACGAAGGCCCAGACGAACAGGGCCACGGCCACGGTGATGTAGATCGAGCGCAGCACCGGGTCGGTCCAGAAGGCGAACCAGTATCCACCGGGGCCGGTGAAGGCGAGGCCGATCAGCGCGACGATGCACCGCAGCATCACGACTCCGCCGACCGCGGCGAGCACCGGCCACGGCGAGCGCCGGCCGATGAACGCCCGCACCACCAGCGCGAACATCGCCCACGCGCCGAAGACGACGGCCAGGTGCGTCCACGAGAGGAACGAGGTCTGCACAGCCCGGGTGGCGACCAGCAGCGCCGCCGGCACGATGAGCAGCAGCCAGCGGTCCAGCTCGAGCATCCCGAGCGTGGACTCGCGCGCCCGCCACGGACGTGTCGAGGCGAGCCACGACGCCCGTGCCGCCGCGGCGCCCGGACGGCGCACCAGCCGCGTGCGCGCGGCGACCATGCCGATCAGCACCCAGGCGCCGGCGAGCACGAGAAGCACGCGCGCGAGCCACGCCATGAGGGCGTCGCGTTCCGCGCGCTCGACGCCGAGCTCGGCCGCCGTCAGATTGAAGGCCGGATGATCGAGGTCGCCCTCGTACCGTTCGAGGTGCTCGGCCGCGAGCGTCTCGTACGCGGCGCGATCCGCATCCCAGGCCGCATGCGCCTCGGGCGAGAGCGTGTCATGCCACTCCCCCTGATGCAGGATCATCGCGCGGTACGCCGCGAGCAGCCGCAGCGTGTCGACCTCGTAGTCCAGCGTCGAGACGAACACGTCGTGCATGTCGGGCGAGCGCCAGCTCGTGGGGATCGTCGCCGTCACGATGTCTCGCATGCGCTCGGCCGCGGCCACCGCCTCTGCCCCGCCGGCGAGAGCGCCGTCGATGCCCGCCTCGGAGTCCCGCGCGATCGCGTACACCACGTCGAGCACGGCGGAGTCGCCCGTCAGGATGTCCCACTCGAAGATCCACATCATGGGCGGCGGCTCGAGGCCGATCGCGAACACCCGCTGATCGGCGAACGGCTCGATGTACATGCCCTGCGCGATCGCCTCGCGCGAGTGCGTCATCGCCTCCACGATCGCCTCGACGGTCGCGGCGTCGTCCGAGAACCACTCCCGCGCCCAGTCGGCGGTGGCGTCCGCGACGTCGACGGACGGGTCGCGGGCGAGGGATGCCGCCACCTGCGTGTTCAGCTCGTAGAGCTGCCAGAACCCGGCCTTGAGGTAGAGCGACATCGGGCCCGCTCGCCAAGGTCCGCCGTCCTGCGTCCACACCCAGACGCCCTCGAGCTGCTCGTTCGCAGCGAGCAGCTGCTGCAGGGCCCATTGGTACTCCGCGCCGAGGTCGTTGGGGAAGGCGCCGTAGTTCTCGAACTCGCGCCTGCTCTGCAGCTCGACGATGCGCCGCTGCGAGCCCTGCTCGAGGGTGTCGTTCAGGGGCAGCCACGTGTAGAAGTCGCCCAGCGTGTACTTCGTCGACACGATGAGCGCCGGCGAGTCGATGCCGCCGAGCACCGCCTCGTACGACTCGGCGTTGGTGTGCATGTCGCCCACGGCGCCGACGCCCACCGACCAGGTGCGGAAGATCACCTCGCGATCGGATGCCTCGGCCTGTCCCGTGAACGCCTCGAGCATCGTGCGCACGGCGTCGACCGTGGTCACCTCGAGCGCCGAGTAGTAGTCCCACCCGCCCACGTCGTACACGGGCCCGGCTTCGCCGATGCGGATGAGCACGCCGTCGAGCGCGGGCACCGCGTCGTAGAGCTCGTCGAGGCCGGCGGTGTAGACGTCCCAGAACTCGGGATTCCCGGTGTCGAGCGAGCCGAATTCTTCGACGAGATGCTTCTCGAGCGGTCCGGTGAGGGCCAGCATGTCGGTGCGCAGGAAGACCTGCATCCCGAGCTCGTCCGCACGCTCCCAGAACGGGCCGAACGCCTCCCGCAGCGCGAGGGCCTTCGCGCGGTGGTCGTCGCCGTCGGCGTATACCGGCCCGCCGGGGGCGTCGTCGAACGTGACGAACTCGACGAAGCCAGGGAAGGCGACGGCGTCGAACCCGTTCGCGAGCGAGTGGCGCAGGAACTCGTCGTAGTCGCCGTACGCCTCGGCGAGCGCCGCCTCGTCGATGTACGGCGCCTCGGACTGGAAGACGCCGGCGAACGCCTTCGACGCGTGCGAGTAGTCGGTGCCCGTCTCCCAGGCCGCGGGATCGGGCGTCACGCCCACCGCACCGAGGTCGGTCATCCGCAGCGGCAGTCGCGAGGGCTCGTGCTCGCCGATCAGCTCGGCGAGGGGCCGGGCGGCGCGCACCTGTGCGGCGAGGTCGTAGATCGCCCGCACGGTCGCCGTCTCGGATCCCGAGACGATCCGCAGCGCCGCGGCATCCCCTTCGAGGGTGTAGCCGTCGGCGGCCGGGTCGGCGGCTGCCGTGGCGGCCTGGACGACGGTGACGGATGCCGCACCCCGGCGTGCGGGCGCATCCGCGACCGCGTCGAGCAGCTCGTCGACGGCCACGCCGACCCGCTCCGTGGTCGGCACATCGAGCGACGCGATCTCTGGCGGCGGAACGGCCTCGGCGATGTCGGGCACGACCGCGGTTGCGGGCTGCATCTGGGCCGCAGGCTCGGTGCGGATCCCGAGGGCATCCCCCACGACGACGGCGATTCCGAGGCCGAGTGCGAGGAGGACGATGCCGGTGACGACGGCGAGGATGCCTCGCCGTGTCTCCGTTGCCATCCTCTGATCCTAGGACCGCGCGCCGCGCCGGAATGCCGCGCCGGACTGCCGCCGTGACGCGCCCGAGCGGCGCCCGTCCCGGGGTGGGACGGGCGCCGCTTCGGGTGATGGGCTCAGCTGCTCTTGCGCATCGCGCGGATGCCGGCCCACAGGCCGAGCAGCGCGAGCACGAGCGCCGACACCCATCCCCACATCACCGCGGAGTTGCCGAGGTCGCCTGCGAGCAGTGCGCGCTCCGCCTGCACGACCCAGTTGATCGGATTCACCGTGGCGACCGCCTGCATCCAGCTCGGGGCGTCGTCGAGCGGCAGGAGCATGCCCGAGAGGATCAGCAGCGGGAAGATGAGGGTCTGCTGCACTCCCCAGAACAGCCACTCGCGGTCCTTGGTCTTCAGGGCGAGCGTGTACGACAGGGCTCCGAGCCCGACGCCGAAGACCGCGAGCAGGGTCAGCCCGATCACGAGCCCGGCCACATTGATCGAGAAGCCGAAGGGCCACGCGATCAGCACGATGATCAGGGCCTGCACCACGATCGGTGCGATCTCTTTCAGCGCGCGTCCGACCAGGAGGGACGAGCGCGCCAGCGGTGCGACGAGCGTCCGCTCGTGCGACCCGGTCATCATCTCGTACTGCAGGTTCGATCCGGTCGCGCCGGTGCCGAACAGCACGATCATCACGAGCACGCCGGGAACGAACCACTGCAGTGTCTCCCCCACCGGCTGCCCCGACGAGCCCACCAGCAGCGGCGCGAACAGCCCGAGGAAGATCAGCGGCTGCACCAAGCTGAAGATCAGCGTGAACGGGTCGCGCACCACCGGCTTGAGCTCACGGGTCAGCACGTTCCAGGTGTCGCGCGCGGGGTTCACCCGCACGACGGTGTCGGGACGTGAGGTGGTTTCGGTCGTCGCGCTCATCGGCTCGCTCCTGTCTTCTCGGCCGCCGCTTCGACGGGTGGGGATGCGTCGGCCGAGGCATCCGCGGACTTCTCTTCTTCCACCGGCTCACCTTCGCCGGCCTCGCGCAGCGTCCGGCCGGTGAGGGCCAGGAACACGTCGTCGAGGGTGGGCGGCACTCCGGTCGCCCGTGCGACCTGCACCCCCGCCGCATCCAGTGCTCGCACGGCCGCCGGCAGCAGCGCGTCGCCCTCCGGCGCGGTGAGCACCACCGCGTCGTCGCCCTGGCGCCGCACCTCGCGGTCGGTCAACCCCTGGATGACCGAGACGGCCCGCTCGGCATCCGCCCCCGAGGCGAAGCCGAACGTGATGAGGTCACCGGCGAGCTCGGCCTTCAGACGCGTGGCGGTGTCATCGGCGATGACACGGCCCTTGTCCATGACCATCACGCGCTCGGCGTAGCGGTCGGCCTCCTCGAGGTAGTGGGTGGTGAGAAACACCGTCGTGCCGTACTTCGCGCGCAGGTCGAGAATGTGCTGCCACAGGTTCGCGCGACTCTGCGGGTCGAGGCCCGTGGACGGCTCGTCGAGGAAGATCAACGGAGGTGCGTGCATGAGTCCCAGAGCCACGTCGAGCCGGCGCTTCTGCCCGCCCGACAGCTGCTGCACCGAGCGACTCGCGAAGCCCGAGAGGTCCAGCGACTCGATCAGCTCGTCCGCCCGGGTGCGGGCGGCCGCCTTGCTCATGCCGTAGAACGCGCCCTGGCTGAGCAGTTCGTCGCGGGCGCGCTGCGAGAAGCTTCCGCTCGTGAGCTGGCCGACATATCCGATGCGTGCGCGCACATCGGCAGGTCGGCGCAGGATGTCGAAGCCGACGACGCGCGCGGTGCCCGAGGTCGGCGGGATCAGGGTGGTCAGCATGCGCAGGCTGGTGGACTTGCCCGCGCCGTTGGGTCCCAGGAACGCGACGAGCTCGCCGCGTGCGACCTGGAACGTGAGATCGGTGACCGCTTCGACGGTCTTCTTCTTGACGGTGAAGCGCTTGGTCAGGCCTCGCGCTTCGATGATCGGTTCGTTCGCCATGAATCCAAGCTAGGAGCCATTGCGGACACATTCGGTCCGCAACCTAGGGCAATCTTGAACCATGTCCGATACGACCACCCGAGCGCTCTCGCTGCTCAATCTTCTGCAGACCCACCGGCACTGGCCGGGGTCGGAGCTCGCCGACCGGCTCGGCGTCACGGAGCGGACGGTGCGTCGCGACGTCGAGCGCCTCCGCGATCTGGGCTATCGGATCGAGTCGTCGCCGGGCGCCGCGGGCGGCTATCGCCTCGAGGCGGGAAGCGCTGTTCCGCCGCTGCTGCTCACGGACGAAGAGGCCGTGGCCATGGCGATCGGGCTGCGAGTGGCGGCATCCCAGCGCCTCGTGAGCGGCCCCGAGACCACCATCACCGCCCTCGCGAAACTCGAGCAGGTGCTGCCCGCACCCCTGCGTCGCCGGGTCGCGGCGCTCGCAGAGACGGTGCAGCCGGCGGGCATCAACGCCGGCGCGGCGGTGTCGAGTGAAGTGCTCGGCGAGCTGGCGCTGGCCTGCCGCGATCGCGAGCGGGTGCGCTTCACCTATACCGCCGCATCCGGCGAGGTCACCAAGCGCCGCGTCGAGCCGCAGGCTCTCGCGCCGGCCGACCGCCATTGGTACCTGCTGTGCTGGGACCTCGAGAAGGACGACTGGCGGACATTTCGCGTCGACCGCCTGACCGATGTGGAGCACACGCGGGTGCTGTTCACACCGCAGCCGCTCACGCCGGAGCAGATCGAGGAGTTCATCTTCGTCGCGCGCTCGTGGGTGCGGCAGGCCGTCGAGGCCGACGCCGTGATGGAGCTGCCGCTGGCCGAGATGCGAGACATGTTCGGGCAGTGGGGGCAGGGCGCGTCCGACGAGGGCGACGGCCGCACGCGGTGGCCGGTCGGCGGCGGCGACTTCCGCGAGACGATGTACGGCCTGTCGTGGATTCCCGAAGGCGTCGAGTACACGATCGATCTCGGCTCGCCCGCTCGCGAGGAGATGCGAGAGACGCTCGAGCGCATGCTGCGGGCATTGAATGCTCCCCCTCCCCCGCCTCCTCCCGGTCGTTGAGCGAGCGAAGCGGACGAGAACGCCACCACCCCCGCGCCTCATCGCTCTGTCTTCCACCAACGCCGAAGGCTAGGCTCTGCGCAAACCGGTTCTCGCGCGTCGCCGGTTCCCACGAGGGGGTGGGTTGCAGATCAACGTCTACAAGCACTATCGCAACGCGTTGACGTCGCTGTGGCTGATCCCGGTCCTGTGCGTTCTCCTCGGGATCGTCATCTCCTTCTCGACGATCGCCA
The DNA here is from genome assembly GCF_000304335.1 of Microbacterium yannicii PS01. Classification (GTDB taxonomy): domain Bacteria; phylum Actinomycetota; class Actinomycetes; order Actinomycetales; family Microbacteriaceae; genus Microbacterium; species Microbacterium yannicii_A. The sequence continues at coordinate 75,202 of NZ_CAJF01000008.1, read as the reverse complement.
TCGACCGGGTCACCGAGTACGAGCTGCTCCCCGAGACCATCGTCGGAAGTCCCGAGGCGGCCCTGGAGATCCTCACGACGGTCGCAGCGTCGATGGTCAACCTCGCCGTCCTGGTCCTGACGATCGTCCTGGTCGTGGTGCAGCTGGCGATGGGCCAGTTCTCGCCGCGCATCGTGCAGCGGCTGCTGCGCGACCGACAGAGCCAGTTCGCTATCGGCCTGTTCGTCGCGACCTTCGTCCATACGCTCCTCACCATCCGCGAGGTCGAGATCGGTGGGCCCGGCCAGCCGGGCCACGTACCGGGGGTCGGCATCGTCACGACGTTCGTGCTCTCGTTGGCGAGCATCGCCGTGCTCGTGATCTACATCCACCACATCGGTCAGGCGCTGCGGGTTTCGGCCCTCGTGGAGATCGCGGGAGACAACACCCGCAAGCTCATCGATGACGTCTACCCGCACGAGGAGCCGTCGGCCGACCTCACCGATCCGAGCATCGTCGTAGCCGAACAGTCCGGGGTTCTGACGCGAATCGATCGCGACGAACTCGTGGAGGTGGCGCGTCGCGCCGACTGCGCTCTCGAGCTGGTTCCCGCGCTCGGGGAGTTCATCCCCGCCGGCGGGCGGCTGTTCCAGGTGCACGGCGAGCCCGGCCGTCTGGACCGCAAGCAAGTGCACGCGTGCATCGTGGTACGCCTCGAACGCACCTTGGAGCAGGACGTCGCCTACGGCATGCGGCTGCTCGTCGACATGGCCATCCGTGCTCTCTCCGACGCGCCGTGGCAGGATCCCACGACGGCGGTCCAGGCCATCGATCGATTGCACGACTGCCTGCGGGAACTCGTCCGGCGGACGTTCCCGGACGGTCGTCACCACGACGAGGATGGGATGCTGCGCCTGACGGAGAACCTGATGACCTGGAACGACTACGTCCGCCTCGCTTTCACCGAAGTCCGGCTCGCCGGTGCCGGGTCACCGCAGGTTGCCCGACGCATCCACTCCGCGCTCGACGACCTGCTCGCCGTGGCGCCCGAGGACCGACGTCCGGTCCTGGAGCTGCACCGCAGCCTGCTGCTCGATGCCGTCGCCCGTCGATACGAGGACGACCGCGACGTCGAAATGGCTTCCGGAAGCGACCGCAGCGGAATCGGCCCGTCGGGCGAAGAACTGGTCGAGCGGTAGACGGTCGGGCTCCGGCATCCGTCACATCCCGAAACCCAGTGACACGAGGGTTCACGTTCACCCGCGGGTCTCCCGCGCTGGTTAGCGTGGAGCCCTCCCCGAGCGTCAGCAACGGGCATCGCGGCGTTCCGGGTGGTCCCGGGCTCGGGCTCATACCCGGAAGCGTTGCGGGTTCGACTCCCGCCGTCGCGTCTGAACCGCCGTCTGGCGCCGAGGTGCCGCGTGACAGCGACGCTTGCGCGCTCACTCCGCCTTACTCAGCCAAGCGCAAGCCAGCGCGCGCTCGCACCGTAGAACGCACTCCCGGAATGGGCCTCAGCGCCACCCCGGCGGCCATCCATCGTCGACTCTCCGTCCCGGCGCCTCGCGGCGAACCGGCCGGCAACGGGCGCAACGGACGGGATCGCGACCGGTTTGCTGCTACGCGGCTTCGGCATGGCTCTGACACCCGATACAGGCAGCCGCGTGCGGAAGCACCTCGAGTCGTGCGGGTGCGATCTGCTGTCCGCACCGGGTGCATCGGCCGTACGTGCCGGCCGAGATGCGGTTCAGAGCCGCGGTGATCTGCTCGACGGCGGCACGGTGAGACGCCGCCGTCTGGAAGGCGACGGGGTCGACGCTCGGAAGAGCGAAAGGCGCGAGCTCCTGGAGGACGGCGACCTGCTCTTCGAGCTGCCGCTCGAGCTCGCGCTGTACGCCCGCAAGGGCGGCGGTGTCCGGGACGTGGGTGGTCATGGTGTGCTCCTTGGGTACAAAAAAGCGCCGCATGTGGCATGCGACGCGCTGGTTGTCCGGTTGGACCGATCCGATGGATGGGATCCTACGGAGGTGCGCCGCGCCGGGTGGGCTGCACGAGCAGACCACCGGTGACGTTCCGCCGGGGCGGGAGCACCTCGTGCCGGGCGCCCGCGATGTCGACCACTGCCGTCACCACGGAAGCGTCGGTCAGACGCTCCCTGGTGGTTCGGCGGGCGATGATGGTCATGGCCATCACCATAGCCCGGATACAGAAAAAGGCAAGTCAGCGGCATTTCCGAAGATCGAGCACGCGGAGTTGACTTTCCTGTGGAGGCGGCTATGGTCGAGGGTTCACCCGCCAGCCGACCGAGGGGAAGCGAGTCATCATGTCAGGCAGATCACCACGACCACGCGACGCGAGGAAGGTCGCTCAGTCGTCACTCAAGGAGAAGCGCGCCGAGAAGCGAGCAAGCGCGGAGTCGCGCGCATTCATCAAGCCACGTAAGCGCGCGTCCGGTTGACGGACGGCGCCGGCTCTCGCTCCGCTGAAGCTCACGACGGTCGACGAGACTGCGTCAGGATCTCCGCCCCGTCGTCCGTGATCGCGATCGTGTGCTCGCTGTGTGCGGTGCGAGAGCCTGTGGCGCTGCGAAGAGTCCAGCCGTCGGCATCCGTTATCAGTCGATCGGTGTCGGCCATGACCCAGGGCTCGAGCGCGAGCAAGAGACCCGGGCGCAGCTTGTAGCCACGACCCGGGCGCCCGTTGTTGGCAACGTGAGGATCCTGGTGCATGGCCGAGCCGATGCCGTGCCCGCCGAACTCCATGTTGATCGCATACCCCGCAGCCGTGAGCACGGTACCGATGGCGTGCGACAGGTCGCCGATCCGAGCGCCGGGGCGGGCGGCGGCGATGCCGGCGGCCAAGGCGCGCTCGGTCGCGTCGATGAGTTCGGCGCTGCCGGCGGGGCGCGCGCTTCCCACGAGGAAGCTGATGGCGGAGTCGGCCGCGATGCCGCCGGTCGAGACCGCGAGGTCCAAGGTGAGCAGGTCGCCGTCGGCGAGCGCGTAGTCGTGAGGGCGGCCGTGGAGGACGGCGTCGTTCACGGCTGTGCAGATGTAGTGGCCGAAGGGCCCGCGCCCGAAGGAGGGCGCGTAGTCGACGTAGCAGGAGGTCGCCCCGGCGTCCTCGATCATCGAGCGCGTCCAGCCGTCGACCTCGAGCAGGTTCGTGCCCACGCGCACCCGATCTCTGAGCGAAGTGAGGATGTCGGCGACGAGCGCTCCGCTCACGCGGGCTTGAGCGAGTTGGCCGGGAGAGAGGATCTCGATCACCAGATAACAATACCGGTAAAGTTATCCCGGTACTACTATCGGAGCATGATGGTCCGGATGCCGCATACGGCGGACGAGGTGGAGCGCGGACAGCGCCTGGGTGCCACGCTCCGACGGGCACGCGGGCAGAGGTCCATGCTGGATGTCGCCCTCGACGCCGGCGTTTCACCCGAGACGCTGCGCAAGATCGAGTCCGGACGCGTGCCGGCCCCGGCTTTCCCGACGATCGCCGCGATCGCGTCGGCGCTCGGGATCTCGCTCGATGCCCTCTGGGGCGAAGTCCGCGCCGACACGGCTGCCCCATCGGAACACCTCGCCTCATAACGGCATCCTCGATATCGAGGATCGATTCGGAAGGAGCGTCCCAAATGCCGGCCCGCGAAGAACTCCCCGCGACGATCAAGCGATCACCGCAGCACGCGCAGGACATCTGGTCCGAGACGCACGACGCCGCGGTCGACACCTACGGCGAGGGAGAGCGCGCCCATCGCACCGCGTTCTCGGCGCTCAAGCACCAGTACGAGAAGGTCGGAGACCACTGGGAGAAGAAGCCGGAGCGGGGCCCCTCGGATGAGGGCGCGATGAGCCGCGACGGCGAGACCGCCGGCGGCGTCAACGCCAACGCGACGAAGAAGCATCTGCTCGAGGTCGCGAAGCGTCTGGACGTGCGCGGGCGGACGAGGATGACGAAGGACGAACTCGTCGAGGCGATCCAGAAGGCGAACGCCCGAGCGAGCCAGAAGAGCCTCGACGCCGAGCGCTGAACTCGGAGAGCTCCCGGCGCAGGTTCGACCTCTGTGAGGAGAGCTATGCGTAGAACGGGTGGTTCAGTGCGCTGGGCTCCGGCTCATCCGACGTCGACGCCTCGGGGTAGCGGAGCCGTCGGGTCATGCTCCGTAGTCGGTCGACGACGTCCTGGTCTCGCGGCTCTTCCACGCCGCTCCGGACCGATGTGACGACGATCTGACTCGCCGGCCCGATGAGGAACTTCGCCGTGGCTCGGGCTCCGTCGGGCTCGACGATCGGAATCTCGACGATCTGCGCGGTGTCTTCCTGCCCCAATGCGCGGCTGTACTCGAGCAGTGCCGTGGCGATCTCATCCCCCGTCAGGAACTCGCCCCCGGCGTACACGATCTTCTGCATGCCACGGTTCTAATCAATAGTGGCGATGGCGGCATGACCGTTGTCAGCGCCCGCAGGAAGAGCTAGAGTCACGCTCCTTTCGGCTGCGGCCGCGCCGAATGATGCGGGGCACTTGACGGAGTGTCTGGCGCGCCGGCGTGATGGGCGAGCCCGGCATCGTCGCCCGTGTGGCGACATGGGTGCTGTTCGCCTACTTCGCCGCCGGCATCCTCCTCAACGGATTCTCGAGAAGTCGTCCCGAGCGCCACGTGATGACGCCGGTCACGGCCGTGCTGGCCGCCTGCGCGTTCGTGGTGGCTTTATAGCCCAGATCGCCTCCCGAAATCAACCCTCTCCGTGCGATTCGCGGACACGGCGATGATGATCGCAATAAGGCAATAAGGAGGTGGCGTGATGTCCGTCAGCACCGTATCCGCCCGTGATGTGAGGGCGTCCGGTCTGGGCGCCACCGAGTCGCTCAAGCAGCTTCCGATGCGTCGCCTGCCCGACGCACCCGCCCCCTCCGCCCACCTTAAGTGGGCTCGCGTCGGCTTCGACCGGTACGAGGTCCGCTTGGACGGCGGCGTCATCGGGTACGTCGAGGTGGTCGGCGCCGTGTACGTGGTCCTGGAAGGGCACCGCTACGACCGCGCGGTCGAGATTTTGCAGACGCTCGTGTTCGACGACGCCCTGAGCGCTCTCGACCCTCGCGGCGACATCCGGACGGCCTGAGCAGCCGACGCCCACAGTCACCATGAGCTCGAAGGATCGCCGCAGCCCCACCGTCCCCGCGGGTGAGGGCAAGGGAGTCTGGCTCGCCGCTCTCGAACAGGGGGCGAACCTCCTGCAGAGCACCACTCCGCTCAAGGGCTTCGATGTCTATGTCGTGGGTTTTCATCCCGCCAAGGACGACCCGCAGATGCAGATGGAGGCTCATCACTTCTGCCGCGTCGTCAACGACGACTTCATCCAGTGCGCGCTCTTCGACGGCAACACCCGCGAGGCGAATCTGATCGGTATCGAATACATCGTGTCGGAGCGCCTCTTCGAGACTCTCCCGGCCGAGGAGCGCGGCTACTGGCACCCGCACAACTTCGAGATCCTCTCCGGCCAGCTGATCGCACCCGGCCTTCCCGACGCGGCCGAGAAGGCCTTCCTCAAGCGACTCCTCAACAGCTATGGCAAGACCTGGCACACCTGGCACACCGGCCGGCACGACGGCGAACCGGGCAATGCCATCCCGATGGGCGATCCGATGCTCATGTGGTCCTTCAACCGGGACGGCGAGTGCGACCCTGCCCTGGAACAGCACCGGGAAGAGGGCATGGGACTCGACACCGCGAAGACCCGAGAGCAGCGCCAGTCGCTCGTCGCAGACGCCCACCCGCAGGAAGGCGTCAACGTGCTGCGTGCGCAGTTCCCCGGTGCCTCGCCGATCCCGGGCGTCGTAGACGTCGAAGGCGCCTGACGTCACGCCGGACCGGCGATCCGCGCTCGCTCGACGGCGCTCCGGATGCCGCCGCGATACGGTGCGCCATGACCGGTCAGCACCAGCCGCGCCTCGGTGTCGATGAACTGCTCGAGCGAGGCGAGCGCGGCGGTGCTGTCGGCCGTCGCCGCGCCCGCGACGATGCACGGACCACGGCGGGTGGTATACGGATCGATCGTCACCAGGGCATCTCCGGCGAAGAGGATGTCGTCCTTGGCACGGTGGAACCCGCAGTGCCCGAGGGTGTGCCCCGGCGAGAACACCGGCACCAGTCCCCCGGGCATGTCGAGCCGCACACCCGGCTCGATGCTCGGGCGAGCGTCGACGCCCTTCACGGCCAAGGCTCCTGCGGCGGTCATCCGCACGAGGACCGGAAGGGCGGCCGGGTAGCGGAACGGGTAGCGCACGCGCGGCGATTCGTGCGCGTACCGATACGGATGCCGCGCCAGCGAGTGATCCTTCGGGTGCACGTGCGAGACGACCCGGTGCTCGCGAATGAGTCGATCGCACATTCCGACATGGTCGAAGTGCGCGTGCGTGAGGATCACGGCGTCGATGTCGTCGGGCGTCGCGCCCACCCGCCGCACCGCCTCCGTCAGCAGCGGCCAGTGTCGGGGAAGCCCACCGTCGATGAGCACGATCCCGTCGTCGTCGACGATCAGATAACAGTTGGTCAGCGCCTTCTCGAGAAGATAGACGCCACTCGCCACCTCCTGGATGCCGCCTCGTGATCGGGTCATGGCCCCGACCGTAGAACGGCACTGCGTCGACCCGGACAGGGGTTGTCGCGCGAACCTCCGGATGCTAGCCCGGCTGCCGGTGCACCGGGGCGCGCCCTACCGCGGCACGGCAACGCGAGCTGAGCGGGTTACGAGGCGTCGAGAAACTTCGACAGACGGTCCAGTGCGCCGGGGACGAGCCGGAAATAGGCCCAGGTCCCGCGCTTGCTGCGGGTCAGGAAGCCGGCGCTGGTGAGAATCTTCAGATGATGCGACACCGTCGGCTGGCTCAGACCTACGGGTTCGATCAGATCGCACACGCAGGCCTCGGCGTCCTCTGACGCCGCGACGATCGAGAGCAGCCGCAGCCGGGTGGGATCGGCGAGCGCCTTCATGGTGCCGGCGAGCCGCTCCGCCTCCGACGCCGAGAGCTGCTCGCGGACGAGTGGCGTGCAGCAGGCAGCGGCGGTCGTGTCCGCGACTTCGAGCAGCGTCGTCATATATCGACAGTAATCGATATTGACAGACATCGATAGCCCGAGGAACAATCAGGTATCGACGATCATCGATATTCCAGGAGGATGCCGTGACCCTTATCGACCTGACTCCCCGAGTCACCGAGAACGATCGTCTGTCGACACTGCCCGTCGCGATCATCGGCGCAGGACCGATCGGTCTCGCCGCCGCCGCCCATCTCGTCGAGCGTGGCATCGACTTCCTCCTCTTCGAATCGGGCGGTCGAGCGGGTGCCAGCGTGCGCGCATGGGGCCACACGCGCCTGTTCTCGCCATGGAAGCACCTCGTCGACCCGGCGTCGCGCCGGCTGCTCGAAGCGCGAGGCTGGGAGCTGCCGGAGCCGGAGCGGGCCCCCACCGGGACCGAGCTCGTCGAGCGATACGTGGCTCCACTCGCCGAGCTGGACGAGATCGCATCGCGCACCCGTCTGGGCGTGCAGGTCGTCGCCGTCACCCGGGAGGGCATGGACCGGACGCGTACTCGCGGCCGCGCCACGACGCCGTTCGCGCTCCGGATCCGCACCACCGATGGCGACGTGGAGGAAGTGATCGCCCGCGCCGTGATCGACGCGTCGGGCACCTATCTCTCGCCGAACCCGCTCTCCTCGAGCGGCCTGGAGCTGCTGGGCATGAGCGACATCGCCGATGCGGTGAGCCCTGCCCTCCCCGATGTGCTGGGCCGTGATCGCACGCGATTCTCGGGTCGCCGGACCACCGTGGTCGGTGCCGGGCACTCGGCGGCGAACACGCTGCTCGCCCTCGTCGAGCTCGTCCGACAGGAGCCGGGCACCTCGGTGGCGTGGCTGATCCGCAACGCGCAGGCCGTTCGCGTCTCGTCGTCGGCCGACGACGAGCTCGCCGACCGCGCACGGCTCGGGAGCCGCGTCGATCAGGCGGTCGCCGACGGCGTGATCACGGTGATCGACGGGTTCGAGATCATCCGCGCCCGCCGTGGTCCGGGCGGCGAGCGGGTTGAGCTGGTCGGGCACCGAGACGGGGAGCTGGTCACGCACGTGACGGATGTCGTGGTCAACGCGACCGGCTTCCGCCCCGACCTCGACATGCTCCGCGAGATCCGGCTCGAGCTCGACGAGATCGTGGAGGCGCCGAAGCGACTCGCGCCGCTCATCGACCCGAATGTGCACTCCTGCGGCACGGTCGAGCCCCACGGCTTCTCGGAGCTGACCCACCCGGAGAAGGGCTTCTTCATCGTCGGCATGAAGTCCTACGGCCGCGCCCCGACCTTCCTCCTGGCCACCGGCTACGAGCAGGTGCGCTCCGTCACGGCATGGCTGGCGGGCGACCTGACCTCGGCATCCCAGGTCGAACTCACGCTGCCGGCCACCGGGGTGTGCTCGACGGGTCTGGGCGACGGCGACGGCTGTTGCTCGTGATCGCGCTCCGGGCGATGACCGCCGCGGACTGGCCGGACGTCGAGAGGATCTACGGGCAGGGCATCGAAGACGGCGAGGCGACCTTCGAGGTGGCGACCCCGGCATGGGAGGCGTTCGACGTGGGCCGGCTGCCCGATCTGCGCCTGGTCGCGGTCGACTCCGATGGAGCGATCGTCGGCTGGATCGCGGCATCCGCGGTCTCGAGTCGCCCCGCGTATCGCGGAGTCGTCGAGCACTCGGTGTACATCGACCGCTCCGCGCGGGGCCGGGGAATCGGGCGCGTGCTGCTGGACGCGTTCATCGCCTCGGCGGACGGTGCCGGGATCTGGACGATCCAGTCGAGCATCTTTCCCGACAACGCCGCCAGCCTGAGGGTGCACGAATCGGCGGGATTCCGCGTGGTCGGGCGGCGCGAGCGGATCGCGCGTGCCGAAATCGGGCCGCATACCGGCCGGTGGCGAGACACCCTTCTGATCGAGCGGCGCAGCAGCACCGCGGGGACCGACTGACGCCCGGCATCCCCGCGTCAGCAGACTGCCGTCTCCGAGTCCGTCCGCTGACGGACGCCCACTCACCGGACCCGAGGCCGTCATGACCGACAAGCCCACCGGGCGCCTTGCCACTGTCGGAGCCCCGTGGTTGCCTGACGGCATGGACACCGTGACCTCTGCAGACGGCACCCGCATCGCGTACGAGCAGGTCGGCGATGGGCCGGTCGTCGTGATCGTCGGCGGAGCGATGTCGCGCGGCGTCGATGCCGGCGCTCTCGCCTCGGCACTCTCGAGAGCCGGCTTGCGCGCCGTCACCTGGGACCGACGTGCGCGAGGCTCGAGCGGCGACGCACGCGGCTCCTCCCCCGAACGCGAGACGGAGGACCTCGCCGCCGTGATCGAGGCGGCCGGAGGCGACGCCGCGGTGCTGGGCCACTCGTCGGGCGCGGTGCTCGCGCTCTTCGCGGCCTCGCTGGGCGTGCCGGTTCAGGCGCTGTTCCTGTCGGAGCCGCCCCTGCACTTCGGCGTCGACGAACCCGCCGACGACCTTCCGGACCGGCTTCAGTCCCTCGTCGACGCCGGCGCGGCTGGCGAGGCGATCGTGACCTTCCAGCTCGAGGGCGTCGGGCTCCCGCAGCAGATGGTCGACAGCATCCGGGCCAGCGATCAGTTCGCTTCGCTCCTTCCGCTCGCGCAGTCGACGGTCTACGACGCCGCGCTGGTTCGTCAGCTCTCCACGCCGACGTCCGACATGCTCGGTGTGAGCGCGCCGGTGACGATCCTGCGCGGCGAGCAGACCTTCCCGGTGCTCATCTCTGCGGCCGACCGGCTCGCCGAAGAGATGCCCACGGCCGAGTACGTGATCGTGCCGGAGTCGGTGATGCACCGGCCAGACCCCGAGGCGACGGCTCGCATCGTCCGGGAGCGGATGCCGTAGCCTCCGTCCGCCGCAAGGGTCGCCGTCAGCGGCTCATGCCCCCGCCGGCGCGGCGTGCCGCAGCTTGTCGGGGCTCATCGTCCAGAACACCTGCATGATGCCGTCGTCCGACATCGTGAGCGCGCACGTCGTCATCACACCGTCGGCGTCCGAGATCGTCGCCGCCGGGCGCCCGTTGAGCTCGACCCAGTCGATGGTCTTGCCGACCCAGAAGTGACTCGACCACGACGCGATGAACTGCGCGACCCGGTGCCTTCCGGCCACCGGGATGCGCGCCGCGAGCTTGACCCCATTGCCGTCGGTGTAGCTGACGACGTCGTCGGCGAACAGCTTCTCGAGCGCCGAGACGTCACCCTTCTGCGCTGCGACGAGGAACGCCTCGAGGAGACGGCGATGGTCGGATGCCGCCACCTGGGCGCGCTTCGCCGAGGCCAGGTGCTTGCGCGCCCGGCTCACCAGCTGCCGGGCGCTCTCGACGGTCGCCCCGACGATGTCGGCGATCCGCTCGTACGGATAGTCGAGGGCCTCCCGCAGGATGTAGGCCGCACGCTCGGTGGGCGTGAGCTTCTCGAGCGTGAGCAGGATGGCGAACTGCAAGGCCTCGCCGCGCTCCGCGCCGAGCGCCGGATCGGCATCCGTGTTCACGGGCTCGGGGAGCCACGGCCCGATGTAGGTCTCGCGGCGAGCGCGAGCGGACTGCGTCGCGTTGATCGACAGCCGCGTCGCGATCGTCGCCAGGAAGGCGGCGGGCTCGAGGATGCTGTCACGGTCGGTGTTCTGCCAGCGGATCCAGGTCTCTTGCACGATGTCTTCGGCGTCGGCGACCGTGCCGAGCATCCGGTAGGCGATGCCGAAGATCCGGCGCCGATGCTGTTCGAAGACGTCGACGGCCGAGTCCATGTCTTCCGCGTCGGCCGCGGGCGCCGTGCTCGACCCCATGCCGCCTCTCACCCCGGTTGCCGCGCTCAGCGTACGCCCGCGGAGGCGTGCACGACCAGACCCGAGGTGTCGGGCGCCTGGACCCGCCACTCGTGGAAGGTCGTCGGGGCGATGACCGCGTCCGCGTCAGGCAGCAGCTCCCAACGCTCCAGCCGGGCTCCGAAGTACGTCGCGAGCGGGTCGGCGACGACCTCGCGTTCGTCGCTGGTCCACTGCAGCTCCCTCTCCGCCAGCTCGCGCAGCTCGAAGATCTCGGGACCGGCGTGCTCGACGATCGACCGGGTCGGCCGGCCGAGCGCCGCGCGGGCGACGGCGGCGGCGACGTCGTCGGCCGCGATGGGCTGCACGAGCGCATCGGCGACGCGGGCGATTCCGCTGCGCATGGCGGCGGCGGTGATGCTGCGGACGAACTCGAAGAACTGCGTGCCGTGCACGATCGAGTACGGCCGGCCCGAGGCCACGATCAGGCGTTCCTGCGCGGCCTTGGCCTGGAAGTACCCGCCCTCCGACCGCGCCAGGCGGTCGGTGCCCACCACGGACAGCGCGACGTGATGCCGCACGCCGGCCGCGTCGCCGTACGTGAGCAGGTTCATCGTCGAGGCGTAGAAGAACTCGCGCGCGGCCTCTTCGTCGAGGTACGACGAGTTCGAGGTGTCGACCACGGTCTCGACGCCCTCGAGCGCCTCTTCGAGCCCTTCTCCGGTGTAGGAGTTCACGCCAGTGGCGCGCGCCGCGACGACGACGTCGTGACCGGTCTCACGCAGCCGGGCGACGACGCGCGTGCCGATCAGGCCCGTTCCTCCGATGACAGCGATTCTCATGTCGATCCCTCTCCGTCCCAGCGGTCCGCGCGCGGGCGCGCACGGGCTCACCAGCCAAGACCGGATGGGGCGTCAGGATGTGACAGAAAACGCCGCACTCGATTCGCTACGCGATGCGGCTGCCCTTCGGGAGTCGACCGGCGGGCGTCTTCGTACGCGCCCACGACCACCACAGCAGACCGGCTGCCAGCAGCGCCTGCAGCGCCATGCCCACGAACCAGCTCGGCGCCGTGCGTGCCATGATCTCCTCCGGCGTGGGCGTGTCCTCCACCGGCTCGCGCGAGCAGTCATCCCAGCGCTGCTCGAGGTCGGGCGGCTGTTGGGCGTACCTCACCCCGGTCTTGATCTGGCCGAAGAGGTCGACCGGGTAGCCGTTGGCGTCGAACTGCGTCGGGGTGGCATCGGCGAGGATCACGAACGGGTTCGCCGCGAGCAGCCACCACACGCGGTCGAAGCGCGGCACCTCGTAGGTCGAGACCTGCCATTGGCCGCACGTGATCTCAGCATCCTCGTCGCAGGAATACTCGCCGGTCGGCTCCTCGCCGGGCAGGCACGGGTAGGTGTCGCCTTCGTACTCCTCGTAGTTGTACGAGCGGTACTCGCTGGTCGCCTCGGAGCGGACCGTGAAGCCGACCAGAGCGAACGCGATCAGGGTGCCGATGACGAGCGCCGCGACGACGAGGTAGGTCGTCGCCACTGAGAACAGCGGGCGCGAGAGGATGCCGCTGAGCGCGACGCCGATCGCCGCGATGATGCCCACCTCGAAGACGAGCACGAGGAGCGAGACGCCGATCGTGGCGGGGTCGCCCCCACCCCCGAGCGTCGCGATGAGAAGGAAGGGGATCGAGACCGCGACGAACGCCAGGCCGGTGACCCACGCCGCGAGGAACTTGCCGATGAGGATCTCGGCGGTCGTCGCGAGTGTGACCTGCACCGGTGCGAGCGTCGCGGCATCCCGATCGCCGTTGATCGCGTTGCCGCTGAGCGTGGGCGAGACGAGCACGACCAGCAGCAGGGTGATGTAGACGATGGTGGAGTAGATCGCCGCACCGGGACCGTCGGTGAAGTTCCAGGCCACGAACGACAGGCCGGTGACGATGGCGAGGATCACCCCGAAGACGCCGAGCAGCACATACCAGGCGACGCTGCGGGTGCGCTGCGTCAGCTCGAGTCCGACGATGGTTCCCAGTCGCTGACCGTTCACGCGGTCGCCTCGCCTTCGTCGGTCGCGGAGGGTTCGGAAGAAGCGGATGCCGGGGGCACCGGCTCGGGCGCCTGCTCGGTCGCCGCCACCTGCGGCGGCACGCCCTCGCCGAGGTCGAGGAAGGTGCGCTCGAGGGTGCCCTGGGCCGCGGCGAACTCGACCACACCCAGTCCGGCGGTCACGAGGTCGCGGAGTGCGGCGGCTGCGGCATCCTCCGACTCGAAGGCGACCACCGCATCGCGACGGTCGGCGCGCACCGCGTCGGCCGGAAGCGACAGGGCCGCCGCAACCTGCTCGGCGGCGACGGATGCCTCGGCCCCGGCGAGACGCACGCGCCACGGGCGCGCACGGCGGGAGGCCGCCTCGACCCGGCCCGGGTCGACGGTCGACCCGGCGACGAGGAAGACGGCGTCGTCGACGACCTCTTCGAGCTCGGAGAGGATGTGGCTCGACACGAGGATGGTGCGTCCCTCGGCCGCGAGCCGGCGCAGCAGCACCCGCAGGTCGATGCGGGCCTGCGGGTCCAGGCCCGAGGCGGGCTCGTCCAGCAGCAGCACCCGCGGGTCGTGCACGAGCGCGCGGGCGAGGCCGAGCCGCTGCTTCTGACCGCGCGACAGCACGCGGGCTGGTGCGGTGGCGAGGTCGGTGAGCCCCACCTCGGCCAGCAGCACGTCGGCGCGAGCGGATGCCTCGGCCTTCGGCATCCCGTACAGCCGCGCCGTGACCGTCAGCGTCTCGCGCGAGGTCAGCGTGCCCCATGCGCCGAGCGCGTCGGGCATCCAGCCCAGCAGGGCGCGGGCGGCGTGCGGATCGGCGACGGGATCGACGCCCTCGATGCGGATCGAGCCGGCGTCGGGGGCGAGCAGCGACGAGAGCATGAGCAGGAGGGTCGTCTTGCCCGAGCCGTTCGGCCCGACGAGCCCGGTGACCCGACCCGCGTGCGCCTGCAGCGTCACGTTGCGCACCGCCTGCACCTCGCCGAACGACCGACGCACGCCGTCGACCACGATCCCCGGGCTGCCCATGCTCTGCGAAGTCACGCGTCTCACCCTAGGGGTGCGACGTGAACGCCCAGCGCGGGCCGCGCCGCGGCAGCGCCACTCCCCCGGGCGACGAGTCGGGCGTTGCGCCCCGAGCCGTCGCGGAGTCCCGGCGTGCGTTCTTCGCCGAGCCCTCGCGCTCTACGCCGAGCCGTCGCATCCGGCCGCCGTGACTCCCTTCAAACGGCCCTCTGCGACGGCTCGAAGTCGGAGAGGCCGGTGCATGCGGCCTCTTGCGACGGCTCGACATCGAAGGGCCGGCGTTCACCGGGCGCCCTGCGCCGAGCCGCCGTTCCGTCGCGGCGTGCGTTCTGCGCCGACCCGCCGTTCCGTCGCGGCGTGTGTTCTGCGCCGACCCGTCGCATCTGGCCGCCGTGGCTACTGGCGGACGGCCCTTTGCGACGGCTCGACGTCGGAGAGCCGGCGTTCACCGCGCCCCGTGCGCCGAGCCGCCGCCCCGTCGCACGACGCGTTCTGCGCCGAGCCGTCGCATTCGGCCGCCGCGACTCTCCGCAGACGGCCCTTCGCGACGGCTCGACAGCGGGACACCGGTGGGAACGGCCCTTCGCGACGGCTCGACACCGGGACACCGGTGGGAACGGCCCTTCGCGACGGCTCGACACCGGGACACCGGTGGAACGGCCCGTTCGCGACGGCTCGACAGCGGGACACCGGTGGGAACGGCCCGTTCGCGACGGCTCGACAGCGGGACACCGGTGGGAACGGCCAGTTCGCGACGGCTCGACAGCGGGACACCGGTGGGGACGGCCCTTCGCGACGACTCGACAGCGGGACACCGTTGGAACGGCCCGTTGCGACGGCTCGACAGCGGGACACCGTTGAGACGGCCCGTTGCGACGGCTCGACAGCGGGACACCGTTGAGACGGCCCGTTGCGACGGGCCCTCGCGGCGGCTCAACCCCGAGCCGCGTCAGGAGCGGAAGAACTCGACGCCCAGATCGGGGTGGTCGACGAAGACGCCGTCGACGCCGGCGTCGCGGATGACGGCCCACTCCGACTGCCAGTCACCGAGGGCCGCTGCGGGTCCGCGGGTGCGGAACTGCCCTATCAGGAAGCGGTTCTCCGGGCGGAGGGTCCACGTGAACACCTGCAGGCCCCGCTCGTGCGCATCGGCGACCATGGGCGACGGCCCCGTGAGGCGGCCCAGCTTGTCGGGCGCGAGGATCATGCGCTTGTCGACGCTGATGCCGTCGACGCGTCCCGCCAGTGCGTCGAGGCCCGCGGGCGCCGCCGTCTGACGGTAGGTCGGAGCGGCCTTGCCATGTGCGGCGAGAAGGTCGAACGGCCGACCTGAGGACTCGAGGAGATACACGTACGCGGCGGGGATGCCTCGTTCCTGCAGTTCGTACAGCACGCTCGACTCGAACGACTCGATCACCAGCGGCAGCTCACCGGCGGCCCAGCCGGCGTCGCGCAGCTCGGCGTCGACGAGGGCCGCGACATTCCATCCCTCCGTGCCGTCAAGGCAGGTCAGAAAGTACGTCGCGTGCTTGATCTCGAGAACGACGCCGATCTCGCGGCCGTGCTCGAATGAGGCCGCTCGCACCGCATCGAGGACCTCGCGCAGCCGCAGCACCGGCTGCTGATCGTCGAAGCTCGCGCTGTTCGGGCGCACCCGCGGCAGCCGCTCACGGCACCGGAGGGTCGAGAGTTCGTCCCACGTGAAGTCCTCGGTGAACCAGCCCGTCAGCTCGGCCCCGTCGATCGTCTTCGTGGTGCGGCGGTCGGCGAACTCCGGTCGGTCGGCGACATCCGTCGTCCCCGAGATCTCGTTCTCGTGCCGCACCACCAGCACGCCGTCGCGCGAGACGACGATGTCGGGTTCGACGGCGTCGACGCCCAAGGCGAAGGCGAGGTCGTACGACGACCGCGAGTGCTCGGGACGGTAGCCGGGCGCACCGCGATGCCCGATGACGAGCGGAGTCTGGCGCGGCACCGTCTCATTCTGGTCGCAGAGACCGTCAGCTCGGCAGGACCCGCCGCCGCGGCATCCGTTCATAGCCTCCTCCCAGCGGGAATCTGGGCGCGCGGTGGAGCGTTCAGATACTGTGGATTCACAGCACCCTGCTGGGATTTCCTTGACATTGGAGTGTGAGAGCAAGTGGCCCTCAACAACCCCGCGTTCAGCAACGCGGCCTTCCAGGACCCGAAGGCCGTTCAGACCTATCCGGGCGGCCGGCAGGCAGCGGGCCTGACTCCGCCCGCCGCGCAGACCCAGTACGCGTCCGCACAGCACGCCGGGACGGATGCCGCGGCCCAGGCGCACCTCGAAGGCATGTACGCCGCACCGTCGGCCGGCGCCGTCGAGACCGACCGCATGACGGTCGAAGACACGGTGTGGAAGACCGTCGGACTTTTCGCGATCCTCGTCGCCACCGCCGTCGTCGGCTGGGTGTGGACGATGGCGGGCGTCACGCCGGCCAACCCGAACCCGTCGATCCTTCCTTGGATCATCGGCGCGCTCGGCGGCTTCGTGCTGTCGATGGTCGTCATCTTCGGTTCGCGCAAGAAGATCCGTCCGCCGCTCATCTTCGCGTACGCCGCCTTCGAGGGCCTCTTCGTCGGCGGTATCTCGGCCTTCTTCGAGTTCATCTGGCCCGGAATCGTCTTCCAGGCGACCCTGGCCACCCTCTCCGTCGTCGGTGTGACCCTGGCGCTCTTCGCGAGCGGCAAGATCCGCGCCTCCAAGAAGGCCACCAAGATCTTCATGATCGCGATGGTCGGCTACCTCGTGTTCTCGCTGATCAACGTCGGCCTCATGCTCTTCAACGCCCCGATCGCCGGTGGCGCCTTCGGCCTTCTCAGCGAGGTCAAGATCATGGGCATCCCGCTCGGCCTCATCATCGGCGTCTTCGTCGTGATCATGGCGGCGTACTCCCTCGTCCTGGACTTCGACCAGATCCAGCAGGGTGTGCGCAACGGCGCACCCCGTCCGTACGGGTGGCTGGGCGCCTTCGGCATCATGGTCACGGTCGTCTGGCTCTACATCGAGATCCTGCGCATCCTCGCCATCCTTCGAGGCAGCGAGTAACGCTCCCTCTCATCTCGAAAGGCCGTCCGGTTCGCCGGGCGGCCTCTCGCTTTCGCTGACGCGGTGTCAGCCGGGCAGCTCTTCCCGGTGTCGGGGGGCCGTGCCAGCATCGGGGCATGACTCGCTTCGCGATCGACCTGCCGGCGGCGATGCGCCTTCTCGAAGAGGACGTCGCAGTCCCGGCGCAGCACAGCCTCGTCGGCCCGAACCTGCTGCGCTCTCAGGCTCTGTCCGAGCTCTACCGCAGCGTGAGGGCGGGCCGGCGATCTCCCGCTGAGGGTCGTGAGCTGCTCGAGCGGCTGGCGGCGCTCAAGATCCGGCTGCTCGGCGATCGCGTCTCGCGCGCGGTGACATGGCAGGTCGCCGATCAGCTCGGCTGGGACGACACGGCGGATGCCGAGTACCTGGCCGTCGCGAAGCTGCAGGCCGATGCGCTCGTCGCCCTGGATCCGGCTCTGCGCCGGGCCGCTGAGGGGATCGTTCCGCTCGCGGACTTCGCGGACCTCACCCGCTGAGTCGCTCGCACCGTTCTGCTGTGGGCGGAACGCCAGGGCGGACGCGGCATCCGCGTTCTATCGTGACGGCATGGCCGAGATCATTCCGCTGCCGACCCCGTCCGAGCGCCGGCCCGCCCGCAGGCCCGAGCCGCTGTGGCGCGATGCGCTCGGCGAGCGCCTCCGTCGCCTGAGGCATGATCGCGGCGAGCGCCTCGCCGACACGGCCGAGCGCGCCGGCGTATCGCCGCAGTACCTGTCGGAGATGGAGCGCGGGCTCAAGGAGCCCTCGAGCGAGATGATCGCCGCCGTCGCAGGGGCCCTGGAGGTGACCCTCATCGAGCTGACGGCCGGAGTCCTCGACGACCTCCGCGCCGCCGAGACCGGGCAGCGCACGGCGATGGGTTCGAAGGTCTCGCTCTCCCTCGCCGCCTGACCCGCTCCCCCGCGAGGCCTCCTTTCCTTCATCGAACCCACCCTTTCTCGCCGAAGTCACCCGTCCGAGCACGACCAACGTGGGTGAACTCGACGACAAGGGGTGGTTCGGCGAACAGGAATGTGGGTAGCGTCGGCGGCATGAGCCCGTCGAAGACCCCGGCCGAGACGCTCGACATCGATGGCCACGAGGTGCGCATCTCGAGCCCCGACAAGATCGTGTTCCCCGAGCCGGGCATCACCAAGCTCGACATCGTGCGCTACTACCTCGCCGTCGCCGACGGGGCCCTTCGCGGGGCCGCCGGAAGGCCGATGGTTCTCAAGCGCTTCCCGAAGGGGATCGACGCCGAGCCGTTCTTCCAGAAGCGCGTGCCCGAGAACCACCCCGAGTTCATCGACACGGCGACGTTGCACTACGCGTCCGGGACTTCCGCCGAAGAGGCGGTGATCCGGGATGCCGCGGGCCTGGCGTGGGTGATCAACCTCGGCTGCCTCGACCTGAACCCCCACCCCGTCCGCGCCGAAGACCTCGATCGTCCCGACGAGCTGAGGATCGACCTCGACCCGATGCCCGGCGTCGACTGGTCGCAGATCGTGGATGTCGCCTTCGTCGCCCGCGAGGTGCTCGACGACGTCGGGCTCGTCGGCTGGCCGAAGACCAGCGGCTCCCGCGGCATGCACATCCTGGTGCGCATCGAACCGCAGTGGGACTACAAGCAGGTCCGGCTCGCCGCCGAGACCCTCGCCCGGGAGGTCGAGAACCGGGCGCCCGGGCTGGCGACGGCGCGGTGGTGGAAGGAGGAGCGCGGCGAGAGCGTGTTCGTCGACTTCAACCAGAACGCGAAGGACCGCACCGTGGCATCCGCCTACTCGATCCGTCCGCTACCCGACGCGCGGGTGTCGACGCCGCTGGACTGGGACGAAGTGCGCGATCGCCGTCCCGCCGAGTTCACCGTGCTCACCGTGCCCGAGCGCTTCGCCGCCCTCGGCGACCCGCACGCCGGCATCGACGACGCCGTCGGAACGCTCGACGGGCTGCTCCGACTCGCCGAAGACCTCGGACCCGCCGAAAAGCCGCCGCGCGGCGGTGGCATCGACGGTCGCCGGCAGTCCACCATGCCGCTCATCGAGGTGGCCCGGACGAAGACCAAGCCCGAGGCGCTCGACGCTCTCGAGGTGTGGAAGTCGCGGCATCCGTCCGTCGTGGCTGAACTCCATCCGGCGGACGTGCTCGTCGACGGCATGCGGGGCTCGTCGTCGCTGTGGTACCGCGTGCGCGTCAATCTCCAGCACGTGCCCGAGCCGGATCGTCCTCCGCAGGAGGAGCTCATCGCCGACTACGACCCGTGGGCCGGCAAGACCTGGCCGGGCCGTCCGACGGGCTGACGTCTACTCCACTCCTGCCTGCAAGACCTCGCCGAGTTCGGTCCGCGAGCCGATCCCGAGCTTCGTGTAGACCTTGCGGAGGTGGTACTCCACGGTCTTCGGGCTCAGGAAGAGTGCCGCGGCCGCCTCTCGGGTCGTGCGGCCTCCCGCCAGGAGCAGAGCGACCTGAAGCTCCTGCGGCGTGAGCGCGTCCATCGGGTTGCCCCCGCCGGAGCGGACGTGCTCGCCGGTGGCGGTCAGTTCGGCGGCTGCCCGGTCGCGCCAGGCGACGGCGCCGAGCTCCGAGAACGTCTCGAACGCGTGCCGCAGCTGTTCGCGGGCCGCGACCCGGCGGCCGGCCCGGCGCAGTCGCTCGCCGTAGGCGAGTCGCGTGCGCGCGACCTCGAACCGGTCGAGAGTCAGCGCGTGCCACCCCACGGCGCTGTCGAACCAGGCGTCGAATCCGGCGTCGTCCGCCGAAAGCCCCATGGCCCGGTCAGCCCGGGCGCGAGCCCACGGCTGCCCCTTGTGCTCGGCGCGCTCGCGATACGACGTGGCCGTGTCCGCGGCTTCTTCGCGGCGGCCCAACCGCACCAACGCGTCGACCAGCTCCGGCCCGGGGGCCAGGTCGACGTCTTGCAGCGCAAGCCCGTCCAGCAGCGTCATCAGCTCCGCGAACCGCTCGAGAGCGCGCTCGGGACGACCGAGCGACAGCTCCAGATCGCCGCGGGCGTGGGCGACCCACACGGAGCCGACATGGATGTCGCGGGCCGCGCACAACTCGAGCGCGCGCGTGCCGTGCTCCAGGCAGGCCGCCGGCCGGCCGGCACGTGCGTCCAGCCGTGCCAGCCCGGCAAGCGACATCGCGAGCTCGGTCGTTTGGCCCGTCTCGGTGGCGAGGCGGATCGCCTCGCTGAAGTCGGCCTCCGCCCGCAGCCACGAGGCACCCGTCGTGGACTCGTCGACCGCGACATGGAAGAGCACCGCCGGAAGCGCTCCGACTCCGGCGGCGCCGCGCACCTCGTCGACGAGCGCGCGCAGACGGGCGCCGCTCGTGGCGTCACGGAGGAAGAGGGGCGCGAGGAGCAGCCACGAGAGCCGGCGTGGGTCATGGCGCAAGGCGGGTTCGGTCTCGAGCAGCGGCACCGCGGCCCGGATCTCGTCTGCTCCGCCGCGCCCATCGAGAGTCCGCGCCATCCCCGTGGCCATGAGCGCCAGGGCCCTCGTGGGCGGCTCTCGCAGCCGGGAGCGGAGAGCCTCCAGCCGGTCGGCGAGCGACGACGCCGTCCGCGCGTCACCGAGGTAGTACGTCGCGTGCACCGCGTCGGCAAGCGCGAGCGCCTCGGCATCGGCTGTCGGCGCGCGGCCGGCGGCCACGAGCAGGAACTCCAGCGCCTCGCGCAGCGAACCGCCGCGTGCCGCGATCGAGGCTCGAAGCTCGACTTCTCGCATGCCGCCCGGTACGCGCATCCCATCGTCGAGCAGGGCGAGCGCGCGGGTGCCCTCGCCGGCCGACCAGGCCGTATCGGCCGCGCGCAGCAGCCGGTCGCTGCGCTGAGCCTCGTCGGGCGAGAGCCTCGCAGACCGCTCGAACGCCCCCGATGCCACGGAGTACGCCGCGCGGGCGACGGCGTGCTCCCCCGCGTCGGCGAGAAGATCGGCGACGGCGACGTCGGGGTGCCACACCGCCTCCGAGAGGTGCCACGCGCGCCGATCCACGTCGGCCGGCGGCGTCACGTCGGCGGCCGCCCGGTGCGCGGCGCGCCGCTGCTGCACCGACGCGCCCGAGTACACGGCCGCACGCACGAGCGGATGCCGGAACTTCACGCGTCCGTGCGTCACCGAGACGAGCCCGGCGTCCTCCGCTGCGCCAAGGAGGCCGGGTCGCTCCCGAGAGCGGCGCAGGCATCGGCGACCAGGCGAAGGTCTTCACCGCATACCGCGGCAATCAGCAGCACCGCTCGGGTCTCGGCATCCACACCCTCGAGGCGCCGGCCGAACGCCGCGACGATCGCCGGCGAGACCCGTAGCGGCATGTCCGTCTCGACACTCTCGACGACATCGCGGTCGGCGGCGCCGAGCTCGAGGAGGGCGAGCGGATTGCCCTCGGTCGCTCGATGAAGCAGGCGCACGTGGTCTTCGGGGTCCGCACTCCCCCGAGCGCGGGCCAGCAGCGCTCGAGCCGAGTCCAGATCGAGTCCGCCCAACCGCAGGTCGGGCAGCCCCGCCACGACGCGGTCGCCCTCGGGGCTGCGGACGCCGAACAGCGCGACGACCGGGTCGGCGGCGAGTCGGCGGCCGGCGAACACCAGCGCGTCGGCGGAGGGGCTATCTGCCAGGTGCAGGTCATCGACCACGACGGCGACCGGGCCGTCCTCGGCGTACCGGCAGATGAGGCTCAGCACCGCGGCGCCGATCGCGAAGCGGTCACGGCTGTCCGTCGCGCCGGCTGTCGGGCGACGAGGAAGGGCGAGTGCCGACGACAGGGCCTCGGCCTGCACCGGCGGGATGCCGTCGAGGGCGGTCAGCGCTGGGCGCAGCAGCTGGAGCAGCATCGCGAACGGGATCGCGCTCTCGGTCTCGAGCCCGGTCGCCCGCAGCACCCGCAGGTCGGGGTGTTTCGCGACGGTGTGGTCCAGCAGCGCCGTCTTGCCGACGCCTGCCTCGCCGACGAGGGTGAGCACACCGCTCGTTCCGAGGCGAGCCGCAGCGACCAGGCGATCGATCACCTGCTGCTCAGGCTGCCGGCCCACCAGCATGCCCCCGAGTGTAAGACCCCTGGGCAGGACTAGGGGGGTCCCCGGACGCGGCACCTGCCGCCCGCTTCGTACGGTCGGGACATATCACCACGCCACCGACGAAGGAGTCGCACATGTCCACCACCGATACGGCCGGCACCGGCACGACCACCACCGACAACAGCACCGAGACGGCGGCCGGAGCGCCTGCCGACGCCGTCGCCATCGACACAGACAAGCTGATGGGCTTCGTCTTCCGTGCCGTCGACGAGGTCGGCGCCACCCTCAATGCGGCACTCGTCGTGATGGGCGACAAGCTCGGCTACTACCGCGACCTCGCCGCCCACGGGCCGACCACGCCCGCGCAGCTCGCCGAGCGCACCCAGACCGCCGAGCCCTACGCACGCGAGTGGCTGAACGCGCAGGCGGCCGGCGCCTACGTCACGTACGACCCGGCGACGCGGCGCTACACGCTGCCGCCCGAGCATGCGCTGGCGATGACGGATGCCGACAGCCCGGCCTTCCTGCCCGGTTTCTTCCAGATCGCGCTCGGCACCGTGCACGACACGCAGCACATCGTCGACGCCGCGCGCAGCGGGGCCGGGTATGGCTGGCACCAGCACGACACGGACGTGCACGTCGGATGTGAGCGGTTCTTCCGGCCGAGCTATCACGCCCACCTCGTCGACTCGTGGATCCCCGCGCTCAACGGCGTGCAGCACAAGCTCGAGGCGGGCGCGCTCGTCGCCGATGTCGGCTGCGGGCACGGGGCCTCCACCATCCTGCTCGCGCAGGCGTTCCCGAACTCGCGGTTCGTCGGCTCCGACTATCACGCCGAATCCATCCAGACCGCGCGGGAACGCGCGGCCGCGGCCGGCGTCGAAGACCGGGTGCGGTTCGAGGTCGCGACGGCGCAGGAGTTCGGCCCCGCACGCGCAGACGCGCGGTACGACCTCGTCGCCATGTTCGACTGCCTGCACGACATGGGCGATCCGGTCGGCGCGGCGCGGCACGTACGCGAGGTCATCGCCGACGACGGCACCTGGATGATCGTGGAGCCGATGGCCGGAGACCACGTCGAAGACAACCTCAACCCGGTCGGACGCGCGTACTACGGCTTCTCGACGCTGCTGTGCACGCCGTCGTCCCTGTCGCAGGACGTCGGACTCGCGCTCGGCACGCAGGCGGGCCCCGCCCGCATCCGCGACGTCACCACCGCCGGCGGGTTCACGCGCTTCCGCAGCGTTGCCGAGACGCCCTTCAACCGCGTGATCGAGGCGAGGCCCTGACGGTCGGGGGACGAAAGGAGCACACTGGGGGGATGGCCGTCATGACGGGTCGCAGCAGCACCTGGGTGAGAGCGCAGCGGCGTCCGAAGAAGGCTCTGTTCCTCTCGTCCCCGATCGGACTGGGACACGCCCGCCGCGACGTGGCGATCGCGCAGGAGCTGCGGAAGATCCACCCCGACCTGCACATCGACTGGCTGGCGCAGCATCCGGTCACGCGAGTGCTGGCGGATGCCGGGGAACCTGTGCACCCGGCATCCGCCCTCCTCGCCAACGAGTCCGCACACATCGAGGACGAGTCCGCCGACCACGACCTGCACGCGTTCCAGGCGATCCGGCGCATGGACGAGATCCTCGTCAACAACTTCATGGTGTTCAACGACGTCGTCGACGAGACGTACTACGACCTGGTGATCGGCGACGAGGCCTGGGAGGTCGACTACTTCCTGCACGAGAACCCCGAGCTCAAGCGCTTCGCGTTCGCCTGGATGACCGACTTCGTGGGGTGGCTGCCGATGCCGCAGGGAGGGGACGCCGAAGCCGAGCTCACCGCCGACTACAACGCCGAGATGCTCGAGCAGCGGGCACGGTACCGCCGCCTGCGCGATCGCTCCATCTTCGTCGGGAACCCCGAGGACGTCGTCGACGCCTCGTTCGGGGCGGGAATGCCGCGCATCCGGGACTGGACGGAGGCGAACTACGACTTCGCCGGCTACGTCACGGGATTCACGCCGCCGACCGACGACGAGCGGGCCGCCCTGCGAAGAAGCCTCGGACTCGACGCCGACGACCTCCTGTGCGTCGTGACCGTCGGCGGCTCGGGCGTCGGCGACGCCCTGCTTCGCCGGGTGATGGATGCCGTCGGCCCGGCGCGGCGGCTGCGTCCCGAGCTTCACTTCCTCGTCGTCACCGGACCGAGAATCGATCCCGGCTCCCTGCCGCGCCGTCCGGGGGCGACGGTCCGCGGATTCATCCCTGACCTGTACCTCGCGCTGTCCGCGTGCGACGTCGCCGTGGTGCAGGGCGGGCTCACGACCTGCATGGAACTGACAGCGGCGCAGCGCCCCTTCCTCTCCGTGCCGCTCGAGAACCACTTCGAGCAGAACTTCCATGTGCGCCACCGGCTCGCCAACTACGGTGCGGGCCGCTGCGTCCGGTACGCCGAGACCGGCGACGCCGAGGCGCTGGCCGCGGCGATCGTCACCGAGGTCGCGCGCGAGGTGCGGTACCGCCCGGTCGAGACCGACGGCGCGGCGCGCGCCGCGGCACTCCTCGGGGAGCTGATCTGATGCGCGCGCTCGAACCTGTGCAGAGCGGCTCCGTCGACCGGGACGGCGTCGGCATCCACTACGAGGTGTACGGCGACGGCTCGCCGACGGTGTATCTCCTGATGCCCGACACGATCGTGCAGAGCCGCGGCTGGAAGGCGCAGATCCCGTTCCTCGCCCGGTCGTTCCGCGTCGTCGTCAGCGACCCGCGAGGAAACGGCGGCAGCGGCACCCCGTCGAGCCCTGAGGGCTACGCCGACCGCCTCATGATCGACGACGCCTGGGCGGTGCTCGACGCGGTCGGAGCAGAGCAGGCCGTGCTCGTCGGACTGTGCACGGGCGCAGGATACGTCGTCCTCATGGCGGCGGAGAAGCCGGAGCGCGTGCTCGGCATCTGTGCGATCAACCCCGGACTGCAACTGAGCCCTCCACTGCCGCACAAGGTCGAGTTCGACTTCGACGAGCCCCGCGCCGCGTACGAGGGCTGGCAGAAGCTGAATCGCCACTACTGGCTGCAGGACTGGCCGGACTTCGCCGACTTCTTCTTCGGCGAGATGTTCCCCGAGCCGCATTCGACCAAGCAGCGGCAGGACTGCGTCGAGTGGGCGATGCAGACCACGCCCGAGGCGATGATCGAGGCGGGGTACTCGCCGCCCTACCCGGGCGACGAGCCGGAGACGATCGCCATCGCCGAGACGGTCCGCTGCCCCGTGCTGGTCATCACCGGCTCGCTCGATCGGTGCCAGAGCCCGGTACGCGGAGTCCGCCTCGCCGAGCTCACTGCAGGCGAGCACGTGATCATCGAGGGCGGCGGTCACCTGCCGCAGGCACGCGACCCGGTCAAGGTGAACCTGCTTCTCCGCGACTTCGTCCGGCGCGTCGACGGGGCGCGAACGACCTGACCGCCGCACGAAGCGCGGACGCCGGGCTCGTCCCCGCTTTCGGCGGACCGAGTTCAGCGCTCGGCCAGCACGTGGTCCGCCAACCCATAGGCCACCGCGTCGACGGCGGTGAAGACGCGGTCGCGGTCGGTGTCGGTGCGCAGCTTCGCAGCATCCTGCCCCGTGTGTCGCGACAGGATCGTCTCGACGTCGCCGCGTACGCGCACGAGCTCGTCGGCCTGCAGGATCAGGTCGGGGATCGCGCCTCGCCCCTGCCCCGCCGGCTGATGCAGCACCACCCGGGCGTGCGGCAGCACCGCGCGCTTCCCCGCCGCGCCGGCGGCGAGCATCACCGCGCCGACGCCGATCGCCTGACCGACCACGGTCGTGGCGACGTCCGGACGCACGTGCTGCATCGTGTCGTAGACGGCGAGCATGGCGGCGGGGTCGCCGCCCTCGCAGTTGATGTAGAGCTGGATGTCGCGGTCCGGGCTGTCGGCATCGAGATGCAGCAGCTGCGCGATCAGCGCGTTCGCGACACCGGCGTCGATGCCGGTACCGAGGTACACCACCCTCTCGGCGAGGAGGTGGGAGTAGACGTCCATGACGCGGTCGCCCCGCGGATGCTGCGCCACGACGTTCGGGATCGTGTACGAGCTCATGCCGCCACCCCGCCCGTCCGCCCCGCCGACACGCCCACGGCGCCCACACCGAGTCCGGCGGGCCGCCGGCGCCGCGGCACCACCTGCGCGAAGTCGTCGACGATCCCGTCGATGAAGCCGTAGTCGCGCGCCTGCGCGGCCGTGTACCAGCGGTCGTGGAGCGAGTCCTCGAAGATCCGGTCGATGGGCTGGCCGGTGTCTTCGGAGACGAGACGCAGGACGGTGTCGCGCGTGTGCCGGAGGTCGTCGGCCTGCACCTCGACGTCCACCGTGGATCCGCCGATGCCGGAGGACCCCTGATGCATCAGGATGCGCGCGTGCGGCAGCGCCCGCCGTTTGCCCTTGGTTCCCGCCGACAGCAGAAACTGTCCGGCGCTGCACGCCAGGCCGAGCGCGAGGGTCGCGACGTCGTTGGGGATCAGGCGCATCACGTCGCGGATCGCCAGCATCGACGGCACCGACCCGCCCGGGGAGTGGATCCACAGGGCGATGTCGGATGCCTCGTCATCAGCCGCAAGCGCGAGCAGCTGCGTCG
Organism: Microbacterium yannicii PS01; assembly: GCF_000304335.1. Classification (GTDB taxonomy): domain Bacteria; phylum Actinomycetota; class Actinomycetes; order Actinomycetales; family Microbacteriaceae; genus Microbacterium; species Microbacterium yannicii_A. Next base: position 48,567 of record NZ_CAJF01000008.1, on the reverse strand, counting down.
CGAGGAGGGTGCCGTTGTCGTCGTCGAGCGGACCGTCCAGCACCAGCACGCGCTGCTGGAACAGCTCGCGTCGGGCCTCGGCCCCGAACTGTGGGATCTTGCCTTCTTCTGCCATGCCCACAGCCTGCGCCGGCGGGGCGGCCGCGGCATCCGTTTCCGCTCGCGGCGGCTCCGCCCTCAGCAGACCGGGTGCCGGTCGCAGCCGGTGCGCAACTCCTGAGAACCTTCCGGCGTCGGTGTGATCCCCCTGAGGGATCCGCCGCGGCCACCCGCTCTGCTGTCCATTTCTCAGGAGTTGCGGACGGCGCGACCACCGCATCCGGCCGCGCGAGGCAGCAGGCCCCGGCTACGCGCGACGCGAGGGGGCGGCGAGCACGTCGTGCACCGCCTGCGCGAGGGCCTCGGTGACGCGATCGGGATCGACCCGGCGCGCCATCTGCGCGGCCTCACGGGCCAGGCGCGCGTGCTCCTCAGGATCGTCGATCACGCGGACGATGGCTGCGGCGAGCGCGGCCTCGTCTCCGTCGGGCACCAGCACGCCGCCGCCGTTGGCGAGGTGGTCGCGCGGACCGTAGCGCACGTCGTAGGCGACGACCGGGCACCCGTGCACCATCGCCTCGACGATCGCGAGCGCCTGGCCCTCGAACGCCGAGGTCGTCAGGAAAGCGGATGCCGCGTCCAGGACGCGACCCGGATCGTCGGTGGTCCCGCGCAGCACGACGTGCGCCCCTAGGCGCAGCTCGTCGATGAGCGCCTGCAGGCGGTCGTGCTCGACTCCGCCGCCGTAGATGTCGAGCGTGGCGTGCGGCACCGCGGCCACGACGTCGCGGAACGCGCGGATCGCGTGGTCGACGCGCTTGCCGGGCGCGAGCCGGTTGAGCATGACGACGCGGCCGCGGTCGCGCTGCGAACTCGGCGTCACGGAGGACGCCGCAGGCACGCCGGCGGGGATCACGAGGTGCACGCCCTCTTCGCCGAAGCGCTCGACGACGTCGGTGCGCTGGGATTCGCTGAGCCACAGCACGGCGTCGAAGCGCTCGGCCATGCTGAACCATCGGTCCCAGAGGGCGTTGACGGGGGCGTCGGGGGTGTACGGCGGCTCGAGGTGGATGGTGTGGATCGAGTGGATGAGCCGGACTCCGGGATCGCTCCATCCCGCGATGAGCTCGCCCAGCTGCCGCGACTCGCAGATGACGACGACCGGCTTCGGGCCGTTCTGGGCGCGAAGCTGGGCCACGACGTGCTCGAGCCACGCCCGGTAGAGCGCCCCGAACCCGGCGAGGGTGCCTTGCACAGCGCCGTCGGGCCCGTAGATGGCGACAGGGGCGGTCGTGATGTGCCAGTCCGGGTCGCCATGGATGACGGGAAGCCCGACGACCGGACGCCCCTCGGCATCGGCGACGCTGCGGTACTCGAGCGCGGGGTCGGGGTCGCCGGCGTGGGCGGCCGCGCGCAGCCACGCGGCAGCGCCGCCGCGGGGATCGGATGCCTCATCGAAGAGGTTGCGCATGCGGTCGGGGGCGACGATCAGGTCCCGCTCGTCGAACGCCCGCCGGTGCTGCGCGTGGTCGGCGGCGGTTCCGGGGTCGAACGTCAGCAGAAGCGGACCGCGCCCCTCACCGACGCCGGCCGCCGCCATCTGCCGCGCCCGCGCCAGGACCGCGAACCCGTACCCGCCGTCGTGATCGGGAATGAGCCTGCTCGAGAGGATGAGGTACTCGGCATCCGGGAACTGCGCCATGCTCCCATCCTCCCCCACGCAATCCCCGCCCTCCCACTCCTCGCCCGCGCGCTCGTCCTCCCCGTTCACCTGCCGGGTGCAGGAGGGACGACGGATGCCTCGGACCGAGGTCCGAGGCATCCGTCAGAAGTCACTCCCACTCGATGGTGCCCGGCGGCTTCGACGTGACGTCGAGCACCACCCGGTTCACCTCGCGCACCTCATTGGTGATGCGGTTCGAGATGCGGGCGAGCACGTCGTAGGGAAGACGGGTCCAATCCGCGGTCATGGCGTCTTCGGACGAGACCGGCCGAAGCACGATGGGGTGTCCGTAGGTGCGGCCGTCGCCCTGCACGCCCACGGAGCGGACGTCGGCGAGAAGCACGACCGGGCATTGCCAGATCTCGGTGTCGAGCCCCGCGCGCGTCAGCTCCTCGCGCGCGATGGCGTCGGCGTCACGCAGAATCTCGAGGCGGTCAGCGGTGACCTCACCGACGATCCGGATGCCGAGGCCGGGCCCCGGAAAGGGCTGACGGCCCACGATCGCCTCCGGCAGACCGAGCTCGCGGCCGATCGCGCGCACCTCGTCCTTGAACAGGGTGCGCAGGGGCTCGACGAGCTCGAACAGCAGGTCTTCGGGAAGGCCGCCGACGTTGTGATGCGACTTGATGTTGGCGGTGCCGGCACCGCCGCCGGATTCGACGACGTCCGGGTAGAGGGTGCCCTGCACGAGGAAGCGGATGGGCTCGCCGTCGGCGGCCGCTTCGGCGAGGAGGGCCTTCTCGGCCTCCTCGAATGTGCGGATGAACTCGCGTCCGATGATCTTGCGCTTCTGCTCGGGGTCGCTGACGCCGGCCAGGGCGTCGAGGAAGCGCTCACGAGCGTCGATCGTGATCAGGCGCACGCCCGTCGAGGCGACGTAGTCCTGCTCGACCTGCTCGCGCTCGCCCTTTCGCAGCAGCCCGTGGTCGACGAAGATCGCCGTCAGCTGGTCGCCGACCGCCTCGTGGACCAGGGCGGTCGAGACGGCCGAGTCGACTCCGCCGGACAGCGCCGAGATGACGCGGCCGGAGCCGATCTGGGCGCGGATGCGCTCGACCTGTTCGGCGATGACATTGCCGCTGTTCCAGTCGGCCGGGAGACCCGCGGCCTTGTGCAGGAAGTTCTCGAGGACCTTCTGGCCGTAGTCGGTGTGCTTGACCTCGGGGTGCCACTGCACGCCGTACAGGCGCTTCTCGTCGCTGCCGAACGCGGCGACGGGAGTGACGGCCGTCGACGCGAGGACGTCGAAGCCCTCGGGGGCTCGGGCGACCTGGTCGCCGTGGCTCATCCACACGTTCTGCGCCGGCGGCTGGCCGGCCAGCAGTACGCCGCCGTCGCCGGCGACCGCGGCATCCGTCGCGCCGTACTCGCGCAATCCGGTGTGGGCGACCTCGCCGCCCAGCTGCTGCGCCATCACCTGGAAGCCGTAGCAGATGCCGAGCGTCGGAACGCCGAGCTCGAGCACGCCGGTGTCGAGCTGGGGCGCGCCCTCTTCGTAGACCGACGACGGTCCGCCCGAGAGGATGATGCCCACCGGGTTGCGCTCGGCGATGTCGGCCGCGGTCGCGGTGTGCGGCACGATCTCGCTGTAGACGCCGGCCTCGCGGACGCGCCGGGCGATCAGCTGCGCGTACTGCGCGCCGAAGTCGACGACGAGGACAGGGCGCTGCGAGGTCTCGGTTTGTTCTGTCACCGCTTGTTCTCCGTCGGGATCGCATGAGTCAAAGAAGAGTGGTCGGCGCCGGTATGCAGTTCCGCGTCCTCTCGCTGCCTCAGGTACTGCTTCACGTCGCGCGCGACGCGGGCCTCCATGAAGAACGACAGCAGCGGCACGATGCCGCCGGCGGCGAGCATCGCCAGACGCAGCAGGTTCCACCGCATCAGGCTCCAGACGCGGAAGCACGAGATGAGGTAGACGACGTAGAACCAGCCGTGGGCGACAAGGATGCCGAGCGAGAGGTTGAATCCGTCGCCGGTGGACTCGAGGCCTGCCGCGGTCTCGACCACGGGCGCGAACCACAGGAAGCCGCCGGATCCGCCGAGGTACAGCTCGTAGCCGAGCGCGTACTTGGCGACCATCTCGGCGACCAGCAGCAGCAGCATCGTGCCCGTGATGATCGAGCAGATCTGGTAGAACCTCAGGGCTCCGCGGATCGCCGGGAAAGAGGCGAGCTTGGGGGCGCGGGGCATGGCCCCAGTCTACCCGCGGGTTTCCGGGGCGCCGTCCGGCTGCTGGTCGTCCTCGAAGTCCTCGAGCTCCTTCTCCCACTGATCGCGAGCGAGGCGGTACCAGAGGTAGAAGGCGAAGCCCGCGAACACCGCCCATTCGGCGGCGTAGAAGACGTTGAGCCAGTTGACGCTCGATGCCTCGTCGGGCGCGGGCGACGTGATGGCGGTGAGCCCGGCGAACGGCTCCGACGACGCCAGATACGGCCGGTAGACGTTCAGCTGATCGACGTCGTGCCAGCGGCCGAGCAGGGCCGCGGGCGACATGCGCGTCATGGTCTGCGGATCGCCGCGCGTCGACGGCGGCAGCGGGCCCTCGTCCGAGATGAGGCGGCCTGTCACCTCCACGACATCGCCCTCGGATGCGTCGGACGCGAGCCGCTCGATGGCGGCGAGCGCGTCGTCCTCGGTGGCCGCCCAGCCGAGCGCGACCGCGACCGACGTCGGCTCGTCGGTCGCTGAGCCAGTCGAAGGGTCGAGGCGGAGCTGCCCGGTCACCCAGAAGCCTTCGACGCCGTCGTTGAAGCGGGACTCGACGATCAGGAAGTCTCGTGGAACCCAGGCCCCCGCCGTCTCGACCCGCTGCCCGACGAGGGGCTCGGGCAGGTACTCGCCGGGCGAGGCGACGTCCTCGAGGGGCCGTACCTGCTCGGTGGCGCCCGGCGGCGGCGGGTCGGTGTCGATGGCACGTCCCAGCTGCCACTGCCCGAGCCACGCGAACACTCCCGCGACGACGAGGCACAGCAGCAGCATCCCGATCCACTGCGGCCGGAGCATGACCTCGCGCAGGGTCGGCGGGAACGCTTCGACAGGCTCAGCGACCGGGTCTGTCGACAGGTCGGCTCCCGAGTCTGTCGAAGGGCCGTGCTCAGCGACCGGGCCAGTCGAAGAGCCGGTTCCTGAGCCCGTCGAAGAGCCGGTCCCTGAGCCCGTCGAAGGGTCGGTCCCTGAGCCCGTCGAAGGGTCGGTCCCTGAGCCCGTCGAAGGGTCGGTCCCTGAGCCTGTCGAAGGGTCGGTCACGCTAGCGTCATCCGGCGGCGTACGGCGCGACGACGACCTCGACGCGCTGGAACTCCTTGAGGTCGGAGTATCCGGTGGTCGCCATCGACTTGCGCAGCGCCCCGATGAGATTGGCCGTGCCGTCGGCAACGGGCGCCGGACCGTAGAGGATCTCTTCGAGCGGCGCGACCTGGTCGACCTTCACGCGGCGTCCGCGCGGGAGCCTGGCGTGGTGTGCCTCGGGTCCCCAGTGGAAGCCCTGCCCCGGGGCATCCGTCGCGCGCGCCAGCGCCACGCCGAGCATGACCGCGTCGGCGCCCATCGCGAGCGCCTTGACGATGTCGCCCGACGTGCCCACGCCGCCGTCGGCGATGACGTGCACGTAGCGGCCGCCCGACTCGTCGAGGTAGTCGCGACGCGCGCCGGCCACATCGGCGACCGCGGTGGCCATCGGCGCGTGAAGGCCGAGCGTCGCGCGCGTGGTCGAGGCTGCTCCGCCGCCGAAGCCGACGAGCACGCCGGCAGCGCCGGTGCGCATGAGGTGCAGCGCGGCGGTGTACGTCGCGGCGCCGCCCACGATCACGGGAACGTCGAGGTCGTAGATGAACTTCTTGAGGTTCAGCGGCTGGTCGACGCTCGAGACGTGCTCGGCCGACACGGTCGTGCCCCGGATGACGAAGAGGTCGACGCCGGCGGCGACGACGGTCTCGTAGAGGTCCTGGGTGCGCTGCGGCGTCAGAGCTCCGGCGACGGTCACTCCGGCCGCGCGGATCTCGGCGAGTCGATCGCGCACGAGCTCGGGCTTGATCGCCTCGGCGTACAGCTCCTGCATGCGGCGGGTCGCGGCGGTCTTGTCGAGGCCCGAGATCTCGCGCAGCAGCGGCTCGGGGTCGTCGTAGCGGGTCCAGAGGCCCTCGAGGTCGAGCACGCCCAGGCCGCCGAGCTGGCCCAGCATGATCGCGGTCCGGGGGCTGACCACCGAGTCCATCGGGGCGCCCAGCACCGGGATGTCGAAGCTGAACGCGTCGATCGACCACGCGGTCGAGACATCTTCGGGGTTGCGCGTGCGCCGCGACGGAACCACCGCGATGTCGTCGAACGTGTAGGCGCGGCGTGCGCGCTTGGCGCGACCGAGTTCGATGTCCATGCTCACGAACCCAGCCTACCCGGCGGGTCCGTCGCGCCCGCGTGGAGGGTTCCGGATGCCGAGGGCCCGGCATCCGGAACCGTTCATCTCTCGCGGACCACCCGGGTCTCGTCCCACACGGGTGCGTCGGACTCGAGCACGCGACCGTCCGATCCGAACACCAGGAACCGGTCGAACGACTTCGCCAGCCAGCGGTCGTGGGTGACGGCGAGCACGGTGCCCTCGAACCGCGCGAGCGCGTCCTGCAGCGCCTCGGCCGAGACGAGGTCGAGGTTGTCGGTCGGCTCGTCGAGCAGCAGCAGCGTCGCACCCGAGAGCTCGAGCAGCAGGATCTGGAACCGGGCCTGCTGGCCGCCCGACAGGCTCTCGAACGTCTGCTCGGCCTGGGCGACGAGTCCGTAGCGGTCCAACGCCGAGCTCGCGGCATCCCTCGGCAGACCCGCCCGCGCGTCTTCACCGCGGTGCAGGATGTCGAGCAGCGAGCGTCCGGTGAACTCGGGGTGCTTGTGGGTCTGGGCGAACCAGCCCGGCACGACGCGTGCCCCGAGGACGGCGCGGCCGGTGTGGGCGACGGTCTCGAGGCCCGCGCCGGTCGTCGTGAGGTGACCCAGCCGCGCGTCGGGGTCGGTGCCGCCGCGCGCGAGCAGCCGCAGGAAGTGGGACTTGCCCGACCCGTTCGAGCCGAGCACCGCGACGCGGTCGCCGAACCACACCTCGAGGTCGAACGGCTTCATGAGGCCGGTCAGCTCGAGCTGCTCGGCGACCACCGCGCGCTTGCCGGTGCGGGCGCCGCGCAGGCGCAGCGCGAGGTCCTGCTCTTTCGGCCGCTCCTGGGGCGGTCCGGCCTCTTCGAATTTGCGCAGCCGCGTCTGCGCCGCCCGGTATCGCGACGTGAACGAGTCGTTCGCGGTGGCCTTGACCTTGAGCGTCGCGACGAGCTCTTTGAGCTTGACGTGCTGCTCGTCCCAGCGCCGGCGCAGTTCGTCCAGGCGCTCCATGCGCTCGTCGCGGGCCCGGTGATACGTGCCGAACCCGCCGCCGTGCACCCACGCGGTGCTGCCCGCTCCGCCGACCTCGAGCGTCGCGATGCGATCGGCGGCCCGTGCCAGCAGCTCGCGGTCGTGCGACACCAGCAGCACGGTCTTCGGCGTCTCCCGCAGTCGCTCTTCGAGCCAGCGCTTGCCGGGGACGTCGAGATAGTTGTCGGGCTCGTCGAGCAGAAGCACCTGATCGGGTCCGCGCAGCAGCGCCTCCAGCGCCAGCCGCTTCTGCTCCCCTCCTGACAGCGTGGTGAGCTCGCGGAACCGCGCACGCGAGAACGGGATGCCGAGGGCCGCGGTCGTGCACGTGTCCCACACCGTCTCGTACTCGTAGCCGCCGGCCTCGGCATAGTCGGCGAGCGCGCCGGCATAGCGCATCTGGGTGTCGAGATCGTCCTGCTCGATGATGGCGGCCTCGGCGTCCTCCAGCTCGCGAGCCGACCTGCGGACACGATCGGGCGCGACCGAGATCAGCAGATCATGGACGGTCTGACCGGCCTCGCCGTGGCCGACGAACTGATCCATGACCCCGAGACCGCCGTCGATCGAGACGACGCCGCCGTGCGGGTCGACCTCGCCCCTCACGATGCGCAGCAGGGTGGTCTTGCCCGCGCCGTTCTGGCCGATGAGCGCGGTCGTCGACCCCTCGCCGACGCGGAAAGACACCTCGTCGAGCAGCGGACGCCCGTCGGGGAGCGCGTACGAGACGGCGGCGATGTCGATGTAACCCACGATGATCCTGTCCGCTGCCGCGCCCTGTCGGCGGCTGGGCAGCCGACCAGACTACCGGACCCGCGTCTCGGCTACCGGTCGCCGACGACCCGCGGGTGCTGCGACTCAGGCAGCGGCGTACCGGCCGGACTTGATCGCGCGCTCGCGCGCCTTGGCCGCCTCCTCCTCGCGGTTCTTGGGCGGCGTCACGGCGACGAGGTCGTCGAGAAGATGCTGCGTGATGTGCGCGATCTCGTGCACGGCGCGGTCGAAGGCCTCCTGATTGGCCTTGGAGGGCTTCGTCGTGCCCGCGATCTTGCGGACGTACTGCAGCGCGGCGGCGTGGACCTCATCGGAGGATGCCGCGGGCTCGAAGTTGTGGAGCGTGTGGATGTTCCGGCACATGCCCCCGACGATACGCCGCGCACCCGACGCACGACCAGCGTCTTTCCGCCAGCCTGCGGGTCAGTCGCCTTTGCCGCGAAGCACGCGGGTAAGCGGGCCGTCGAGGAGGAACAGCAGGAAGGCCGCCGATCCGATCCAGGGCGAAAGCACGACGACGACGGCAGCGATCAGGACGGCGCTGAGCGAGCCACGGCCGTAGGCGACGGCATCCGCTGCCGTCAGGTCCGGCAGCATGACGTCGCGCCGGCGGACGGCCCACTGCCACTGCACCCAGCTGAACAGGATCGCGAGGAAGAACGTGACCGGCATCGCCATGCGTCCGGCGAAGTACTCGGAGTACTCGGTGGTCAGTCCGGTCGCGAACGGAACGAGCACCACGAAGAGGAGCCGTGCGTTGTTGAGCCAGATGAGCGTCGCGTCCGCGCGGGCGATGTGCTCGAACTGCTGGACGTGCACCATCCACAGCAGACACAGCAGCACGAAGCTCAATGCGAAGTTGAAGAACTGCTCGCCCATGCCCAGCAGCGCCGTCCACAGTTCGCCGTTGCTCGAGACCTCGCCGAAAGTATGCGTCGTGAGGTCGAGCACGAGGAGCGTCGCGGCTATCGCGAACACCCCGTCGGTGAACGCCTCGAGTCGCACGGTGCGCTGAGTCGCCGCCGGATGCCGCCGCTGCCTGATCACGGGTTCAGGGTAGCGGCGGGCGTGAGGGCTCCGGCGCCTCCCTGGCCGAGGCTGGGAGGATGGGGGCATGACCGCACGCGTCCCCTACCTCGTGATCGGCGCCGGCGCGATGGGCCTCGCCGTGACGTGGCAGCTCGCCCGCCGCGGGCAACCGGTGCTCGCACTGGAGAGGTTCGAGCGGGGTCACGCGCGCGGAGCGTCGCACGGCGCCACCCGCAACTTCAACAACGCGTACGCCGCCGAGCACTACCTCGACCTGCTGACCCTTGCCCGGACCGAGTGGGACGAGCTCGCCCGCACCACCGGCGAGCCGCTGCTGCGCCTGCACGGCCTCGTCACGCACGGCGACCCGGCGGTGATCGGCGGCGTCCACGCCGCGCTGTCGGCGCGCGGCGAGCGCGCCGAGGTGCTCTCGGCGACCGAAGCCGGCCGCCGCTGGAGCGGCATGCGCTTCGACGGCGACGCGCTCTTCACGCCCGATGCGGGCGTGGTCAGGGCGGCCGCCGCCCTCGAGGCGCTCGAGCGGGGCGCGCGCGGCCTCGGGGCCGACATCCGCTTCGGGCACGCCGTCACCGCGCTCGAGGAGCGGGCCGACGGCGTCGTCGTGACCGTCGAGGCGGACGGCACACGCGCCGACATCGTGGCCGACGTCGTGGTGGTCACCGCCGGAGCCTGGACCTCCGGCATCCTTCCCCCGTCCTTCCCCCTGCCCCGGCTGACCGTGACGGAAGAGAGCCCGGCTCACTTCACGCCGCGCGGCGCCCCGGCCGACTGGCCCTCGTTCAACCACTTCGTCGATCCCGATCGTCAGATCGGCAACGTGTACGGCATGCCGGCCCCGGGCGAGGGCGTCAAGGTCGGCCTGCACCTCGTCGGTCCCGTCGTCGACCCCGACGCCCGCACCTATCGGCCCGTGCCGGCGCTCGCGGAGCGCCTGCGCGAATACGTCGGCGAGTGGATGCCGGGGCTCGACCCCGACTCGGCAGTCCCGATCAGCTGCACCTACACGTCGACCGACACCGAGGACTTCGTGCTCGACCGGCGGGGCCGCATCGTCGTCGGCGCCGGCTTCTCGGGCCACGGCTTCAAGTTCACGCCCGCGGTCGGAGCCGTGCTGGCCGGCCTGGCCGTCGACGACACGGCGCGCGCCGCGGCGCCCTTCCGCCTGCCCTGAATCGCCGGCGCGCGTACGGCGGGTGTCTCACAAGCTGCGGCGTCGGGCCGGTGCCGCCCGCAGGAGGCGAGACATTGGCGGTCGTCGTGTCTCACAAGCTGCGGCGGCCCGAACTCCACAGAATCGCGCGAAGTTCGCAGGTTTCGCGACGGATGCCGCGAGCTTGGCGGGATGCTGCGAAGTCTGTGGGCAGGCGAGACAGTCGCACCGTGCGCTCAGGAGGCGAGATGGAGCCGAGCGCCGACTGCGCTGCGCACCGTGCGCTCGACGAGCGACCAGTCATGTACGACCTGTGAGTAGCTGAAGCGAAGCACGGTGTACCCCCGCAACCTCAGCTCGGCGTCGTGTGCGATGTCTCTTGCCCGCTGCGCGCTTGAAGAGTGGAACTCGTAGCCGTCGATCTGAAGGACGAGGCGATCACCGACCAGCACGTCGACAGGCCGCCCGGCAAGGTAGATCTGCTGCCGCACTTCGAGCCCCCAACGCCGCAGTGGCGTCACGACGAGGGTCTCGAGCCCGGAGTCAGAAAGGCCCGTGACCGCGCCGGCGAGTTCGCGAGCAGCGATCGACGTCCATCCCATGCCCCTGAGCGTCTGCGGCGCGATGCGCTCCGTCCGGCTGGCCGACTCCCAGACCACGAGCGCGGTGTCTCGGTCGAGACAGGTGGCGATATGGAGCAGCGCATCCTCCACTGTCCCGGTGAGTGCGCGCTCGGAAGGGATCAGCGGCTTGGTCCAGTGCGTCACCCCCTCCCATCCGTCCCCGAGTCCGGTGGACGCCGAGCCGGGCCTGAGATGCAGGTGCAACTCGGTGCCGACGGTCTCCGGCATCCACCATCCTCTCCGCCGAGCGAGGCTGGTGCAGCTGATGCTCCCGCCCGATGATGCCGCCGTCCGCAGGTCTTCCGGGGCAGTCGGATGGGTGAGCCATACCCGACGCACGAGCTGGGCATGTCCCTCGCGCACGAATGAGCGGACGAGCGCGATCGCGAATCCCGCACGCAGCGCCTCATTCCTGTGGGCGATGCCGCCTCGGTTCATCAGCCAGGCGAGCAGCTCGTCGACTGTCTTCCTCCTGGCCGCCATACGGACAGCTTGTGAGCCGAGTCGGCTCGCAGGACCAAAGAACCTGCACTCTGTGAAGAGCTTCCCCTCACCACGCGTGGGGGAGGAAGGGACGGATCTCACAAAGCTCGCAGAGTCGCGCCGACCTCGCACGGATCCGGGAAGATCCTGCGAGATTCGCGCGAATCCGCGAAGTCTGTGAGCAGCGGACACGCGGCCCCGCCGCCGAGACAGAGAACGGATGCCGCTCCTGTCGCCGGATCAGCGCTTGTAGTTGGGGGCCTCGACGACGATCTGGACGTCGTGGGGGTGCGATTCCTTCAGGCCCGCCGCCGTGATGCGGACGAACTTGCCCTTGGCCTTGAGCTCTTCGATCGTGCGGGCGCCGACGTAGAACATCGACTGGCGCAGGCCTCCGACGAGCTGGTACGCGACGGCGGAGACCGGTCCGCGGTAGGCGACCTGGCCCTCGATGCCCTCGGGGATGAGCTTGTCGTCGCTGGGGACGTCGGCCTGGAAGTAGCGGTCCTTCGAGTACGAGGTCTTCTTGCCGCGGGTCTGCATCGCGCCCAGCGAGCCCATGCCTCGGTACTGCTTGAACTGCTTGCCGCCCTGGAAGACGATCTCGCCCGGGGACTCGTCGGTCCCGGCCAGGAGCGAGCCGATCATGACGGTGTCGGCGCCGGCGACGAGCGCCTTGGCGATGTCGCCCGAGTACTGCAGGCCGCCGTCGGCGATGACCGGGATGCCGGCTTCGCGGGCGGCGAGGGAAGCCTCGTACACGGCGGTGACCTGGGGAACCCCGACACCGGCCACGACGCGCGTCGTGCAGATCGAACCCGGTCCCACGCCGACCTTGACGGCGTCGACCCCGGCGTCGATGAGCGCCTGGGCGCCCTCGCGCGTCGCGACGTTGCCGCCGATGACGTCGATGTGATCGAAGCTCGAGTCGGCCTTGAGGCGGCGGACGAGGTCGATGACGCCGGCGGACTGACCGTTGGCGGTGTCGACGACCAGGACGTCGACGCCCGCATCGCGCAGCGCCTCGGCGCGCTGCCAGGCGTCGCCGAAGAAGCCGATCGCGGCGCCGACGCGCAGCCGGCCCTGCTCGTCCTTGGTGGCGAGCGGGTACTTCTCGCTCTTGTCGAAGTCCTTGATCGTGATGAGGCCCGCGAGCTTGCCCTCGTCGTCGATGAGCGGCAGCTTCTCTACCCGGTGGTGAGCGAACAGGGCGATGACCTCGCCGGCGCTGATGCCCACGCGGCCGGTGACGAGATTCTGGCTCGTCATGACGTCGCGCACCTTGGTGGTCTGACGCTCGAAGCCCGAGACGAAGCGCATATCGCGGTTGGTGACGATGCCGACCAGGCGCCCCTCCTCGTCGATGACGGGCAGGCCCGAGATGCGGTACGTGGCGCAGAGATTGTCGACCTCTTCGATCGTGGCGTCGGGCGTCGTCGTGATCGGGTCGGTGATCATGCCCGACTCGCTGCGCTTGACGCGGTCGACCATCGACGCCTGCTCCTCGATGGCGAGGTTGCGGTGGATGACGCCGATCCCGCCCTCGCGGGCGATGGCGATCGCCAGGCGCGCCTCGGTGACGGTGTCCATCGCGCTCGAGATGAGCGGCGTCGCGACCGTGATGCGGCGCGTGACGCGCGAGGACGTGTCGGCCTCGCTGGGGATGACGTCGGTGTGGCCGGGCAGCAGCAGCACGTCGTCGTAGGTCAGTCCGACGAAGCCGAAGGGGTCGTTGTGCTCCATAGGTTCTCCAGCGCGGGCGCGCGTTCGCAGATGCGGTCGAGGGGGTGGACAGCGGCGGACGGTGCGCTCATGACGCTCCGTACTCGATTCTAAGGCGCGGCGACCGCCGTTTGTTCCCGCGCGCCCGCGCTCGCGTACGCGAGGACACCGGCGTCCGCGGGGGCGCCGAGCCGCGGCATCCCATTGCGAAACGATCACGTATCCACAGGGTGTCGTAGGCGAAACACCGGCGACACATTACAGTCGTAGCGTCGTTCATCACGGCCGATGCGACCCGAGCTTCGGTGTACGCGTGATGCCGCTACTGGAGGTTTTGTGGGTCCTGCGACTGTGACCGCGAGACGCATGACCGGAGTGCGCGCTACAGCTGCGCTCTTCGGCTTGCTGCTCATTCTGCTCGGGCTGTTCGCCACCGCGACGCCGGCCCTTGCCGCCGAAGACGATCCCTACCGCATCAGCGGCAATGTGCAGCTCGACGGCGAGCCGCTCGAGGGCGTCGCCCTGACGATCGACGGCCCAGGGGGTGAGCAGGAAGTCGAGACGGATGCCGAGGGGCAGTGGCGCGTGGGAGTCCCCGAGCGCGGCGAGACCTACGTCGTCACCCTCGATGAGGACACGCTGCCCGAAGGCATCGCCGTCGTCGACGCCGAGGGCGCCGACGACACGCCCAACGTCAAGGAAGTCGAGATGGGGCAGGGCGGCCGTGTGACCGTCAACTTCTTCATCGGCGAGGGCGAGCGCAACGTCACGAGCTTCTTCGACCAGCTGATCCAGCGCATCATCCAGGGCCTCAGCTTCGGTCTCATGCTCGCGCTCGCCGCGATCGGCCTCTCGCTGGTCTACGGCACAACGGGCATCTCGAACTTCGCCCACGGCGAGATGGTGACCTTCGGCGCGATCGCCGCGTTCTTCCTCGTCGGGCCGGCCAGCCTGGCGCTGCCCTGGTGGCTCGGATATCCCTTCGCCGTGATCCTGAGCGCCGTGCTCGGCTTCGTGCTCGACGCGATCCTGTGGCGACCTCTGCGTCGACGGCGGGTCGGAGTCGTGCAGCTCATGATCGTGAGCATCGGCCTGTCACTGGCGCTGCGGTACACCTTCCAGCTCTTCATCGGCGGTGGCACGCTGCAGCTGCCGTTCTCGGCCGAGGCGAAGATCCCGCTGTTCGGAGCCGTGGAGCTCAGCGTCATCGACATGGTGTCGCTGGCGATCTCCATCATCGTCATCGTCGGCTTCGCCCTGTGGCTCACCCGCTCCCGCATGGGCAAGGCGACACGCGCGATCTCCGACAACCCGTCGCTGGCCGCGGCGTCGGGCATCGACGTGGATTCGGTGGTCCGTGTGGTCTGGATCGTAGCGGGAGGCCTGGCCGGTCTCGCCGGCATCCTGTACGCCTACTACCGTCCCGGCATCAAGTGGGACATGGGCGCCCAGATCCTGCTGCTCATGTTCGCCGCCGTCGTGCTCGGCGGACTCGGCACCGCCTACGGCGCGCTCGTCGGTGCGATCATCGTGGGTCTGCTCGTCGAGGTGTCGAGCCTGTGGATCCCCGCCGACCTCAAGTACGCCAGCGCACTCTTCATCCTCATCGTCATCCTGTTGTTCCGCCCACAGGGAATCCTCGGACGACGCGAGCGGATCGGTTAGGACCACCCATGGACTGGATTCAGATTCTCTCGAACACGGCCTCGTCGATCCTCAGCCCGGCGACGATCGGCTACGCGCTGGCCGCTCTCGGACTCGCCGTGCACTTCGGCTACGCGGGCCTCATCAACATGGGCATCGCCGGCTTCATGGCCATCGGCGCCTACGGCTACGCCATCTCGATCCTCTCGTTCGGCCTCCCCTGGTGGGCCGGCGCGCTGATCGGCCTGGCTGCAGCGGCGATCTTCGCGCTCATCCTCGGCATCCCGACCCTGCGCCTGCGCGGCGACTACCTCGCCATCGTGACGATCGCGGCGGCCGAGGTCGTGCGCCTGCTCTTCCTCACGACGGCGTTCGACGACGTCACCGGTTCGGCCGACGGCTTGAGCGGGTACCACGCCAGCTTCCGCTCCTCGAACCCGATCCCGCAGGGCGAGTACGGCTTCGGTCCCTGGATGTACAACGAGACCGGCTGGTGGGTCCGCATCATGGGCCTGGTGACGCTTGGCATCGCCGCCCTCGTCGTCTGGATGCTGACGCGCAGCCCGTGGGGGCGCACCCTCAAGGGCATCCGCGAGGACGAGGACGCCGTCCGCTCGCTCGGCAAGAACGTCTTCGCCTACAAGATGCAGGCCCTCGTGCTCGGCGGCATGCTCGCCGCGGCCGGCGGCATCGTCTACGCGCTTCCCTCGGCCGTCAGCCCGGGCGTCTATGTCACGTCGCTGACGTTCTTCATCTGGACCGCTCTCCTGCTCGGTGGCGCCGCGACGGTCTTCGGACCGCTGCTCGGCTCGCTGATCTTCTGGGCGCTGCAGACGTTCCTGTCGAACGTGCTGCCGGCGATGGCCACGGCCGGGCTGCTTCCGGGGCTCAACCAGATCCAGGCGGGCACGCTCCGCTTCATCCTCGTGGGCGTCGCGCTCATGCTGCTCGTGATCTTCATGCCGCAGGGGATCCTCGGCAACAAGAAGGAGCTGACCTTTGTCAAGTAACGACTCCTCAAGTAACAGCACCTCAAGTAACGAGGCTTCGGGCCACAGCATCCCGAACGAACCGTCGCCGGTCACCGGATCGACCGCTGATATGGGCTCGGCGCCGGTGGCGCGCGCCAAGACCACCGGCCTGCACGTCGGCGAGGCCGTACCAGGCGTCGCGAAGGTGGACCCGATCATCGTGGCCGATGGCGTGCGCCGGACGTTCGGAGGCGTGACGGCCGTCGACGTCGATCACCTCGAGATCCCGCGTGGCGCGATCACCGCCCTCATCGGCCCGAACGGCGCGGGCAAGACCACGCTGTTCAACCTGCTCACCGGCTTCGACCAGCCCGATCAGGGCACGTGGTCGTTCGAAGGCAAGTCGCTGTCGGGCGTCCCGGCCTACAAGGTGGCACGCCGCGGACTGGTCCGCACGTTCCAGCTCACGAAGGCGCTGGGCCTGCTCACCGTCATGGAGAACATGAAGCTGGGCGCGCAGAATCAGCGCGGCGAGAAGTTCTTCGCGAGCCTTATTCCGACGATCTGGCGCTCGCAGGACGCCGAGTTCGAAGACCGGGCGATGGGCCTGCTGAAGAAGTTCAAGCTCGACGCGAAGGCCGACGACTTCGCGGCGAGCCTCTCGGGCGGACAGCGCAAGCTCCTCGAGATGGCACGGTCGCTCATGACCGAGCCGACGCTCGTGATGCTCGACGAGCCGATGGCCGGCGTCAACCCGGCCCTCACGCAGTCGCTGCTCGACAAGATCCTCGATCTCAAGGACGAGGGCATGACCGTGCTCTTCGTCGAGCACGACATGCACATGGTGCGCCACATCGCCGACTGGGTCGTCGTGATGGCCGAGGGCCGCATTGTGGCCGAAGGCGACCCGACGTCCGTCATGAGGAACCCCGCGGTCATCGACGCATACCTCGGTGCGCACCAGGATCTCGACCTCGGTGTCGTGACCGGTCGCATCAACGTCATCGAGGCCGATCCGACGACGGATGCCGCGGCGTCGGCCGCAGCGGATGCCGCGGTCCTCGTCGACGAAGGCCTGGCCGAAGAGGAAGAGGAGGACGTCAAGTGACCGCTCCCACCGCGACGGGCACGCCCGTCGTCGTCGTCGACGACGTGCACGCCGGCTACCTGCCGGGCGTGAACATCCTCAACGGCTGCAGCCTGGTCGCCGAACAGGGCGAGCTCATCGGCATCATCGGGCCGAACGGCGCCGGCAAGTCGACCCTCCTCAAGGCGATCTTCGGGCAGGTCAACGTCCGCAGCGGCACGGTGTCGCTCGAGGGTGATGACATCACCGGGCTGCGGGCGAACAAGCTCGTCGCTCGGGGCGTGGGGTTCATCCCGCAGAACAACAACGTCTTCCCGAGCCTCACCATCGAAGAGAACCTGCAGATGGGCCTCTATCAGCGGCCCAGCGCCTACAAGGAGCGTCTCGAATTCGTCACCGGCATCTTCTCCGAGCTGGGCAAGCGCCTCAAGCAGCGCGCGGGGTCCCTCTCGGGCGGCGAGCGGCAGATGGTCGCCATGAGCCGCGCTCTGATGATGGACCCGAAGGTGCTCTTGCTCGACGAGCCCTCCGCAGGCCTCTCCCCCGTCCGCCAGGACGAGGCGTTCATCCGCGTCTCCGAGATCAACAAGGCCGGCGTGACCTGCATCATGGTCGAGCAGAACGCGCGCCGCTGCCTGCAGATCTGCGACCGCGGCTACGTCCTCGACCAGGGCCGTGACGCGTACACCGGAACAGGCCGGGAGCTGCTGAACGACCCCAAGGTCACCGAGCTCTACCTCGGCACGCTGGGCACCTGACCCGGACGAGTTCGAGAAGAGGGGACGGATGCCGAGGCATCCGTCCCCTCTTCTTCGTGCACCCCCTCCTCCCCTCCCCGCGCGCGGTTGAGCCGTTTACGGACGAGACACGCCGTGCGGGGTGTGTCTCGACACGGCGTGTTCCGTCCGTGAACGGAGTGAGAGCGGGCACGCGAAAGGCCCCGAGTCCGAAGACCCGGGGCCGATCGTGTGAGTGAGGCTCAGCCCTCGTACGCGACGTAGGTGTTGTCGTCCTCGTACTGGTAGATGCCGATCGACGCCTCGGTCGGGTCGCCGACCTCGTCGAACGTGATCGGGCCCGAGATGCCGTCGTAGTCCGCGACGTCACCCGCGAGGATGATGTCGGCGCAAGCAGCGAACGACTCGCACTTCTCGCCGTCACCCGAACCGCCGGAGACCTCGATGAGCGCCTCGGCGATGGCCGCCGAGTCGGTCGAGCCGGCAGCCAGAGCGGCCAGCGCGAGGAGCGTGGTCGCGTCGAACGACTCGGCCGCGTAGCTGTAGTCAGCCAGCGGCTCGCCGCCGTCGGCCTCGACGAACGCGTCGAGCTCGCCGGTGAAGTCGCTGATCGCGTCGATCGACAGACCCGGGAGCGTGCCCTTCGAGCCGGTGAGCGAGCCCTCGGCGAAGCCGGCGTCTGCGAAGTTCTTCAGGTTGCCGTCGACGAAGTAGAGCTTGTCGCCGGGGAACTGACCGAACAGGCTCGGCAGGATCGTGGAAACCTCGTCGAACGTGATCAGCGCGATCGCGTCGGGGTCGGCTGCCAGCACCTCGGAGATCTGCGCGTCGAAGCTCGTGTCACCCGTGTTGTAGGTGGGAGCTGCGACGACCTCGCCGCCGGCGGCCTCGAAGGCCTCGGTGACGTAGCCGGCCAGGCCGGTGCCGTACGAGTCGTTCAGCACGATCATGCCGAGCGTCTGGTTGCCGTCTTCGGCGATGAGGTTGCCGAGCACTTCGCCCTGCAGGACGTCCGAGGGCGCCGTGCGGAAGTAAAGGCCGTTGTCCTCGTACGTGGTGAACGCGTCGGACGTGTTGGCCGGCGAGAACTGGATGACGCCGGCGCCGGTCACCTGGTCGATGAACTGCAGCGAGACGCCCGACGACGCGGCACCGATGATGGCGGAGACGCCTTCGCCCAGAAGGCGGGGGATCTCGGTCTCGTAGGCCTTGTTGTCGGTGTCACCCGAGTCGCCGAAGACCGTCTCGAGCGTCAGCCCGGTGGTGTCGGTGTACTCGTTGATGAGCGACTCGGCATACGCGACGCCGGCCTCCTCGGGCGGGCCGAGGAACGCGAGGTTTCCGGTCTGCGGCAGGGCGGTGCCGATCTTGAGGTTCAGTTCCTCGGTCGGGCCGGCTGCGGTTTCGCTGGGCTCGCCGCCGCCGGTGCCGCCGCTGGTGCAGCCGGCGAGGACGAGGACGCTGGCGCCGGCGAGCGCGAGGCCGCCGAGGACGGTGGACTTGCGCGAGCGGGTGAAGACGCTCATGTTGCTCCTTGCTGTGTGTGTACGCGGCCGGCTCGGGGACCGACCCAATGCCCTAAACCTAATCGCGGGGAGAGCCTCGCAATGTTGCCATTCGTTAACGATGTGTAACAGGTCGGACCCGGGGTTTTTCGGTCCGGAGGTCGAAACGCGGATCTCTTCATACCCACGGGGGGTACACTCGATGGCGAGGTACCCTGCGGGGGTATCATGGAGCGACGACGAAAGGCATGACATGGCTGCGGCTCAGTACACGGTGACGGGAATGACGTGCGGGCACTGCGAAGCGTCCGTGCGCGGCGAGGTGTCGAAGATCGCCGGCGTCGAGTCGGTGCAGGTGAGCGCCGCTTCCGGCGTTCTGACGGTGGTCTCCACGCGCGAGCTGGCCGACGACGAGGTCGTCGCCGCGGTGGACGAGGCCGGCTACGCCGCCGTCCCCTCCCGATGACCCCGACGCCCGCTCCCGGCGCCGCTCCCACGGCGCGGATCGAACTCGAGATCGGCGGGATGACCTGCGCCTCGTGCGCCGCGCGGATCGAGAAGCGGCTGAACCGGATCGACGGGGTCGAGGCATCCGTCAACTACGCCACAGAGAAGGCACTCGTGAGCGGCCCGGCCGGGCTGGACCCGCAGGCGCTCATCGACGAGGTCGTCAAGACCGGGTACTCGGCCGCCGTTCCGGCCCCGGCCGCACTTCGCGACGGTCGGTCCCGAGGAAGCGATGACGCGCACGACGCTGCCGCAGACCCCGAGCTGACGGGCCTGCGCCACCGGCTCATCGGCTCCATCGTGCTCTCTGTGCCGGTGATCCTCCTCGCGATGATCCCCGCACTGCAGTTCACCTCCTGGCAGTGGGCGTCCCTGGCTCTCGCGGCGCCGGTGGTGGTGTGGGGAGCCTGGCCGTTCCACCGCGCCGCTTGGATCAACCTCCGCCACGGCGCCGCGACGATGGACACGCTCATCTCCCTCGGCGTGTCGGCCGCGTTCCTGTGGTCGCTGTACGCGCTCTTCCTCGGGACGGCCGGCATGCCCGGCATGACCCACGCGTACGAGTGGCCCGCGCTGCTCGGCGGCAGCGCCCAGCCCGGCGACGGCGCGGGAGACATCTATCTCGAGGTCGCCGCGGGCGTCACGACGTTCGTGCTCGCCGGCCGCTACTTCGAGGTGCGGGCCAAGCGCCGCGCCGGCGCTGCGCTGCGCGCTCTGCTCGAGATCGGGGCGAAGGATGTCGCGGTGCTCCGCCCCGGATCCGCCGGCGCCCCTCTCGTCGAGATGCGCGTGCCGATCGCCGAGCTGCGCGTCGGCGAGGAGTTCGTGGTGCGCCCCGGCGAGAAGATCTCGACCGACGGGGTCGTGACCTCGGGCACCTCCGCCGTGGACGCCTCGATGGTCACCGGCGAGTCCGTCCCCGTCGAAGTCTCCCCCGGCGATGCCGTGATCGGCGCGACGGTGAACGCCGGCGGCCGGCTCGTGGTGCGCGCGACTCGCGTCGGCGACGACACGCAGCTCGCGCAGATGGCTCGGCTCGTCGAAGAGGCACAGACCGGCAAGGCGCAGGTGCAGCGTCTCGCCGACCGCATCTCGGGCGTCTTCGTGCCGATCGTGCTCGTGATCGCACTCGGCACGCTCGCCGCCTGGCTGCTGTCCGGGGCGTCCGCGTCGCTCGCCTTCACCGCCGCCGTCGCGGTGCTCATCATTGCGTGCCCCTGCGCGCTCGGACTCGCCACCCCCACCGCCCTCCTGGTGGGAACCGGCCGCGGCGCTCAGCTCGGCATCCTGATCAAGGGTCCCGAGGTGCTCGAGTCCACCCGCCGGGTCGACACCGTGATCCTCGACAAGACCGGCACCGTCACCTCGGGCCGCATGACCCTGGTCGACGTCGTTCTGGCCCCTGGCGACGAGACCCCGCCGGGCGGAGAGTCCGCTCCCGGGCGGATCATCGGCGTGGAATTCGCCGCCGGGGCCTCAGGTCTCCGCCGGGCGGACGCCGGCGACGCCGCAGATCTCCGCCGGGCGGACGCGGGCTCTACGACGCTGCTCGCCCGCGCCGAGCTGCTCCGGCTCGCCGGCGCTCTCGAGCACGCGTCGGAGCACCCGATCGCCCAGGCGATCGCGCGTGCTGCTGCCGACGAGACCGGGCCGCTTCCCGAGGTCGAGTCGTTCCAGAACGTGCCAGGCAAGGGCGTGTCCGGTGTCGTCGACGGGCGTGCGGTGCTCGTCGGCCGCGAGACGCTTCTCGCGGACTGGGCGCTGAGCCTTCCGGCGCAGCTGGCCGACGCCAAGACCGCGGCCGAGGCATCCGGCCGCACCGCGGTGCTGGTCGCGTGGGACGGCGAGGTGCGCGGCGTGCTCGTCGTCGCCGACCAGGTCAAGCCGACCAGCGGCGAGGCCGTTGCGCAGCTGCGTGCTCTGAACCTGACACCGGTGCTGCTCACCGGGGACAACGCTGCGGCCGCCCAGACGATCGCCGCCGAGGTCGGCATCGACCGCGTCATCGCCGAGGTTCTGCCGCAGGACAAGGTCGCCGTCGTGACCGGCCTGCAGGCTGAGGGGCGCGTCGTCGCGATGGTCGGCGACGGTGTGAACGATGCCGCCGCTCTCGCGCAGGCCGACCTCGGAATGGCGATGGGGACGGGAACGGATGCCGCGATCGAGGCATCCGACATCACCCTGGTCCGCGGCGACCTGCGCAGCGCGGCCGACGCGATCCGGCTCTCGCGAGCGACGCTCGGTACGATCAAGGCCAACCTGTTCTGGGCGTTCGCGTACAACGTCGCCGCGATCCCGCTCGCGGCTCTCGGCCTGCTCAACCCCATGATCGCCGGCGCGGCGATGGCGCTCTCGAGCGTCTTCGTCGTCGGAAACAGCCTGCGGCTGCGGCGATTCCGCAGCCTCTCACAGTGAAGGATGCCCCGGTGACCGATACCGCCACCCACGACCACAACCACAATCACGCCGACGGCGAGAGCCACCACGGCTACATCACCGACAAGGACAAGTACCTCAACCGGATGAAGCGGATCGAGGGTCAGGCCCGCGGCATCCACAAGATGGTCGAGGACGAGAAGTACTGCATCGACATCCTCACGCAGATCAGCGCGCTCACCTCGGCGCTCGAGGCCGTCGCGGTCGGGCTTCTCGACGATCACCTGCGGCACTGCGTCGTCGATGCCGCGCGGCTGGGCGGCGCCGAGGCGGACGCAAAGATCACCGAGGCCTCGCAGGCGATCGCCCGCCTAGTCCGCTGAGGGACCAGTCGGGGCGGTTCGGCGAACGGTTCAGGATGCCGCGGTGTGGCGCGCACGCCGGGCGTGAAGCACCGAGTCCACCGTCAGGACGCTCAGGGCGACCCACACCAGCGCGAAGCCGATCCAGCGCTCGATCGGCATCGGCTCGCCGAGCACCCACGCTCCGATGATGAACTGCAGGATCGGGGCGACGAACTGCAGCAGCCCGATGACCGTCAGCGACACGCGACGCGCGCCGGCCGCGAAGAACAGCAGCGGTATCGCCGTGATGACGCCCGCGAGGCTCAGCAGCACGGCGTGCCAGACCCCGCCCGTGCCCATCGTGATGCCGGTGGTCCCGCCGACGACCGCGAGGATCACGCCCGCAATCGGCGTGAGCCACAGGGACTCGAGCGTCAGGCCGCTGACGGCGTCGACCGAGGGTCCGACGTGCTTCTTCACCAGGCCGTAGAGGCTGAAGCTGGCGGCGAGGGTGAGCGCGATCCAGGGGAACGAGCCGTAGCCGACGATGATCACTGCCACCGCGGCGGCGGCGATGCCGATCGCGACCCATTGCGTCGTGCGCAGTCGCTCCCGCAGGACGAGGACCGCCAGCAGGACGGTGGCGATGGGGTTGATGAAGTAGCCGAGGCTGGTCTCGATGACGTTGTCATTGAGAGCCCCGAACATGAACACCTGCCAGTTCACGTAGATGAGCAGGCCCGCGATCACCGTAAGGCCCAGAATGCGCGGCTGACGGAAGATCGCAGCGAGTCGTCCCCAGGTGCGCGTGACGGTCAGCAGCAGCGCGCAGAACACCAGCGACAGCACGATCCGCCACGCGACGAGCTCGAACGGCCCGGTGGGCGCGAGCAGGATGAAGTACAGCGGCAGGAAGCCCCAGAGGAAGTACGCCGAGAATGCGTACACGCCGCCCAGGGTGCGCTCTCGGCCGGCGTCCGCCGATGCGGGCGGAAGCGCGACACCGGCGGTGGACGCGGCGGCCTCTGCCAGTTCGTCGGTGTCTCCGGTCCGCGGGGTCGAAGACGAATCGGAGCTCACCTGTTCAGCCTACGGCCGAGTCGGCAGGGCACGGTCGACGGACGGCCGCTGCGGCATCCGTCTTCCTGCCGATGTGCGGCCGGTTTCTGCCACATGCTTGCTGCAGACAGCAGAGAGGACCGGATGCCTCGGCATCCGGTCCTCTCGAAACTGCGCTGTACGCGTGGGTCAGCGAACGACGACCGCCAGGACGTCGCGGGCCGACAGGACGAGGAACTCGTCCGCGCCGAACTTGACCTCGGTGCCGCCGTACTTGCTGTAAAGCACGCGGTCGCCGACGGACACGTCGAGGGGGATGCGGTTGCCGTTGTCGTCGATGCGGCCGGGGCCGACGGCGACGACTTCGCCCTCCTGCGGCTTCTCCTTGGCAGTATCGGGGATGACGAGGCCACTCGCGGTGGTCTGCTCGGCCTCGACCTGCTTGATGACGATGCGGTCCTCGAGCGGCTTGATGGAAACCGACACGGTCTACCTCTTCTTTCCTTGAGACTGAAGACTCGTTAGCACCCGCACACTGAGAGTGCTAACGCAAGTCTAGGCAAGGGATTGGCACTCCTGCAACGTGAGTGCCAATCCATGACGCCGACACGTCATCTGATCCGGTCTTGAGATGAACATTCCCCGTCGGCTGCCGGTCTGTTCGCGAAACCCGGTGTCCGGTTGGGGCTGAACCCTTCCCCCGCCGCGAGACCGCATGTATCATCGCAAGCGTCGCCTGACTCTCACATCGGGGAATGGTTTGAGAGCGACGACACCGCGAGGTCGGGGGAGCTCGCACTGGGATGTGGGGGCAGTATTTCTAATGGGTGAGTCATATTTCCTTGCTGTCGACGTGGGGACGAGTCGGGTAGGGGCCGCAACGGCGCGCCTTTCTGCTGACGGCAGCATCTCCGCGGCGTCATTTCCGCTGGGACGCCGGAGCGACAGTGTCGCCACGGTCGTCTTCGTGGCGGAAGACGGCGAGCTCCTGTTCGGCGACGTCGCCGAGCGGCGAGGCGTCACGCAGCCGGAGCGGTTGATCCGCGAGTTCAAGCGCAGCATCGGCGACGAGGTGCCGCTCATGGTCGGCGGCCAGTCGATCCGTGCCGAGCAGCTGTATGCGCGCACGGTCGCGAGCGTGATCGAGATCGTCACCGAGCGTGAGGGCGTGCAGCCGGAGGCCGTCATCCTGACCCACCCGGCGATGTGGGGCCCGCACCGCATCGGCCTCGTGCGCGCGGCGCTCGACGCCATCGGCGTGGGCGCAGTGGAGTTCATCACCGAGCCGGAGGCCGCCGCCCGCCAGTACGAGGCGGCGCGCGCGCTCGACGACGGGCAGACGCTCGCCGTGTACGACCTCGGCGGTGGCACCTTCGACTGCGTCATCCTCCGCAAGCAGGACGACGCGTTCGAACTGATGAGCGCCCCCATCGGTCTGGACAACCTCGGCGGCGCCGACTTCGACGACGCGGTGCTGCGCCACGTGCTGCACGCCGCAGACGTCCCGGCGGATGTGCTGGCGGATGCTTCGCCCGACGCCCGCATCGCGCTCTCGCAGCTGCGTCGCGAGTGCGTCGACGCCAAGGAGGCGCTGTCGTTCGACTCGGACGTCGTCGTTCCCGTGCTCCTGACCGCCGGGCGATCGAGCGTGCGGCTCACTCGCGCGGAGTTCGAGGACATGATCGACGGCTCGGTCGAGCAGACGATCGACGCCCTGGAAGACGCCCTCGACGCCGCCGACGTGACACCCGAGCAGCTCGAGTCGGTTCTGCTCATCGGCGGATCCTCGCGCATCCCTCTGGTCACGCAGCGCCTCTCTGAACGGCTGGACCGCCCGACGGCGATCGACGCGGATCCCAAGTCGTCGATCGCGCTCGGCGCAGCCCGCACGGCGCTCATCCGTCTCACCGATCGCCAGATCGGCGTCTCGACCGACCTCGCCCTCCTCGACGCCTCCGCGGCTTCGGCGGGCGAGCTCGAGCTCATCCCGGCGACGCAGGCTCCGGCCCTCGCCGCTCCGGTGGGTCCGGTGGCCGGCAGGTCCACGCCGAGCGCACGCCACATCCTCGCCGTCTCGGGCGGCGCGATCGTCGTCGCCGCCGCGATCGTCTTCGGCAGCACCATGACGGCCGGGACCGGCATCGGCGACTTCTTCGCCCCGTCCGCATCCGATTCCAAGACGACGGACTCCGGCACGGATGCCGACGTCGCTCCGGAGGAAGAGATCGTGGCGCCGGTCACCGACACTGCGCCCGTCGCCGATACTCCGAAGCAGCAGCAGGCGCAGCCGAAGGCCAACAACCCCGGACCGCGCCGCGGAGCCAAGCAGGCTCCGCCGCCGACCAAGCCCGCGGACGCGGCAGCGGCTCCGAAGCCGACGAAGGGTGCCAAGCCGACTCCCCCGCCGAGCGCCAACCCCGGGACTCAGTCCGGCAACACCGACGGCGGCAGCTCCACGGACGGCAGCTCGTCGGACGGCACCTCGACGGACGGTACCTCCACGGACGGCACCTCGACCGACGGAACCTCCACCGACGGCACCTCCACCGACGGAACCTCCACCGACGGAACCTCGACGGACGGGACCTCCACCGACGGAACCTCGACGGACGGGACGTCAACCGACGGGACCTCGACCGACGGCACGTCCGTCGACGCCACGTCTCTCGACGCCGACGCGACAGTGACCGAACCGCCCGTCGAGCCGGTTCCCGCGGCCACTCCCGACGTCGACGCCCCGGCCTGAGTCGCCCGTCTTTCGAGGTTCATCATGCCTACGCCAACTCTGACGGTGGCGTCGTTCTTCGACGCTGCGGATTTCACGGGCGCGCGACACGCCCGCCCACTCATCGACGCGCTCACCGCCGACGACACGCCCCCGCGGGTGCTGATCTCGGGGAACGCCGGGTCGGGCAAGACCACGATCCTGCGCAATGCGCAGCGGTTCCTCACGCAGAGCAACGTGCCGGTAGCGGTGCTGGGTCCCGACACCGACGTGCGGAAGGTGTCGTCCTCGAGCATCCTGCTCGTGGACGACCTGCACCTCCTTCCTACTGAGCAGCTCGACGATCTCGGCATCCGCGCCTCCGATCCCGACGCGGCGCTTCTGGCCGCCAGTCGGCCGTGGCCTCACACGCAGGAGCTGTCGTCCATCGCCCGGCACCTTGAGCGCAGCCGTCCGGCGGTCGTGCTCGGCCACGTCACCCGTGCGGACGTCCTCGATCACCTCGAAGCGCAGGGGCGCACGCTGTCGGCCTCGTGCCTCGATCACATCCTTCAGATGACCGGTGGCGTCTCGTGGCTGGTCTCGGCCGCCCTCGTCGCCCACGATGATCGCGACTGCGAAGGCGACGGCGCCCACGCCGCACTCGGACACGTGCTCGAACAGAGCGTCGCCCACCGGCTCGAGGTGCTGGAAGACGACGTGCGGCGGCTCATCGAAGCGATCTGCGTGGTCAGCTCGGACGAGGGACCGATCCCGGCGAAGCTGCTCGAGGACCCCGAGAGGGTGATCGCCCAGGGCTACGCCGAGGGGCTCCTTCTGCGCAACGGCCGCCCGGTTCCCGCGGTGCGAACCGCGGTGCGCGCGAGCCTGCCGGTCGGCCGGCTCGTCGACCTCTTCTCGGGCTTTCCCGGCGGGTTCGATCCGCTCGCGGCCGGCGGCGACGGCATGCTCGCCGATGTTCGTCACCCGCAGCTGAGCGCCGCTCTCGTCGAGCGCGGGGACCAGCTTCTCGAAACTGATCCGCAGCGCGCGCAGCAGCTCTACCGGGCGGCCGCGCAGGCTGGCATCTCCTCAGCCGACCTGTCGGCACGACGCGCGCAGGCGGCCTGGGCGTGCGGCGACATCGACGGCGCCGCACAGCTGATCGACGAGGCCGTCGCGTATCCCGACCGCACCGAGTCGCAGTCGTCGCGACTGGCCGATGTCGCAGCGGCGACATGGTCGATGCGCGGCATGCTCGAGACCGGGTGCGGCTTCTACGACATATTCCCGCCGACGACCGCCGAGGCATCCGTTCGCGCGCTCGTCGCCCGGATCGGCGTGGGCGACGCGGCTGCTGTCGCCGGCGAGCCGGAGAGCGTCACCAAGACCGCCCCTTCGACGCTCGGTGTCGCGATGAAGCTGCTGCGGCGCGGACTGCTGGCAACGCTCGGGTCGGCCCGCAGCGAGGCGGCCCTGGCCGATCTCGTGCGCGCCTCGCACTTGTACACGTCATCGCAGAGTTCCGCCCCGATGCCCGAGCATCCCGCGGTGATCGCGGCGATCGTGGCCATCAGCAGCGGCGACCTCGCCACCGCCCGCTCGGTCGTCGACGCGGCCGTCGAGGGTCACAGCGGCACACCGTGGACGATGTCGAGGCTCCTCCTCTGGCGTTCATGGATCGCGCTGCAGCAGGCACGCGGACCGCAGGCTCGGGAGGCTCTCACCGCCGCACTCGCCCTCACGGCGACCCCTGCGCCGCGCGACGACCTCCTGGTGCAGGCGATCCGCATCGGCCTCGCCCGGCGGTACGAGGACGCCGCCGCCCTCACGGTGGCCTGGGACGGCGCACGCGACAGCATGCTCGACGCCGACGTCGATCTGTTCACTCTCCTGCCGCTGGTCGAGTTCGTGAGCGCAGGCGCCCGGCTCGGCGATCAGGCGATCACCGACCCGCTGCTCGCTCGAGCCATCGGGATCGTCGAGCGACTGGGCTTCCCCCCGGTCTGGTCGGCGCACCTGCGCTGGGCCGGCATCCAGGAGGGCATCCTCCTGGACCGCCCCGCCTCGCTGAGCCCTCACGCGCACGCCCTCGTCGAGGCGGCCCCGCGCAGCCACGTGGCCGAAACGATGGCCAAGGCCGGGCGCACCTGGACGTCCGTGCTCGGCGGCACCGCGGACCCTGATGACGTCGACTCCGCAGCGCAGGCGCTCGCCGCCGTGGGATTGCGGTGGGATGCCGCCCGCCTCGCAGGCCAAGGAGCGGCACGCTCATCGGATCGCAAGGTCTCGGCCCGTCTCCTCGCCCGTGCACGCGAGTTGCACCCGCCGGAGAACGCCCGGACGGGCGACGCGCCCGCCGAGGACACCGGCACCGGCCCCGTCCGGACCGCCGCGGTCGCCGGCCTCAGCGAACGCGAGACCGACGTCGCACGACTGGTGGTACAGGGCAAGACCTACGCCGAGATCGGCGAGACGATCTTCATCTCGCCGCGAACCGCCGAGCATCACATCGCGAGCATCCGACGCCGGCTCGGCGCCACATCGCGGTCCGATCTGATCGCGAAGCTGCGCGTCGCGCTCGAGCATTCGGGTGCGACATCGGAGCAGGATTCGTGATGATCCCCGCACCCCGATGCGAAACCCCTAAAGCCCCCCAGCGATTCGGGGAAACCCCCGATTCGCTGATTGTGAGAACCACCTAATCTCAGGAATGAGTTTCGAAGTGACAGGAGCCGAGTCATGACCACACCGCTGGCAACGATTGCCGACGCACTGATTGAGTTCATACTCAGTCTGCTGAATGACCCCGCTGCGGCGGAGGAGTTCGATGAGGACCCGCAGGGCACGCTCGCGCGTAACGGGCTCGGGGATGCGTGCGTCGAAGACGTCCGCGCCGTCGCGCCGGTTATCGTCGACCGCCCCGACGTGCACCACAAGCCGCATGGCGGGCACAACCCGACCCCGCCCGGACCTCCTTCTGTCGAGAAGGAGATCACGAACATCACGAACAGCTTCTCGATCGACAACCGGGCGACGATCGTCGACCAGTCGGTCAACCAGAACATCTGGGCCGACGGCGACGTCAACCAGATCTTCGACCAGGAAGCCATCGTGAACAGCGGCGACAACGGCGCTGCTGCGGGTGAAGATGCCGAGGTCGACAACTCCGACACCGACACGACGGTCGGCGACGTGGCGATCGGCAACGAGGACACCACGACCAACATCAACGACTCGTTCGACGACGAGTCGACGAACACCGAGACCGAGGTCGAAGTGGACGCCGAGGAGTCGTTCAACGACGACTCGACCGACGTCGCGGTGGATGTCGAGGTCGACGACTCGTTCAACGACACGACCGAGGTCGCCGTCGAGAACAACGTGTCGACCGAGGTCGAGGCGACGAACGAGGGCAACTACTACTCGGACGACTCCGCGGTCGTGGAGGACATCTACGTGGAGCCCGAGACAGAAGAGCAGATGTAAGGTTCCGGTGTGACCGATCGGAACGACGACGACCGCTCGCGCGCCACGGCTAAGCCGGGGCGCGCGAGCGGTCGTTCCAAGCCTCCACCGCCCACCTTCGAAGATCCGCCGGTCGAGCAGCCCCGTCGCAAGGCGCCGCGGCCCGCACCCGCTGCAGGGCCGTCCGACACGACGGCCCGGCCGCCCGGTTCGCAGGCGATCGGGCGCGTCCCGGTGGCCCGGGTGCCGGCATCCGAGGTGACTCCTCCCCCGCCGATGGACGCACCGCAGGGCCGACCCCGACAGCCCCCGCCGCCGAAGCGTGAGGCCCCGGAGCGCCCGCCCACGGCCAGCCCCAATGCGGCACCCGTCCTGACGAAGCTGCCGCCGCCGTTCTCGGTGCGGATCAGCCAGTTCCTGTGGGTCATGAGTTTGCTGGCCGGCGGGATCGCCGTCGTCTACCTGTTCGTGATCAGGGAAGACCAGCTCCCGTTGATCGCCGACGTGGTGCGTGGCGTCTCAGAGGGCCGCAGCGACGAGACGTACGACGCCGCCGCCGACATCATCTACTGGGCTGTCTTCGGCATCGCCGTCGGCCTTCTGCTGTGGCAGATCGTGCTGCTCGTGTCGTTCTCCAGTCGGAAGCCGAACGTGAGATGGTGGCAGCTCGCGACGGTCATCCTGCAGATCCTGCTGTTCCTGCTGTCACTGGAGATCGTCGCGGTGGGCGACAACGGGCCGCTCGTGCGTCAGGTTCTGCTCGCCCAATGGGGGCTCGCCCTCGTCGCTCTGCTCTTCAGCACCTTCCGAGGCGCCCTGCACTGGACCGCTCGACGCCACGACGTCCGCCGCGCGGGCAGCGACGCCGGAGGCGAGTACTGACGCCACCTCTTCGAGGCTGCGGATGACGACGCGCGTGGCCTCCACGGTCGCACGCTCGGCCAACGGCGACTGGCTCAGCGTGCGCCAGTAGACGAGTTTCTCGTCGAGGCGGTCACGCATCTCCTGCGGTGTGGCCGTTTCGGGAAGACCGAGGCGGGCGTGGGCGGCCGTGCCGTCGCCACCGATGATCTGCTCGGCATCCTTCGCGTCGGAACGGCTCAGCGGCAATCCGGCCGCGCGAGCGCGCGAGAGCAGTGAGAGCTCGCGCAGGGTGTGAGCGGTCGCGTAGATGCGCTCGACGCCGCCACGGATCTCATCGGTTCCGGGACGGGGTCGGTCGCGCAGGAGCGCCTCGAGAGCGTCGAGCACACCGCGCACTTTCAGCGCATCACCGCGCGTGCGGAACTGCTCCCGGATGAACTGCTGCAGTTCGTTCAAGCCGCTCTGCTGCACGAGCTGCTCCGAGAGCTGCGTCGAGTCAGCCACGCCCCCGCGAATGAGCGCGGTCGCCAGTCGCACGCCGAAGATGCCGAAGCGCCCGAGCAGATCCCGCCGCACGTCGACGCTCAGGGTCGTGAGTTCGGTCGGCCGGATGAAGCGGTCGGCCGAGACCATCAGGCGCTCGCGGCTCGCGCGCTCCAGGTTCGCGAGCGTGAGGAACGACGCATACTCATCCTCTCGAAGCGTTCGAGCACTCTCCGCCAGGAGTCCGGCGACGGGAACGACACCGAGCGAGAGAGACGCCAGATCGCCGTCCTTCTCGTACCGTCGTGCCACCTTGCCGGCCGAGAGCAGCGAGTCGATCCGGCCCGATCCGATCTCATCCGCTCGCGACAGTACGGCCACGGCATTGACTGTCTGGGAGGCGCCCGCGGCCGTATCGCGAAACGACTCCAGGAATTTGAGGTCCGAGGCATGCATGTGACGCATGAGGTAGACGATCGCGTCGGCTGACGAAGGTTCGGTGTCGGGGACGAGGAAATCGGTGGAACGCGCCGACACGTCACGGGAGAGGGAGGCGATTCCCGGGGTGTCGATGAGGATCATCGAGCGCAGACCCGTGACCGGCCATCCCACATCGATCCACGCGACATCCTCGGCCGGGACCTCGCCGAGGTCGAGCACCAGGCGTCCGTCGTCGCGACGGATCGGCATCCTCCGCGGAGCGCCGTCATGCGGATGCATGGTGACGGTGGGAGTCGCGGAATACCGGTACCACGTGACCACCCGGGTGCACTCCCCGGCGTCGGTCGGCGCGAGCTGCTCTCCGAGCATGGCGTTCAAGAGCGTCGACTTCCCCGCCTTCACCATCCCGGCCAGTGCAAGGCGCAGAGGCTCGCGCAGGCGCCGGTCGAGGTCGGAGAGCACCGTCATCGCGACCGGGTCGTCGAGGTAGAGCTCCGACGCGGCGCGGATCAGCGCGCTGGCATCGTCATGTGTCGACAGCCTCACCGCTTCGCGGCCTCCACGACACGCATCGGGGGAAGGGCGGGGATCTTCGTCTTCAGCGCCTCGAGCTGATGGACCTGCTGCTGCAGCTCCTTGACCCGCTGATCACGCTCGCCGGCGTAAGAGCCCGCAGCCTGCTTGGCGGCGAGCACAGCGTCCGAGAGCGAGCGGTGGAGCTCGTCGGCAATGCTGCCGAAGTGGTCGCGGGCGGCCCGCTGCACGATCCTCAGGCGGTCCTTGAGCTGCTTGCCGACCTGGAACTGCACCTCGTCGATGTGGCGGCGTACGAGGTTCTTGGCCTCGAAGCGTCGGCGTGACAGTCGCGAACCCATGTCCTCACGATAGGCCCTCCGGCCCACCAGCACACCGGCCAGCAGCGACAGCGGGTTGATGAGCGAAAGCCCGACCAGGCCCGTCGCCAGTCCGACCATGAGCACACCGCCGTAGGAGCCACGCACACCGATGAACAGCTTCTCGCCGGCGCCCATCTGGCGGTGATCGAGGCTGGCGATGTCTTCGACGGCGTCGAGGACGCCTTCCGTGTCACCCACCGCGATGATCGGCAGGTCGCCCTCACCCTCGATGAAGAGCTCCGCGACTTCCTCCGACAGCCACCGCGACCGCTCATCGGTCCACACGAAGGTCTCCGACACGGCGGCCGAGATGCGCTGGTCGAGCCATTCGGTGAGCTGATCCCAGATCGGTCCGGGGTCGCCCTCGTCGATCGCGGCCTCAGCCTCGCGCTGCACCTTGCGGAGGCGGTCGCGCAGGTCGTGCTCCATATCGGAGATCAGGTCGGCCACGCCGTCGTTGAGCTGCACCTGCCACTTGGACGAGCGGCCGCGGAACTCGTCGGCGCGCGACTTGGCGTACTCGAGCTGGGCGATCAGCTTCGGAGTGTCTTCCGGGTGGAGGATCGCCTCGAGCTCGGAAGTCAGCGACATCTTCAGCTGCTCGACCACCGATACCAAGTCGTGGACGGCGCTGCGCGCCTGGATGAGCTCTGCCCGCCCGAGGACTTCCTGCCGCAGGTGCGAGACGAGGGCGGGGAACCCGGACTCGGAGTTGAGGTCGCGGTCGCGCTCCTCAGCGGCGATCAGCCGAAGATCGCTCGAGACGGAGAAGATCGGCACATCGCCCACGTCGCCGAGGTGGGTCTTGTCCAAGCGCTCGATGTCGCGCCACTGCGGGTAGAGGTCGGTCTTGGCGAGCACGGCGGCCACATTCGGGGACACCCGCATCGCGTGCTTGAGGAACTGGACCTCGGGCTCGGTGTACTCCTGCGAGGCGTCCGAGACGAGAAGCACCGCGTGGGCCGAGGACAGCGCGGCGAGCGTCGCCAGAGCGTTCGTGGAGTCCAGGCCGCCGACGCCGGGAGAGTCGACGAGGCGAAGACCGCCCTTGAGAAGCTCGCGGGGCAGCACGACCTCGGCGGCTGTGACCTTGCGCTCGTTGCCCGGGTTGCCGCTCTCCGAGACGAACTGGGCGAGGTCCTCGAGCGCGATCTGCTTCTTCTCGGGCTCGGCGTTCTCGTCCTCCTGGATGGTCACCCAGGCGTCGGGCTTCTCGGCGTACCCGACCGAAGTCGGCACGCTCGTCGCCACGTCGTCGTCGACGGGGCACACCGGCGCGTTGACCAGGGCGTTGATGAGCTTGCTCTTGCCCTTCTTGAACTCGCCCACGACGATGACCCGCACATTCGGGTCCTGCAACCGCGCGTGCGTGTGCTGCAGACGCTGGGCGAGATCTCCACGTCCCGTCGCAGTCGCGAGCTGACCGACGTTGTCAGCGATCGCGACGAGCGCTTTGCTCATCGCCGGTTTCACCTGCGTCGGAACTGGAGCATCCGCATCCCCGGTGCTGACCTTGCTGACAACAGTGCCTTCAGCCACGAACGATTCCCCCTCGTTTCGCTCTCCCCGGCCTCCACGCTACCAAGTGCGCGGCCCGGCCCGGGTCGATCGGAAAAATGGTCTTGCCCGGCCGCCTCCGAAGAGGCGACCGGGCAAGTGATCTAGCGAGTCAGATCAGAGCTCGGATCAGAGCGTGACGTCGTCGACGACGGCCGAGCCGTCGCTGAAGAAGTTGCCGCTGTTCTCCCACTCGTACTCGTTCTCGACGTCGACGTTGGTCTCGTTCTCGAACGAGTCGTTGAACGCGTCCTCGATCTCGACGTCGACGTTGGTCTCGTCGGAGAAGTCGTTGAACGAGTCCTCGACCTCGACGTCCAGGTCCCACTCGTTGTTGGTCGAGTAGTCGTTGAACGAGTCCGAGATCGTCGTGGTGATCCACTCGTTGCCGATGCTGACGTCGCCCACCGTGGTGGTGGTGGTCGAGTTGTCGACCGTCGCGTCGTCGCCAGCGGCAGCGCCGTTGTCACCCGAGTTGACGACAGCCTCCTGGTCGAAGTCCTGCTCGACGTCGCCGTCGACGAAGCCGAAGGACTGCGAGACCGACTGGTCGACGACCGTCGAGCGGTTGTCGAGCTCGAGGTGCAGCGAGCCAGCAGCAGCCGCAGCAGCGCCCGCGCCACCGGCGAGGCCGCCGATGTTGAGGTCGCCACCGATGCCGGTGTTGTACTGACGCACACCCACGGTGACCGAGTCGTCGTTCAGCGTGGTCTCGTTGAACGAGTCACGGATGTCGACGTTGGTCTCGTCGTTGTACGAGTCGTTCGTCGAGTTGTCGGAGTTGTCGGAGTTGTCGGAGTTGTCCGAGTTGTCGTTGTTCGAGTCGTTCGTCGAGTTGTCCGAGTTGTCGGAGTTGTCCGAGTTGTCGGAGTTGTCGTTGAACGAGTCCTCGAGCTCCACGTCGACGTCGGTCTCGGTGTTGCCCGAGTCCTCGATGTCCGTGTTGCCGTTGTTGCTGTCGACAGCGACGTCCTCGACGATGACGGCGGTGTTACCCGAGTCCTCGATGTCGGTGTTGCCGTTGTTGCTGGCGATGTCGTCGACCTCGACGTCAACGTCAGTCTCGGTGTTGCCGTTACCGCTGTTGACGTTGTTGTCCTCGATGTCGACGTCCGTCTCGGTGTTGCCCGAGTCCTCGATGTCGAGGTTGCCGGAGTCGACGATGCTGCCCAGGTTGACGTCGTTCTCGCTGAAGTTGTCTTCGATGTTAGGCATGACCTGTCCTTCTGTGTCTGAGTGCCGGTGCGGCTGCTCCATCAGTGTGCGCCTGAGGCCAAGGGCGCAACATCGGGGATCCCCCCGGAGCCTCCCCCATCCACGTAGGGGTTTTGCATGGGGATCGGGGAGTCGGCTCCGGGCCCACCCGTAGGCTCGTGATGTGGATCTTCCGGAGTTGACGGCCCTTCTCACCCCCGAGGGGCTGCGACTTCTCGATGCCATGCCGCCCGTGGAGTCCACCGACGACGTCGCTCGAGCGGTCACGGGTCTTCGCAAGGCCGGGCACTCCCCCGATCTCGTCTCCGCAGTGGTGGGTCAGGCCCGACTTCGCGCCCGTGGCCGGGCGAAGTTCGGCGAGCTGGCCGAGCGGATGCTCTTCACGCGGGCGGGACTCGAACAGGCCACCCGGCTCTCCATTGCCGCCCAGCACGCGGCGCGATTCCGCGACGCCGGCCTCCCGCGGGTCGCCGACCTCGGCTGCGGCATCGGCGGCGACGCGTTCGGGCTTGCCGGACTCGGGCTGCAGGTGCGGGCCGTCGACGCCGACGAGGTGACGGCTGCGATTGCCGCCTACAACCTCGCCCCCTTCGGCGACGATGTCGAGGTGCGGCACGGCACTGCCGAGGACGCGGATCTCGACGGGATCGACGCGGTCTGGCTCGACCCCGCGCGGCGGACGGCAGGTCACACCGAGACCACACGCACGCGCCCCGAGGACTGGTCGCCCTCCCTGGACTGGGTCTTCGAACTCGCGCAGCGCGTGCCCACCGGCGTCAAGCTCGGCCCGGGCCTCGACCGCGACCTCATCCCCGACGACGTCGAGGCGCAGTGGGTCAGCGCCGACGGCTCGACCCTGGAACTCGTGCTGTGGTCGGGTGCTCTCGCGCGCGAGGGCGTGCGGCGGGCGGCTCTCGTGATGCGCGGCGACTCGGCACACGAGCTGACCGCAGAGACGGATGCCGCGGACGCGCCCGTGCGGGAGCTCGGCGCCTTCCTTCACGAACCCGATGGCGCCGTCATCCGCGCGCGGCTCATCGGCGATGTGGCCCGCTCGCTCGAAGCCGGCATGCTCGACGAGCACATCGCCTACCTGACGTCCGACGCGGCGCTCACGTCTCCCTTCGTCTCGTCGTTCCGCGTGCGCGAGACGCTGCCGGCGGACGTGAAGGCGCTGTCGAAAGCGCTGCGCGACCGCGGCATCGGGCGCCTGGAGATCAAGAAGAGAGGAGTGGATGTCGATCCCGCCGCCCTGCGCACGCGCTTGAAGCTCAGCGGTGCCGAATCGGCGACGCTCTTCCTCACTCGTATCGGCTCGCGTCGCGTCGCGATCCTCGCCGACCGCGTCTGACCCCGCGTCTCCGCGGCGCTATCGCCGTGCTCAAAATCGGCGGTGTGAGACGACGCGCCGGGTCGCAGCATCCGCTGCTCCCGTCTGCGCCGGTCCTGGAGCCGTGAGTTCGCTCGCGGCGCTCAGCCCAACAGGTTCGCGCGGCTCGCGGCGAACAGCAGCCAGCCGACGCTGTAGAGGAGCGACACCAGCCCGAGCGACATGGCCCAGATCGCCATCGCCCGGCTCTCGAGCGGTCGTCGCAGCGCGAAGATGCCCGAGACGATCGCGACGATCCCCAGTGGAAATCCCCACCCCACGAACAGCGCGACGATGAGCCCGATCACCGCGAACGCGAGCGCCCAGCCGGCGAGCCCGCGCTGCATGACGGGATCGGGCTCGGGAGCCCACAGCACAGGCACGCGCACATCCTCGGTGCCTGGCTCTGCGGGCGCCGTCTCCACCGTGACCGCGACCGGCGCGGTCGGCAGTCGCTGGAATCCGCCCCGGTGCGCGCCGGGCAGCGGCGACGCCTCGTCCGCGAGCTGGATGTCGGGCGAAGGCCCCTCGACGGACGCTCCCGGAGCGGCGGGGGCGGGCAGCGCGGCGGTCGGCTGAGCGGAATCGGAAGCGGAAACCGATCCGGCAAGCGGGGTGGACGGAGTGAACGGCGCTGCGGGCGCGGCGAGCGGCTTGGCGGGCGTGATGGGCCCTGGCGGCGCTGCGAACGGCTCGGCCGCCGGCGCGGCGGACGGAACTACCGGCGCGGCCGCGTCCGGCCGCGCGGGCTTCGAATCCGGCCCGGATGCCGGGGGCTGCGGCATCCGCTCGTCGTCGCTCATGCGTCCTCCGCGACCTGGATCTCGGTCACCGGCAGGGTCGAGTCGGCGCCGAACGCGAGGGTCGAGGCCGGGCGGCCCGACATGATCAGCTCGGACGCGAGCGCAGCGATCATGGCGCCGTTGTCGGTGCACAGCGACAGCGGCGGGATGCGCACGGCGACCCCTTCGGCCGCGGCGCGCTCGAGGGCGACGTCTCGCAGGCGCCGGTTGGCGATGACTCCGCCACCGAGCAGCAGGCGGGGCACGCCGTAGTCGCGGCAGGCGGCGAGCGCCTTCGTGACGAGCACGTCGACGACTGCCTCGCGGAAGCTCGCGGCGACATCGGCGACGGGGATCTCTTCGCCGGCGGCACGCTTCTGCTCGACCCATCGGGCGACGGCGGTCTTCAATCCCGAGAACGAGAAGTCGTAACGGTGCGCGGCCATGTCGCTCGCGCGCGAGAGACCGCGCGGGAACGGGATGGCCTTCGGATCGCCCGAAGCCGCTGCCCGGTCGATCTCAGGACCTCCGGGGTAGGGCAGGCCGAGCAGCCGCGCGACCTTGTCGAAGGCCTCGCCGGCGGCGTCGTCCATCGTCTCGCCGAGCAGTTCGACGTCGGTCGTGAGGTCGCGGACGAGCAAGAGGGAGGTATGGCCGCCGCTGACCAGGAGCGCGACCGTCGGGTACTCGAGCGGTGCGTCCGCGCCGTGCTGGTCGGAAGTGAGGACGTCGGCGGCGATGTGGCCGACGAGGTGGTTGACTGCGTAGAGGGGCGTGCCGAGAGACACCGCGAGCGCCTTCGCCGCTCCGACGCCGACCATGAGCGCGCCGGCGAGACCCGGCCCCGAGGTGACCGCGACGGCATCGATGTCGGCGAGCGCGACGTTGGACTCGGCCAGCGCCGCGTGGATCGCCGGCTCGAGCGCCTCGAGATGCGCGCGGGCCGCGATCTCGGGCACGACGCCGCCATAGCGGGCGTGCTCGTCCATCGAGCTGGCGATGGTGTTCGACAGCAGCGTGCGGCCGCGGACGATGCCGATCCCGGTCTCGTCGCAGCTCGTCTCGATCCCCAGCACGAGGGGTTCGTCGCGGCTCACGTGCACACTCCCCCCGTCGCCATCGTCCCGCTCGAACCGCCGGGGCCGATCCGGATATCGGACTCCGTGCGCGTTTCCGGACCCTTCGAGGCTTGCGATCCGGAAAGCGCGTGATCCTCCGGTGTCCGGATCGGCCCATCGCGGTGCTCCATCGGATCCGGATGCCGCGCCCCTGCCCACACGCGCACGTCGAGCTTCATGACCACGGCGTCGACGTCGTCCGGCTGGTAGTAGCGGGGCTTGCGCCCGATCTCGAGGAAGCCCTCTGAGGCGTACAGCGCATGCGCGACCGGGTTGTCGGCCCGCACCTCGAGGAAGACCTCCGCGACGCCGCGCCTCGCTGCCTCGCCCAGCAGGGCGCGCAGCAGCGTCCGGCCGCGGCCCCGACCTCGCGCGGACTCGGCGATCGCGATGGTCTGGACGTCGGCATCCTTCGCGCTCTTCACCGCGCGCAATCCCGCATAGCCCACGAGCCGCCCCGCCTCTTCGTCCACGACGTACCAGCCGTGCGGAGAGGCGAGCTCTTCGCGCATCATCGCCGACGACCAGGCGTCGGTCGGGAAGGACGCTCGCTCGAGGATCATGATCGCGTCAAGGTCCGCGGGGAGGGCCGTACGAAGGGTCACGTGCTCGCTCGCTTCGGAACGCCGGGGATCGTCACATCGGGCGAGCGAAGGTAGAGGGCGTCGGCCGATGCGATCGTGCGACCGGCCGACAGCGCGCGAGCCGCCGCGAGCGCGAGCATCGCGGCGGGGATGCGCTCGGCATCCCGCCGGACCGCTCCGGCCGCGGCGAGGACGCCGTCGATCTCGTCGCGCGGCGTCAGAGCCGGCTCGGCGACACGTACCGGGAGTCCGTCATCGTCGAGGCCGCGATAGACGGTGTATGCGAACTCGCGCCGCCGGGCGTCGCTCACGACGGCGAACGTCTCGTCGTAGGCCTCGTCGTATCCACCGGTCAATGCCCGGTGCAGCATCAGCTCGAGGGCGACGGCGTCATGGCTCACGACCGGCACAACGGGCACGCCGCGTCCCAGCGCGAAGGTGCGCGCGGCCGCGATGCCGACGCGGAGCCCCGTGAACGGCCCGGGCCCCATTCCCGCGGCGACGTGCGAGATGTCGGAGGCGGTGACCGATGCCTCGGCCAGCGCCCGCTCGATCAGGGTGCCGATGACCTCGGCGTGACCCCGCGGGTCGGCGCTCTCGACCTGTGACCGGACCACGCCGTCGGGCTCGACCACCGCCACCGCGGAGCCGAGCGACGTGTCGATGCCCAGGATCACCTTTCCAGGGTAGTCGCGGGCGACGGATGCCCTCTCCTTCATCCGGACGACTCCATCCAGGCCACACGGGACGGGGGCCTGCAGCGGAACAGCGTGATTACGGGCGCCGCCTGATGGTCACGAGCCGCGGGGCATCGGCGTCGAGCTCGGCCTCGTGCGCGACGCCGTAGCAGGCGTCGTCCTGGCCGCGACCATGCCACTCCCGATCGAGCTCGACCTCCCACCACGTGTCGCGCAGCCCGTCCACCATGCCCCGGCCCCACTCCACAATGACGACGGAGGCCTCGAAGTCGATGTCGAGGTCGTCGAGCTCGGCGGGCGACCCGAGCCGGTACGCGTCGACGTGCACGAGCGGCGCGCCTCCGACGAGCGAGGGGTGCGTCCTCGCGATGACGAACGTCGGGCTCTGCACGGGCCCTCGCACGCCGAGGCCCTGGGCGATGCCGCGGGTGAGCGTCGTCTTTCCCGCGCCGAGCGGACCGGTGAGCACGACGAGGTCGCCGGGGCGCAGCATCCGCCCCATCTCGTCACCGAGCTGCTCCATGTCATGCGGCGACGCGATCTCGCGCGTGCCGGCCAGCGCGTCGAGCCCGCTCACGGCCACTCCCCCGTACCGAACTCAGGACCGATCGCCAGTGACGCGGCGCGCGGCCCGGTGATTCCGCGGCACCCGCGTCGGTGGCGCGAGGTCGGTCCTGCACACGGTACGCCGAACAGAGTCATGCCCCACCTCCCGTTCGCAATTCAGTCTGTCTGTGCACCGAGGTGAGCTCGAGCTGCACCGTTTCGGTCGAAGTCCGTCCATACGCAGCCCGGGAGACTGAATTGCGAACACGAACAGCCGCGCTCATTCGGCCACCTGCCGGCGCGGGACGCGAGGCCCGATCCGCGTGACGATCTCGTAGTTGATGGTGCCGGCGGCATCCGCCCACTCCGTCGCCGACGGCGCGCCGAGCGTGGGGTCGCCGAAGAGCAGCACCTCGTCGCCGACCGACACAGGCGCGTCGCCGACATCGACGACGAACTGGTCCATCGCGATGCGGCCCGCGACGGTGAACCGGCGCCCGCCGATCACGACGGGCCCCGCGCCGGAGGCCTGCCTGGGAACACCGTCGGCGTAGCCGAGCGGCACGAGCGCGAGGGTCGTGTCGCGGTCGGTGCGGTAGGCGTAACCGTACGAGACGCCGGTGCCCGCGGGAACGCGACGGACGGCCGCGACCGCCCCGTGCAGGGTCATCGCCGGGCGCAGGCCGAGGTCGGCTGACGAGCGGTCGTCGAACGGCGAGAGCCCGTAGAGGCCGATGCCGATGCGCACGCAGCCGAGGCGGGACTCCGGCAGCGCGATGGCCGCGTGCGTGGCGGCGATGTGGCGCAGCGGCGGCGCGAGGCCGAGCGTCGCGGCGATTCCGACGCCCTCCTCGAAAGCGCGCAGGGCGGCCCGGTCGTCGTCGGCCGACGCGTTGGAGAGGTGGCTGAAGAGCGCGATCACCCGCAGCTTGCCGATGCGCTCGAGCCGCGCCGCCTCGGCGAACACGACGCGGTAGTCGGCCGGTGCGATGCCGTTGCGCGAGAGTCCGGTCTCGAGCTTCAGGTGCACCGAGGCGGGACGATCGGCGGATGCCGCGGCCGCGGCTTTCTGCAGCTGGTCCAGGTTCGAGATGCCGAGCTCGATCCCTCGGGCCGCGGCCTCGGTGAAGTCCGCGCTGGGTGCGTGCAGCCACGCGACGATCGGGGCATCGATGCCGCCGCGGCGCAGGGCGAGCGCCTCGGTGATGTCCGACACTCCGAGGCGCGCGGCGCCGCCCTCGAGCGCCGCCACCGCCGAGCGCACGGCGCCGTGTCCGTACCCGTCGGCCTTGACGACGGCGATCACCTCGGATCCGGTCAGCCGCCGCAGGTGCCGCACGTTGTCGGCGATCGCGCCGACGTCGACGGTGGCCTCGCGCAGCAGGCCGGCGGGCGGGCGGCTCATGCGCGGCCCTCCGCCTCTGGGACCGCCTCGCGGATCGAGTCGGGAACCGCCTCGGCGATGACATAGGCGGTGGCCAAGCCCGCGTCGTGCGACAGCGAGAGGTGCATCGCGGTGATTCCGCGCGCGGCGACGACGGCGGCGGTCGAGCCGGTGAGCAGGAAGACAGGACGACCGGATGCCTCGGACGCGACTTCGATCTCGGTCCAGTGCACGCCGTCCGAGCCCCCGAGCGCCTTGATCAGCGCTTCCTTCGCGGCGTAGCGCGCCGCGAGCGAATGGGGCTTGAGCGCGCGCTCGGATCCCGAGAACAGCCGCTCGACCAGGCGAGGCGTGCGTTCGATCGTGCGCTCGAACCGTGCGATGTCGACCAGGTCGACGCCGATTCCGACGATCATGGAGCCCTCCTGCGCGCCGCGGTCGCGGCATCCGTCACCCTATCGCGCCGTGCTGCTCGAGCCTCGTCGCGCCTCCCGACGCCGAGCCCGTCCGCCGCGTCGGTTGGGCACCCTAGACGCGCCGCTTCGCCGACGAGATGATGGCGGCGGTTGGATCGAAGAGAGGGGCCATCGTGGCACACACCTACAGCGTCAGCGAGATCGTTGGAACATCCTCCGAAGGGACGGATGCCGCCATCCGGTCGGCACTCGACCGGGCGGGTCGGACGATCCGCAACATCGACTGGTTCGAGGTCGTCTCGGTTCGCGGGCACGCGGACGAGTCGAGAGTCCTGCACTTCCAGGTGACCATCAAGGTGGGGTTCCGCCTGGAGGACCCTGAGGAGAGCTGAGCTCGCGCCCTCGCCGCGGCTACTCCACAGTGACGGACTTGGCGAGGTTGCGGGGCTGGTCGACGTCGAGACCCTTGGCGGTGGCGAGGCCCATCGCGAAGATGTGCAGCGGCACGACCGCGAGCAGCGGCTCGAAGAACGGCGCGGCCAGCGGGATGCGCAGCACCTCGTCGGCCTTCGGCAGCACGGCGGCGTCGCCCTCTTCGGCGATCGCGATGACGCGGGCGCCGCGGGCGCGGATCTCTTCGATCGACGAGATGACCTTCTTGTGCATCTCGGCCGACTGGCTCGGCGACGGCACGATCACGAAGACGGGCTGGCCCGGCTCGATGAGCGCGATCGGCCCGTGCTTCAGCTCGCCGGCGGCGAAGCCCTCGGCGTGGATGTAGGCGAGCTCCTTGAGCTTGAGCGCGCCTTCGAGCGCGATCGGGTAGCCGACGTGGCGGCCGAGGAACAGCACCGAGCGGGTGTCGGCCATCCAGTGCGCGAACTGCTCGATGCGGGGCTGCTCGCGCTCCAGGATGAGTGAGATCTTGGCCGGGATGCCTTCGAGCTCGCGGACGTGCGCAGCGGCATCCGCCTTCGAGACCGCGCCGCGCACCCGTCCGATGTGCAGGCCCATGAGGTACAGCGCGGTGATCTGCGCGACGAAGGCCTTCGTCGAGGCGACGGCGACCTCGGGGCCGGCGTGGGTGTAGACGATCGCGTCGGACTCACGCGGGATCGTCGCGCCCTGGGTGTTGCAGATCGACAGCGTCTTCGCGCCGTGCTCGCGGGCGTACTTGACCGCCATGAGCGTGTCCATGGTCTCGCCCGACTGGCTGATCGACACGACGAGGGTGTCGGGACCGATCACCGGATCGCGGTAGCGGAACTCGTGGGCGAGCTCGACGTCGACGGGGATGCGGGTCCACTGCTCGATCGCGTACTTGCCTACCTGTCCGGCGTAGGCGGCGGTGCCGCAGGCGATGACGATGATGCGCGAGATGCCCGCGAAGAGGTCGTCCATGCCGTCGAGCTCGGGGATCACGACCTCGCCCTCGCGGATGCGACCGAGGATCGTCTTGGCGACCGCCTCGGGCTCTTCCGAGACCTCCTTGGCCATGAACGACGACCAGCCGCCCTTCTCGGCGGCCGAGGCGTCCCACGTCACTTCGAAGGGCTCGACCTCGACCGGGTTGCCGTCGAAGTCGGTGACCTCGACGCCGGACGGCGTGATGGCGACGATCTGGTCCTGACCGATGGCCAGGGCGTTGCGGGTGTGCTCGACGAAGGCGGCGACGTCGGATCCGAGGAAGTTCTCGCCCTCGCCGAGGCCGATCACGAGCGGCGAGTTGCGACGCGCACCGACGACGAGGCCGGGCTGGTCCTCGTGCATGGCGAGCAGCGTGAAGGCGCCCTCCAGGCGCGAGACGACGCTGCGGAACGCCGTCGCCAGGTCTCCGGTGCGTCGGTACTCGCGGCCGAGGAGCACCGCAGCGACCTCGGTGTCGGTCTCGCTGCGGAACGTGAAGCCCTCGCCGACGAGTTCGGACTTGAGCTCGGAGAAGTTCTCGATGATCCCGTTG
The DNA here is from genome assembly GCF_000304335.1 of Microbacterium yannicii PS01. Classification (GTDB taxonomy): domain Bacteria; phylum Actinomycetota; class Actinomycetes; order Actinomycetales; family Microbacteriaceae; genus Microbacterium; species Microbacterium yannicii_A. Next base: position 4,897 of record NZ_CAJF01000008.1, on the reverse strand, counting down.
TGAATGACGGCGAGCTTGTCGTCGTCGGCCAGGTGCGGGTGGGCGTTGCCGTCGGTCGGGCCGCCGTGCGTCGCCCATCGGGTGTGGCCGATGCCGGTGGTGCCGTCGGCGAGAGGGACCTGGTCGAGGTCGTCGCGCAGCACCTTGAGCTTGCCCGCGCGCTTGCGCATCCCGAGACCGCCGTCGCCATCGATCACGGCGATGCCGGCCGAGTCGTAGCCGCGGTACTCGAGGCGCGAAAGACCCGAGATCAGGATGGCCTGGCTCTGCCGGGGGCCGACGTATCCGACGATTCCACACATGGGGTCAATGGTAAGCGGGGGCATATGCGAGGCGCCTGAACGAACCCCGATCCGTCTCCGTGGCGTGCTCCGGGCGCGAAGAGAAGAGGAGGAGCGAACGGATGCCGCGGAGCAGCGCACCGGAACGGCCAAGAAGTCAGGGGGCGAGGTCGGGCGTGGGGCCGCCGAACACGTCCTGCAGCGCCAACCGGGCGGCCTGGAACCCGGCCATGCCGTGGACACCCGGGCCCGGAGTCGTGGCCGCGGAACACAGGTAGATTCCTGGGCCCGCGCGCCACGGCGCCCGCGAGAGGACCGGGCGGGCGACGAGCTGCCGGAGTGACACCTGTCCGGTCGCGATGTCTCCCCCGACGAGGTTCGCGTCACCGCGCTCCAGGTCGCGCGCCGTCGTCACGCTGCTCGCGATGATCTGGTCGCGGAAGCCCGGCGCGAAGCGCTCGAGCTGCGCGATCACCGCTTCCCGCACGTCGACATCGCTGCCGGCGGGAACGTGGGCGTACGTCCAGAGCGTCTGTGATCCTTCGGGCGCGCGGGTCGGATCGACGAGACCAGGCTGCGAGACGAGCACGTAGGGGCGCTTCGCGTGGCGGCCGGCTGCGACATCCGCCTCGCCCTGCGCGACGTCGCGCCACGTTCCGCCGAGGTGCACGGTGCCGGCGCGCGATACGTCGTGCGCCGCCCACGGCACCGGCCCGCGCAGCGCGAAGTCGACCTTGGTGGCGGCATCCCCGTGCCGGAAATGCGCGGCGGCACGCCGATACCGCGAGTCGACCCGATCGCCTGCGATCGCGACCAGCGCGCGGGGCGAGGTGTCGAGGAGTACGGCGCGGGCGGGCGGCAGGTCGGCGACCGACGAGACGCGATGGTCGAGCAGGATGCGGGCGCCGTGCGCGGTGGCGTCGGCCATCAGCGCATCGGTGATCGCCTGGCTACCACCGTGCGGGATCGGCCAGCCGACGGTGTGGGCGAGCGTCGCGAGAACCAGGCCCGGCGCGGCTGCGGCCAGGGAGGGCAGAGGGCTGATCGAGTGCGCGAACACTCCCGCGAGAAGAGCGGGCGCCGCGTCGCCCGAGAACCTCCACGGAGCGCCGGGCAGGCCCGTGCGGGCCATCCGCAGTCCGAGCCGCGCCGCGAGGAGCGGGTGCGCCGGCATCGGAAGCATCGGCGCCATCACGGTGTCGAGCAGCTGAGCGCTTCTCCCGGCGAGGGGTGCGAACAGGCGGCGCCACGCCGGGCCGTCGCGGCCGAGCTCGTCGGCGGTGCGGCCGAGGTCCCGCCAGGCCACGGCGGCGTGACGGCCGTCGAGCGGCTGAGCGTACGACGCCTCGGGAGCGGTCAGCTCGATGCGTTCGGCGAGGCCGAAGGCACGGAAGAACGGCGACGCCAGCGCCATCGGATGCACGGCCGAGCCCCAGTCGTGCACGAACCCGGGTTCGTTGAGCGGCAGCGTCCGAGCGCCTCCCCCCGCGGTGGGGTTGGCTTCCCACACCTCGACGTCGAGTCCCGCCCGCGCGAGCACCACCGCGGCGGCGAGGCCGTTGATGCCCGCGCCGACGACGACGGCGTCGATCATCGTGGTTTCGCGGCGCGGCGGGCGCGTGAACGGGATCGTGTGGGCTCGTTCCCGGCTTCGGGGCCCGGCTCTGAGGACTCCTCGGGCGAGGAGTCCTCACCGGAAGGGGCGACCGGGCTCGGCTCAGGCGATCCGGCCGGCTTCCGGTCGTCCGCCGCGTCGGGCGCGGTCATGTCCGTCTCCGCTGATGACCCCGGCTCGGCTGTCGAAGCCGAATCCGAAGGCTCGGCGGCGCCGACGGGGGCGAGCGTCGCTGACCGAACCGGCACGTCCGCGTCGGCGATACGAGTCGCGGGAGGTGGCGTGTACGGCGGCGGCGGCACGGTCGGTGTCGAGGCGCGTCCGGCATCCGGTTCACTGATCGCACGACGGATGCCGCGGCTCGTTCTCTGCACCCATCCCGCGGCGCGTCGCCACGACGTGTCGCGCACGAGCAGCAGATCCAGGGCGATCATCGCGAGGGAGAACGGCCACAGGCTGAGCAGGATCGCGATGCCGAGGTGCATCCCGGTGATGAGCGCGACCGCGATGTACCGCGTCGGGCGCCAGATCGCCATGACCGGCAGAAGCAGCTGCACCCAGAGGGCGAGCCACGAGCCGAGGACGATCGCCGGCGTGAACTGCCACACCAGGTCGCTGAGCACAGGGAACACACGGAACTGGTCGATGCTCAGCGCGTAGTAGATCGCGGAGCCTTCGAGCCATTCCTCCCCCGCGAGCTTCAGGACCGACGACACGAGGTAGACGAGGAAGATCTGGTAGCAGCACAGGATCAGAACGGTGTTGTGCGCCCAGTTCACGAGCCACCGGGGCAGCCATCTCGGGAGCGCGCGAGGCTCGCGTCCTCGCTTCGCAGAGCGACGGCGCAGCCATGCGTCGACAGAGAAGTGCTCGCTCAGGTTCGCGAAGACCACGAAGAGCAGCACGATGCGCATGAGGGTGTCGCCGCCGTTGGTCAACAGCGTGCTGTTCGTCGACAAGCCGACCCAGAACACCAGCAGCACCGGCGTCACCCAGCGCGTCTTGAAGCCGACGAGGAAGAGCAGCACGAGCACCAGCAGCACGGCATACGCGACGTCGAACCAGAACAGGCTGTCCTTCGAGAAGAGCAGCCGCAGCGGTTCCCACCAGCCGCGGCGCTTGGCCTCGGGCTCGACCCACCACGATCCCGCGCCCCAGAGATAGTGGCGGTCGGGCAGGCTCGGAATCAGCACGATGAGCATCGCGATCCCGTAGAGGATGCGCAGGATCGAGAAGCTCACCGTGGCGCGTTGCGCTCCGGTCAGCCACGCGGCGAACCGCTGCCACAAAGTCGTAGGCTTCAGCGCCGCGGACACGCGCCGCGCGCGCTCGGACGCGGGGGACGCGGCATCCGTCGTCTTCTCCGAAGTCGTGGTCATCGGGCCCCTCACCTCCCCGCGTATCTCTGGATGACGTCGTCGTAGATGGCCAGCACCTGCGGGTCGATCTCCGCGACGGGCTGGCGCCAGCCGAAGGTGACATTGGTCGCCTCGCGCTGGGGGGTGTCGTCGAAGCGATGCAGGAAGTCGTTCGGCCGCTCGATGTGCACCCGCCAGCGCACTCGTTCGATTTCACGATCGAAGTACGCGCTTCCGAAGGCTCGCGCGAATCGGCCGAGCATGTAGTCGTAGCGGAGGAACCGGACGACCGCCGCGCGACTCTCGCCCAGCTCATCGATCTCGTCGATCAGCTCGTCGTCGGGGATCGGGGCGAACTGACCGCCTCCCTGGCCTTCGATGAAGGTGTCGCGCACGCGATCCTGCTGCTCGTCCGTGAGTTCGCCGTAGCGCGACATGTAGGCGGACGTCGCGTTGAAGCTGCTCTTCTGGATTCGGGAGGGGGTGGGGATGCCGCGGACCGCCGCGAACTCGGTGTCGGTGACGTCGATCCACTCGCTGTGTACGAGTTCGTCGCCCTCGCGCCATTGAACCTGGAGCTGCAGCTCGCGGTTCGCCTTGAGGATGTTCGGGGCGAAGACGTTCCACTGCTGGGAGAAGTAGGGGCCGAACGCGTCGGCGACAGCGGGGCGCGCCGGGGTGGGCGGGAGGGTGAAGGTCGCGCTGACGAAGGCGTAGCCCGCGACGATCGCGACGGTCGCCGCGGCGGCGATCGTGTGCGGGAGCCGGGGTCGGCGGGTGCGGTGTCGTGGTGCTGTCACGTGATTTCCGGTCGGATGCCTCAGGAACGACGAAGGGGTGGGCGCATCGTGGATGCGCCCACCCCTTTCTATCGCTTAGGCGTCCTGCTTCCTACGGAGGAAGAGCAGGCCGGCGCCGGCGGCGAGGAGCGCTGCGGCTCCCACGCCTCCGAGGACCAGTCCGCCGGGATCCATGCCGGTGGCCGGCAGGCTCTTCGTCACGACCGTGAACGCGGTCCGCTCGCGGTCGACCGGGAGTGCTCCCGACACCGAGCCCGTGACCTCGACGCGGTGCGCACCGAGTTCGAAGTCGGCGCCGACCGGGAACGTGAACCGCACGTTGCCGGAGGCGTCAGCCACGACCGGCGCGAGGTCGAACGGCGTGGAGTTCACCGTCGCCGAGACCGTCTCACCGGGCTCGAAGTTGCTGCCGTTGACGACCTGCACGACTCCCGTGCCGCGGACGATGCGCGTCTGCGTCACACTCGCTTCGGCGAGGGTCGTGTCGCCACCGTCGGCGTCAGCGTCGGCGTCGGCATCGGCATCGGCGTCGGCGTCAGCGTCAGCGTCAGCGTCGGCGTCAGCATCGGCATCAGCATCAGCATAAGCATCAGCATCAGCATCAGCATCCGCGTCGGCATCGGCATCGGCATCGGCATCGGCATCGGCGTCAGCATCCGCGTCCGCGTCGGCATCCGCGTCAGCGTCAGCGTCAGCGTCAGCGTCAGCGTCAGCGTCGGCATCGGCTTCAGCATCAGCATCCGCATCCGCATCCGCATCAGCTCGGCTCCGCATCGGCATCCGCGTCAGCGTCAGCGTCAGCATCCGCGTCAGCGTCAGCGTCAGCGTCAGCGTCAGCGTCAG
>NZ_CAJF01000007.1 GCF_000304335.1 Microbacterium yannicii PS01 | reverse complement strand
AAAGCGCCCCGCTCGTGACCGAGCGGGGCGCTTTCGCGTTCGTGACCCCCAGCGGGATTCGAACCCGCGTTACCGCCGTGAGAGGGCGGCGTACTAGGCCGCTATACGATGGGGCCGCACGATGCCGCCGGCTCTGCCGACGGCGGTGGTGTTGCATTGCCTGACTGGTGACCCCAGCGGGATTCGAACCCGCGTTACCGCCGTGAGAGGGCGGCGTACTAGGCCGCTATACGATGGGGCCGTTCAGGCAACCGTTCGATTATGCCACGTTGCTCATGCCCGCTCCAAATCGCGGCGCACCCGGGGCGGCGCGCTTGCCGGTTGACGAGGTGGAGGGTTGACTCGGCCTATGCGAGTCACCAAGTTCGAGCACGCCGCCCTCACCCTGGTCAACGCCGGCAAGACGATCGTGATCGATCCCGGGGCGTTCACAGCCCCGCTCGGCGTGCTCGACCAGGTGGTGGCCGTCGTCGTCACGCATGAGCATCCGGATCACTGGACGCCGGACCACCTGGACCGGCTGCTCCACGCCTATCCGGGGATTCCGATCTTCGGACCGGAGGGCGTCGCGAAGGCAGCAGCCGGCTATGACGTCACCGTGGTCAGGCCGGGCGAGACGGTGACGGTCGAGCCGTTCCGCCTCGAGTTCTTCGGCGGCCGGCACGCGGTGATTCACGAGTCGATCCCGGTGGTCGACAACGTCGGGGTGCTTGTCGACGGCGCGTTCTACTACCCGGGCGACTCGTACGCGGTTCCGACGGGGCGGACGATCGAACTGCTCGCGGCTCCGATCGGGGCGCCGTGGCTGAAGATCGGCGAGGCGATGGACTTCGTCCTCGCCGTCGCGCCGCGGCGCGCGTTCGGCACCCACGACATGACCTTGTCCGTCGTCGGTCGCGACATGGGCCGAGCGCGGCTCCGCTGGGCGACCGAGCAGGGCGGCGGAGAGTTCCTCGTCCTGGATCCGGGGGACGCCGCCGACATCTAGAGAGCACGAACGACGGATGCCGCAGCGGCTTCGATCCGCGGCATCCGCCGTCTCGTCTCTGCGCCCAGCGCTACTCGGCGTCGAGGTCCGTCTCGAGGAGCTTCACGAGCTGGTCGAGCGCATCGTCGGCGCCGTCGCCTTCGGCTTTGAGTGTCACGACCGTACCATGCGAGGCCCCGAGGCCCATCAGGGACAGGATGCTGCCCGCATTGAGGTCCGGTCCCCCTTCCACGGCGATCGTGACCGGGACGGCCTGTTCCTGCACTGCCTGCACGAACAGCTTGGCGGGGCGGGCGTGCAGCCCGGAGCTGCTGGCGATGGTGGCCTGACGTTGTGCCATGTTCTCTCTCCTCGTTGACGGGTTCTTGCCGTATTGGTGGGCGGTCTCAGGCGGCGACGACGAGATCGGCCTCGGCCTGCTCGAGCTCCTTGCGGCCGACCCATTTCTTCAGGGCCACGACAGCGAGCGCGGACACGACGGTACCGACCGCCAGCGCGATGAGGAAGCCCCAGATGGGGTCGATCGCGAAGAAGACGAAGATTCCGCCGTGCGGAGCGAGCGATTGCACGCCGAAGGCCATCGAGAGCGCACCCGTCACCGCGCCGCCGAGCATCGACGCGGGGATGACCCGGAGCGGGTCGGCGGCCGCGAACGGGATCGCGCCCTCACTGATGAACGCCGCGCCCAGGAGCCAGGCGGCCTTGCCGTTCTCGCGCTCGACCGGCGGGAAGAGCGGCCGGGCGAGCACCGTCGAGGCCAGGGCCATCGCTAGGGGCGGAACCATGCCCGCGGTCATCACCGCGGCCATGATCAGGTACGGCGTGGGGTTGTCCGTCGAGGCGGCGGCCAGTCCCGCAGTCGCGAATGCGTACGCCACCTTGTTCACGGGACCACCGAGGTCGAAGCACATCATCAGTCCGAGGATCACTCCGACGACGATGATCCCCGACGTACCGGCCAGGTCGGTGAGCCACGTGTTGAGACCTTCCATGAGCGTGGCGATCGGACGCCCGAGGAAGAGGACCATGAGCCCCGACGCCGCGATGGACGCCAGCAGCGGGATGATGGCGACGGGCATCAGTCCCCGCAGCCAGCGCGGCACGGCGAGCCGTCCGAGCCACCAGGCCACGAATCCGGCGAGGAGACCGCCGATCATCCCGCCGATGAATCCGGCGTTCATGAGAACGGCGACGGCGCCCGCGACGAATCCCGGCGCGATGCCCGGCCGGTCGGCGATCGCGAACGCGATATAGCCCGCGAGGGCAGGCACGAGGAAGCCCATCGAGGTCGCGCCGATCATGAACGCGACGGAGCCGAGGTACAGGCCCAGTGGACCGAGGAAGAGGTCCTCGCCGCCTTCGGGCAGGTTCCACAGGGCATTCTGCGTGATGATCGTGGCCGCGTCGTCGCTGACGTCGTAGCCGCCGAGGAGGAACCCGAGCGCGATCAGCAGGCCGCCGCCGGCGACGAAGGGGATCATGTAGCTGACGCCGGTGAGCAGGATGCGCTGGATGCGCGCGGGCCACGACAGCTTCTCGGAGGGCGCCGTCGCCACCGCCGAGGCGTCGCCGCCGACTCTCGTCGCCGTCGGGTCGCCGGCCGCGGCGATCGCTTCGGAGAGGAGCTGGTCGGGCTGCTCGATGCCGCGCTTCACGCCCGAGCGAACGACCGGCTTTCCGGCGAAGCGCTGCGGCTCGCGAACGTCGACGTCGGTGGCGAAGATGACCGCGTCCGCGCCCTGGATGATCTCGGCGGGCAGGGCCTGATAACCGCTGGATCCCTGCGGCTCGACGACGAGATCGATCCCGGCCCTCTTGCCGGCGGCCGCCAGCGCGTCGGCGGCCATGAAGGTGTGTGCGATGCCCGTCGCGCACGCCGTCACCGCGACGATGCGGGCGGGACGTCCGTCGATGGCGACAGCGGAGGCTGCGGCGGGCGCCGCGGCGGCGGCCGGGGACGGCACGGCAACGGGAGCCCCCGGTTCGGCCTCGCCGATCGCCTCCCGCACGATCGCCACCACCTCGTCGTCGGTGCTGGCGCCTCGAAGGCCCGCGGTGAAGTCCGCCTGCATCAGGCTGCGCGCGAGCTTGGACAGGACGGCCAGGTGCGCCTCGGCGGCGTCGGCGGGTGCGGCGATGAGGAACACCAGGTCGGCGGCGCCGTCGGGCGCCCCGAAGTCGACGCCGGGGCTCAGGCGGGCGAAGGCGAGCGACGGCGTGGTGACCGCGGCGCTCTTCGCATGGGGAATCGCGATGCCGCCGGGCAGGCCGGTCTCGTCCTTCTGCTCGCGGGCCCAGGCGTCTTCGAAGAGCGCTGTGGCGTCGCTCGCGCGGCCCTGCGAGGCGACACGCTCGGCGAGAGCGCGGATGACGGCGGACTTGTCGTCGCCGAGCCCGGCGTCGAGACTGACCAGGCCCGGGGTGATGGTGTCGGACACGGTGACCTCCTGCGGTCGTAGGGGATGCGGGGGTTTCAGGTCAGCGGGGTGACGACGACGTCGCCCGCGGGGAGATCTGCGGGGGCCGGCGCCTGCGTGCCGGGAAGGGATGCCGCGGCAGCCCCGTAGCGGACGGCCGAGCGGAGCCGGTCTTCGGGTCCCGCTCCACGGGACTCGGCGATGACGTAGCCGGCGAGCGAGCTGTCGCCCGCCCCGACCGTGCTGACGAGGCGGATCGGGGGTGGAGTCGCCGCCCAGGCGCCGTCGGCCTCGACCAGGAGCGCGCCGCGGGCGCCGAGGGTGACGAGGGCCGCACCGACCCGCGCCGGGACGAGGGCGCGGGCGATGTCGAGGATCTCGCGCACGCTGCGATCGCCGAGAGCGACTCCGGCGAGCTCGGAGAGCTCGTCGTCGTTCGGCTTGATGAGGTCGGGAGCACCGCGGTGCACGACGGCTCGCAGAGCGGGCCCGGAGGTGTCGACGGCGATGCGGGGGGCGGCCGCCCCGTGCGCGCTGCGGACGGCGCTGCTCACGCGGACGTAGAAGTCGTCGGGCGCCCCGGGCGGGAGCGATCCGGCGAGCACGAGCCAGCGTGCGCCCTCGGATGCCGCCACGGCCGCGTCGACCACGCGCGCCGCTTCCTGCGGCGTCAGCTGCGCCCCGGGGAGGTTGAGCTTGGTGGTGGTCCCCGCCTCGTCGGTGATCGTGATGTTCGCGCGCACGAGGCCCTGCACCGGAACCGTGCGGGAGGGCAGCGCGGCCGACGCGAGGGCGCCGGCGAACGGGTCGTCTCCTGCGAGCGGCAGCACGGCGAGGCACGCCTCCCCCGCAGCGACGACCGCGCGGGCGACGTTGATGCCCTTCCCGCCCGCGTCTTCACGGGACGAGGTGGCCCCCTGGACCTCGCCTACGCGCAGCGGCGCGGCGAGCCTGACCGATCGGTCCAGCGATGGATTCGCGGTGAGTGTGACGATCATGCGACCCACACCTCCACGTCGGACTCATCGAGCGCGAAGGCGAGCTCGGGCTCGGGCTCGGCATCCGTGACGAGGACGTCGATGTCACGAAGCTCCGCGAACCCCACGAGCAGCTCCGATCCGAGCTTCTCGGCGTCCGCGACGACGACCACGCGACGCGACGCCTGCACGATCGCTCGCTTGACGGCCGCTTCGTCGGGGTCAGGGGTGCTGAGACCGAACCCGGCTGAAACGCCGTTGGTCCCCACGAAGGCGACGTCGGGGCGAAGGCTCTCGATCGCTCGGACGGTGTCGGCGCCGACGGCTGCGGCAGTGAGCCCTCGGACACGGCCGCCGATCAGCGTGAGCGAGGCACCCGGCACGCCCGACAGCACGTGCCCGAGCGTCAGCGAGTGCGTGACGATCTCTATGCCGGACGTCGCCAGGTGGGGGCTCAGAGCGGCAGCCACCGCGCCGGTCGTCGTGCCCGCGTCGAGGAACACCGATCCCTGGAAGCCGTCACCGAGCGCATCGAGTGCACGGCGGCCGATGGCCGCCTTGGCGGCACCATGATGCTGCAGCCGCTCGCCGAGGGACGGCTCGCGCGTGCTCGCCCGGTCGCGCGGAACCGCGCCGCCATGGACGCGGCGCAGGGTTCCAGCGGACTCGAGACGAGCCAGGTCGCGGCGGATCGTCTCGGTCGTCACAGCGAAGCGGTCGGCCAGGTCGATGACGCTCACGCGTCCGCCCTCGGCGAGAAGGCGCTCGATCTGCTCGTGGCGCTCCGTTGCGTACACCGTTCCCACCCTTCGTCGGATTCCCACACATTACAACACATTCCCACATTTACCAACAGGGGCCCGGAAGAGACGGTCGCCCTTGCGCCAGTAGGGTCGAACGATGCCCGACAAGCCCGCCGCAGAGTTTCCGATCGACGAGTCCCTCGTCCGGGCCCTCATCACGGCCCATGCCGCCGAGCTCCCGCAGGGCGCCGCGACGCTCGTTCTGGAGAAGGCAGCGGAGGGATGGGACAACGAACTGTGGCGGCTGGGGCGCGATCTCGCCGTCCGGCTCCCCCGCCGCGAGCTCGCGGTCGCGCTCGTCGTCAACGAGCAGCGGGTGCTGCCGGGGATCGCGGAGCGGATCGCCTCGACCGGCGTGCTCGTCCCCGCGCCGCTGCTGGCCGGCGCCCCGAGCGCGCAGTTCCCGTGGCCGTGGTCGGTCGTGCCCTGGATGGAGGGGGTGCCCGGCCTCGACGTCCCCCGCGCGCACCGTGCGGAGTGGGCCGAGACCCTCGCGGCCGCGCTCGGCGCGCTTCACCTTCCGGCTCCCGCCGATCACCCCGTCAATCCCGTTCGCGGCCGCGCCCTGGCCACGCGCGACAAGGTGTTCGGAGAGCGGCTCGACGGACTGCGGCGGGCCGCTCTCGTTGACGCCGCGACAGCGAGGGTGCTGGCGCAGATCTGGAGCCGCGGCGTGACGGCCCCCGCATGGCAGGACGCGGCGGTGTGGATCCACGGCGATCTGCATCCAGGAAACCTGGTCGCTCACGACGGTGCGCTGCGCGCGATCATCGACTTCGGCGACGTCACGGCGGGCGATCCCGCCTACGACCTCGCCGTCGCCTGGCTCGCGTTCGACGAGTCGGGGCGGCAGCGATTCCGCACGGCGACCGGCACGCGGTACGACGCCGACAGCTGGACCCGGGCGCACGCCTGGGCCGCCGCCGTCGCCGTGCTGCTCCTGGTGCACAGCGACGACGCCCCCGTCTACGGTCGGCTCGCACGGGAAGCAGTGGCGGAGATCGTCGGCGAGGGCGACGGCTAAGGCGAGGGCTACGCCGTCGGCCGCAGGCCGGTGGAAACAGAAAACCCCCGCCAAGCGGGGGTTTTCTCTGTGGCTGGGGTACCTGGACTCGAACCAAGAACAACGGTACCAGAAACCGCCGTGTTGCCAATTACACCATACCCCAAGGCTGTCAGCCGAAGCCGTGCCGAGGATCAAGTCTACGCGACTCCGGCACCTGCTCCAAACCGAGACGTCAGCCGCGCGCGTCGACGAGCGCACCGAGGCGACGGAGCGTCTCGGGCTTGCCGAGCAGCTCCATCGATTCGAAGAGCGGGGGCGACACCCGGCGTCCGCTCAGCGCGACCCGAAGCGGTCCGTAGGCCACGCGGGGCTTGAGTCCGAGACCGCCATCCTCGACCGGCGTGATGAGGGCGCCGGCCAGCGCCTCCTGAACGGCGGCAGCGGTGAACTCCGAGTCCGGGACGAGTTCGAGGGCCCCGGCCGAGGCGACGAGCACCTCGCCGGCGTTGGCGGGCAGGGAACCGAGCGCGTCGTCCTGATACTCCACCGCGTCGGTGAAGAGGAAGCTCAGCAGTCCTGGTGCGTCGCCCAGCAGCTGCATGCGCTCCTGTACGAGCGGAGCGGCCGCGGCGAGGGTCGCCGACTGCGTGGGCGTCGGCGGAGCGGCGACCACGCCGGCGGCGGCGAGGTAGGGAACGAGTCGCGCGGCGAAGTCGGTCGGCTCCAGCATCCGGATGTGGTCGCCGTTGATGGACTCGGCCTTCTTCTGGTCGAAGCGCGCGGGATTGGGATTGACGTCGGCGATGTCGAACGCCGCGACCAGTTCGTCGAGGGTGAACACATCGCGATCCGGCCCGATGGACCAGCCGAGCAGCGCCAGGTAGTTCAGCAGGCCTTCGTGGATGAAGCCCTTCTCGCGCTGGAGGAAGAGGTCCGCCTTGGGATCGCGCTTGGAGAGTTTCTTGTTGCCCTCCTCCCCCAGCACGAGCGGCATGTGGGCGAAGCGCGGGATGAACGTCGTGACACCCGCGTCGACGAGAGCGCGGTACAGCGCGAGCTGGCGCGCGGTGGACGGCATCAGGTCCTCACCGCGGATGACGTGGGTGATCCCCATGAGCGCGTCGTCGACAGGGTTCACGAACGGGTACAGCGGAACGCCGCCGGCGCGCACCAGAACGAAGTCGGGGAACGACCCGGCCGGAAAGGTGACCTCGCCGCGGATGAGGTCGACGTAGGTGAGGTCCTCGTCGGGCACCCGCAGGCGCCACGCCGGCTCCCGGCCTTCCGCGCGGAACGCGGCTTTCTGCTCGTCCGTCAGGTCGCGGTCGAAATTGTCGTAGCCGAGCTGCTTGGCGCGCCCGTTCGCCTCGTTGCGCGCATCGATCTCCTCCGGGGTGGAGTAGCTCTCGTACACCGCGCCCGCCTCGATCAGCCGGCCGAGGACCTCGCGATAGAGATCATGGCGCTCGGACTGCCGGTAGGGGGCATGCGGGCCGCCCACCTCGACGCCCTCGTCCCAGTCGATCTCGAGCCACCGCAGCGCCTCCAGCAGCTGCAGGTAGCTCTCCTCGCTGTCGCGCGCCGCGTCGGTGTCTTCGATGCGGAAGACCAGCTTGCCGCCCTGGTTGCGGGCGTACGCCCAGTTGAAGAGCACCGTTCGGATCAGTCCGACGTGCGGGAGTCCGGTGGGCGAGGGGCAGAACCGCACGCGCACGTCGGCGCCGGTCGCGGTCGTGGTGCGGGGATCAGGCGAAGAAGGCATCGCCCCGAGTTTAGTTCGCGGGGACGGGGCCGACGAGCCGGGCAAGGGCCGTCAGCGTGGCGCGCACCGCCGGGACCCGATCGGCACCGCGTGCGGTGACGGCGTGGATCGTGCGCTCCTCCCCCGGCGGCAGGGGAACGACCGCGATGCCCGGCAGTGGCGGAAACGACTCCACCGCCATGCGCGGCAGCACCGCCACCCCGATACCCTGAGCCACCAGTCCCTCCACGGCCACGACGTTGTCGGTCTCGAACGCGATGTGCGGCGCGAAGCCGGCCCGTCCGCACAGCTCCAGCAGATGCCCACGGCAGCGCGGGCAGCCGGCGATCCAGTCGTCCCCGGCCAAGGCCCCGACATCGACGGAGCCCGAGTCCGACGCCGGATGGGCGGCCGGGAGCACCGCGAGCAGATCGTCGGTCCCCAGCGCGCGGACCGCGAGTCCCCGGGCACTGGAGCCGTGGGGGTCCTCGCGGTCACCCGGATAGCTGAAGGTGAGGGCGATGTCGGTTCGGTCCTCCCGCACGGCCTGCACGGCCTCCGGCGGCTCCGCCTCGACGTAGGTCAGGGAGATCCCCGGATGCCGCAGGGCCAGGTCGGCGAGCAGCCGAGGCACGACGGTGGGCGAAGCGGAGGGGAAGCCCGCGAGGCGCACCTTGGCGGAACGCAGGCCCCGGAGCTCGGCGAGCTCGCCGGCTGCGGCGTCGAGCGCCGTCGTCACCGCTGCGGCATGGTGCGCCAGCACCCGGCCCGCCTCCGTGACGCGCACGCCGCGACCCACGCGCTCCACGAGGGCGACGCCGAGTCGCTCTTCCAGCCGCCGCAGCTGCTGGCTCACCGCGGGCTGGCTGAAGCCGAGCTGTGCCGCCGCAGCCGTGATCGAGCCGGTGTCGGCCACCGCCTTCACCACTCTGAGCTCTCGGGCATCGAATCCCGGATCGTCGAGGCGGTCGGTCATGATCGAATCATAAGCGGCCGGCATGAGAATCATGAGACACCTGCTGTAGACGTGCGATGTGGAAGCGAGGACGCTGGACCCATGTCATCCCTCGCCTCGGTTCCGCTCTCGATCTCGGACGCCCGTGCCGCCTTCGCCGGCGGACGCGGCTACCTCGCGGCCTGCACGGTCGGCCTGCCGCCGCGAGCGACCGTCCGAGCGGTCACCGCCGACGTCGAGGCTGCGGCCGGCGGAGTCCCGGACCTCACCGCGTACTCGGCCGCGGTCGAGCAGACGCGGGCGCTGTTCGCGGAACTCGTGCACATCGCACCCGGCCGCGTCGCGATCGGATCGCAGGCGTCGGTGTCGGCGGCGCTCGTCGCCGGAGCACTGCCGGACGGATCGGAGGTGCTGGTCCCCGAGGGAGAGTTCTCATCGATCGTGCTGCCCTTCGTCCACGCCGGGCGCGGCATCCGTGTGCGCACCGCTCCTCTCGCCGACCTCGCGGACCATGTGAGCAACGAGACCCGCCTGATCGCGTTCTCCGTGGTGCAGTCCGCGACCGGCGACGTGGCCGACGCGGATGCGATCGTCGCCGCCGCCGAACGGCACGGCGCGCTCACCCTCTGCGACGCGACCCAGGCCGTCGGCTGGCTGCCGGTGCAGGCCTCACGCTTCGACGCGGTGATCTGCCACGCGTACAAGTGGCTTTGCGCGCCGCGCGGAGTGTCGTTCCTGACGGTCTCGGACCGCCTTCTGCGCGAGATGCCAGCACGGCTGGCGGGCTGGTACGCCGGCGAGGATCCGTGGGCGTCGTGCTACGGCGGGGACGGTCGCCTGGCAGGCGATGCCCGGCGCTTCGATGTGTCGCCGGCCTGGCAGGCCTTCGTCGGCGCGGCGCCGGCGCTGGAGCTGTTCGCCTCGCTGGACCCCGACGCTCTGCGAGCCCACGCGACCGGCCTCGCCGCCGCCTTCCGCTCCGGAGCGCGAATCGCCGAACCCGTCAGAGCATCCGCGATCGTCACCTGGACCGACCCGGGAGGCGCGGACCTGGCGCGTCTGACGAGCGCCGGCATGGTCGCATCCGGTCGCGCCGGTCGGGCGCGCGTGGCGTTCCACGTCTTCAACGACGAGAGCGACGTCGACTCGGCCCTCGCAGCGCTCGGGCGCTGAGCGCGCCGCGGCGCCGCGGCCTCAGTCGTCGACGCCGACCGGCGCCGCGTCGCGGCGACGCCCGAGCGGAGAGAATGCGACGGTCGCGACCACCAGGATGCCGACGACGAGGGCGAGGCCGCCGTAACCGATCCACGACAGCACGATCCCCGAACCGATCGCTCCGGCAGCGCCGACCAGGCTCATGATGAGATCGCTTCGTCCCTGCCGTCGTGTGCGGAGCTCCTCAGAGGACGCCTCTGTGAGGAGTGCCGAGCCCGCGACCGTCGAAGCGCTCCACCCGAGACCCAGGAGCACGAGCGCGACAGTGACCGCCAGAGTGGAGTCCTGACCAGGACGCCGTCACGAGGGCGGCGGTGAGCAGCGCCTGACCGATGAGGATGGTCGGAACACGACCGACACGGTCGGCGAGGATGCCGAAGACGGGCGACAGCGCGAACATCCCGGCGATGTGCAGACTGATGGTCGTGCCGATCACCGAGAGCGATCCGGCATCGTCACCGCCGAGCATGTGGAGCAGGTGAACCGGGGTCATCGCCATGACCGACACCATCGTGCCGTGGGCAGCCGCCACGGCGAAGATCGCGAAACGTGCCACCACACGATCGTCGGGCTTGGCGATGCGCGAGCCGATCGTGCCCGCGTCACGGGCCACCAGCTGCTGCGCGAGGCGCAGCGGGTCGGGACGCAGCGCGACGAGGTAGAGCGCGATCCCGAGCATCTGGGCGACGACCGTGAACACGTACGGGCCGGTCAGCGGCGGCATGCCGAACATGCCGCCGAGGGCTTCGCCGGGACCGGTCAGGTTCGGGCCGAGCACGGCGCCGATCGTCGTCGCCCACACGACGAGCGACAGGTCGCGCCCCCGTGTGGCGTCGGTGGCGAGATCGGCTGCGGCGAAGCGGGTCTGCAGATTGACGGCCTGGCCCGCGCCCACCAGTCCGAACGCGATGAGCAGCAACGGGAACGAGACGAGCGCCGCGCTGACGACGACGAGCCCCACACCGACCAGCGCGATCGCCATTCCCAGCGCCAGCGACGGCCGCCGGCCGCGCCGCCGCGCGAGCGCCGCGAACGGCACCGCCAGCGCCGCCGTTCCCAGCGTGACCGCGGCGGCCGCGAGACCCGAGAAAGCCTCGTCCCCGGATAGGCGCGCGGCCAGCACCGCGCCGAGCGAGACGGTGGCGCCGAAGGCCAGGCCGCCGAGGACCTGGCCCAGCGCGAGGACCCACACCGTCCGTCGCTGGATCACAGCGACGTCGGCGAGCGTCAGGTCCGCGGCATCCGTCTCGCCCATCGGAGCGGATCCCACCGACTCAGACGTCTCGGGCCGTGTTGCGCAGGATGCCGAGGCCGGTGACCTCGACCTCGACGACATCGCCGGCCACGATCTGGCCGACCCCTGCCGGGGTTCCGGTCAGGATCACGTCGCCGGGCAGCAGGGTGAACGCCGCCGAGGCGTAGGCGATGACGTCGGCGAGGGAGAAGATCATGTCGCTGATCGGACCCTGCTGACGCACTTCGCCGTTCAGCCGAGTCGTCAGAACGGCGTCGCCGCTCGGATCGAAGTCGGTCTCGATCGCCGGGCCCAGCGGGCATGATGAGTCGAACCCCTTGGCCCGCGCCCACTGTCCGTCGGACTTCTGCCAGTCCCGGGCGGTGAGATCGTTGGCGATCGTGTAGCCGAACACGTAGTCCAGCGCGCTCTCGGCCTGCACGTTCTTGGCGATTCGGCCGATGACGGCCGCCAGTTCGCCCTCGAAGCTGATGAACTCCGAGCCGCGGGGCAGCGTGACCGCGTCGCCGGGCCCGACCACCGCCGTGTTGGGCTTGAAGAAGAGCATCGGCGCCGTCGGCACGTCGTTGCCGAGCTCGGCTGCGTGATCGCGGTAGTTGCGCCCCACGCAGACGACCTTCGAGCGCGGGATGACGGGCGCCAGGAGCGCCGCGTCCGAAAGCGGCACCCGCTCCCCCGTCGTCTCGTACCCGGCGAACATCGGGTCGCCCGCGAGGACGACCAGCTCGCCCTCGTCGACGATCCCGAATCTGATGGCGTCGTTGTGACTGAAGCGCGCGATCCTCACCCGACGACCCTATCCGTCGAGACGGACGAGCCAGCCGTGCTTGTCTTCGCGGCGGCCGTACTGGATGTCGGTGAGCTCTTCCCGCAGCGACAGCGCGAGCTCGCCGATGGGCTGCTCGTCGACGAAGTCCTTGCCCTTCAGCATGCCGATCGGCGTGACCACCGCGGCCGTGCCGCAGGCGAACACCTCTACGATGTCACCGGACGCCACTCCCTGGCGCCACTCGTCGAACGACACCGCGCGTCCTTGGATCTTGTGACCGCGGTCGGCGGCGAGCTGCAGGATCGAATCCCGCGTGATGCCCTCGAGGATGGAGTCGGACTGCGGCGTTACCAGCGTGCCGTCCTTGTAGACGAACACCACGTTCATGCCGCCGAGCTCCTCGACGTTGCGGTCCTGATCGAGGAAGACCACCTGGTCGCACTCGTTCTCGTAGGCCTCGGACTGCGGCAGCAGGCTCGCGGCGTAGTTCCCGCCGGTCTTGGCCGCCCCCGTGCCGCCCTTGCCGGCCCGGGCGTAGTCCTCGCTGAGCCAGATCGACACCGGCTGCACGCCGCCCTTGAAGTAGGCGCCCGCGGGCGAGGCGATGACGTAGTACCCGACCTTGTGCGCCGGACGCACGCCCAGGAACGCCTCTTTCGCGAACATGAACGGGCGCAGGTACAGGCTCTGGTCGGCGCCGGCGGGCACCCAGTCGCCGTCCACCGCGATCAGCTCTCGCAGGGACTGGATGAAGTACGACACCGGGAGCTCCGGCAGCGCCAGGCGGCGCGCGGAGCGCTGCAGACGTCGGCCGTTCTGGTCGGGCCGGAAGGTGTGGATCGACCCGTCAGCGTGGCGGTAGGCCTTGATGCCCTCGAAGATCTCCTGGCCGTAGTGAAGCACCGCGGCCGCCGGGTCGAGCGAGAGCGGACCGTACGGCTGAACACGTGGACGGTGCCAGCCGCCGCCGACGGACCAGCAGATATCGACCATGTGGTCGGTGAAGCTCGTGCCGAAGCCGGGGTTGGCGAGGATCTCTTCGCGCTGCTGTGCGCTCTTCGCCTGCAGGTTGCGATTGACGGTGAACTCGAGCGGGGCGAGTCCGGTGTCGGGGTCGGAGTCGATGAGGGTCATGACGAGCCTGTACTTTCGTGCGGATCGCATCCGCGGGTCGGTGGCGGCGCTGCTCGGTCCAGGTTACGCCTGGAGGCGGGCGACGATGGCGTCGCCGATCTGCGCCGTGGTGCGGACGGAGGAGTCCCGGCCGGCGAGATCCTCTTCGACAGCGGTGGTGACGCGCTGCGCTTCGCTCTGGAGCCCGAGGTGATCGAGCAGGAGTGCGACGGAGAGGATGGCGGCCGTGGGATCGGCCTTCTGCTGGCCCGCGATGTCGGGCGCCGAACCGTGGACGGGCTCGAACATCGAGGGGAACGCGCCGTCGGGATTGATGTTGCCCGAGGCGGCGAGGCCGATGCCACCGGTGACGGCTCCGGCCAGGTCCGTGAGGATGTCCCCGAAGAGGTTGTCGGTGACGATCACGTCGAATCGGCCGGGGTTCGTGACCAGGTAGATGGTGGCCGCATCGACGTGGACGTAGTCTACGGCCACGGCGGGATGCTCGCGCGCGACCTCATCGACGAGTCGCTTCCAAATCCCGCCGGCGTGCACCAGCACGTTGGTCTTGTGCACCAGCGTCAGCCGCTTCGAGCGGCGTTCCGCGAGGTCGAACGCGTAGCGGACCACCCGCTCGACCCCGAACGCCGTGTTGACCGATGTCTCGTTGGCGACCTCGTGCGGAGTGCCGGTTCGGATCGACCCGCCGTTGCCGACATACGGTCCCTCGGTGCCCTCGCGCACCACGACGAAGTCGATGTCGCCGGGCCGGGCCAGCGGGCCCGGCACTCCGGGGTACAGCTTCGAGGGGCGCAGATTGACGTAGTGGTCGAGCTCGAACCGCAGCCGCAGAAGCAGGCCGCGCTCGATGTTGGCGTTCTTCAGCCGGGGGTCGCCCGGCACGCCGCCGACGGCGCCGAGCAGGATCGCATCGTGCTCGGAGATCGCTGCGAGGTCGGCGTCCGTGAGCGTCTGCCCGGTCTCGAGGAAGCGCGTGGCACCCAGCGAGAAGCGCGTCTTCTCGAAGCGGATGCCGGTGCCGGCGGTGGCCGCATCGAGCGCCTTCTCGGCCTCGGCGATGACCTCAGGACCGATGCCGTCTCCGGGGATGACGGCGAGTTTCACGACACGCGACATGGTGCTCCTACGACTTCTGGCGGGACCCTCCCAGGGTAGTGGCCGCGACGACCCCGGCGAGGACAACGAGACCGGCGCCGATGAGCGCGGTGACGGTGACCCCGGCGTCGAAGGCATGAGCCGCGGCGTCTCGCAGGGCTTCACCGGCCGCACCGCCGAGGAGGTCGGCGGCATGGATCGCGCCGGCGAGAGTCTCTTCCGAGGCGGCGGCCGCGGCATCCGGCACGCCGTCGGGGATCACGAGATTGGTCCGGTACAGCGCGGTGAGGATGCCGCCGAGCACGGTCGTGCCCAGCACGGCGCCCAGCTCGTACGCGGTCTCGGACACGGCGCTGGCCGCGCCGGCCTTGGCGGGCGGGGCGCTGGCGAGCACGAGCTCGTTCGAGACGGTCTCGGCCGCGCCGATGCCGATGCCGAGCGAGACGAAGGCGGCGACCAGCGCCGCCAGGCTGCCGCTGCCGGTGGCGAACGCGACCGCGACGTAGCCCGCGAGCGAGAAGATCAGCGCCGTCGGCACCACCAGGCGAGCAGGCCACCTCTTCGCGATCGGCACGACCGCGAGCCCCGACACGATCATCATCGCCAGCCCCGGGACGAGTGCGAGACCTGCCATCATCGGCGACAGTCCCACGACGAGCTGCAGGTGCTGCGCGACGAAGTAGAGGAAGCCCACGAGGGCGATGACGCTCAGCAGGTTGACCGCCAGTGCGCCGCTGAAGGTGCCCTGCCGGAACAGGCGCATGTCGAGCATCGGCGCCGAGGCGCGGAGCTGGCGGCGGACGAACAGGATGCCGAAGCCGATGCCCCCCGCGACGGGGAGCCAGGCGCCGAGGCCCGGGCCGTGCACGGCGAGCTCCTTGATCCCGTAGACGACCGGGATCATGGTCGCCATCGACAGTGCGATGCTGAGCGGGTCGATGCGACCCGGCTTCGGGTCACGGCTCTCGGGGACCAGGATCGGCGCGAGGATCAGCAGCGGGACGAGCACGGGCACCGCCATGAGGAACACCGAGCCCCACGAGAAGTGCTCGAGGAGAAGACCGCCGACGATGGGCCCGAGGGCCGAGCCCGCCGAGAACATCGCGGCCCAGACGGCGATCGCCAGACGGCGCTGATCGCGGTCGGTGAAGATGCTGCGCAGCAGCGACAGCGTGGACGGCATCAGCATCGCACCGAACACGCCCATCGCCGCGCGGGCGGCGATCAGCCACTCCGCACTCGGGGCGAACGCGGCCAGCGCAGAGACCGCGGCGAACCCGGTCGCGCCGATCAGCAGCATCCGCCGCCGTCCGAAGCGGTCGCCGAGGGTCCCCATGGTCACCAGCAGGCCGGCGAGGACCAGCGGGTAGGCGTCGATGATCCAGAGCTGCTGCGTGCTGGTGGGTTCGAGGTCGAGCGCGATCGAGGGCAGAGCGAAGCTGAGTACCGTGTTGTCGACCGAGACGAGCAGCACCGGCAGCATGAGCACGACCAGTGCCGCCCAGCCGCGCCAGCCGACGCGGCGGCCCTGCGCCTCGGCGAGGGAGATCTCCTGTGTGAGTGTCATCATTTCTATACCGTCCAGCCGGTATAGTATCAGGATGCCGATGCTCCTGTCGATACGATCGAGCGCATGAGCCGCCCTCCCCTCGCCCGCGAGAAGGTGCTCGACGCCTTCGAGCGGATCCTCATCGACGAGGGAGAGCGGGCGGCGACGATGGATGCGGCGGCTCGCGCCGCCGGCGTCTCCAAGGGCGGCCTGCTCTACCACTTCGCCTCGAGGACGCCCTCGAGACCGGCCTGATCGACCGCCTCGCGGCGCTCGTCGACGAGGACATCGCCGCGATCGAGTCCGCACCCGAGGGGCCGGTCGCGTACTTCCTTCGTTCCTCGGTCATGGAGGACGCGCCGCTGGACCGCGCGATCATCGCCGCGTCGCGGCTGGCGCAGTCCGGCAACGCGCCCGCGCTCGCAGCGCTGAACGACATGCGCTCACGCTGGGAAGACGTGCTGCGGCCTCACACGCGGGACACCGCGGCGCTGGATCTCGTCATGCTGGTGAGCGACGGGCTCTACTTCAACAACGCACTGGGTGGCGACACCCCGCTCACCGTCGTTCCGCGCGGTCCCCGCCTCGAGGCTCTCATCGCACGCGTCGTGGACGCCGCGGCGCACTGACGCTCCTCCGCGTGGCCGGGTGCTTGTACCAGCACCCGGGGCGACCGGTCAGTCCTCGGTGAGCTCGATCCGGCGGAACAGGTCGGCCCCGACAGCCTTGCGCATGTCTTCGAGCAGCTCGTCGGGCACCGGGGAATCGACCGTGAGCACCGAGAGCGCGCGGCCGCTCGCGTCGGCCTGCGCGACCTGCAGCCCGGCGATGTTGATGCCGGCGTCGCCGAGCTCGCGGCCATAGATCGCCACGATGCCGGGGCGGTCGGCGTAGCGCATCACGATGTGATGACGCTCGATCGGAACCTCGATCTCGTACTCGTTGATGCCGACGACCTTCGGCACCATGCGGGTGCCGGCGAGCGTCCCGGCGACCGACAGCACCGAGCCGTCCGAGAGCGTGCCGCGCAGCACGGTGAGGTTCCGGTAGAGCGGGCTGTCGGCCTCGACGATCAGACGCGTCTCGATGCCGCGCTGCTCCGCGAACAGGGGGGCGTTGACGTACGAGACGTTCTCGCTCACGACGTTGGCCAGGATGCCCTTGAGTGCAGCCAGACGGTAGACGCTGACGTCATAGGCGGCGAGTTCGCCTCGCACCTCGATGTCGAGGCTCGTCAGCGCGCTGTGCGCGATGCCGGTGAAGAACTGCCCGAGCTGCTCGACGAGCGCGATTCCCGGACGGACGAACGGGTCGATGACTCCGCCGGCCACGTTGACCGCGTCGGGCACGAGGTCGCCCTCGAGCGCGAGCTTGACCGAACGGGCGACCGAGACGCCTGCCTTCTCCTGCGCCTCGTTGGTCGAGGCGCCCAGGTGCGGCGTCACGACGACGTTCGGAAGACTCAGCAGCGGGTAGGCGGTGCCGTCCGTCGCAGGCGGCTCGCTCGTGAACACATCGAGGCCTGCGCCGGCGATCTCGCCGGCGGTCAGCGCCGCGTGCAGCGCCTCTTCGTCGATCAGCCCGCCGCGCGCGACGTTGACCACATAGGCCGTGGGCTTCATGAGACGGAACTGCTCGGCACCGATCATGCCGGTCGTCTCGGGGGTCTTCGGCATGTGGATCGTGACGAAGTCGCTCTGCGCGAGCAGATCGTCCAGCTCGAGAAGCTGCACGCCGAGCTGCTGCGCGCGAGTCGGCGTCACATACGGGTCGTAGGCGACGACGTTCACGCCGAATGCCTGGAGGCGCGCGGCGATGAGCGCACCGATGCGCCCGAGGCCGATGATGCCGACGGTCTTCTCGAACAGCTCGGTGCCGGTGTACGCGCTGCGCTTCCACTGCCCGGTCGCGAGCGAGGCGTGCGCGGCGGGGATGCGGCGTGCCAGGCTCAGGATATGGCCGACGGTAAGCTCGGCGGCCGAGATGATGTTCGAGGTGGGCGCGTTGACGACCATGACGCCCGCCGTGGTCGCGGTCTTGATGTCGACGTTGTCGAGACCCACACCGGCGCGCGCGACGACCTTCAGCCGCGGCGCGGCGGCGATCGCCTCGGCGTCGATCTTTGTCGCCGAGCGGATCAGCACCGCATGCGCGTCGGCGAGGGCCGAGAGCAGGGCCGGGCGGTCCGTGCCGTCGACGGTGCGGACGTCGAAGTCGGGGCCGAGGGCGTCGATCGTGGCAGGAGAGAGCTCTTCGGCGATGAGGACGACAGGCTTCGTCACAGGTGATTCCTTCGGGGGCGGTGCGCGCACGCGCAGGGCAGTACAGAGCAGGGAAGACCGGATGCCGCGCCACACGCCGGCGGGGGCGAGACCGGTGCCCAGCCTATCGCGCGTGCCGTCGCGGCCCCGACCGTGTGACGTTCCGTCGCACGGGCGGCTCAGCCGACGAGCGAGGTTGTGTTGAGTGTGGTGTAGGCGACGACGTTCAGCCAGAAGACCGCGACCAGTCCGAGACCGGTGATCATCACGAGGAACAGCTGGTGCGCGGGCCGGCGATAGCCCACCGCGAAAGCGCCCGCCCACACGAGGACCGGGAACACCGCGGCGAAGATCCACACGAGCCAGCCGAGCGCGTTCAGGGTCATGCCGGCGTCTCCGTAGAAGCCGATCGTCTCGACGAGGTTGCCGATCGCGTTCCAGACGGCGTAGGCGTAGAACAGCCCGACGAGCCCCGAGATCGCGGCCACCAGCCAGGTGGGCGTCCGGCCGTTGCGAGGAGCGGATGCCGTGGCGGAGGGTGTCAGGTCGCTCATTGGCCCATCGCCCCGATCATCACGAACGGCCAGGGCACGAGCAGCACGACCCCGGCGCCCAGCCAGGCGAACCGCACCCAGGCGCGCGATGCCCGCGTCAGCAGGAAGACCGTCGCGAACCACAGCACCGGCGTGAGCACGGCCAGCCACAGGCTGCCCTGGAACATCGCATCCGTCACGAGGAAGGGCCGCCACCCCTGCAGGCGGAGTCCGCCGATGAGCCAGCCGATCGCGAACAGCGCGTAGACGCCGCCGATCACACCGAGGGAGATGAGGGCGGCGTTCCCCATGGGAGCGCGCTCCCCCGCACCGGGCTCCCCTGCTCGCCCGTCGGCGCTCGCATCTGTCACCCGGCTCTCGGCGCCGGCCGCCGACTCGTCGGTGATCGCTTCGCTGCCCTTGCCCACGGCGGTGTATCCCGCCGGCAGAGCCGGAGGCGCCTCTTCGTCCGCGGAATCCTCCGCGCGGACCCCGGCATCCAGCGTCGGATCGTCGTCGCCCGTCCAGCTCAGGGCGTCGTCGTCTCGGCGCGCGTTCACGGGTCCAGCGTAGCCGGGAGCGGCCTGGCCCCCCGCCCCCGGCGACGGATCTCACCGGAAAGTCGGGCCGGCCGCGTTCTGTCTCGCAAGCGAGGCGTGATCATCGTCCTGCGGCGACGTGAAGGTGACGACATCCGTCTCCACCGCCTTCGCGTGCTGCAACCGGAGCGTCACCGCGAACTCGTCGTCGGCTGCGGTGTAGCGGTGCTGCAGACCGCGCTCGATCACACGCCAGGGGCGCTCGTTCGAGGCGGTGGTGTCATGACCGTTGTCGGGAACGAACTGCTCGTAGTCGTACGGGTGGCTCGAGGTTGCGTCGAGCGCGACCGAGAACGTGTCGACGGCGAGCGCCCCCGACGCCAGGTCGATCTGCAGCAGCCGCTGGAAACCTGTCGCTCGCTCTCCCGTGTGAGTGCGGAACTCCTGATAGTCCGCGAGGGCCTCGAGCACCGTGTGCCCGTCGACTCCTCCCGCGTTCTCGGTCACGATGGACCCGATCCCGTGGAAGTGACCCGACAGCACCAGCACCACGTTGCGATGCGGCGCGACCACGCGTCTCCACAGCTCGTCGCCGTGCGAGACCCAGCGCGACGAGGTCGACCGCTCGGCATCCTGCTCCTGGTTCTTCGGTGTCAGGTGCTCGTGCGTCGAGATCACGACGTTCGCGTCCGCATGTGCTGCAACGATGCCCTCCGCCCACGCGATCTCGCGCTCGGCATAGGCGTACGGCAGCGAGATCATGACGAACCGAGCCCCGCCTGCCTCGAACGACGACCAGTTCGCGCTGTTGTCGCCGGGACCGATCGACCCGCCGTACCAGGACGCGCCGGAATAGCGCTCGGGGCCGAAGTACTCGTTGAACAGGTCGTTCGTCACCCCGCGCTTGTTGTCATGATTGCCCGGCAGCACGCTGTTGGGCACACCAGCGTCATCGAGCACGCTCTGCATCTGCGAGGCGACGTCGAACTCGCGTCGCGCGCGGTCCTCCACCTGATCCGGATCGACCCAGCTCTGCACCAGATCTCCGGTGTGGGTGGCGAACGCGATCTTGCGAGGTCGGGCGTTGGCCGCGATCCAGCCGACCTGACCCGCATACACCTCGGGGTACGCCTCCGAGTAGTACTGGCTATCGGTCAGGTGGCTCAGAGCGAGGTCGTAGTCGGTCGCTTCTGCGATCCCCGACCGGCCAGTCACCGCCGGAGCGCCGGCCGGGACGACCTGAACGAGCAGCTCGGCCCGGCCGCCCTCCACCTCGGCGCCGCTCACCGCCCCCGACAGCGCGACGGCCTCATCCGCGGAGGCGCCCGTCGCTGTGCGCGCCCCCGCCGCCTCATCAAGGGGTCGCCACCTTCCGGCCTCCGGGCTCCACACTGACAGTCGGACCAAGGCTCGCCCGACCGTCCGCCCCGTCCAGCCGACGACGCCCTCGCCGCCGGTCTCGACGATGAGACGGAGGTAGGGCAGCCCGTACCCATCGTCCCCGGCGATGAGACCGGCCCGAGAGACATCGATCCGTTCCTCGTCGGCGAGGCGGTGCTTCGTCAGTGGGGTGTCCGCCGATCCGGAGAAGGCCGCGACGACTCGCGTCGCCCTCCCGGCCGCCGGCACGCCGACGAGCTCAGGACCGCGCCTTGCAGATTCCGGTGCAGCCGCGCGGGCGTGCGCCAACGCGTCCTCGGCGAGGGCGCGCGGAGACTCCGACTTCTGCTCGCCGAGCATCGCGGGCGTCGCGACAGCGGAGACGAAGTCCGAGGCGTCATCGCCGGTGAATCCCGCACGCTGCCAGGTCTCGCCGCGAAGCCGATCCACGCCGAAGGTCGGCAGCGAGAGCCCCTTGGTGCAGG
This sequence comes from Microbacterium yannicii PS01, assembly GCF_000304335.1. Lineage (GTDB taxonomy): Bacteria > Actinomycetota > Actinomycetes > Actinomycetales > Microbacteriaceae > Microbacterium > Microbacterium yannicii_A. The sequence continues at coordinate 133,739 of NZ_CAJF01000007.1, read as the reverse complement.
GGCTCGACCGCTCGACGCTGTCGTCCATCTCGTTGCGGTGATAGACCCCGATGCTGTCCACCCGGCGCCCCGATGAGTCTTCCAGCCACACGCCGCCACCTCCCAGCGCGAAGGCGGCGTCGAAGCGGGCGTCCGCGCTGCCGGCTGCCGGTGTTCCCGACAGCGCGGCCAGCCACGTCTCTCCCGGCGCGAGTCGCGTGCCTTCGGCGATCACGGCGAGATCGTCGGTCGAGCGGAACCCGTCGCTGGAGCAGGCGATGAGGCGCCAGCCCGAGACGTCCACGGAGCGGGAGCCGAAGTTGCCGAGTTCGACGAGATGCGAGCGGGGTGATCCGTCGATCTCGGGATCGGTCGCGAATTCGCTGATCGCCACGGCGGGGCGCGGGGGGTACGCGAAGGGCCGCGTCACGAGGGACGCCTCCGTGTCGGCGTTTCGCGCGCCCGGGGTCCTCGGCGCGATGACGAACCGGCCGTCCGGACGTCGCTGCCAGCTCTCGCCCGACCGGTAGTCCAGCTGCGCCGCGAGCCGCTTCTCGTCCTGCTGGCACGCTGTGTCGCCGCGCGAGGACACCGTCAGGCCGTCCGCGCGCCGGCCGTCGGCGGTCACGAGCAACACGCCCGAAACGAGATCGGCCAGTGACGTGCCGGTCCGAGCGGCGGCATCCCCGCCGAAGTCGGGACCCCCGACGACCAGACGCTCCCCGGGGCGGAGCGACGCTTCCCCGCCGAAACGGTGCTGCACGGTTCCTCCGTCGAGCACCCCCGTCGCCGTGCAGCGGTAGAGCGTCCATCCCGCGAGGGACGCGGTCGCCGAACCGGTGTTGCGAAGCTCCACGAAGTCGTCGCCGTGGCCGCCCGGCCCCGCGGACGCCACTTCGTCGATGCGGATGCCCGTCGCCGCGCGGGTGTCCGGCGCGGTCGCGTTGAAAGCGCCCGGCGTCGCCCGGGCGCGCACCCAGCCCTCGGGTGTGCGCTGCCAGCTCTCCCCCAGGGCGAAGGCGGTCGCGGCCGGAGCGTCGGGCGGACCGCACTCGCTGCGCGTCGGCGTCGGCTGCGACGGGTACACCGCGACGCTGTCGGCCACTGCTCCCGATGGCTCCAACAGCACCAGTCCGTAGCCCTGGTGCGGAAACACCGCTGTGAAGACCGCGTCGGCCGGCTCGCCGCGCCACCCCATGTGCGTGGCGGTGTACCGGTCTCCTGGCTCCAACGTGACGCCGGACAGATCGACCTCCGGCCGCGACGCCTTCGCACGCAGGCCCTCCGCGTCGCAGCGATAGACCGCCCACCCGGTCAAGTCGATCGCCGCACTCGAGGCGTTCCTCAGTTCGAAGAACCCGCCGGAGCCGCCTGGTCCCCCTTCCCCGCCGCCCGGGCTGATCTCGTCGATGACCACCGCGGAGACCGGCGCGGGCTCCTGCGCCGGCGCCGGCGCCGGTACGAGGACTCCGGAGATCGAGGCCGAAAGAACGAGGAGGGATGCCGTGAGATTCGCCCGAGGGCGCAACGCGACCTGCACAAGCCCACCGTCGGGATCGCACATGAACGCGCGGCGGCCTCACACACTCGGCGGGATGAACGCCGCGCGACGCCTCTGCGTCAGCGGTCAGGAACTCGGCGAGCAGGACGAAAGGACCGGCCGCCCTCGCCCGTGTTGGGGGCGAGGACGGCCGGTCGGAGCCGTGCCGGGTAGGACGGCGGTCTGATGCCGAGCGGGATCAGCGCGCTGCTGAGCCCTCGACGTAGTCGGCGTCCTGCTGCTTCCAGGCGAACAGGGCGCGCAGGTCGCGACCGACTGCCTCGATGGGGTGCTGCGCAGCCTTCTCGCGGAGCTCGAGGAACTCGGCGCCGCCGTTGTCCTGGTCGTCGATGAAGCGCTGGGCGAACGCGCCCGACTGGATGTCGGCGAGGACGGCCTGCATGTTCTCCTTGACGTGCGGGTCGATGACGCGCGGGCCCGAGACGTAGTCGCCGTACTCGGCCGTGTCCGACACCGACCACCGCTGCTTGGCGATGCCGCCCTCCCACATCAGGTCGACGATGAGCTTCAGCTCGTGCAGCACCTCGAAGTAGGCGATCTGCGGCTGGTAGCCCGCCTCGGTCAGCGTCTCGAAGCCGTACTGGATGAGCTGCGACACGCCGCCGCACAGCACCGACTGCTCGCCGAACAGGTCGGTCTCGGTCTCTTCGGTGAACGTCGTCTTGATGACGCCGGCGCGGGTGCCGCCGATGGCCTTGGCGTACGAGAGCGCGGTCTGCCACGCCGAGCCCGAGGCGTCGCGCTCGACGGCGATGATGTCGGGGATGCCACGGCCGGCGACGTACTCGCGGCGGACCGTGTGGCCCGGGGCCTTCGGGGCGACGAGGATGACGTCGACGCCCTCGGGCGCCTCGATGTAGCCGAAGCGGATGTTGAAGCCGTGCGCGAAGGCGAGGGTCTTGCCCGGAATGAGCTTGTCCTTGATGCTCTCGCTGAAGATCGACCGCTGGTGCTGGTCGGGAGCGAGGATCATGATGAGGTCCGCCCACTCGGCCGCGTCGGCGACCGACTTGACCTCGAAGCCCTCGTCCTGGGCCTTCTCGGTCGACTTCGAGCCGTCCTTGAGGGCGATGACGACCTCGACGCCCGAGTCGCGCAGGTTCTGGGCGTGCGCGTGGCCCTGCGAGCCGTAGCCCACGATCGCAACCTTCTTGCCCTGGACGATGCTCAGGTCGGCGTCGGCGTCGTAGAAGATCTCAGCCATCTTCGTGTTTCTCCTTGGTGGATAGCGGTCCCTGAGCTTGTCGAAGGGACCCGGTGTGGTCGTGCGTCCGGCCCTCCGACAAGCTCAGGGACCGGGTGTCTGTCAGCCGCGCAGCACGCGTTCGGTGATGCTCTTGCCGCCGCGGCCGATGGCGAGCAGGCCCGACTGGGCCAGTTCCTTGACGCCGAACGGCTCGAGCGCGCGTAGGAAGGCCTCGACCTTGCCCTTGTCGCCGGTGACCTCGACCACGAGCGCGTCGGGCGCGTAGTCGACGATCTGGGCGCGGAACAGGTTCACGACCTCCAGCACGTTCGAACGGGTCTGGTTATCGGCCCGCACCTTCACGAGCATGTGCTCGCGCTGGACGGATGCCGTGGGGTCGAGCTCGACGATCTTGATGACGTTGACGAGCTTGTTCAGCTGCTTGGTCACCTGCTCGAGCGGCAGTTCCTCGACGTCGACCACGACGGTGATGCGCGAGAGTCCCGGCACCTCCGTGACGCCGACGGCGAGCGATTCGATATTGAAGCCGCGGCGGGCGAAGAGCCCCGCGACGCGGGTCAGCAGACCCGGCTTGTCCTCGACGAGGAGGCTGAGCACGTGACTCGACATGGTCTTCTCCTCCTCAGTCTTCCTGGTCGAACGCCGGAGCGTGGTCGCGGGCGTACTGGACGTAGCTGTTGCTGACGCCCTGCGGCACCATCGGCCACACCATGGCGTCGGCGCTCACCACGAAGTCGATGACGACGGGACGGTCGTTGGTCTCGAGCGCGGTCTTGATCGCGGCATCCACGTCCTCCTCCTTCTCGACGCGGATCGCGAGGCAGCCGTACGCCTCTGCGAGCTTGACGAAGTCGGGGATGCGGACGGTGTCGTGGCCGGTATTGAGATCGGTGTTGGAGTAGCGGCCGTCGTAGAAGAGCGTCTGCCACTGGCGCACCATGCCCAGCGAGGAGTTGTTGATGATCGCGACCTTGATCGGGATGTTGTTGATTGTGCAGGTCGCGAGCTCCTGGTTGGTCATCTGGAAGCAGCCGTCGCCGTCGATCGCCCACACGTGACGATCGGGCTGTGCCACCTTCGCGCCCATCGCCGCGGGGACCGAATAGCCCATCGTGCCGGCGCCGCCGGAGTTGAGCCACGCGTTGGGCCGCTCGTACTTGATGAACTGCGCCGCCCACATCTGGTGCTGGCCGACGCCGGCGGCGAACACGCCCTCGGGTCCGGTCAGCTCGCCGATGCGCTGGATCACGTACTGCGGCGACATCAGTCCGTCCGACGGCTGCGTGTAGCCGAGCGGGAACTCGTCACGCAGGCCCTCGAGGAACGACCACCATTCCGCGATGTCGGGCTTCGTCGTCGCGCTGACCGCGCGGAAGGCGCCGTCCAGATCGACGAGGACGTCCTTCAGGTCGCCCACGATCGGCACGTCGGCGGTGCGGATCTTGGAGATCTCGGCGGGGTCGATGTCGACATGGACCACCTGCGCGTTCGGCGCGAAGAGCGCCGCCTTCCCGGTCACCCGGTCGTCGAATCGGGCACCGAGCGAGACCAGGAGGTCGGCCTCCTGCAGCGCGAGCACGGCGGGCACCGTGCCGTGCATGCCGGGCATGCCGAGGTGCTGCGGGTGCGAGTCGGGGAAGGCGCCACGAGCCATCAGGGTCGTGACGACGGGAGCACCGGTGGACTCGGCGAGAGTCCGCAGCTCGTCGGCGGCCTGCGCGCGGATCACCCCGCCCCCCACGTACAGGACCGGCTTCTTGGCTCCGGCGATGAGCTGGGCCGCGGCCTGGATCTGCTTCGCCGTGCGCCTTGGTCACCGGGCGGTAGCCGGGGAGGTCGATCTTCGGGGGCCACACGAAAGGCGCCTCAGCCTGCTGCGCGTCCTTTGTGATGTCGACGAGCACCGGACCCGGACGGCCGGTTCCTGCGATCTCGAATGCGGCAGCGATCGCAGCCGGGATCTCGGCGGCGTCCTTCACCAGGAAGGAGTGCTTGGTGATCGGCATGGTGATGCCGACGATGTCGGCCTCCTGGAAGGCGTCCGTTCCCATCAGGTTGGAGAAGACCTGCCCGGTGATGCAGACGATCGGCACGGAGTCCATGTAGGCGTCGGCGATCGCGGTGACGAGATTCGTCGCGCCCGGGCCGGAGGTCGCGATCGCGACGCCGACCTTGTTGGACGACGCGGCGTAGCCCTCGGCGGCGTGCCCGGCGCCCTGTTCGTGGCGCACCAGGATGTGCCGCAGGCCGGTGGAGTCCATGAGCGGGTCGTAGACGGGGAGGATGGCGCCGCCCGGCAACCCGAAGACGTCGGTGACGCCCAGCAGCTCGAGCGAGCGGACGACCGCCTCCGCGCCCGTGAGCACGGGCGCCGTGGCGGTGCGAGCGGGGGGCCGTGGAACGGCCGGAGCGGTTTCGACGGGCATGGTGAGAGTCCTCAGATCAGTCGGAGGGATGTGTCGGGAGCCAGGTTCAGCCCGTCGTCGCGCCTTCTGCAGCGGAGCGCACGAGGCGGGAGTACTTGGCAAGGACGCCACGGGTATAGCGCGGGGGAAGCGGCTCCCAGCCAGAGCGGCGGGAACTCAGCTCGGCCTCGTCGACGAGTAGGTCGAGAGTGCGAGCCGCGATATCGACCCGTATCAGATCACCATCGCGCACGAAGGCGATGGGACCAGCGTCCACCGCTTCGGGTGCTATGTGGCCGATGCACAGGCCGGTTGTGCCGCCTGAGAATCGTCCGTCCGTCAAGAGTAGTACATCTTTTCCGAGGCCCGCCCCCTTGATGGCGGCGGTGATGGCGAGCATCTCGCGCATGCCCGGTCCGCCCTTGGGGCCTTCGTAGCGGATGACGACGACGTCGCCCTTCTGGATGCTGCCCGCCTCCAGCGCGTCCATCGCGGAGCGCTCGCGCTCGAAGACCCGGGCAGGGCCCTCGAAGACCGCGGCGTCGAAGCCGGCCGTCTTCACGACCGCGCCCTCCGGGGCGAACGAGCCGTGCAGGATCGTGATGCCGCCGGTCGCGTGGATCGGGTTGTCGAAGGTGTGGATGACCGTGCCGTCGATCGGGTCGGGGTCGAGGTCGGCCAGGTTCTCGGCGAGCGTCTTGCCTGTGACGGTCAGGGCGCCGCCGTGGAGAAGCCCCTCGTCGAGCATCGCCTTCATGATGACCGGAATGCCGCCGTGCCGGTCGACGTCGTTCATGACGTACTTGCCGAACGGCTTCATGTCGGCCACGTGCGGGACCTTGTCGCCGATGCGGTTGAAGTCGTGCAGGCTCAGCTCGACCTCGGCCTCACGGGCGATCGCGAGGAGGTGCAGCACCACGTTCGTCGAGCCGCCGAGCGCCATCGCGAGCGCGATGGCGTTCTCGAACGCCTCCTTGGTGAGAATGTCGCGCGTCGTGATGCCCAGCCGAAGCAGGTTGACGACAGCTTCCCCCGAGCGGTGCGCGAAGTAGTCGCGTCGGCGGTCGGCCGACGGCGGTGCCGCCGACCCGGGGAGGCTCAGTCCGAGCGCCTCGGCGACCGAGGCCATCGTGTTGGCGGTGTACATGCCGCCGCACGCGCCCTCACCCGGGGCGATCGCGCACTCGATGCGCTTGAGATCGGCCTCGCTCATCTTGCCGGCCAGGCATGCACCCACGGCCTCGAACGAGTCGATGATCGTCACGTCCTTCTCCGTGCCGTCCGAGAGCTTGACCCACCCGGGAGCGATGGAGCCGGCGTAGAGGAAGACGCTCGACAGGTCCAGCCGCGCCGAAGCCATGAGCATGCCGGGGATCGACTTGTCACAGCCGGCGAGCAGGACCGAGCCGTCCAGCCGCTCGGCCATGATCACGGTCTCGACGGAGTCGGCGATGACCTCACGTGAGACGAGCGAGAAATGCATGCCCTCGTGACCCATCGAGATGCCGTCCGAGACGGAGATGGTGCCGAACTGCAGCGGGTAGCCGCCCCCGGCGTGCACGCCCTCCTTGGCGCCCTGCGCCAGCCGGTCGAGGCTGAGGTTGCAGGGGGTGATCTCGTTCCAGCTCGACGCGATGCCGATCTGCGGCTTGTCCCAGTCCTCGTCCCCCATGCCGACCGCACGGAGCATTCCGCGGGAGGTGGTGGCTTCGATGCCGTCCGTCACCACGCGGCTGCGCGGCTTGATGTCGATGGAGTTGTCAGGCTGGGGCATACAGGTGAGTCTATTCCCGCGCGGCGGACCGCTCGGTGGCTATGACGGCCAGGAGCGACGCCAGCGCGGCGATGTCGGGCACGCACAGCGAGGCCGCCGTCGGGCCGGTGCCCACGTGCACGCCGAGATCTCCGTCCCCGAGGCTGCGCAGCGCGTCCTCATCCGTGACGTCGTCCCCCGCGAAGAGCACGGACGAGGCATCGGTCCGCTCGCGCAGCTCCGCGATCGCGGAGTCCTTGCCCTCATGGCGGAACGCGTACTCGACGATGTTGTGACCCGTCCGCCGCCGCCAGTGGGGAGCCTCGACCGCGATGATCTCGTCGACGAGGCGGTTCGCCTCTGCCGCGGCGGCAGGCTCGGCGCGCCGGGTGTGCACCCCGAATCCGAACGTCTTGGGCTCGATCCAGATGCCGTCCAGATGGGCGGTCGCCTGCTCTGCGTGCGTGCGGAGCATGTCGCGCAGTCGCACGTCGCCCTCATCCTCACCGTGTCGGAGAGTCCCCTCACCGGGGATCCAGAACTCCGCCCCGTGTGACCCGGCCAGGAGCACCTGGGAGTAGTCGTCGTGCTCGGCGATGATGCGCAGATCGACGAGGCTCCGCCCCGACACGAAGGCGACGAGCGTGCGCGGCGCGGCGACGAGCGCCTCGACGGCCGCACGGGCGGCCGGCAGCATGCGGGCGTCCATGGGCTCGTCCTCGAGCGGTGCGAGCGTACCGTCGAAGTCCAGTGCGACCAGCAGGAGGGCGGATGCCGCGACTGTGGCGACCGCCGCGCGCGCGTCGTCGTCGCCGTCCGGCCCCGTGGCGCTCACTCGCCGGCCTCTTCCGAGAGATCCGGCCCCTCCAGGCGCCCTGGCGCGGTGGGCTGGTGGTGGTCCCGCGCGTCGGCCAGGGTGTCGAGGAACGACTTGGACCAGCGCGCGACGTCGCTCTCGATCACCTTCTTGCGCAGAGCCCGCATGCGCCGTCCCTGTTCGGCCGCCGGCATGTCGATGGCTCGCATGATGGCGTCCTTCATCCCGTCGATGTCGTGGGGATTGATGCGCACGGCGCTGGGCAGCTCATCCGCGGCACCGGCGAACTCGCTCAGCACGAGCACGCCGCGATTGTCGATCCGCGAGGCGACATACTCCTTGGCGACCAGATTCATGCCGTCCCGTAGCGCCGTGACGAGCATCACGTCCGCGGCGAGGAAGAGCGCGACCATCTCCTCGCGCGGATAGGCCTGGTGCAGATACCTGATGGCGGTGTGGCCCATGGTGTCGTGGTCGCCGTTCACGCGTCCCACCATCAGCTCGATCTCGTCGCGCAGCTGCATGTACGCCTCAACCCGCTCGCGGCTGGGGCTCGCCACCTGCACGAGCGTGACGTCCTCGACCGACAGCTTGCCGTCCTCGAGGAGCTCGCCGAACGCCTTCATGCGATGCCGGATGCCTTTGGTGTAGTCGAGCCGGTCCACGCCGAGGAGGATCTTCTTCGGGTTGCCCAGGCTCTCGCGGATCTCTCGCGCACGCTCCTGCACGTCCGGGCGACGGGCGAGCTCGATGTACGACGCGGCGTCGATGGAGATGGGGAACGCCTTGGCCAGCGACCGGCGCGTCGATCCGTCGGGGTTCGGGACGATGATGCCCGAGGCCTTCGTCTCGTAGCGCAGCTGGCGACGTACGGCGCGGGCGAAATTCCCGGCATCCGCCACCCGCTGAAAGCCGATCACGTCGGCGCCCAGCAGTCCTTCGAGCACCTGGCGCCGCCACGGCAGCTGCGAGTAGAGGCCGTATGCGGGGAAAGGAATGTGGTGGAAGTAGCCGATGGTGAGATCCGGCCGTGCTTCACGCAGCATGCGCGGCACCAGCTGGAGCTGGTAGTCCTGCACCCAGACCGTCGCACCCGGCGCGGCGACGGCGGCTGCCGCATCAGCGAACCTCTTGTTGACCCGGACGTACGCGTCCCACCAGACGCGGCGATAGCGGGGCTCGGAGATCACATCGTGATAGAGCGGCCAGAACGTGTCGTTCGACATGCCCTCGTAGTAGAGCTCGATCTCTTCAGCGGTGAGCGAGACCGGAACGAGGTAGGCACCCTCGAAGTCGAAGGGCTCGACCTCGATGTCGGGCTGACCGGGCCAGCCGACCCACGCGCCGTCCGAACGCCGCATGACCGGCTCGAGGGCCGTGACCAGCCCGCCCGGCGATCGCCGCCAGGAAGGCTCGCCGTCGCCGTCGGCCACCCGGTCCACGGGAAGCCGATTGGCGACGACGACGAGTTCGGCCAGTCGTTCGAGCGTTGTCACGCGGGCTCCTGACGGGTCGGGGACGAGGCCACCCCAGGCTAGCGTGACCGATTGCGCGTCCGCGGGCCCTTGACGAGTGCGGCGGGCGATGTCAAGGGGCGCATATGGCGCGTTCGGCGCGCTAGCGTGGGCGCATGCGCAAGTACCTCTTCGGCACCGGCTTGATCGCGGCGTTCACCGGAGGCATGACGCTGTTGCGAGCGGTGCGCGAGCAGGAGCCGTTCACGTGGCGGACCGCTCTGGCATGGCTGAGCTGGGGCATCTCCCTGGCCCTGGCCATCGGCTCGATCGTCGACGTGCGCCGGGCTTCGCGGGGCGAGCTGATCGCCAACGACTCCCCCATTCACGGCCGCGAGAAGAAGCTGCTCAAGCGCCGCATCCAGCGCTGACGCCTTCCCGGGCCGCGAGGCCGTGACCGCAGTCGCCGGCCCCGCGACGTCGGGATCAGCGGGTGAGGATGAGCGCGTCGCCCTGACCGCCGCCGCCGCACAGGGCCACGGCTGCCGTCCCGCCGCCTCTGCGGGCCAGCTCGTGCACGGCGTGCACGACGAGCCGGTTCCCCGAGGCCCCGATGGGATGCCCGATCGCGATGCCGCCGCCGTGCGGGTTGACGATGTCGTCCGACAGGCCGAGCTCGTCCTGCGAGCGGGCGACCACGGCGCCGAAGGCTTCGTTGATCTCGACCAGATCGAGCTCCGAGACGGCGATGCCCTGCTTCGCGCAGGCCTTCTCGATCGCGCGGGCGGGCTGCGAGTGGAGCGAGTTGTCGGGGCCGGCGACCTGACCCGACGCGCCGACGACGGCGAGGACGTCCCAGCCACTGGCGTCGGCGTGCGCGCGGGTGGTCAGCACCACCGCCGACGCGCCGTCGGAGATCTGAGAGGAGTTTCCCGCCGTGATCGAACCCCCCTCCGCGAACGCCGGCCGCAGGCGGCCGAGCGTCTCGACCGTCGTATCGGGGCGCACACCTTCGTCACGCGTGACCACGACCGGGTCGCCCTTGCGCTGCGGGATCTCGATCTCCACCAGCTCCGCATCGAAGACGCCGGCGGCCTGAGCGGCGGCCGCCCGCTGGTGCGAGCGCGCGGCGACGGAATCCTGCATCTCACGGGTCACCTCGAGGCGACCGTTGTGCCGTTCCGTCGACGCGCCCATGCTCTCGCGGTCGTAGGCGTCGGTGAGCCCGTCGTACGCCATGTGGTCGAGCACCTCGATCGAGCCGTAGGCCCAGCCGTCACGCGAGCCCATGAGCAGATGCGGCGCGCGCGTCATCGACTCCATCCCGGCGGCCACCACCACGGTGGCATCGCCGACGGAGATCATGCGAGCGCCGTCGATGATCGCGGTCAGGCCCGAGAGGCAGACCTTGTTCACCGAACTCGAGTGCACGTTCCAGGGGATGCCGGCGCCCACAGCCGCCTGGCGAGCGGGGTTCTGTCCCGAGCCGGCGGGAAGGACCTGACCGACCAGGACCGCGTCGACGGCCTCAGCGGGGACTCCGCCCCGCTCGAGCGCGCCGCGGATCGCGGCGCTGCCGAGCTGTACGGCGGTGAGCGGCGCCAGCTGGCCCTTCAGCCGTCCCTGCGGTGTGCGTGCAGCGGCGACGATGACGATGTCGTCGTGGTTCATGCTCTCTCCTTGAGTTCGTCCGAGACGGTCAGCAGGGGTTCCGTGGCGGCGACCACCTCGTTCACCGTGACGCCCGGGGCCACTTCGACCAGCACGAGACCGTCGCCGGTGACATCGATGACGGCCAGATCGGTGATGATGCGATCCACCACTGCGCGACCGGTGAGCGGCAGCGAGCACTCGTTCACGATCTTGGGGCTGCCGTCCTTCGCGACGTGCTCCATCAGAACGATCACCTTCGCGGCACCGTGCACGAGGTCCATCGCACCGCCCGGGCCCTTCACCATCTTTCCGGGGATCATCCAGTTCGCGAGGTCGCCGGTGGCCGACACCTGCATCGCGCCGAGGATCGCGGCGTCGATCTTGCCGCCGCGGATCATGCCGAAGCTCGTGGCCGAGTCGAAGAAGGCCGCTCCGGGGAGAGTCGTCACCGTCTCCTTGCCGGCGTTGATGAGGTCGGGGTCGACGTGCTCCTCGGTGGGGTAGGGACCGACGCCCAGAATGCCGTTCTCGGACTGCAGCACCACGGTGACGCCGTCGGGGACCACATTCGGCACGAGGGTCGGCAGCCCGATCCCGAGGTTGACGTACGCGCCGTCGGCGAGCTCCTGCGCTGCCCGGGCGGCCATCTCGTTGCGTGTCAGCGCCATGTCATGCCCCTTCCGGCATCTCGCGAGCTGCGGCCTGCGCGACCGACACGGTGCGCCGCTCGATGCGCTTCTCGATGTCGGTGCCGACCTCGACGATGCGGTGCACGTAGATGCCGGGGAGGTGGATGCTGTCGGGGTCGAGTTCACCCGGTTCGACGAGCTCCTCGACCTGGGCGATGCACACCGTTCCGGCCATCGCGGCGAGCGGGTTGAAATTGCGGGCCGACTTGTTGAAGACGAGATTGCCGTGGCGGTCTCCCCGCAGCGCGTGAACCAGCGCGAAGTCGGTGACGATGGCCTCCTCGAGCACGAACTCGCTCGAGGCGCCTCCGAACTCGAACGTCCGGACGTCCTTGACCGGCGAGGCCACCGCGATGCCGCCCGCACCGTCGTACTTGCGGGGCAGGCCGCCCTCGGCCACCTGAGTGCCGACGCCCGTCTGCGTGTAGAAGGCGGCGATGCCCGACCCGCCGGCGCGGAGCTTCTCGGCGAGCGTGCCCTGCGGCGTGAGCTCGAGCTCGAGCTCGCCCGAGAGGAACTGGCGCTCGAACTCCTTGTTCTCTCCCACATAGGACGATGTCATCTTGCGGATGCGCTTGGCGTCCAGGAGTATTCCCAGTCCCCAGTCGTCCACGCCGCAGTTGTTGCTGACGATGCTGAGGTCGCTGGTGCCCTGCGCAAGGAGCGCCTCGATCAGCGCGATCGGGTTTCCCGAGAGACCGAATCCTCCCACCGCGAGAGACGCTCCGTCACGGATGTCGGCGACCGCCTCGGCCGCCGAACCCCAGGTCTTGTCGATCACTCGTGCTCCTTCGCTCGTGACTACGCTTCCATCCTCGACGAGGGGTCTCTGCGCTGTCACGACGGCGCTTGCCATGTGGAGCATCGATGGCCTAGCGTCCATATAGTGGACGGTACGTCGAAAGGCACCGTGCCCGGCGCGCAAGCGGTCGCCCGTGCCGCGCATCTGCTGCGTCTGGTCACCTCCGCCGGGGAGGAGGGCGTGACCGTCGCCGATCTCGCCCGTCGCGCGGACCTCACCCGTCCTACGACCCACCGTCTGCTGACGGCCCTGCGTCACGAGGGCCTGGTCGATCAGGACGACCGAACGGGGCGGTGGATGCCGGGACCCGAACTGTACCTGATGGGCACGGTGGCGGCATCCCGCTACGACATCACCGCGATCGCACGCGACATCGTGCGCTCGCTCGCGGTGCGCACCGAGGAGAGCGCGTTCCTGTCGGTGCGGCGCGGAGACGAGACGGTATGCCTCCTGCGAGAGGAGGGCAGCTTCCCGATCCGATCGTTCGTGCTGTCGGAGGGCGTGCGCTTCCCGCTCGGCGTCGCGTCGGCGGGACTGGCGATCCTGGCATTCCTGCCACCTCACGATGTGGACGCCTACTTCGATCGGCATCCCGACATCTCAGGAGAGTGGGGCGCCGCTCATAGCGAGCAGCGCCTGCGCAGAAGGCTGCGCGAGACGCAGGAACGCGGCTACGCCGTCAACCCCGGACTCATCGTCGAAGGCTCCTACGGCATCGGCGCCGCCGTGTTCACGAGAGAGGGGCACCCGCAGTGGGCGCTCAGCCTCACCGGCGTCGAGTTCCGATACGGTCCCGACAGGCTGCCCGAACTGGGCCGCACCCTCCTCGCGCACGCCCATCAGCTGACGACTCGGATCGCCGCCTCCCGGTGAGACGCGGCTCCGCTAGGCCGGCTCGGCGAGAGCCAGTTCATCGCGTACGACGGCGGCGACGGCATCCGCGCCCGCCGGCGACATGACGATCGTGTAGTGATTGAGGCCCTCAAGACGCTGATGCGCGACGCCGGGCCGGTCGGCGAGCACGCGCTTCAGGTGGTCCGGAGCGTAGAGACCGGGCGGGTCATCCTGCAGTCCGCGCGAGACGGTGAGCAGGCGGGCCGGGTGTCGCAGCCCGGCAAGCGCGTCGGGCAGCACCGACCCGGTGTTCATGTCGAGGGTGTCCTCGGCCGTGGTCCGGTAGCTCGTCGCCGGGCGGAGTGCGCCCTCACCGTCGTCCACGAGATCGTAGGCGAGGTACCTCTCCAGCTCGGGCGTCCAGTTCTCGCGGAACGCGGGGTGCGCCCGCCAAAAGTCGAGGTACTCCCCCACGTCGGCGAATCGCATCGACAGTCGAGCGGCCGTCGGTCCCAGGATCCCCGACATGAGCTGGTCGGCATCGAGTCCGGGCGGGACATCCAGGGGCAGCCCCCCGTCGACGAGCACCAGTCGCGCCACCCGTTCGGGGTGACGATGGGCGAAGACCACCGCGACGAAGGCACCCATGGAGTGCCCGACGACGACAGCGCGCTCGATGCCGAGCGCATCGAGCGTCGCCGCAAGGTCGTCCGCATGCGCGCGCATGCCGGCATCTCCGGCCAGGGCATTGCTGGCTCCGCGGCCGCGCAGGTCGGGAGCGACGGCGCGCACACCGGGCAGCCGGTCGACGACGAACGGCCACGCGAGGTGCGACGCCGTCACCCCGTGCACGAGGAGGACGTCCGCCCCGTTCGGGCGCTCGGGCTCCCACACGCCCACACGCAGGTCGCCGCCGGCGACCGGCACGTCGAGCGCGCGATACCGATGGCCCGACCTGTCGGCCGAGGCCTCGGGCACCGCCGTGCCTTCCGGAAGCACCGTGTCGCCCGACACGCCTGTGCTCCCCGGTCGACCTGCCGCCTTCGCCGTCATCGCGCCGTCCACCCGCCATCCATCGTGTACGAGGCCCCCGTCACCATGCCGGCCTTGTCCGAGACCAGCCAGCCGACGAGCGACGCGACCTCGTCGGGCTCGATAAGGCGCTTGATGGCGTTCTCGGTGAGCAGCACCTTCTCGACGACCTCGTCTTCGGGAATGCCGTGCACGCCCGCCTGATCCGCGATCTGGTGCTCGACGAGCGGTGTCCGCACGTACGACGGATTGACGCAGTTGCTCGTCACCCCGTGCGGCGCGCCTTCGAGAGCCGTCACCTTGGACAGCCCCTCGAGACCGTGCTTGGCCGTGACGTAGGCGGACTTGAAGGCGCTCGCGCGCAGGCCGTGAGCGCTGGAGACGTTGATGATCCGTCCCCAGTTGCGACGGTACATGCCCGGAAGCACCGCGCGGATCAGCAGGAAGGGCGATTCGACCATGAGCCGCAGCATCAGCCGGAAGTCCGTGGGGGCGAAGTCGGGGATCGGGCTCACGCGCTGGATGCCGACGTTGTTGACGAGGATGTCGGCGTCGAGGGTCAGGCTCTCGAGGGCCTCCACATCCGCCAGGTCGACCAGCCACGCGTCGCCGCCGACCTCGTCTGCGATGGACTCCGTCAGATACACATGGTGGTCCGCGATGACGACGTGGGCTCCGCGTGAGGCGAACTCCCGCACGCAGGCCAGCCCGATCCCGCTCGCACCGCCGGTGACCACCGCACGGCGCCCCGCCAGATCCTTCTCGACGACTTCTCGATCGCTCACTGAACTCCGCCTTCCGTCTCGGCTCGCGGTGCGAGCGCGTTGTCGATGAGTCGCGTCATGCCCGCGAACACCCGAGGGTCCAGCTGAGCCGGCGGACGGCCCTCGGCGTCGCGCTCCCACAGGAGGAACCGCATGCCGATGAGCTCTCCCATGCCCATCAGGGCCCACGCCGTGGTCTCGGGATCCAGAGCGCGGTCGACGTCGCCGGCTTTCTGCGCAGTTCGCAGACCGGCCTCGTAGCCTTCGACGATGCGGGTGTAGTGCATGCGGAGGACCTCCGGCGAGACGAACTCCGCTTCGCGCACGACGCGGTACAGCGCAGGATGCTCCGCCGTGAAGCGGAAGAAGCCGGAGAAGCCCGCCCGCTCCGCTTCCAGTCGCGAAGCGGCGCCCGCCATCGCCTCCGACATCGAGTGACGCACCCGGCGATTGAGGTCGAGCACGAGCGCTTCGAAGATCGACTGCTTGCTGTCGAAGTACAGATAGAAGGTGCCCAGTCCGATTCCCGCACGCTCGGTGATCTTGACGATGG
Organism: Microbacterium yannicii PS01; assembly: GCF_000304335.1. Taxonomy (GTDB): domain Bacteria; phylum Actinomycetota; class Actinomycetes; order Actinomycetales; family Microbacteriaceae; genus Microbacterium; species Microbacterium yannicii_A. The sequence continues at coordinate 118,236 of NZ_CAJF01000007.1, read as the reverse complement.
ATGCCTCGTGGTAGCCCTGCTCGGCGAACACCTGCTCCGCCGCCTCGAGGAGTCGTCGGCGTGTGGCCTCCCCCGCTTGGTCAGGGGCCGCCCCGTCGCCGATGAGACCGGACTCTGCTGATCGTCCACGATCTCGTCCGGAAGACTCATCGCGGCACCTCCTTCGTCATCGGGCGCGGCTCCGCCGAGTCGCCTGCTGCCAGCGCGCGCGCCCGGTCTCGCAGGCGCGAGCGGGCGAGCTTCTCGATCGTCGACCGCGGCAGCGCTTCGACGAACTCGATCTGCACCGGCACCTTGAACGCGGCGAGATTGCGTCGCGCATACGCCAGCAGCTCGTCGGCGGACAGCGCGGCCCCGGCCGAGCGGACCACGAAGGCGACACCGCGTTCGCCCCACACCGGATCGGGCACGCCCACGACCGCCGCGGACTCGACCAGCGGATGCAGTGCCAGGGCGTGCTCCACCTCGGCGGGAGCGACGTTCTCACCACCCGAGATGAAGATGTCCTTCAGGCGGTCGACCACCCGGAAGACCCCGCTCCGGTCGCGCGAGACGAGGTCGCCCGTCCGGAGCCAGTCGTCGCGCATCGCGCGCGCCGTCGCGGGCTCGTCCCCCAGATAGCCGGCGAAGACGCTCGGGCCGCGCACCCACAGCTCGCCGGTCGCCTCGCCCTCGAGCGGGAAGCCGGTCTCGGGATCCGCGACGCGCACCGTGACGTGCGGGTACGGACGGCCGACGGCTCCCGTCGCCGGCCCGGTGCCATCGGCGGGAAGATAGAGCACGTTGGGCCCGGCCTCGGTGAGACCGTAGCCCTGGGTGAGCGGTACGCCGCGCGCCGTCCACGCCGCCTGAACCCGCTCAGGCATCGTGGCGCCTCCCACGAGCGCGAGCCGCAAGGACGAGACGTCGGTCGACTCCCATCCACGATCGGCGGCGAGGAGTCCGTACTGGGTGGGCACTCCCATCATCGCCGTCACCCCGCGGTCGGCGATGAGCCTCAGCGCCCGGGTCGGCTGGAACGACCGCTCGAGCACCACGGTCGCACCGGTGCACCACGCGAGCAGCGGCTGGCAGTTCCATGCGGCCACGTGGAACTGCGGAAGCATTGCGAGCACCACGTCGGCCTCGGTCAGCGGGAGAGCGCGCGCCAGCGCGAGGTTGTTCCAGAAGCAGTTGGCATGGGTGAGGACGACCCCTTTGGGTGTCGCCTCGCTGCCGGAGGTGTAGATCACCAGCAGCGGGTCGTCGTCGCGCACCGGGCGCGGCGAGTCCCGGCGACCGGGCCGCGGCCTCGGCGGAGGCCCGGCCTCCACCCCGGTGGTCCCCAGCGGCGCGAGCGGGGGCATCCCGCCACTCCTGTCGCCTGCGCCGGCTCCCAGCACGCGCAGCGCCTCCGCCGCGAGAGCGGCGTGCTCGTCGTCGATGAGGATCAGCGACGGCGCCGATCGCAAGATCAGGTCGGAGAGCTCGCGCGGCGTGAGCCGCCAGGAGAGCGGGACGAATGCGACGCCGGCGAGCGCGCACGCGAAGAACGCCACCACATGGTCGGTCGAATTTCCCGACACCGTCGCGATCCGATCGCCGGGACCGAAACCCGCATCACGTAGAGCCCGCGCCAGATCCCTGGATCGGGCGGCGAGGGTCGCGTAATCGGTGGTAACCCCCCGGTCGTCGATCGCGATGCGTCGGCCCGAGAGCGCCGCACGGTCGAGCAGCCAGCGGCCGACGGTGTGCGGGCCGTCCTCGGCCGCGGGCTCGAGCGCGGCGCCGGCATCCCACGTCATGCTCGCACCTCGACGGGGGTCTCGGCCGAGTCCTCGGCATCGTCGAGCTGCCGCAGGGCGGTACGGGCCCGCTCGCCCCGACGGCGACGGATCGCGGCGTCGATCGTGCCCGCGATTCCTCCGGGAAGGAACATCACCACCAGGATGAACAGCACGCCCAGGATGAACAGCGGCTCGGACAGCGGAACGCGCAGCACATCGGGAAGGCCGGCGATGGCGTCCGACCCCGCCAGCACGGTGAGCCGCTGGTCGAGGAGCGTGTACAGCACACCGCCAACGATGGCACCCCACCGGAATCCCACGCCACCCAGCACCACCATCACGAGGATCGTGATCGTGAGGTCGGCCGAGACAGCTCGGGGCGCGGTGCCCGACTGCAGCAGCATGTACGCCACGCCGGCGAGGCTCGCCAGACCAGCCGCGATCACGAAGACGACCAGTCGCACGCGGTAGGGCGACAGACCCAGTACCCGCACCCGCTCCTCGTTCTCGCGCGTCGCGCGAGCGAGGTGTCCCAGCCGCGAGGTGTCGACCCAGAGCGTGACCAGATAGACCAGGACGAGCACCGCGAGCGCGAACCAGTAGAGGTTCCGCGTGTTGACGACGCCGATGAGGAAGTCCGGCACCAGCGTCGTCTTCAGGCTCAGGCCCTCTTCGCCGCCGGTGATCTGCGAGTTGCGGCGCACGAGCACCGAGCCGGCCTGCGCGAAGGCGAGGGTGACCATCGCGAAGGGGATGCCCGACACCCGCATCGAGACAGCGCCGGTGATCAGCGCGATCACCATGCCGCCGATGAGCGCCACGAAGATGCCGGGCCACAGCGGCACGCCGAAGAGGTCGAGCGCGACGCCGAGGCCGTAGGCCCCGGCGCCGAAGTAGAGGGCGTGCCCGAACGACAGCATCCCTCCCGATCCCAGCAGCAGGTTGTACGAGAGCGCGAGCGCGGCGAACACCATGCACAGGGACAGCAGAGCCAGAGTGCCGGGCATGTAGGTGGGGGTGGGGAGGATGCCGGGAAGCGAGAGGTTCAGCAGGGGAAGGATCGCCATGAAGACGGTAAGCGCGGCTCCCACGGCCACCGGAATGATCCGGGTCCGGGAGCCGGCGCCGGGTCGTTGTGCCGTCCGCTGCGCCGGCTCCTGCGGTCGCGCCTGTCGAAGCGTCATGCTTTCCTCCCCAGCAGTCCGGCCGGCCGCACCAGCAGCACGACAGCGAGCAGGATCACGACGATGAAGTCACCCGTGCCGCCGAGGTAGAAGTTGGCGAACTGCTGCAGCACCGCGACGAGGACGGAGGCGACGGCCGCACCCGTGAGCGATCCGAGGCCGCCGACGACGGTGACGATGAACGCGAAGATGAGCAGCGTCTGGCCCAGATGCGCCGACACGAAGGTCGAGTAGTGCATCGCCAGCACGCCGCCGATGCCAGCGGCGGCGCCGCCGATCGCGAAGACGAGCGTGAACGACCGGCGCACATCGATTCCGAGCGCGGTGACCATCGACCTGTTCTCGACGCCCGCCCGGATGATCATGCCGTAGCGCGTCTTCTGGAGGAAGAGCACGAGCGCCAGGAGGACGAGCACCGCGGCGATCATCAGCACCCAGTACGTGTTCGGAATGCGCGCGCCTAGGACGTCGGTGGTCTGCCTCAGCCATGCCGGACCTGTGATGTGGATCGGATCGGTTCCCCAGATGCCCTCGAACAGCGCGACGGCGGCGAAGGAGAGTCCGACCGTGACGAGCACCTGCTCGATGTGCCGTTCGTAGAGCGGCCGGATGAGGACGAGCTCGGTGAGAGTGGCGAACGCGGCGCCGACGGCCGCTCCGACGAGCACCGAGAGCAGGAACGATCCCCACGAGTCGGTGCCGACCGCCTGCGCGACGAGGAAGCCGATGAAGGCACTCAGGGTGAGGAACGCGCCGTGGGCGAAATTCAGCACGTGCATCAGCCCGTAGATCAGGCTGAGTCCGCTCGCGACCAGGAAGTACAGCGCACCCAGGCCGACGCCGGTGATGAGTGTGAGGACGATGGCGCTCATGCGGCGGGCTCCGAGGGGCGAGGGGCTGCGGGCTCTGCGTGGACGCCCAGCAGGCGCCGCGTGAGCTCCTCGTCGTCGAGGATCTCGCGCGCTCTGCCGGTGTGGACCACCCGGCCGCCGGCGATCACCACGGCGTCGTCGGCGAGTCGGCGGACGACCTCGAGGTTCTGCTCCACGAGCAGGATCGGCACGGTCTTCGAGGCCGCCGCGAGCGCGTCGGCGACTTCGGCCACGATCTTCGGCGCGAGCCCCTTCGTCGGTTCGTCGACGAGCAGGAGCCGGTTGTCGTTCATGAGGGCGCGGGCGACCGACACCATCTGCTGCTGACCGCCCGAGAGGGTCCCGGCCCGTTGATCGCGGCGCGCGACGAGGTCGGGGAAGAGGTGGGCGACGAGATCGCGCCGGGGGTTCTTCTGTCGCTCGGCGAGGGCGAGGTTCTCCGCCACGGTGAGCTGGCTGAAGACCTCACGGTCCTCCGGCACGTAACCGACACCGCGCCGCACGATGCGGTGGGTCGCGAGCCCGTCGATGCGCTCCCCGGCGAGCCGCACGTCCCCCCGTCGATGGATGAGACCGAGGATGCCGCGCAGAGTGGAGGTCTTTCCCACCCCGTTGCGCCCGAGCACCGCGGTGATGCCGGTCGCCGGCACATCGAACGACACGTCCTCGACGACCTGTTGGCCGGCGATGGTGCAGCGCAGGCCCTTCACCGAGAGAATCGGCTCCGGCGCGCTCATGCCGCCGCCGTCCCGGTCGATCCCGTGCCGAGGTAGGCGCTCTGCACGAGCGCATCGTTCATCACGTTGTGCGGGGTGTCGTAGGCGATGATGCTGCCGAAGTACATCACCGCGACCTTGTCGACCAGGCCCATCAGCACGTCGATGTGATGCTCGACCATGAGGACGGTGCAGCCCTTCTCACGCTGCATGTCGCGGATGTTCTCCACCAGACCCGGAACATCGCCCGAGGCGACGCCCGCCATCGGCTCGTCCAGCAGCACGATGCTCGCCTCCGTCGCCAGCAGCACTGCGATCTCGAGCTTGCGTTTGTCGCCGTGGCCGATGTCGCCCGCGGCGAAGTCGCGCTTGTGGTCGAGCCCGACCACCGCCAGCTTCTCGAGCGCGAGCCGGGTCGCGGCATCCGTCCCGCGCGGGAAGCGCAGCAGCGATGCGGATCCGCCCAGCGAGACCTGCGCCGCGAGGCGCACGTTCTCGAGCACCGACAACCGCGGGAAGACGCTCGAGGTCTGGAAGGTGCGGCCGAGGCCGGCCCGAGCCCGCGCCGGCACGGACGCCGTCGTGATGTCGCGGTCGTCCAGCAGCACGCGGCCGGCCGTCGGCTTCACGAGTCCCGATATGGCGTTGAACAGCGTGGTCTTGCCGGCGCCGTTCGGGCCGATGACACCCACGAGCGAGCCGGCGGCGATGTCGAGGTCCACGTCCGCCAGGATCGTCGCGCCCCCGATCTGCAGGCCGAGCGACTCGACCTGCAGCCGGGATCCGCGCGCGCTCACTCGGCCTCGGCCGGCGCGACCTCGTCCGCCGCCACGGTGTCGACGAGCTCGGGGACGAAGCCGGCACCATCGGCGACGAGCTTGACCTGATACATCTCCTGGACCAGCGCGTGGTCGCTCTCGCGCACGGTCATCGTGCCCTTCGGACCCTCGAACTCGAAGCCCTCGAGCGCCGACACCATCGCATCGACGTCGCCGTGGCCTTCCTGGATCGCGTGGACGATCATGATGGCCGCATTGAACCCGTCGGGGCTGAACAGGTCAGGCGTACCGCCCGCCGCTTCGATCGCCTCCACCATCGCGGTGTTGACGTCGTTGTCGGGGGCTGCCGGGAAGTAGTGGTTCAGGAAGTCGATCTTCTCGGACGCCTCGCCGTACGCACCGAACGTGGCCGCATCACCGAGACCGGTCACGACGGGAATCTCGTCGAGAACGCCCTGCTGGCTCATCGCCTGCCACATCGCGCCCGACGTCGCACCGGCCCAGGCGACGAACACGAGGTCCGGAGCGCCGGCCAGCACCTGCTGCGCGAACGGGGTGAACTCGGTCGCATCCTCGGCCACGAGCACGGCCTCGACCGTCGCGCCCTGCCCGCCGAGGATCGCCTCGACCGCGGCGACGTTGCCCTGGCCGAACGCGTTGTCCTGCGCGAACACGGCGACCTTCTTGCCCTCGATGTCGTCGAGGAACGTACCGGCCGTCGCCACATCCTGGGCGCTCTGCCGCCCCGAGCGGAAGGTGTAGTCGTTGATCCCGGTGATCGCATCGGCCGCCGCCGGGCCCGAGATGTAGAGAACCTGATTCTGTGCGGCCTGCTCCGCCACCGCGAGCGCGACACCCGACGAAGCCGTTCCCGCGATGATGTTCACGCCCTCGCCGATGAGCTCCTTGACGGCGGTGACGGCCTTGTCGGGATCGCCGGCGTCATCGCGGTGCTCCACGGTGATCGTGGTGCCGTCGATCTCGCCGGTGCCATCGGTGGCATAGTCCAGCCCCGCTTCGAACGCGTCGAGGTACTGCTGCCCGTATCCTGCGAGGGGTCCGGACTCGCTGGTGACGACGCCGACCGTGACTTCGTCCAGTCTCGCGTCGTCGGTGGTCTCCCCGCTTGGAGCACCGGCCGTCGGCGCGCAGGCCGCAAGAGTCAGCGCCGCGGCGGCGACCGCGGAACCCAGGAGCAACTTCTTCGATACCCGCATGTGCGTGCCTTTCGCCATTGGAAGGAGGGGGCGAGCCGCAAGGCTCAACCTGAGAACCGATTCAGGTTCTTGCAATCTATGAACTGCGGGGCGCGGGGTCAAGTCTCGGGGCGGATGCCGTATGCCGTCGTTATGAAATCGGGACACGGGCAGCGCACCGGAAAACGAAGAGAAGGGCGGTCCGACGGACCGCCCTTCACTGTGGTGCACCCCCTGGGACTTGAACCCAGAACCCACTGATTAAGAGTCAGTTGCTCTGCCGATTGAGCTAGAGGTGCGTGGTTCGCTATGGGGCGAACCGAGGGTCAACATTACCATCACGATTGCGTCAACGAAAAATCGAGCCGGGGATGCGCCGGATATCCTTGTGGGCGTGACCTCCCCCCTCCCCCAGCCGACGTTCGACGCGCCGTTCCCGGGAGACCTGGAGGCCGATCTGGCACTCGCGCTCCGCCTCGCCGACGCCGCGGACGCCGCCTCCATGCAGCGCTTCGATGCCGCCGATCTCGAGATCCGCACGAAGGCGGACGCCACTCACGTCACCGAGGCAGACCTCGCGACCGAGCAGGCGATCCGCTCGCTGCTCGAGGCCGAGCGTCCCGGCGACAGCATCTTCGGCGAGGAGTTCGGCGTCACCGGCCAGTCCAGCCGTCAATGGATCATCGACCCGATCGACGGCACCGCCAACTACCTCAAGGGCATCCCGATGTGGACGACCCTGATCGCACTCGCGATCGACGGCGTGCCGCGCGTCGGGGTGGCGAGCCAGCCGGCGATCGGCCGCCGCTGGTGGGCGGCCACCGGGCATGGCGCGTGGACCGCCTCCGCCTCGGGTGATCCCGTGCGCCTCGCGGTCTCGACCATCGACCGTCTCGAGGACTCGAGCGTCAGCTTTCAGAGCATCGGCCAGTGGCGCGATGCCGGCAGACTCGATGCCCTCGAGCGCCTGACCGCCGCCGTCTGGCGCGACCGCGGCTACGGCGACGCCTGGCCGTACATGCTCCTTGCCGAAGGCCGGCTCGAGTTCGTCGCGGAGTTCGGCGTCAAGGAGTACGACATCGCCGCGCTCGTGCCGATCGTCACCGAGGCGGGCGGGCGCTTCACCTCGTTCGATGGCCGCGACTCCCTCTCAGAGCTCTCCTCGCTCGCGACGAATCGCGTGCTGCACGACGCGTTCCTCGACCTTCTGCACCGCCCCTGAGCTTCTCCTCCTGCCCGCCTCCCCCACACTTCCGGAGAACCCGTGACGCCTCCCACACGCTTCCACCTCGGTGCCCTGGTGGCGGCCGCCATGACCGCGACCCTTCTGCTGACCGGGTGCGCCGGATCGCCCGAGCCTGCGACGCCGCAAGCGACCGACATTGCCCCGACACCGACAGAGGCCGCGCCCGAGCCGAGCGCGACGCCCACTGCGGAACCGGCGAGCGACGAGGACCCGTCGTGCGAGACGCTCATCGCGGAGTCGGTCGTCGCGGACTTCGAGAGTCAGGGTCTGACGTCGCAGGCCGAGCCGCTCTACATCGGCAGCCTCGAGGTCACCGATGGCATGCAGTGCGTGTGGGCCGACTTCGAGGGCCCTGCCGGCGACCACGGTCAGATGTTCGGATGGGCCCGCATCTCGGGGAGCGATGCCGCCGACGCTCAGGCGGAGCTGATCGACCAGGGGTGGCTGCGAGAAGAGGGTCCCGAGGGCGTGTACATCACCGAGAGCCCCGACACGACGATCTCCACCGACGAAGAGGGGTATGGCATGACTTACCTGTTCGGCGACGGCTGGGTCAAGCTCGCCGACACCAAGCAGGGTCTGCTCCTCATCGAGTGGCCGAAAGCCTGACGGGGCCCTCGGCGGGGGCTCACTTCTCGCTGAGCTTGTCCTTGATCACGCCGGTCGCCTTGTCGACGATGTTCGGCTTGCCGTCCGTGCCGTAGAAGCGGGGGTCCGGCTGCGTCGGCGGCGGCATCGGAACCGAGGTCTCGGGCCCTTCGAGGTAGGTGAATTCGCCCTTGCCGTCCGGCGTGGGCCCCGAAGCCCAGGTGCCTTCCGCAGCGGCGGCGCCGTCCGAGAAGTTGATGTACTCGTACGCGACGTCGCGCTGCTCCTGCGACAGCGGGAAGTTGCTCGGCACCGGAAGATCCTCCACGCCCTCGTCATGCAGTTCCTGGGCGGCCCGGATCCACTGGTTCTGATGCATGGTGTCTCGCGCCAGCAGGAACGACAACAGCTCGCGGACGCCGTGGTCGTCGGTCATGTTGTAGATCCTCGCCACCTGAACCCGACCCTGCATCTCGGCATTCGCGTTCGCGGTGAAGTCGGCCAGCAGGTTGCCGCTGGCGGTGATGTACGAGCCCTGCCAGGGATTGCCGTTGCTGTCGACGGGCCGCACTCCGGCACCCGCGACGATGGCCGCCTGCACGTCCATGCCGCCGATCACGGCGCCGAGGACGGGATCCGAGGCCGCTGCGGCCTCGGACTGCTCGACCGGCGCCTTCTCCAGCAGCTGCGCGATCATGATCGCGAGCATCTCGACATGGCCGAACTCCTCAGCGCCGATGCCGTACAGAAGATCGCGGTACTTGCCGGGGATGTGGCAGTTCCATGACTGGAAGCCGTACTGCATGGCGACGGTGATCTCGCCGTACTGCCCTCCGAGCACCTCCTGCAACCGTCGCGCGAAGATCGCGTCGGGCTTGGCCGGGCTCGCCGCGAACTGCAACTCCTGCTTGTGGAAGAACATCAACCGCTCCTTGTCACTGTCATCCCCCTCGCCGATCCGGGCGATCGACGTTCGGCGAGGCTACGTACGCGCAGGCAGATCCCCCGAGGGGGTGGCGTCACGACAGCGAGCCGAGTAGCCTCCGCTGGCACATCGGCGGCGCGGGACGCAAGCCCCCTGGCGATCGGGCGCACAGGCATTTCACTGGAGGTCAGCACCGGCATCGGTCGACCAACGTGAAGGGAAACGCCGAAATGTCAGAGACCACTCCGCAGCAGCGCGCCAAGCGTCCCCGCTCGGCCGTGGCCGGCCCCTACGGCCACCCGTTCCATCCGATCCTCGTGACCATCCCGATCGGGGCATGGGTCGCCAGTCTCATCTTCGACATCATCGGACTCGTATCCGACGACCCCGAGCCCTGGGTCGCGGGCGCGCGGGTGCTGATCCTCATCGGGTTGGTGGGCGCCGTGCTCGCCGCGGGCGTCGGGTTTCTCGACTACAGCCAGCTCGCGCGCGGGACGGCCGCACGCAAGACGGCGACCGTCCACATGGCTCTCAACCTGGGGGTGACGGTGCTCTTCGTCGTCAACCTGCTGGTGCGCTGGTCGGCTGACGACGACGACGTGAGCATCCTCGGCTTCATCCTCAGCATCGTCGGGCTGGGCGCGCTGGGCGTCTCGGGCTGGCTCGGCGGCAAGCTCTCGTACCGCTACGGCGTGCGCGTGGCGGACGAGCGGACGCAGACCGAAGGGTTCCGCTGACCCGTGCTGGCCCGAGCGCGGTCGGGTGCGCTGCTCATCGTCGGCGCGCGAGCGGGGCAGCCGCCACGGCGAGCGCGGCGGCGAGCGCCGTAGCGGCGACCGCGCGTCGGCGGCCGGAACGCCATCCGCCGGTGACCGGGCCTGCCTCGCCGCTCGATTCGAGCACCGTGCCTACGGTGACCTCTGCACCGCTTCCGCGGAGCTCCACGCGGCGCACGAGGAATGAGGAGACCGCATCGTATGCCCGGGGCGAGGCCCGATGCAGCAGGATCGCGCTTCGCTGGAACTGGCCGACGAACGTCGCGAATCGGCGGCGGTCCGGTGCTCGCAGGATCGCGCGCGCGACACGCCGCGGAGATGACGCGGGAGGCAGTGGGTGAACGTGCCGGAGCGTCACGTTCGCCGCGTGCTGATAGATCGGGGTGTCGATCGTGGCGGGAAGGATGAGTCGGAGCCGGATGCCGCTTCCTCGCAGCTCCTGCCGGAGTGTCTCGGCGAAACCGAGCAGCCCGAACTTGCTCGTGACGTAGGGCGAGATCTCCGCCGACCCCACGCGCGAGTACAGAGAGCCGACGAGGACGAGCGCGCCGCTCCCCTGCCGACGGAAGTAGGGCAGCACCGCGCGGGCGCCATGCACCTGGCCCATCAGGTTCGTTTCCACGACCTGGCGGAAGACCCTCGACGGAGTGTCCTCGAAGCCGCCGTAGCTGAAGACACCCGCGTTGCCCACCCAGACGTCGATGCGACCGAACTCGCCCACCGCCGACGCGGCGAGAGCGCGCGTCTCCGCTTCACGCGAGACGTCTGTGGGGACCGCGACCGCCTGCGCTCCAAGCCCGCGGCATTCCTCCACCACCGTGTCGAGGGCCGATCTGCTCCGCGCTGCCAGCACGAGTCGTGCACCGGCACGCGCGTACTCCCGGGCTGTGGCACGCCCGATCCCGCTGGAGGCACCGGTGATCACCACGACCGGCCCTTCCCGGGAGGTCCGGGCGTGAGGGCTCACGGCGACGTCGAGGACCGGCCGGGCAGGTTGAGGTCCTCGGGGTCGACCTCGACGTCTCCGGTGTCGTCGGGGCCTCCGGTGCCCGGCACGGCGCGCACATCCGCCGGGTCGATGTCGTCATCGACGGTGTCGGGGAGCGGGTCGGCCTGCTTGCGCTGCGTCTCGGTCTCGCTCGCGGGGCTGTAGCTCATGTCCTTGCGCAGCGATTCCTGCTCCGACAGCTGGGTGCGCTGGGGGGCGGGAGGCATCTCGTCGGTCTCGCCCGCCGCGAAGCGGGTCTTGTCATCGGGATTCATGGGCCGACGCTACGACGTGGCGGCCGGCTCGGCCGACCCCTTGACAAGGGAGCGCGGAACTGTCGGGCCGCTGCTGGGGCTATACGCCGGAGAAGAGCTCGTCGAGCACCCGGCGCGCGAATTCGGCCTGGCCCGGCGGCTTGTTCGTGATCATGATGAGCCCCTTCCACAGCGCCCATCCTCGTCCTCGGGCCCACGTCGCCTCGTCCACATCCAGGCGTCGCCGGAACTCGTCGCGGGCCCGCCCGGTGAACAGCGTCCACCGCATCACGGTGTCGCACGCCGGGTCGCCCACCGCGGAGCACCCGAAGTCGAGCACGGCCGACAGCCGACCGGCGCTGATCAGCAGGTTGTTCACCGAGACGTCGCCGTGCAGCCACACCGGCGGCCCCTCGAACAGCGCGGCCAGCGCGTCCCGCCAGATCCCCGCCGCCTGATCCCGCTCCCGGCCGTGCACTCGATGAAGGAGTGCGGCCATCTCGTCGTCCCAGTGATCGAGCGGCCCGCCGCGGAAAGCGCTGTGCTGACCCGGTGCCGGGGCATCCGCCGGTACCGGAACGTTCCTCAGCGCGACCAGGAAGTCGGCGATCTCACCCGCGAAGCGCGCCGTGTCGTCGATCTTCGCCACAGCGGCTGGTTCTCCGTCCAGCCAGCCGTAGACCGACCATCGGGCGGGAAAGTCTGGTGAAGGCCGTCCGGCTCCCCGTACCTGCGGAACGGGCAGGGGAAGGCGGGGGGCCAGCCACGGCAGCCACTTCTGCTCCTTCGACACCTGCGGCACGAAGTCCGGGTCGGCGGGCAACCGCACGAGCATGTTCTCGCCGAGCCGAAACATCCGGTGATCGTTGCCCGAGCGATCCATCACGCGCACCGGCAAGTCGGCCCACTCCGGGAACTGCCCGGCCACGAGCCGACGCGCGAGCGGCACGTCGATGCGAGACCGATCGACGACGTTCATGCTCATTCTCGCCAGGCTACCGGCCGAGAGGTCCGACTCGGCGATGTCACCCGGCCAGGGCGCGGTGCACCGATGCGACCGCACTGGAGCCCTCACCGACGGCAGCGGCGACGCGCTTCATCGATCCTCGGCGCACATCCCCCGCCGCGAACACCCGCGGCGTCGACGTTTCGAACGGCAGTGGCTCGCGTCCCAATCGCTGCCACTGCTCGAGCGACTGGGCGGCGATGTCGGTTCCCGTCCGCAGGAAGCCGTCCCGATCCCGGTCCAACGACGACACCCAGTCGGTCGCAGGATCCGCGCCGATGAAACAGAACAGCCCCCGCGCATCGACCTCACCCAGGCTGTCGATGCGGACGCGCTCGAGCGCGACTCCACCGTCGAGTCCGACGACGCGTGACCCGGTGTGCACCTGAACGCGAGGATCCTCCATCAGCCGGTCGACGAGGTACGACGACATGCGTGAGCCGAGATCGGCGCCGCGCGCCACCAGATGCACGGGGCAGCCGTTCGCCGCCAGGTACAGCGCTGCCTGACCGGCGGAGTTGGCGCCTCCGACCACGACGACCGGCGACTCCATGACCTGCCGCAGCTCGAGCTGCGTCGCCGCGTAGTAGATGCCGGCGCGCTCGAAGTCCGGCCATCGCTCGAGGTCCAGTCGGCGGTACGCCGCGCCCGATGTCACGATCGTGCTGCGCGCGCGGATGCGCCGGCCGTCCGACAGCGTCACCTCGAGGACGTCGCCGTCGGGCTGCAGTCCGACCGCTTCGCACGGGGCATACACGCGCACTCCGAACTTCAGCGCCTGAAGACTCGCCTGACCGATGAGGTCTCCGCCGCTGACTCCGAACGGAAAGCCCAGGAAGTTCTCGATGCGCGAGGTCGAGGCCGCCTGGCCACCCGGTGCGACCGCGTCGAGGAGAACCGTGCTCAGCCCTTCGGACGCGCCGTAGATGGCGGCCGCGAGTCCGGCCGGACCGCCGCCGACCACCACCAGATCGACGACTTCGTCACCGTTCGCCTCGTAGGCCAGCCCCAGCCGCTCGGCGACCATTCCCGGCGTCGCCCGCGGCAGCGGCTCACCCTGGATGTAGGCGATGGGCAGATCGTCGACGGTCACTCCGAGCTTCTCGTGATCGCCGAGGTCGGTCGCCGAGAGGTCGACCGACTTGTGCACCAGGTCGAGCCGCTCGGCGAAGCGCTGGAGGGCGAGGTAGTCCCGCGACGAGCTCTGGCCGACGAACTTGAGAGTGAGCGCGGCCGGTCCTCGGCGAAGGGACTCCCGTCGTGCCCACAGCGCGTGCAGCACGAGGTCGCACAGTTCGTCGTCCTCGGCCATCATCCGCCGCAGCTCGGTGCGGCTCACGCGCAATACTCGCCCCGCCTCGGTCGCCCGCGCCGAGAGGAAGGCGCCCTGGCCGTTGAGCAGGCCGAGCTCGCCGACGAAGGTGCGCGGTCCCATGTGAGCGAGCACCGCCTCCTGGATCCAGAAGAGCGAATCGCGGACGAGCTCGACCTGGCCCTCCTCCACCAGGATCAGGTCGTAGTCACGGTCGCCGGATCGGAAGAGATAGTCTCCGGGCGCGACGTCCTCGGGAGTGCCGTAGGCGCGCAGACGCTCCCATTGGGCGTCGGACAGCTCGGGTCGCTGGATCGGGTCGGGGGCGTGAGTTCCCATCGCGAACAGGTTACTGAGCCGCGGGCGTCGTGGGGACCGTTCGAGCGGATTCGGCCTCCGACTCCTCCAGCGCGCGGATGAGGGACTGCGCGTCGTAGGGCCCGACATGGCGACGGCCGTTGACGAAGAGCGTCGGCACCGATGTGATCCCCATGGCTTCGGCATCCAGCATGTCGTCCTGCACGCGACCCGTCACCTCGGCGGACGTGAGATCCCGTTCGAACCGGTCGACGTCGAGGCCGAGCTCGCGCGCGAGCCGGACGATGTCGGACGGCCGCTGATTCTCCTGATCGGCGAAGAGACCGCGCTCGAACTCGAAGAACTTGCCCTGGAGCGCGGCGGCCTCCGAGGCTTCGGCCCCCGCGAGCGCGTTCGGGTGGTACTGCGTGAGCGGGGCGTGACGCCATACGTATCGCAGCCGGTCGCCGAGCACACCGTGCACTTCCTGGATCGACCCCGATGCCTTGAGGCAGAAGCCGCACTGGAAGTCGCCGTACTCGACGATGGTGAACGGGGCATCGGCGGGCCCGAAGACGTGGTCGCGCCGCGGGTCCACCGGCCGTGCGAGAGTCTGGCGTGCGTCATCGTCGGGACGGAGAGCGTCCGAGATGCGAAAGACGATGGTGGCCACGACGAACGCGATGACCGACGCCGCCAGCACCCCCACACGTGCCTCGTTCTGCGCCTCCTCGTCGGCGATCGCGAGGTCCACGATGAACAGCGAGATCGTGAAGCCGATGCCGCACAGCGCCGCGCCGCCTGCCAGGCGGTCCAGCGTCAGACCCGCTCCGAACTCCCCGATGCGGGCGATCTTCATGACGGCGGCCGAGCCGAAGACGCCGATCATCTTGCCGACGACGAGTCCGACGACGATGCCCCATGTGAGAGGAGACACCAGGGCGCCCGCGAGGATGTCGGGGCTGAGCACGACGCCCGCGTTGGCGAGGGCGAACAGCGGCAGGATGACGTAGGCGACATAGGGCGCGTACGCGGTCTGCAGCCGCTCGTTGATCGAGATCGACTCGCGCAGGCTGTTCGCCGCGGCTCGCGCGTACTCGGTGTTCGGCGATTGCCGGAACGTCCTGGCCAGTTCCAGCGCGTGCTCGACGTCGCGCCGATCCGGCCGGTACACCGGCACCAGAAGCGCGATGGCCACACCCGCGAGCGTCGGATGAACGCCCGAGGCGAGAAACGCGAGCCACACGATGATCGACAGCGTGGCGTAGACGGGACCGCGGCCCGTCGGAAAGTATCGCGTGAAGTACACGCCGGCCAGACCCACGGCTGCGATCGCCAGCGGGAGCGGGGTGAAGTTCGCCGTGTAGACGAGAGCGATGATCGAGAGGGCGCCGATGTCGTCCACGACCGCCAGGGCGAGGAGGAACACACGCAGCCGTCCCGGCACGCGTGGGCCGACCAACGCCAGCGCCCCGACGAGGAACGCGGTGTCGGTCGAGATCACGATGCCCCATGCGTGCTCGTAGCGGGAGCCTCGCGCGATGAGCACGAAGAGGAGCGCCGGCAGGACCAGCCCCGCGACCGCCGCGATCACAGGCACCATCGCGCGCGGCCAGCTCGTCAGCTCGCCGATCGCGAACTCGCGGCGGACCTCCAGACCGACGGTGAAGAAGAAGATCGCCATCAGCGCGTCGTTGACCAGTGCGTGCAGCGTGAAATCCAGCTGCAGGTCGCCCAGGCCGACGGTCATGTGCGTCTCCCAGAAGGACTCGTACGAGCCGGTCGAGATGTTCGCCCACAGGATCGCGACGAGAGTCGCGATCAGGAGCAGCAGCGCCCCGATCCGGTTCTGCCCCATGGCGCGGATCTTGTCGGCGATCGAGCGGTGGGTGCGCGAGCGGGCGGCGACGTCTTCGGGATCGGGAGAGCGCTCGATGAGCGTCAGGTTTTCCACGAGTCGGATTGTCCCACGGACCGTGACGCCGCGTGCCGAACGACGGAAAGACCGTCCCGATCGGCGCCCGAGGAACGGTGCTCAGTCGCGCGGCGAGAGATCGGGCAGCGCCCGCGTCCCGAAGTCGTGACGCAGCGCGCTGCGCGCGGCGAACCAGCCGGGCAGCCCGTGCACGCCGGGCCCGGGCGCCACTGATGCCGACGCGAGGTACACGCCGCGCAGCGGCGTACGCCACGGGTCCGGGCTCAGCACGGGACGGCGCACGATCTGCCAGAGCGTGGGTGCGCCGGCGGCGATGTCGCCGCCGGGATAGTTCGGGTTGTGCCGTTCCACCTCGACGGCGTTGCGCGAGCCCGCGGCGAGGATCGTGTCGCGGAAGCCCGGGGCGAACCGCTCGATCTGCCGGATGACCGCCTCCTGCCGGTCGACCCGGCTGCCCGCGGGAACGTGCGTGTACGTCCACAGCGTGTGCTTCCCCGCGGGCGCACGGCTCGCATCGAAGAGCGACGGCTGCGAGACCAGCACATAGGGACGCTCGGGGAGGCGACCGCGATTGACGTCGTTCTCGGCATCCGCGACTTCGTCCCGCGTTCCGCCGACGTGCACCGTTCCGGCCTGACGCGCACCGGGGTCGGCCCACGGCACGGCGTCGCTGAGCGCGAAGTCGACCTTTGCGACGCCGCCTCCGTACCGGAAGTTCTGCAGTGCGCGGCGATACCCCGGGGGCAGAGCGTCGCCCGCCATCCGCACGAGCGCGCGCGGAGTGACGTCGAGAAGGGTGACGCGCGCAGCCGGGATCTCGCGCAGAGAGCTCACCTCCTGGCCGAGGAGGATCTCGCCACCGTGCGAGCGCAGATCATCGAGCATGGCGTCGATGATCGCCTGGCTCCCGCCGACGGGAATCGGCCATCCGCGGGCGTGGGCATAGGCGCCCAGGGCGAGCCCGGCACCGGCGGCCGCGATGCTCGGCTGCGAGAGGATCGTGTGAGCCGCGACACCCGTGAGCATCGCCGGTGCGGCGTCGTCCTGGAAACGCGCCTTCCAGGCGGGGCTGCCCTGCTCGAGCGCACGCAGCCCGAAAGCGAGAGCCGTCGGGATGTCGCGCGGGATCCACAGCAGCGACGAGCCGGTGAACTCGGCGACCTCGGTCGAATGCTCCACCAGCGGCCTCATGAGGGATTCGTACGCGCGGCCGTCACGGCCGAGCTCGTCCCGTGTCCGAGCGAGGTCGCGGTAGGCGATCCCGGCTCGGCCACCGTCCAGAGGGTGGGCGAACGAGATGTCGGGGGTCACGAACTCGACGCGACGGCGAAGGCCGAACTCGCGGAAGAACCGGGACTCGAACGCCATCGGATGCACCGCCGAGCACACGTCGTGCCAGAAGCCGGGGAGTGTCAGCTCCTTCGTCGCCGCACCGCCGCCCGCCTGGTCCGCCCGCTCGTAGACGCGCACCTTCAGCCCCGCGCGTGCCAGGGTGACCGCCGCCGCGAGGCCGTTCGGCCCGGCGCCCACCACGACGGCGTCGAGGTCGGCTGTGCTTCGCGTCCCGGTGCTCACGTGACCGTCGTCCCGCTCTCCCCCGTCGATGCCATCTCTTTCTCCGCCGTGCTGGCGCCGGCCGGTCGTGTCGCACGTCCCTCCGCCAGATACGCCAGCCGGTGCAGGGTCTCGTTGTTGCGCCAGTGCAGCATCACATCCATGACCGGCTCGGGGACGAACCGTCCCGGGCCCGCGACGGCCTCTTCCTGGATGCGCACGACGCACCCGTCGCCCCGCTCCTTCACGTCCAGCGTGACCCGCGCCTCGCCGATCGGCCAGCCTCGGGCACGCATCACCATGCGGCGTCCGGTGATGAACTCCTCGACGACCGTCTTGTCGTTGATCAGTGCCGGCCACACGCCGAACGAATGGTGCAGCTCTGCTCCGGCCATCGGCCACGTCTCATCGACCTCGCGCATGCGCGACGCCCCCACCACCCAGCACGGATAGAGCCAGCCGTCGCTGAGCACCGCGAAGACGTCGTCGGGACTGCAGCGCAGCTCTCTCACGTTGCGAGACATCTCTTCCCCTCGATCGTCGGACTTCTCGGGTTCTGCGAGCGACGATAGGTCAGACGGATGCCGCGGCCGAGGCGCTTGCGCGCGAGCGGGTTCGTGTGATTGACGTCAGGATCACGCCGATCCCGATCCCGCACCCGACACGACGCTGAGTGCCGTCGGGGGCTGAGCCGGATCGCGTTCGACGTCCACGCGCCGCGTGCCGCACACCGCGCATCGTACGTACAGCACGCGCCCCTGGGACGTCGCGTGCGCGGATTCCACCATCCAGCCGTGCTCGTGGACCACGGCCAGGTCGAAGGGCGGGGTGTCTGCCGAGGTCGATCTCGTCGTCATGCTCACACGATGCTGTAATGGTCTTATGCATCTCAACCCTTACGGCGAGTACGCCGTCCTCCTTGCCGGGTCGCTCGCCGACGACTGGCCGGCGGATCGCGAGGGCATCGTCTCGCGCACACGGGACTTCGGCATGACCATGCAGTTCGCCCACGCATCCGACGATCACGGGCAGTCGCGTCGAGTCGTCGACGACTGGCTGTCCGTCGTCGACGCCGAAGACCCCCGTGAGCGTGCGCGACTTCTCAATGTGCACATGGCGACCGTCGCCGCCTATCCGCGCCTGACCGATCACGACGGCGAAGGGTGGCATCTTCACTACCGGGATGACGATGACACGCTCGCTCGCGTCCTCCACGCGGTCATCAGCGTCGGAACGGCTCTGCACCTGACCACGCGCGGCATGCATCGCCTCTCGCGGTGCGCGGCCGGTCGCCTGCCCGCTGACGTATGCCGGAACGTGGTCGTCGACGTGACACGGAACGGCCGTCAACGCTACTGCTCCGTGCGATGCGCGAACCGCGACGCGGTACGCCGGCACCGTGCCCGGCTGGCGGGGTGAAGACGCGTAGGCTCGACCGTTATGGCAGCCGGCGCGACGATCCACACGTTCACGGTCCAGCTCGCCGATGTGGATCGCGGCGTGTACGAGGACATGACGCTTCGCGTGGCACGCCATCCCTCCGAGACCGATGCCTTCATGCTCACCCGAGTGCTGGCCTACTGCCTCGAGTTCGAAGAGGGCATCGGATTCAGCGAGGGGATCTCCGCGACGGATGAGCCCGCCGTGCTCGTGCGCGACCTCACCGGCACCCTCGTCGCCTGGATCGAGGTGGGGGCGCCGGACGCGGCCCGCCTTCACTTCGGCAGCATGCAGGCGGTCCGGACCGCCGTGTACACGCATCGCGATCCCGCCAAGGTCGCGACGCCTTGGGCGGGCAAGCGAATCCATCGCGCGCCCGAGATCCCTTTGTACAGCTTCGATCCGGGGTTCGTCGAGGCGGCCACCGCCGTGCTCGAGCGTCGTAACAGCCTCACGCTCTCGGTCACCGAGCGTCGTATGTACATCGACCTCAACGGCGCGAGCCTCGAGTCGACGATTCACGAGCAGCGTGCCGGCTGAGCTCTGTACGGTCAGGCGGCCGTCGAGATGTGCACGCGCTCGGACGTGGTGATGATTCTCGCGAATCCCCGCGCGCCGAGGATGCTCTCGCTGCGACGCATCAGGTCCTCTCCCGAGACCTCGGCGTAGGACTCGGTCGCGGAGATCGCCGAAGTGGTCGTGGCATCCGTGACGAAGTCGACGTCGAAGCCGAGATCGCTCGCCACACGGGCCGTGGTCTCACAGCACTGCTCTGTGCGGATGCCGCACACGACGACCCTCTGAACCTCGAGCGATCTCAGCTGTCGTTCGAGATCGGTCGAGGTGAAGGAGTTGATGGACGTCTTCGTGACCCGGAGCTCGTCGGCGGCGGGTCGGAGCTCGGAGATGACCTCCACGAAGCCCAGCGCCGGGTCGAAGACGCCGCCGGTGCCCGGCTCGGAGTGCGTGATCCACACGACGACATCGCCGCGTGATCGAGCGTGATCGACGAGCCGAGCGATATTGGTCAGGACGCCGGGGTTGGCCGTCCGCGCCCAGTCATCGGCTCGCTGACGGAAGGACTCCTGGGCGTCGATGACGAGGAGGGCGGTGTGCTTCGGATGGCTCATGCAGCGATCCTCTCCTCCTGTCGCGACGCGGGTGAGGTGCTCGAGCGACATGAGGCGGAGGTATTCGGACATCTCACTGTGATCGGAACGGGCGCTGACCGTTCACGACCAGAATCCGTGGCGCAGCCGCTGCCTGAGCGGACGCCGGCGCGGTCCGACCGGTAGCGTCGAACGCGCGGGCGGGTGAGCTTCGAGGAGAGGTCGGCGATGGAGCACGTTGAGACGATCGTGGTCGGCGCCGGAGTCGCGGGCCTGACCACCGCCAGGCTGCTTGTCGAAGCGGGCCGCGACGTGGTCGTGCTGGAGGCCCGCGATCGGGTCGGTGGCCGAGTGTCCACCGACCGCCGCTTCAGCCTCACCACCGACATGGGCGCATCGTGGATCCATGGCGTGGACGGCTCGCCGGTGGCCGCCGCCGCCGCCGCGTTCGGCATGCCGATGGTCGAGTTCACGGTCGGCGGGTATCAGCCCGACAGCCGGCCCATCGCGTACTACGGGCCGGACGGAGCACGATTGACCGATGCCGCGGCGCAGGCCTTCGCCGCCGACATCCACGTCGTCGATGCCACGCTGCGCGACGTCGTCGCCGGCTCCGGTCCGCAGGCGTCGTATCGCGACGTGACGGAGACGGCCCTCGCCGCCCAGGGCTGGGACGAGGACCGCATCCAGCGCGTGCGGGAGTACCTCGAGCATCGCTCGGAGGAGCAGTACGGGGCGTGGATCGAGGATCTCGCCGCCCACGGCCTCGACGACGACTCGATCGATGGGGACGAGGTCGTCTTCCCTGACGGCTACGACCGGCTCCCGCGTCGGCTGGCCGAGGGCCTCGACGTCCGTCTGACGCACATCGTGTCAGAGGTGCAGTGGGCAGAGGGCGGGGTGACGGTGACGACCGACCACGGCATCTTCCACGGCGCCGACGCCGTCATCACCGTGCCCGTCGGGGTGCTGCACTCCGAAGACCTCGTCATCGCGCCTCCGCTGCCCGAGCCGGTCGCCGGAGCGCTCAGCCGCCTGAGGATGAATGCGTTCGAGAAGGTGTTCCTTCGATTCCCGAGCAAGTTCTGGGATGACGACGTCTACGCGATCCGGCAGCAGGGACCCGAGAGCCGCTGGTGGCACTCCTGGTACGACCTCACCGCCCTGCACGGCACTCCCACACTGCTGACCTTCGCCGCCGGACCCGCCGCGATCGAGACTCGAGACTGGTCCGAAGACGAGATCGTCGATTCGATCCTCGTCCAGCTGCGCCGGCTCTACGGCGACGCAGTACCCCGACCCACGCACGTGCACGTCACCGACTGGCAGGATGACCCCTGGTCGCAGGGCTCGTACGCCTACATGGCGGTCGGGTCGACGACGGCCGATCACGACACGCTGGCGAGCCCGATCGGCGGGGTGCTGCACCTCGCCGGCGAGGCGACGTGGACCGAGGACCCTGCGACGGTCGCGGCGGCGATGTTCTCGGGCCACCGCGCGGCGCAGAACGTCCTCGGGTCGCAGATCCCGATCGATCACGCGTGGTTGATCTGACCCGCCCGAGCCGGACGTGGTCGGTAGCCGAATGTCACTCCGGAGAATTCAGCCCGACGCGGTTGCCCTCGGAATCCTCGATGTAGGCGAACACGCCGCGCCCGCCGCCGATCTCGGTCTTCGGCACGAGGATCCGCCCTCCGGCGGATTCGACCCGCTCCAGCCAGCGGTCGAGCGACGGACCGGCGTCGAAGTAGACACGTGACCCGAAGTGCGACGGCTCATCTTCGGGCGCTGCGAAGAGGCATCCTGCGGCTCCTCCCTCCTCGGCGGCGAAGACGGCGGTCTCCTTTCCCTCGCCGACGGGGAGCCGAATGAGCCGGTCGCCGGTGAGCGCCTCGTAGAACGCGATCGCTCGCGTCATGTCGGTCACGGGGATGTCGAACCACACGACTCTGGACATGGCCTCTTCTCTCGGGACGCCTGATGGGCACGCAGTTCCGAGCATCCCGAAGACCCCTGACCGGGTCAAGACCTCGGTCGCTCGACCCCGTAAGGACTGGCGCAGGCGACGCCTGCCGTTGACAATGGCGCTATGGAGAACTCCGACGCCCCCGATCAGCACGCAGACGCGGCTTCTCTCGACCCGACAGTCGATCGAGTCGCAACTCGCTATCCGAATATCGACCGCAACCGAATCGAGTCGCTCGTCAGCGACTCGGCACACAGCCTGGACGGAGCGCACGTGCGCGACTTCATCCCCGTCCTCGTCGAACACGAAGTCATGGATCAGCTGCGCCGGGAAGCAGACCCGGTCCCCGTCTCCGAGCTGAACCTCGAATCCACCCTCGTCGACGACCCACGTCCACAGGATCCCCGCCGTCCCGACCCTCAGGAAGTGGAGCGCGACGCGGAGCACATCGGGCTGTTGCACGGAGACCTCGGCAACAACTGACTCCGCCTCGCTTCTCTTGTACCTGGATGCCGGTGGTGCCGGCCCACACAATGAAGAGGGCCCGAAATCCGCCTAGTTAGGCGGTTCTCGGGCCCTCTCCTGTGACAGCGGATCGTGGAGATGGGGGGAATCGAATGAACCTGTGGGCGATGGACTGCCCCACTTCGAGCAGCATAATTCGCGCAATGACGCCGCTCTCGAGTACATGCCACGACACGTAGATGCATTGAAAATCGCCGACATTCGGAGCAAACGCGGGCGATTTGTGGGCGGTCCGATGGAGGTAAACCTCGACATTGGTTCGGCGGCCCGACGCCTTCCACGGGCTCGCGGGAGGCTCTGGCTACGCCTACTGACTCCCACGGTACGCCGCCGGGCGATTCGAGGCCACACCCCTCGACAAGGTGGTCAAGGCCCAATCCAACGAACCCCCGCTGCAGCGCCATGCCTCAGCGGATGGCTCAACCAGGACGCATCGATCAGCAATACCGGGCCGACCCATGCGTGGCGTACGCAATACCAACGCTGTGCACGGAGCGCGCGAAACGAGTCACGTGCACGGCGCCCGTTGCTACGGCCCCCACGCGACTCCCCTAGAAAGTCCCAACTCAAGCGTGGACGGATTACAAAACCGAACTCGACATCGACCGAGAAGCGCGAGCAGACTACTGACGATGTTCTCTGCGGTCCCGAGCGCGGACCGATGAGCGTTCACGTCGCGTTCTTGTGGTGTCCTGGGTGCGGGGCTGACTAGGGGTTGATCCGTTTACTCAGGGCTTGCCGACTGAGACCGGTACGCGAGGAGAGCGAAGCCCACGACTCCCCCTCACTGCGCAATTGTGCGATCAGAGCGTCGCGCTCTTTCAATAGCTGCTGTTCTCGTCGATGCAACTTCGTCAGCTCTTTGGATAGGTCAGCGAGCCGTCGCAGTTCGGTACGCGCCAACGTCCGAGCGTGCTTACGAACAGTCGGCGGTTCTGAGGGACGCGCTAGTTGCGCGCCGGTCTGTGATGCTTCGGCGGAGGGAGTAGCTAAACCGAATGCCGCACCCGGTGGACTAGCTCTCTTGTCGACAGGCGTCTCCGCAGGAACACTCGCGACGATGTTCTGCGCCGCTACTGCTGATGAGACCGGGGCGTGGTCATATGCAGCTTTTCGCTTGGAATAGCGTCCGCGACTCATGTAACAAGGTTGACACTACATCGCAGTGTTTTCAACGGATCCAGAAGTGGCCACAGAAGGTGCCTGCGTGCATCGTCGTCATTCCTTGATCGTCCCGCCGCTCTTCCATCATCACCCTGTGTTCGTAGTCGCCCTGGGCGCCGACGCGTCGCTGGTGTCACAGATTGGCCACCCGTCTTGTCGTAGCTGGTGAGCGCATCTCCTCGCGCTCCTCAACGAAAGGCTCATCATGGCAAAGGTCGTCGTCATCGGCGGTTCGGGATTGATCGGCTCGAAGGTCGTCGCGAAGCTCACTGAGCACGGACATGAGGCGGTCGCCGCATCGCCGAACTCAGGCGTCAACACCATCACGGGCGAAGGACTCGTGGAGACACTGTCAGGCGCACAGGTCGTTGTCGATGTGTCGAACTCACCCTCGTTCGCTCCCGACGATGTGATGGACTTCTTCACGACCTCGACGCGCAACCTCATCGCCGCGGCGCGCAACGCAGGCGTCGGGCACTACGTCGCGCTGACCGTCGTAGGGACGAACCGCCCCAACGTAATCCCCTACTTCGCCGCGAAGTCGGCACAGGAGGAGTTGATCCGGGAGTCCGGCCTTCCGTATTCGATCATTCACGCAACGCAGTTCTTCGAGTTCATCGGCGGCATTGCCGGCGTTTCGGGCAATGGCGACGCCGTCCACCTGCCGGGCAACCTCGTTCAGCCGATCGCCGCCGAGGATGTTGCGACAGCGGTCGCCCGGACGGCCGTCGGCGATCCGCTCAACGCCGACATCGAGATCGCTGGACCCGAGGTCATGGGGCTCGACGAGATGGTCGGACGAGGGCTGTCCTTCCGCGGGGACGGCCGCGAGGTGGTGACAGACCCGAGCGCCGAGTACTTCGGCGCCCACATGGAGGAACGCACTCTCATGCCCGTCGGCGGTGTCCGCCAGTTCGAGACGACGCTGGAGGAGTGGCTTCCGGCGAACCCGCCGCGATGAGGTGCAGGTGACCCGGGCCTAGCGACCCGGCCATCGACATCCGCCGACGCCGCGCTGGAAGCTCAAGATCACGGAGGCACCGCCGATGAGCAACATCATGTTCATGAATGTCGCCATGCACGGGCATGTGAACCCCACTCTTCCAGTCGTGGCCGAGCTGGTTCGCCGCGGTCACTCCATTGGCTACTGGACTGCCCCGGAGTTCACGGACACGATCCGTGCGACTGGCGCACGCGTACACCTGTATCCGCGGGGCGACCCACTGGTGGCCAAGCACCCGACGCCACTGGGCATGCTCCAATCGCTTGCCGAGGCGGCTCAACGAAACGTCCCTGTCGTGCTTGGCGATATTGGACGCACTCCTCCCGACCTGATCGTTCATGGAGCGGCATGCCCATGGGGTCTCATCGCGGCGCGGAGCCTGAAGGTGCCGGCCGCTGCCACGTTCACCACGTTCGGATTCAGCACCGCGACGCCTAGCCCGACAGCACCACGTGCGATCTGGAGGGAAATCGGTGCCCATCCAAGAAGCGCCGCGCGATACTTCGCGGCACGATGGTCGCTGGACCGGCGCTACGACACGCGGGGCCTCCCCCGAGTCGACCTAGCGAATGTCGCAGAGTCGTTAAACCTGGTCTTCACGTCGAAGGAGTTTCAGCCGCATGCTGAGCATTTCGATCAGACGTACCGCTTCGTCGGAGCCAGTATCGGGGCCAGGCCAGTGGACCCGACGTTTCCCTTTGATCGCCTGCGAGCACCCGTCCTTCTCGCGTCGTTCGGCACGGTCTTCGAGACGGCCCCAGAACTACTCCGAGCAATTGCAGAGGGTTTGGCTCCGCTAGGCGGCTCCGTCGTGCTGGCGACTGGTCGCACCGATTCGCGCGCCATCGGCGCTCTTCCGGTGAACGTCATCGCGCGGCGGTTCGTCCCACAGCCCGACGTCCTCGCCCGAGCATCCGCGTTCGTCACTCATGGCGGAATGAACAGCGTGAACGAGGCGCTCCACGCCGGCGTGCCCGTGCTCGTGATCCCCCAAGGTGCGGATCAGCCAGAAGTGGCGCGTCGTGTCGTCGATGTTGGTGCCGGCCTTTCTATCGACCCCCGAAAGGCGACATCAGCCGCTGTCCAAGAACAGGCGGCGCGCCTGCTCGCCGAACCGAGCTTTCGCGCCGCGACCGCTGATCTTCAGCAAGCGCAGCTCGACGCCGGCGGACACATCCGTGCCGCAGACGAGCTAGAGGCTTATGCCGAACGAGGCCACTTTCGGGAAGACGGCGCACACACGTGGAGGCAACCGTGAGCCCCGCGGTGGTGGCGTTGCTGATCCTGGCTGGGCTATCCGAATCAGCGGGTCGCATTCTCCCGCTACTCTCGCGTCGCGCCAGCAGTTCCCGGGCCGAGATTCCCAAGCCGATCCTCTTCAGTCTGCTTCTCACCGGCGCGGCGATCGATGCCACCGTCTTCGCGCTGTGGCCGATCTGCGCGTCGCTGCTCGCACCGCTGTTCGGGGCGCCCGCCACGGGACCTGCACCCGTGAACTGGACCGTAGATCTCATCGCTCCGCTGGTGGTGGCCGCGATTATCTCGTTCCCTCTGATCGGCCCGTTCCTCCACGGCCTGCTGATATTTGGCGTGGGGCTGGGACTGCTGGATCAGCTGATCGACGCGACCGGGATGCCCTGGCCGGCTGCTGCGGGATGTATAGCCATCGCTGGCATCGGGCTGGCTGCCTTTGTCGGTCTGCTGCGGGTGCTGGTCGGACGCGTCGTGGTGGTCGGACCGAAACCGAGGGCCGCCGCATGACTCTGTTGCTGCTCGCGCTGGTCATTGGCCCCATCATTCTCGCGGAGGCCATCCTCGCTCGCTACGAAGTGATGGTTTACGCGGCCGGCTGGAGGAATCCCGCGTCACCGCTGCCCGAGGACATCCCGTATGCACGCGGCGCACCTGCCGATCGCCCGCCGAGCAGCTATGTGATTTATCTCGACGGCATCGGGAAACGCCGCCTCACCGACACGCGCGACGGCGGCCGGCTCGTGCGGGCCATTATCGACGCCGCACCCGAGATGCGGGTCCTCGGTCAGATCCAGCCCTACTCACCACTCGCGATGCCGCTGGCCGGCCGCCGAATCTGGGACTGGCTCCGTCGCCACGCCGGGATCGTTTTGTTCCTGCACAACGTCATGCAGACCTTCGTCGCCGCTGACCGGCGCTACCGACCGCTGTATAACCGGGCCGTGGGCCAGCAGATCGCGGAGCAGCTTCGCGGCGCAGGATACGTGGCAGGCAACGGCGTGCCGGTGGTCCTGCTTTCGTACAGCGGCGGAGCCCAGGTGGCCACCGGCGCCGTGTCCGAACTCTTCGCGCAGCTCAAGGCGCCGCTGATCCTGATCAACATCGGCGGCTTTCACAATGGGGCGAATGACCTCTCCGCCGCTGAGCACGTGCACGACCTGACGAGCCGATTCGACCGCATTTCGGGTGTCGGGCGATGGATGTTCCCGCCCCGCTGGCCCGTAGTCCGCATGAGCCCCTGGAATCGGGCGATCAAAGCGGGTCTGGTCAATGTCCATCAGCTGGAGCCCGCCACGCACGTCGGTCCGCGCAGCTACATCAGCGCGACCGCCAAGCTTCCGGACGGCCGAACGCACCTCGAGCGCACCACCGACGTCGTAGTCTCATTGATCCGCGCCCGCGTGGCGCCCCCGGCGCGCTGACGGATGCCGGCGAAGCCCGATCGGGCCCACGACGCTTGAGCGGCTGCTACCCGCCGTCGCGGAAATGCAGCCCCTCAGGATGTCGCCCGACGGTACACCGCGATCATCGCCGCCGTGCTCGTCGACTGCCGGAAGCGCGAGACCAACGCCGGGTCGGGCTGCGGCGCCGAGCCAGCCTTAATGTCGCGCACCGCCTGCCGGATCGTCTGGGCGAGAGCCTCGACCCTTGCGTCCTCGTCGGCGTGCTCGCTCACGAGCCAGTATCCCGCCCTCAATTCCCGGGCGATATCCGGGTCGCTGAGGATGGAGGGGATGCCGAACGAGGCGGCCTCGAACGCCGTCATCCCCTGGGTCTCGAACCCGATCGACGACTGCACGAGCGCGTCGGCATCGATCATCCGCCGAAGTGCCTGCTCATACGGCAGCGTGGCCGTGAATTGCACCCGGTCGCTGATGCCGCGGCGCACCGTCAGGCGCTGCGCCTCGGCCAACTGGACCCCGCCTCCGATCACCTCGACCTCGCAGACGACGTCGGCGTCCGCCACCGCCTCGAGGAACGGGAGCAGACGCTTCTCCGGGCTCATCCGGCCGAGCCACAGCAGCCGCGCCGGCCCCGATCGGCGACGCTCCGGCTTGGAGGCCGCCACCCGCTCGAACGCGTCATCGTCGATACCGTTCCAGATGACGTCGACCGCATCGAACACGTCGTGCTCCTCCAGCCTTCGGGCGAAGTGCCCGGAGGGGGCCGTCACCGCCCGCGCCCCGCGCGCGAGCGCGCGCAGATACGCCCACGCATCCGCCCCGGTATCCGCGGCGCCCGGCAGACCTCGCAGAGCTCGACGCCGCCAGCCGTTCAGTCCGCGCTGGAGGAGGCGGGGCGCCGGCGTGGTGGCCTCGAGCCCGGCGTCGATCCGACTGTGCATGGTGTGGACCACCGGTAGGTCACGGCGGCCCGCGAGCCGGTAGCCGAGGAAGGCGCCCCAGAACTCGCCCTGCACGTGCACGATGTCCGGCGCCGGACGGTTCAGCAGGGCCTGGTCGACGGCTCGGTCGACGCGACGGCCCGGCCAGGTGACGGAGTACTCGCGATCCGTTGTGAGGGGCAGGCCCGGCAGGTCGAGGTAGCCGGGATCGTGCGCGTTCACTCGCCGCTGAGGTCCGTACCTGCGCGGAGCGACGACTGAAACGGTGTGCCCAGCGCGCTCGAGGAATCGTCGCTGCAGCCTGACAGTCACCTGCGCCCCACCGAGGGCCTCGGCGTGCTGGTCCGCGAAGATGACGATGTGCATGATGGTGCCCTCACCGCCGCAGGCGCGCCTCGACGCGCGTCACGAGGAGCTTCTCTGCCTCGAGGAGCAGGAAGATCGTGAGGGCGAGCGCCATTGCGATGCCCCACTCGCGTCCGGCCAGAGGTGCCGTGTGGAATAGCGTCTGCATCGGCGGGGCATAGATGAACAGCAGCTGCAGAGCCACGAGGACCCCGACCGACCACCACAACGCAGGATTGCCGCGTAACGCCCGCACCGTCAGGCTCGAACTTCGCAGGAAGCGCGAGTTGAACAGGTAAGCCACCTGCCCGAGCACCAGCATGGTCACCGCGCTGGTCCGTGCCGCGTCGAGCGTCGCACCTGCAGCAGCCTCGGCAAAGTAGATGCCGATGGTGGCGGCCGTGATCAGGAGGGTCGCCCAGACGACCCTGGGGAGCAGGACCACGTCGATGATCGAGGCCTCGGGGTGTCGCGGCGGACGAGACATCACACCTGTCTCCGCCGGCTCATACGCCAGCGCCAGTGACAACGTGACCGCGGTCACAAGATTGACCCACAGGACCTGCGTGGGCTCGAGCGGCGGGGCGAAGCCGACGAGGACGGCGGTGAGAACGATCAGCGCCTGCGCGAATGTTGTCGGCAGGATGAACATAAGCGACTTCTGAATGTTGTCAAAGATGCGGCGCCCCTCGGCGACGGCGCGTTCGATGGTCGCGAAGTTGTCGTCGGCGAGCACGATGTCAGCCGCCCCTTTGGTGGCCTCGGTTCCGGTGATTCCCATCGCGATCCCCACGTCGGCGCGGGTGAGCGCAGGAGCGTCATTGACCCCGTCGCCGGTCATGGCGACAACCTGACCGCGTTCTTGCAACGCGCGGACGATGCGGATCTTGTGCTCGGGGCTGGTCCGGGCGAACACGTCGACGCCCGGAGCGACCGCAGCCAGCTCCGCGTCGGAGAGACGCTGCAGCTCGGCGCCCGTGACAACCCGTGGTGTCTCGGCCTGCGGGATGCCGAGCTCTCGACTAATCGTGGCGGCGGTCGCCGCGTGGTCGCCCGTAATCATTGTCACGCGGATGCCCGCGTCCCTGCACTGGGCGATCGCCGTGATCACCTCCCTTCGCGGTGGATCCGCGATGCCGACCACACCTAGGAAGGTCAGGCGATTCACGTCCGGCTCCGAAATCGAATCGCGGACCTCAGGTGCCGGCCGGGTCGCAGCCGCCAGAATGCGGTACCCCTCGGCTGCGAGCCCGTCGATGATCCGGTTCCAGTGGTCGAGATCGACCGGGCGCAGGTCACCGTTCGGCCCGCGCTCGGTCTGGCAACGCGCGAGGAGCCGGTCGGGTGCGCCCTTGGCGATCAGCGTCGCGGCGCCAGCGGGGTTGCGGTCCACCACGGCCATGAACTTGTTGGCTGACGCGAACGGCAGCGTCGCTATCCGCACGCCCCCTGCATCTTCGAATCCGGACTTTCGTGCCAGAACCAGCAGGCTGGCCTCGGTCGGCGTGCCGACGATGGACCACTCGCCCTGCGACTCCACCAGAGCGGAGTCATTGCATCTCGCCATCGCGGCGACAACCGCCAACATATCGTCGGCGGTCCCGCCTGGAAGACCAGTGCGCTCGTCGATGATCCGCCCGACCGGCCGGTACCCCTCGCCCTCGACGCGGTAGAGCGCCGACCGGGTCTGCACCCTGCGCACCGCCATCTCGTTGTATGTGAGCGTGCCGGTCTTGTCCGAGCAGATCGTGGTGACCTCCCCCAGTGTCTCCACTGCGGTGAGCCTGCGCGCGATGGCGTGACGCCGCGCCATCTGCTGCACCCCGAGTGCCAACGTGATGGTCACGATCGCCGGCAGGCCTTCCGGGACTGCAGCGACCGCGAAGGTGATGGCAGAGTCAAGCAGCTCCTCGGGTGAGTTCCCGTGAAGAACAAGACCCACGATCGTCATCACGGCCGCGAGCACGAGAATCAGCAGCGCGATGCGCTTGCCGAGGATGTCGAGCTGCCGGGTCAGGGGGGTTCCAAGCGGATCGATCTCGGTGATGAGGTTTTGGATCCGGCCGATCTCCGTCGCGGACCCCGTCGCGACGACGACGCCGGTGCCGGTTCCGGAATGCACGATCGTTCCGGAGAAGGCCATTCCGTCTCGGTCACCGACGACGGCATCCGCCGGGACGGCGCTAGTGTCCTTTGACCGGGCGGCCGACTCGCCGGTCAACGCGGACTCCTCGATCTCCAGATTCTCGGCTGCGAGCAGTCGGAGGTCGGCGGGCACCCGATCTCCGGGACGAAGCCGCACGATGTCTCCCGGCACCAGAGTTTCGGCTGGAACGTCCCGCCAGCCTTCGTCCCGCAATGCCGCGGCACGCACCGACAGCATCCGCTGGATTCCGGCGAGGGCGCGCTCTGCTTGGCCTTCCTGAACGAACCCGATCGCCGCAGTCGCGACCGCGACGACGAGAATCACCCAGAAGTCCAACCAGTCCCGATACACGGCCTTCACGACGGCCGATGCCAGCAGGATGTAGATGAGGATGTTGTTGAAGTGGCCAAGCAGCCTGAGCAGCGGATGGCGGGGATGCGGCTCGGGGAGGAGGTTAGGCCCTTCCCGTTCGAGGCGGACGGCGGCCTCGTCCTCAGAGAGCCCGCCAGCGGTAGAGCCGAGCTGCTCTAGTACCTGCTCGCCCGACAGCGCGTGCGCAGCCTCCGCTTCCACTACGAACGGCCGCGCTCTATGGTCCATCGTCGAACTCCGTGACCCTAGAAGTCTGACCGCTGCGGGTCTAGCAGGTCCTGGTACTCGACGTGCGTCGCGATGAACGCTTGCATGACCGGACACAGCACGGTCACGTGCGCATTCCGTTCGCGAAGGTCGTCAAGTACGTAGGCGATCAGCTCATCGGCGATCCCCCGACGTCGGAAAGCCGGCACGACGGTGGTCGTCAGCAGGACCACGCGCCCGTCCGCTTCCTGGTAGTGGACGGTCGCGATCTCGACGGTGGAGCTGGCGGCGACGTACTCGTGCCGCTCTTCTCGTCGATGTACCGCGATCTCGAAGTCGGCGTCGGTTGACGGGTCATCGACGTGGGCGGATTCGTCGGGCGAGATTGGTGCTGCGGTGTTCATCTGCTCGGTGCTCCGTTCGTTGGGGGCTTCTTGCCCGCCCCGAGGCGTCCGAGGCGAGCAAGAAGCGGCTCGACATGAAAGACCGGGCAGACCGTCGACTTGTGACAGCTCCCGTTCAGTTCGACCCGTGATCGGCGGTGGACACGCCACGAGGTCCCGTGTCAGGAGCCGTTCGAGGGCGCGGCACTCCCCCTCCCGCGCAGCGATGAGAAAGGCCGCGAGGAGGAGCCGATGATCTGCCGCGTCGACGGGTAGATCCCGCCCCGCAGCGACGCGGGCCTGCCCGCGGCGGATGAGCTGGCGCGCGTTCGGCACGCTTGTCTTCAGCAGACGGGCGATGTCGGCGTACGGGTATGCGAAGCCCTTGCGCAACAGGATGGCGACGAGCTGAGTCCGGGACAGCCGCGCCATCAGGGTCTTCAGTACTTGGGCGACGGCGTCGTTTCGCTCGACGCGCCCGGCCGGGTCCTGAGCGCCATCGACGAGATCGTCTGCGAACCACTCTGACGCGATCTCGCGTCGTTGCGCGGCGGTCTGAACGAGGTTGAGCGCAAGATGGGTCACGGTCGTCGCAAGGAAGGCCGACGGCGTCACGACCCGCGCGTGATCGGTCAACTGCCAGCGCACCCACGCCTCCTGCACGCAGTCTTCGGCCCGTGGCACATCCCCCACAATCCGCAACGCGATGCGGAACATGCGGGGCCGGTGATCGAGGAATTCGCGAAGAGCCCATCGGTGCTCGATCGCTGAACGGGAACCGGCGTCGCCGGGCTCGCCGGTCAAACAGACATCGGACGCGGTGCTGAGGGTGGCTGATGACATGGTGACCTCGGGAATGGTCGGGAGAGCGCGATGACGCCACCCTCGCTGCCCGTGGCGCTTTGTCGCGCCACGTGACCACCTGGTGAGGTACGTGGTTCTTAGCGGGGACGCGTAGGCGCTGTCGAGACACGGCGCTCGTGCGCAGAGATGGTCACACCCAGGAGCGCTGTCCGGTCTTTCCAGATGAGGAAACTCTTACCGAACAGGAGCACATCATGCTTACAGCCGCCGATCAGACCGCAGGCAGCGCCATCCAGCCCACCATCGTCCTCGTTCACGGGGCGTGGGCGGATGCGTCCAGTTGGGCCGAGGTCATCGCACGCCTTCGCCGCGACGGCTATCACGTGCGCGCCATTCCCAATGAGCTGCGGTCTCTTGCCGGCGACGCAGGTGTCGTCCGCGCATTTCTCGACAGTCATACCGGACCCGTCGTGCTCGTCGCGCACTCCTACGGCGGAGCCGTGATCACGAATGCGGCGACCGGAATTCCCGGTGTAGCAGCGCTCGTCTATGTCAACGCCTTCGTCCCCGACGAGGGCGAGTCGGCGTTCCAGCTTGCGGGAGCAGACTCGGCTCTGGCCGTCCCGGACCCGACCACGGTGTTCGACCTCGTCCCGTCGGATCTGCCTCCCACCCCCGCGAGCGACGTCTATCTCAAGGAGTCAGCCGTTTCCGGGCCGTTCGCGGCTGGGCTGAGCAGCGATGAACAAGGGCTCGTCTACGCGACCCAGCGTCCGGCGACCTTTGGGGCACTCACTGAAGCATCTGGGGCGCCGGCCTGGAAGACCATTCCGTCTAGATACGTCCTCGGACTCAAGGACCAGATCATCCCGCCCTCCGCCCAGCGCAGTATGGCCGAGCGTGCTGGAGCCGTCGTGACCGAGTACGGTGCCGGGCACCTGGGGCTGTTGTCGGACCCGCAGGTCGTCGTTCATGTCATCGAGGAAGCTGCCCGAGACATCGCCGCCGGCTGAAGGCACCCGGGGGATCGCCGTGACGGCCACGGGTCATCTTCGCGTGCACACCCGCCGCTTCCGCGCAGAGCGGTGTAGAATGCGCGCCGGGAGGCCTTGTGACTCACGGCGGTTCAGGCGTCGAACTGCTCGGCCGACAACGGGAGCGCACAGCCCTCGGCGAATTGGTTACCGCCGTCAGGGCTGGGACGAGTGCGGCCCTGATACTGCGCGGCGAGGCGGGGATCGGGAAGACGGCGCTCTTGGAGTACGCGCGCTCAGCGGCCGCCGGATGCCGCATCCTCCGAGTCGCAGGCGTGGAGTCGGAGATCGAGTTGTCCTACGCGGCGCTACACCAGCTCTGTGGTCCACTGCTCTCCGGCCTGGATAGCCTGCCGGAGCCGCAACAAGACGCGCTTGCCCGTGCATTCGGTCTGCGATCCGGCGGCGCGCCGGACCGCTTCATGGTGGGACTTGCAGTGCTCACGCTCTTCGCCGACGCAGCGGCTGAGCAATCCTTGGTGTGCCTGATCGACGACCTGCAGTGGCTGGACCAAGCCTCGGCACTGACTCTGGCATTCGTCGGTCGCCGGCTCCTGGCTGAATCTGTCCTGCTGATCTTTGCTGTCCGGGAGCCGACCGATACGAATCTCCTTGCCGGACTTCCGGGACTGTTTTTGAAGGGTCTGTCGGACGCCGCGGCTCGACGTCTGCTCGACTCGGTCGCACCTGGACGCATCGACCCGCTGGTTCGGCAACGAATCCTCTCCGAGGCAGCGGGTAACCCCTTGGCGCTGTTGGAAATGCCGCGGGGGCTGATAGCGCCGGAGCTGGCCAGCGGATTCTTGAACGTTGCGGCGCGATCGGCGCCGAGTCACGTCGAAGACGACTTTCTCCGACGTGTCCAGGCACTGCCGGAGGAGCCTCGGCGCATGCTTGTGCTCGCCGCGGCGGATCCTGTCGGGGACGTCCGCCTCTTGAGACGCGCTGCCAAAGCCAGCGGTTTCGATGTGGACCTGACGCTGTCACACGGCCACGCGGCCGACCTTATTTTTGTCGACACCCAGGTGCACTTCCGGCATCCACTGGTGCGCTCGGCGACATACCGCGCAGCTTCGTATAGCGATCGCCTCGAAGCGCACCGTGCGCTTGCTGAATCCATCGATGCCCGGGCTCACCCCGACCAGCACGCCTGGCACCTTGGGCAGGCGACCTCCGCTCCTCACGAAGCGGTAGCGCGTGAGCTGGTCCGATCGGCCGAAGTGGCACAGGCGCGCGGCGGCATCGCTGCCATGGCGGCGTTCCTGGAACGGGCTGCGACGCTGACTCCGGATCCGAAGCTTCGGTCGCAGCGGGCGCTCGATGCGGCGCAGGCGAAGCTCCTATCTGGAGCTTTTGATCAAGCCGCTGGCTTAGTTGCGCTGGCCGAGATCGACCCTCATGACGACCTCGGACGAGCTCGCGTTGACATTCTCAACGCGCAGATTGCGCTGATGCAGAATCATGGAAACGAGGCGACTCCCCTGCTGCTCTCGGCGGCGGGCCGGCTTGAGCGGGTGGATGTTTCTTTGGCCCGTCGGACGTATCTGGACGCAGTCGGGGCCGCGCTGTTCGCGTCCCATCTGGCCGATGGCCCGGGCCTTCGGGAAGTAGGTGCCGCTGCTGCCGCGGCACCCACCAGTGATGTGCCACAACTGTCCGACCGGCTTCTCGACGCGCTGAGCACCCGCCTCACCGTCGGGTATGTTGCCGCCGTGCCTCGGATGAGGGCCGTGCTGGAGGAACTCTGCGAAAACGGCCCTTCGACCCCCGAAACTCTGCGGTGGCTGCTTTTCGGGTCGGTGCTGGCTTCTGAACTGTGGGATCTGGATCAGTGGCTTGCCGTCGCGACCCGACACGTGGCCGTCGTCCGTGAAACCGGGACTCTCACCGATCTTCCCCTCGCGATCGATGCCCTCACAACGGTTCAACTCTTCGCTGGAGACCTGAAGGGCGCCGCCGCGCTCATCGAAGAGGCCAAGATCATTTGCGAAGCAATCGGCAGCCCGCAAGCTCGGCTGGGGCCACTCCTCTTAGCCGTCTTCCAGGGCCGGGAGGATGAGGCCCGCTCGCTGATCGATGAGACGCTGCCGGATGCGACGTCGCGCGGCCAAGGCGCTGCCGTCCTAGTCATCAACTGGTATCACGCCCTGCTCTGCAACAGCCTGTCGCTCTACAGCGAGGCCCTTGCCGCTGCCGAACGGGTCGTCGCGCATCCGGAAGCATTCACCGCGCCCTGGTGGGCCCTCGCCGAGATGATCGAAGCCGCGGCAAGGAGTGGGCACAACGAAATTGCCGCGCAGGCGCTTGACGCGCTGTCTGGGGCCCTACAAGCTAGCGGCACGGATTGGGCGCTTGGGGTCGAGGCCCGTTCCCGAGCTTTGCTACACACGGCGGCCGCCGCAGAAGGTTTGTATCGCAGCGCGATAGAGCACCTCTCGCGAACACGGGCCAACACTGACTTGGCACGCGCGCACCTCCTCTACGGTGAATGGCTACGCCGTGAGAACCGTCGGGTCGACGCGCGGAACGAGCTGCGCATAGCGCACCGGATGCTGGACGAACGCGGCCTTCATGCCTTTGCCGATCGTGCACGCAGAGAACTGCAAGCCACCGGCACAGTGGTGCACCCACCGAAGGAGCAGCTACCTACCACATTGACAATGCAGGAGGAGCAGATCGCCCGAATGGCAGGTGAAGGCCTCACTAATCCTGAGATCGGCGCCCGCTTGTTTCTCAGCCCTCATACGGTCGACTGGCACCTGCGCAAGGTCTTCACCAAACTCGGCATCGCATCGCGCCGCGAAATACGGGGCCTCTTGAGTGCCTCGACTTCCGTGTAACGCCGGAGTTGTCATCGATGAGAGTCAGAAGAATTGGCGCGACTACTCGGCCCCTCCTCCGCCATCATCTTCGCGTAGCTACGATTTCGAAACGACGTTCGACGAGACCCTCCATGACGGTCGCCAACGCCGAAGCGGATGGCGGTGTCCGCGAGAGCCAAATGCCGACGCTTATCCACACGACACACCGGGTTCGCTCAACCGCCCCGCCGCGACCGACGCCTCAGGGCTACCCTGGCCCCGAGGTGACCCATGGGAAGCATTACGGCGTACGAGATTGAGGCGGGACGGCGCTACCGTGTCCGCTGGCGCAACGACCAGCAGAAGCAGGTCGAGAAGAAGGGCTTCCGCACCAAGAAGGATGCGGAGCTTTATCTCGCGCATAGCGAGGTGTCCCGTTCGAACGGCTCCTACACAGATCCCGGCGAGGCGCGCATCACGGTCGGCGCGCTCGGCGTCGAATGGCTCCGCAACAAGGAGCACGCGCTCAAGCCTTCATCGTTCAGTTCGCTGAAGACGTCGTGGAGGGTCTATGTCCTCCCACGCTGGGGCGACGTCCGCATCGGCGACATCCGCGCCTCGCACGTAGAGCAGTGGATCCGGGAGCTCTCCGAGGGAACGGCTACGACGAAGCGCACGAAGAGTGAGAAGGCCGGCGCCAGCCCACGTTCTGCGAGTGTCGTCTACCGTGCGCTAGGAGTGCTCGCGGGCATCCTGGACACCGCCGTACGCGATGGCCGCATCCCGCGCAACGTCGCCCGCGGAGCTCAGAACCTGCCTCCGAAGCAGTCGCAGAAGCCGCGGCGATACCTGACTCATGCCGAGGTGGTCCGCCTTGCCGAGTCGACGAACAACGACACCCACAAGACCCTCATCCTCCTGCTCTCATACTGCGGACTCCGGTGGAGCGAGGCGATCGGCATGCATGTCAGCGACATCATTTTCCCGAGACATCGGATCCAGGTGCGGCGCGCCGCCGTCGAGGTGGAAGGCAAGATCGTGCTCGGCACACCGAAGAATTGGGAACGCCGGCTCGTCCCATTCCCCGCGTTCCTCGAGGGGCCGCTCAAGCAGCTGTGCCGCGGCAAGCGGGCCGATGACCTCGTCTTCACCGACCTCGAGGGCAAGCACCTGCGTCGGGCCAAGACCCAGTACGGCGTGAACTCCTGGTTCACGACGGCGCTCGATCTCGCCGACATCGAGCGGCTGACACCGCACGACCTGCGTCACACAGCCGCGAGCCTTGCGATCTCGTCAGGGGCGAACGTCAAGGCGGTGCAACGGATGCTGGGGCACAAGTCCGCTGCGATGACCCTCGACACGTATGCCGATCTCTTCGATGACGACCTTGCCGACGTCGCGGAGCGGATGAATCAGGGCGGGTTGAACGCCGATGTAGGCCGTCTCTGGGCGAGCTAGTTCCCGGTCGTCTCGCTGCGCTCGCTCGACGAACGACTCGAGCTCGCTCGCGCGGGCAAGCAGGAAATCGACAGCTAGCGGCTTTCGGACACGCTTTCCGACCTATATGAGCCAAAGGTTTGTGGGCGATTTGTGGGCGATCTAGTTTCGAGACGTCTGGCGACCAACGAACAATGGCCCCAAGTTCCGCGTAAATACGCGGCTCTCAGGGCCTTGTTCTGTGACAGCGGGTGGTGGAGATGGGGGGAATCGAACCCCCGTCCATCGCTGGGAAACTGCGGTTTCTCCGGGCGCAGTCTGTGCATGCGTTCTGCTCGGCTCCGACCTTTGTCACAGACACCTAAGTCGACAAGCCCAGCCTGAGAAGAGTCCCGCGCGACGCTCAGGCGACGTCGCGCAGCAAGATTCCTAGATGACGCCAGGGACCGTGACGGAATCACTCACGGACTGACGGACTCGGGCTCGCTACTTACGCAGCGAGGGCGAAGTCAGACTGCTTCTTTTCGGCAGTTATAGGTTTGCAGGGGGCGTTCACGAGATAACCCTGCATCCTCGGCCCGCTTCACGCAGATTTACAGGCGATGTCGAAACCGATCATCCCCGTGATCCTCGAAAGAGGAGTTCCTTCTTGCGAAGGGCCGCTGTCACACTGTGGAGTTGTCAATCACGGGCGGTCGGGCCAGCCGAACCATCCGAGCACATCAGAATACAACGGATGCCGCTCCCCCGCCATTCCCGCGACGTCCACGCACCACGGCATCCGCGTAGAGTCGGCGTCATGAGCGACGTCGTCATCACCGTCCGAGGCGAGCACGAGATCCGCATCGCCCCCGAGCGCGCGGTCGCGCACCTCACGATCCGCGCCGAAGGCCCGGAACGCGGCGCGGTCGTCGAGCGGATGTCGGCACTCACCGAGCCGGTGCGCGACGATCTCGCGGCGCGGAAGTCCGCAGGGACGGTCACCGACTGGACCAGTCAGCGCGTCTCGGTATGGTCGGAGCGTCCCTGGAACAACGAGGGTCGGCGGCTCAATCCCGTGCACTACGCCACGGTCGACTTCTCGGTGACGTTCACCGACTTCGCCGTGCTGTCGTGGTGGGCCGGCGACGTCGCCGAGCGAGACGGCGTGCAGCTCGGGTGGATCGAGTGGAAACTCACTCCCGAGACTCGCGCGCAGACCGAGCGCGACGTCGCGACTCAGGCCGTCGGTGTCGCGGTCGCACGCGCCACTGCCTATGCGGGTGCCATCGGGCTCGCCGACGTCACGGCGCTCGAGATCGCCGACCTCGGGCTTCTCGCGCGACATGACCGGCCGGAGTCAGGTCCGGCGCCGCGCGCTCTGATGGCGAAGGCATCGTTCGCCGCCGATACCGGCTCCGGACCCTCGGTCCAGCTGCAGCCCGAAGACATCGTCGTCTCGTCCGCGGTCGAAGCCCGATTCGTCGCCCGCTGAGTCGCGGCGCCCCGGAACCAGCGCCTCCGCTCCGTTAGTCGCCCAGGCGGTTGCGGGAGCGCATGGCGCGCTCCGCCTCGCGCTTGTCTTCGCGCTCGCGGATCGTCTGGCGCTTCTCGAACTCGCGCTTGCCCTTCGCCACGGCGATCTCCACCTTCGCGCGGCCGTCCGAGAAGTAGAGCTTCAGCGGCACCAGCGTGTATCCGCCTGCGGCGACGGCGTGCGACAGTTTGACGATCTCATCCTTGTGCAGCAGCAGCTTGCGCGTCCGCTTGGCGGAGTGGTTGGTCCAATGCCCCTGGGAGTACTCGGGGATATGAACCGCGTCGAGGAACGCCTCGCCGCCGTCGATGTAGGCGTAGCCGTCACTGAGGTTGGCGCGCCCCTCGCGAAGCGACTTCACCTCGGTCCCCGTGAGCACCAGACCGGCTTCGTACGTCTTCTCGATGGCGTACTCGTGGCGGGCGCGACGATTGGTCGCGACGACCTTCTCACCGCGTTCCTTCGGCATGGCGGGCTCCCTTTTCCGTCCCTGTGCGATGCCGGCGGGCGCACGGCAGCCTGTCAGTCTACCCCCGAGCGGAGCCGGTCACGCGCGCAGCCAGCGCCGGATCGCGAATCCGGCCGACAGCGCCGCCAGCAGCACTCCCACCAGGATGAGCACCGGCACCACCAGCCAGGCCTCACCCATGCCCACCCAGGTCGTCACGAACTCGACCCGGGTGCGCAAGTACTGGTTCACCCCGAAGTGCACGCCTGCGACGATCGCTGCGCTCGCGAGCAGCGATCCTATGAGCGCCGCGAAGACGCCCTCGAGGATGAACGGCGTCTGTATGAAGCGATTGGAGGCGCCGACCAGGCGCATGATGCCGAGCTCCCTTCGCCGCGCATAAGCCGAGAGCCGGATCGTCGTGGCGATCAGAAGGACGGCGGCGATGAGCATCAGCGCCGCGATGCCGACGGCGATATAGGTCGCGATGGTGAGCGCCGAGAAGAGAGGCTCCAGATACTGCAGCTGATCCTGCACCTCTTCGACGCCCTGTGTTCCGGTGAAGGCCTCGATGATGACGTCGGATTGCCGCTGATCGACGAGGTTGATCCAGAACGTCTGGTTCATCTGATCTGGGGTGATGACGCTGGCGTAGTCGTCGCCGAGCAGTTCGACGACGTTCTCGTACGCCTCCTCGCTGCTCTCGAACCGCAGATCGCGGATGAGGGGCGAGAGCGCCTGCCCCTCGAGCTGGGCGCGGACGGCGTCGACCTGCTCCTGCGTCGCCACGCCGTTGGCGCATGTCGGAGACTGCGAGATCGAGGTGCACATGTAGACCGCCACCTGAGCACGGTCGACCCAGAAGTCGCGCATCGTGCCGATCTGCATCTGCATGAGGATCGCGGCGCCGACGAACGTCAGCGAGACGAACGTCACGAGGACGACCGACACCACCATCGACACATTGCGCCGCAGGCCGGTGAGGGCTTCCGACAGGATCAGTCCGAGCCTCATGAGGTCGGCCCCACTTCGTCGTCAGGGTCGGACTCGCCCAGCCCGAGCCGGTCTGCGAGACCGAGTTCGGCCACATCGATCTCGGCCAGATCGAGGACCGGGATGGGCTGCGTGTGCGACGGTGGCGGCGGAGGTGGAGCGGATGCCTCTGTTCGCGGCGGTTCCGTGGGGCGCGGTTCTGCGGGGGCCGTGGCGGCGAGAGCAGCGGACGGCGGTACGGCAGATCGTTCGACGGCCGGCGCCGGCGATCCGGCGCGCTGCGGAACGGTGGGCGAGGACGGCTGGTCGGCGGCCCGGTGCGCGCTGGCCGAGTGTGCCGCGGCATCCGTCGTGTCTTCGTCGTCGGAGGCGACGAGCGTCGGGTCCAGACCGGCGGCTGCGGCGATCGCGGCCTCGCGCTGCACTTCGAGCACCGCTGTCAGCGCGGCCACGGCGGCTGCGCCGCGTTCCGGCTCGGGCGCGAGGCTCGGCAGGCC
Source organism: Microbacterium yannicii PS01 (assembly GCF_000304335.1). Classification (GTDB taxonomy): domain Bacteria; phylum Actinomycetota; class Actinomycetes; order Actinomycetales; family Microbacteriaceae; genus Microbacterium; species Microbacterium yannicii_A. The sequence continues at coordinate 77,053 of NZ_CAJF01000007.1, read as the reverse complement.
CGACGTGTCTCCGTAGCCGCCGTGACGCTCATCGCGGACCATCTCACCGAAGCTCAGCTCGATCACGCGGCGCTGCATCTGGTCGACGAAGCCCGCCTCGTGGGTGGCCATCACGACGGTGGTGCCTCCCGCATTGATGCGCGCGAGAAGCTGCATGATGTCGACGGATGTCGCGGGGTCGAGGTTTCCGGTCGGCTCGTCGGCGAGCAGCACCTGGGGGCGGTTCGCGAGGGCGCGGGCGATGGCGACGCGCTGCTGCTCGCCGCCCGACAGCTCGTGCGGGAACCGCTTCTCTTTGCCGGCGAGGCCCACCAGGGCGAGCACTTCGGGCACCGCCTGCTGGATGAAGGCCCGGGACGACCCGATGACCTGCAGCGTGAAGGCGACGTTCTGGAACACCGTCTTCGTCGGCAGCAGCCGGAAGTCCTGGAACACGGACCCGACGTGGCGACGGAAGTACGGCACCTTGCGGTTCGACAGCGATCGCAGATCGCGCCCGAGCACGACCACGCGCCCGTCGCTCGGCGTCTCCTCCCGCAGGATCAGTCGCAGACACGACGACTTGCCCGACCCGGACGCACCGACCAGGAAGACGAACTCCCCGCGCTGCACCTCGAAGTCGACGTTGCTCAGGGCGGGCTTCGCAGTGCCGCGAAAGCGCTTCGTGACGTTCTCGAACCGGATCATGGCCTAACGAGCCTATGCGGCCGCCCCGCCGCGGTGCCCAGCGACACCCGCCCTTCGCCAAAGCTCAGGGCGCGCGTCTCAGTCGTCGTCCTTGCGCTTGCGCCAGCGGATTCCGGCTGCGATCAAGCCGTCGAGATCGCCGTCGAACACGACCGCCGGGTTGCCCACCTCGTATCCGGTGCGCAGATCCTTCACGAGCTGCTGGCCGTAGAGGAAGTACGAGCGCATCTGGTCGCCCCAGCTCGCGGTGATGACGCCGGCGAGCTCTTTCTTCTTCGCCGCCTCTTCCTCCTTTTTGAGCAGGAGGAGGCGGGTCTGGAGCACCCTCATGGCCGCGGCGCGGTTCTGGATCTGCGACTTCTCGTTCTGCATCGACACGACGATGCCGGTCGGGATGTGCGTGAGGCGCACGGCGGAATCCGTCGTGTTGACGGACTGACCGCCGGGGCCGGACGAGCGGAAGACGTCGACGCGGATGTCGCCCTCGGGAATGTCGACCTCGACGGCCTCCTCCATCACCGGGATGACCTCGACGGCAGCGAAGCTGGTCTGGCGCTTGTCGGCCGAACCGAACGGGCTGATCCGTGCGAGGCGATGCGTGCCCGCCTCGACAGAGAGGGTGCCGTAGGCGTAGGGCGTGTCGATCTCGAACGTGGCCGACTTGATGCCCGCTCCCTCGGCGTACGAGGTGTCCATGACCTTCACGGGGTACTTGTGGCGCTCGGCCCAGCGCAGGTACATGCGCAGCAGCATCTCGGCGAAGTCGGTGGCGTCGTCTCCGCCGGCGCCCGAGCGGATCGTGACGACCGCCGCCCGCTCGTCGTATTCGCCGTCCAGGAGGGTCTGCACCTCGAGCTGTCCGATGATGTCTTCGAGTTCGGCGATCTCGTGGCGCGCCTCTTCGGCCGAATCCTCGTCGTCCATCTCGTTCGCGAGCTCGACCAGCACGTCCAGGTCGTCGAGGCGACGCTCGACGTCGGTGATGCGCTTCAGCTCGGACTGACGGTGGCTCAGGGCACTGGTGACCTTCTGGGCCTTGTCGACGTCATCCCAGAGATCGGGAGCGCCGGCCTCTTCGCTCAGACGGGCGATCTCGGCGGTGAGTGCGTCGACGTCGACCACGGACTTGATGTCGGAGAACGTGGAGCGCAGCGCCTGGATGTCGGCGGAAGGATCGAAGTCGAGCATGACAGTCCAGACTAACGTGGTTGAACGTGACGGACCGCCCCGACTCCCCCACAGCGCGTGACGTGCTGTGGCGGTTCGGGCCCATGGTCTACGGCCCGACCGTGCTCTTCGCCCTCGGCGAGGGCGCCGTCCTTCCGGTCATCCCCGTGATCGCGGCCGACCTCGGCGCGGATGTCGCCGTCGCCGCCCTGGTGGCCTCGGCGCTGGTGGTCGGTCAGCTCTGCGGAAACATCCCCGCCGGCTGGGCCGTCGCCCGCATCGGCGAGCGCCTCACGATGGTCATCGCCGGCGTCGTCGCACTCGCCGGTGTCGTGGGAATGGCGCTCGCACCGTCACTGGGCCTGTTCGCCGTCGCGGTGTTCCTCATCGGATTCTGTGCGGCGGCATTCGGGCTCGCCCGCCACTCCTTCATGACGACACGCGTGCCGCTGGCCTTCCGCGCTCGAGCGCTGTCGCTCCTGGGCGGCACCTTTCGCCTCGGCATGTTCATCGGACCCTTCGTCGCCGCCGGACTTCTGAGCCTGTTCGGCGACGAGCACGCCACGATCTGGTTCTTCGGCGGATGCCTCGTGGCGACCGTCCTTCTGGTGCTCTTGGGCCCCGACCCCGAGCGTCAGTTCGTCGGGCCGCCCTCGACGCGCGAATCGCCCGTGAACTACACCGAAGACACCGGCGAGCCCGTCACAGGCTCGATCCCGCTGGCCGCGAATGACCGTGGCGGAGCGGGCGCCGGGGTGTTCCGCACGATGTGGCGCCACCGCCGCGTGCTGTCGCGGCTCGGCCTCGCCGCGGCATCCCTCTCGGCCGTCCGCTCGGCCCGGCAGGTCGTCCTGCCGCTGTGGGGCGTCTCGATCGGCCTCGACGGGCAGACCATCGCCCTCGTCGTCGGCATCTCGGGGGCGATCGACTTCGCCCTCTTCTACGCGAGCGGCCAGGTGATGGACCGGTTCGGGCGCCTGTGGGCGGCGCTGCCCGCGATGCTCCTCATGGGTGTCGGATTCATCGCCCTGTCGTTCACGCACGACGGAGACCAGGCGGCGATGTGGTTCGCCATGTTCGCTGCCGTGCTCGGCGTGGGCAACGGGCTCTCGAGCGGCATCCTGCTCACCCTCGGCGCAGATGTCGCTCCCCGGGCCGACCCCGCTGCCTTCCTCGGCTCGTGGCGCACGCTGACGGATGCCGGCGGCGCGGTCGCCCCGCTGCTCGTGTCGGGGATCACCGCTCTGGCCTCGCTCGCCGTCGCGACGGGGATCATGGGTGTGGTCGGCCTCGTGGGAGCCCTCGCCTTCGTGCGGTGGGTGCCGCGGTTCGTGCCGCCAGCACGCTGATCCGCCGCGCTCGAGTCCCAGCCGCGGCGCAGAGGTGCGTGACGGCCCCTGCCTGCGCGGTACCGTCGTCGGCATGGAGGACTCGACCGCCGCAGCCGCCCCCGGGGTGGTCCAGTTCTGCCGCAGTCGCAATGCCGGCCGTCGCTGTACGCGTCCCCTCGGCCACCCAGGGCTTCATCGTCATCGAACGATCATGTGGTCCGATGCCGGCTCTGACGCACCGCGCTGCCTCGGCTCGGATACGGCCGGCGTCCCCGCCGAGCCTCTGCCCGACGGGTATCCGGACGGTCGGGCGCTGTGCGAGCGCTGTCTGCGGTTCATCGCGCTCGATGAAGAGCATCGGCTCGTCGAGCACGACACGACAGACCCGGCGGAAACGGATGCCGAGCGCGCCCGACGCCGTGAGTGGTTCAACATCCACGGCTGGTAGCCCGTCGGCTCCTGCCCATCAGCGCAGCGCAGTCCGACTGGTCGCCGTCGCCGCGAGCGCGACGCCGTCCGGCACGAACAGCGTCACCACGGGTGGATGCCATGCCCCCGCAACGGTGACACGCGCCGACACGCCGTCCGGCGTGTCCGCGGCCACGAGCATCGCGTCCCCGCCGATCTCGTCGATCATGAGCTGCGCCTGGTCGCGTACGTCGGTATCGCTGAGCGTGGCGACCGGTTCACCGGCGACCACCGTCAGCTCGAAGCCGTCCGCGGCGGCGAGAGCCGCGGCATCCGCCAGGGCGTCCAGACGCTTCTGCGCGAGGTACAGGCTCGTCGCCGCCACACAGATGAGGATCGCCACGATCGCGAGTACGGCGTAGCCGAGCGTCAGGACCATGACACTGCCGTCGTCGTCGGACCCGAAGGCCGGCGCCCTGTCGCCTCGCGCCCGCATCATGAGGTTCCCCAGAAGCGGGACACCTTGTGCGCGGCGGTGGCCTCGATGGGGATCGAGGCCATCCGCTCGAGGCCGAGCACGGGCGGGACGAGTGGCAGTGCGACCGCCGCACGGACGGTCACCATGAGCGTCGCGCCGGGCGCCGGGCATGCGGAGCCCGCGGGCCGGCAGTCGATGTCGATGTCGACGCCGTCCAGTCCGTACTGGTCGATGACCGAGGCGAGGACTCGGTCGGCTCGCTCGCTCGCCTCAGCCGAGTTCCCCGCCGTGGAGATGGCGCGGGCGACATGCCGCGCGCCCGCTTCAGCGCCGAGCGTCTGATGCTGGATCGCGCCCAGGGCGACGACCAGGTAGACCAGCGGCACGAGCATGAGCAGTCCGACGAGGATGAACTCCAGGGCAGCCGACCCGCGCTCGTCATCCGCGGACTTCTCCTCGCACCCCGTGTCAGTCGAGCGACTCGACGGGCGCATGCGCCGTCACCTCCATCGTCCTCGGGGATCCGAGCAATCCGATGAGCGGGAGCGCCGCCGATACGCGCACTTCGACGGACGGGTGGCCGAGCGCCGTCGTCTCTCGTACCGAGACGTCCGCGGAGTACTGTGCGCCGACGGTGCGCGTGACGATGTCGCGGGTCCGGCGTGCGCCCTCGTCGAGCGACGTGTCGGCCAGAGCCGCGTGATACGCGCCTTCCACCGCCGCATCATGCACGACGTTGCGCACATAGACGGCGAGCCCGAGCTGCAGCACGGCCAGGGTCAGCACCGTCAGGAGTGTGCCGACGAGGACGAACTCGACGGGACTCGACCCGTCTTCTCCCTCGTGCGCAGCAGCGAGCCGGGCACGCAGGCCCTTCGCGCGCCGAACACGAGTGTCACCCACGGTTCAGAGGCCGGAGACGCGCTCGATGGCCTGCTCGAAGAGACCTGCCAGGGCAGGCCCCGCGACAGCCCAGATCAGAACGACGAGACCCGCGGTCATCAGCGTGATCAGCACCCATCCGGGGACGTCACCGCGCTCGTCCTCGTCGAGGTCCTGCAACACGGTGCGCACTCTGTCGACTGCATCATGGATCAGCGTCATCTTCATCTCTCTCTTTCGGACCGTGCGGTCATCCGATGCCCAGCCGAAGCATGAAGATCCCCGGAAACACCGCGAACAGCACGCTCAGCGGCAGGATCAGGAAGACCAACGGTCCGGGCATGTCGACTTCACCCTTGTGAGGTGCACAATGTGCCGTTCTGCAAACATGTCATCATGTCCAGCACAGCCAAGCTCGCCACCGCCCTCGCCGCGCTCGTCCTCGCCGCGACCGCGGTCGCCGGGTGCACCGTTGCGACCGCACCGCAGACGGCTGATCCGACACCAAAGCCAACAGTGAGCGCTACACCGACCCCGACCTACCTGACCGAGTTGCCGGAGTGGGCCCGCGAGAACAGCAGGTGGCTCATCTACCCGGACGGCTTCGAGTGCTACGGCACTGAGGGGTGCGCGAACGACTACCGCGCATTCTTCGGCGAGCCAGGCCCGGTCCTGCCGGAAGGCGTGGAGTACTACGAGCCAGCCAGGCACGACTGCGTCGTCGTTCAACCTGCGAGTGTGGACTGCACTGCCGGCTGAAGAAGTGTGTTTACCCAATACTGCGAGGGATCAGCATGTAGATCTCTTTGCGCCCGGCTCGCTCGATGAGCCCGCGCTTGGCGTCTTCGCGGGCATCGAGCGCCTGCGCGTGCAGTACCTGCGCGAGCGGGGCCCCGCGATCGATCGCAGCGACCAGCTGGTCGACCGAACGGCTCACTGAGGCGATGTCGAGCCGTCCCGCAAGCCGGCCGAGCGAGTCCGACAGCGTCGAGCCGGTCCCGACGGCGACCACGACGCCGCGCAGCTCGGCCGTGAGCTCTCCGGCGCCCACCTCGCTCACCCGCCGCAGCGAATCGAGGATCCCTTCTCCCGCCGACAGGCACAGCGCGAGGAACTCGAGCACCGTCGGCAGCTCTTCCTCGATCCGCGCGACGCGCGCCCGGGCTGCCTGTGTGAGCCAGGCATCGCACGCGAGCGCGCCGCCGATCGCTGCCAGCGGAGGGAGCAGACCGAGAGCCGGTGAGCCGCGACCCAGGAGCACCAGGGCCACGACCACGGCGCCGCCGAGAGCGAGCCCGGCCACCGCCCAGCCGAGCTGTCGACCGCGGAAGCGCGGGGCATCCATCGTCCACCCCGCCTGCTGCAGGCGCCGTCGGACGGCCTCGTCTCCGCCGATCGCACGTGCGAAGCGCGCCTGCACGGCGGCCCAGGCGAGGGAGGGGTCGTAGCCGCTTCCAGATGGCGACACGTCCAGACCGCGCGGGTCGGTCACGTCCCGGATGTACGGCGCGATCCGGCGCGCGAGGCTCGGCGCACCCCATCGCGGCGCGAGCGAGACCAGCAGGCAGACCCCGACTCCGAGCGCCGTACCCAGCACGACGGCGTAGGCGAGGTCTCCGGTCGTGAGCGTCATCATCCGAACCACCGCCGCGGCTCGGGCAGCCTGCCCAGGCGGATCATGACGCGGAACGCCATGAACGACACGGCCGCTCCCCCGAGAATGAGGACGATCCCCTCAGGACTGCCATACGCACGCGCGCCCTCGGGACGAAACGCGAGAAGCGCCAGGATCACCCACGGTGCGGAGACGCCGAGCACGGCCGCGCCGCGGATCCACGACTGACGCGACTCGACCTCGGAGCGCAGCGAGGCATCGGCGCGCACGGAGGTCGCCAGAGCCCGCAGCACAGCGGTCAGCTCCGTTCCTCCGACCTGGCGCGCCATCCGGAGCGTCTCGACGATCCGATCGGCGACGGGGTCGGCGAGATACGCCTTCAGCCGCTGCGCGCTGGAGTCGAAGTGGCCCGAGGCGGAGACATCACGTGCGAAGGCGGCGAATGCGGGACGCAGTTCGACGGGCGCGGAGTCCGAAAGGCTTGCGACCGCATCCGGGAGCGACATGCCGGCGCGCACCGAGGCGATCAGCAGGTCGCACACGTCGGGCCACAGCGCGCGCCGGCTGCGCAGCAGGCGGGAGCGGCGCGCCCGCAGCCACGCGAACGGAGCGATCGCACCGGCGGCCGCCGCCACGAGGCTGAGCGCTGCCACCTGCGTGACGAGCCAGGCCGTCGCGGCGGCGACGGCTGCCGTGCACCCGGCGACCACCAGGATCGAGGTCGGCGACACCCGCGGCAGCCCGGAGTCCTCGAGAAGACGGGCGAGCCGGCCGGGTCGTCCTGCGACGGCGCGCCGCTGCCCTGCCGGCCAGAGCCATGGCGAGATCACCAGCAGGACGCCCGCGGCGAGCACCGCTCCCCAGACGAACGTCATGCCCCACCCGCCCGGTACAGCGAGCGCGCGGTGATCACGCCGTCCTCGACTCCCGTCGGGGTGACGATCTCGACCACCCGGCGTGCGCCGGACGCGTCGCGCTCGCAGTGCGCCACCAGATCGACCGATGCCGCGACCGCCGGGAGCACGAAGGCGGAGTCGATGTTGCGTCCGGCCAGCAGCGGCAGCGCCGCGAGCTTGCGCAGCGCCCCGCGCGCCGAGTTGGCGTGGATCGTTGCGGCGCCAGGCACGCCGGTGTTGAGCGCGAGAAGGAGATCGAGCGCCTCCGCGTCGCGGACCTCGCCCACGACGAGACGGTCGGGTCGCATTCGCAGCGCCTCTTTCACGAGGCGTCGGAGACTCACTTCGCCGGTGCCCTCGAGACTCGGCTGTCGTCCCTGAAGCGAGACGATGTCGGGGGCCGCGACGGCGAGTTCGAACGTCTCCTCGACGGTGACGATGCGGTGCTGAGGCGGGCAGGCGGCGATCAGAGCACCCAGCAGTGTGGTCTTGCCCGCGTGCGTGGCACCCGACACGAGCACCGACTGGCCCTGCGCCATTGCCTCTCGAAGAATCTGGGCTGCGTGCGGGTCCAGGGAGCCTGCTTCGACGAGCCGGTGCAGATCCCGATACGCCGGAAGGAACTTCCTGATGTTCACCGCCCAGTGGCGCCGCGTGATGTCGGGGATGACGACGTGCAGCCGCGAGCCGTCCGGCAGCGACGCGTCGACGAACGGCTGGCTGAGGTCGACGCGGCGCCCACTGGACTGCAGCATCCGCTCGACCAGGTCGCGCACGGCGGTGTCGGTCAGCACGAGCGGTGCGCGCTCCGGGACACCGCCTCGAGCCACGAAGACGCGATCGGGGGCGTTGATCCACAGTTCTTCGACGGTCGGATCGTCGAGGTACGTCTGCAGTGGGCCGAACCCCGCCACGACGGCCAGCACCTCGCGCACGCACGCCGACTCGTCGTCGACCGTGGCAAGGCCCCGAGCGAGGGCGAAGTCGTTGTGACGCCGCACTTCGGCGCGCGCGATCTGCGCGGCGAAGTCCGGGTCGCGCGCCGGGTCGGCGCGCTCGGCTCGCAGCCGATCGCGGACGCGCTCGGCCACAAGGGTCGAGACGGGCGGCGGCGCGAGGGTCACCGAAGCATCCTCGCAAGTCGGCGCCGCGGCATCCGCAAGTTATCCACAGGTGCCATCGCGCGAAGCATGAAGTCCGGTGCGAGACCTTCGACCGGATCAGCGCGTGAAGCCGGTGAAGTCGACGGATGGCGCTGTGCCAGCATGAGGGGCATGGCGATCCGATATGTGAGCGATCTGTCGAGGGCGAACTGGAGCTCGGCAGTCGCCGGGATCGTCGGCGTCGCGGTCGTCGTCGGGATCCTCTACCTTCGTCCCGACTTCCCTTACCAGAATCTCGCCACAGTGCTCGCGGCGTTCTACCTCGTCGTATGGCCGATGTTCGTGACCATCTATCTCGTGTGGACGCACATCGTCTACGTGAGTCAAGGGCCGCGACGGCTGGATGCGGCCGCCCGACGAGAGGCGCGATCGCTCCGTCGCTGGTGGATCCGCCTCTTCGGCTACGGGGGCGCACAGAGCTGGGCGCTGACGGGCGCATTCGTCGCTGTCGGACTCACCATCGTCATCGCACAGGACCCGGCGTTCCGCGAAGACCTGATTTTCGTCGTGCTCGGCCTGCTCACGGTGGCCGCCTCCTGGGCGCTGCTGGTCTACTCCTTTGCCCTCGAATACCTCCGTCTGGCGCTTGGCAGCGACGAGGAGCGGCACATCACGTTGAGCATCCAGGACGAGCCTCGCTTCACCGACTTCCTGACCCTCGCGATCCTGCTTTCCACCATGGCCGCGACGGTGTCGGCGACGATCGAGTCACGGCGTGCATGGACTCTTGTGCGCGTCAATGTCCTTTTCGCCTTCACCTTCAACTCCGTGATCGTCGCGATGATGGTGTCCCTCCTGTTCGGCGGGCTACTGTCCTGAAGCTCGTCGGGTGGTCGACCGATCGGCGACGGTCGGCTGCGACGTCCTCCATGTCGAGGCCGGTTTGCCCGCCGACGAAGAATCCTCTCCGCAGGTGCGATCCCGGGCCGTCGGCGGCAGGATGGACGTGGGGAGCGAAAGGAGCATGACGATGGACGAAAAGACGATGGATCAGATCAAGACGCGGATCTCTCCCGGTGCGCGGGCGGGCCTCGGCATTGCGGGGCTCGTGCAGGTGGCCTTCGCCTTCCTGGCCTTCTGGGACCTGGCAAGCCGCGACGCCCGCGAAGTGCGCGGTCCGAAGGCGGCGTGGATCCCGGCGATCCTCGTGAACTGGATCGGGCCCGCGAGCTACTTCCTCTTCGGCATCAAGCGCTAGTCCGCGAGCCGCGTCAAGCGCCACATCCGGGGGCCATCCCCACCGTCCCGCCCGGGTCACCTCAGTAGACTGAACCCACTCGCGGGAGTGGTGGAATTGGCAGACACGCAGGATTTAGGTTCCTGTGCCTCCGGGCGTGTGGGTTCAAGTCCCACCTTCCGCACGCGGACGTTCGCAGACTTCGCCGACCGCCGACACCTCGACCGACGGGAATCCCACCGTGCACGCAGTCCCTACCGCCCTGATCCCCTGGCTCGACCCGGCCGCGATCATCGCATGGGCAGGTCCCTGGGCGCTCGTCGTCGTGTGCTTCATCGTCTTCGCCGAGACCGGACTGCTCGTCGGCTTCCTGCTGCCCGGTGACACGCTCCTGGTCATCGCCGGCCTGCTCTCGCACTCGACCGACGCGGCGCCCAACGGAGTCTTCGGAATCAGCGTGTGGTGGGTGGCGCTCCTGATCGGTCTCGCCGCGTTCGTAGGAGGGGAGGTCGGGTATCTCATCGGCCACAAGGCCGGCCCCGCCGTCTTCGAGCGCAAGGAGAGCGGCCTGTTCAGCGTCAAGAACGTCGAGCGCACCAATGCCTTCTTCGAGCGCTTCGGCGGCCTGACGATCATCCTCGCCCGCTTCGTGCCGATCGTCCGCACCTTCGCGCCGGTCGCGGCGGGCGTCGGCCACATGCACAAGGGCAAGTACACGCTGTACAACCTCATCGGCGCCGTGCTGTGGGGTTTCGGCCTCACGATGTTCGGCTACGCGATCGGATTCATCCCGTTCGTGCGCGACCTGGTCACCGAGTACATCGACGTCATCCTGCTGATCGCCGTCGGCGGCACCGCCCTCATCACGCTGTGGCATTACCTCCGCGAGCGCAGCAAGGCCAAGAAGGCCGCTGCTGCGGGCGAGGACGTCGTCACCGACGAGGCCGAGGCCGAGGCGCTCGTGCTCGACCCCGAGGTCTTCGAGCGTGGCCCCGAGACCGGCGAGACGCCGCGAGCCTGAGACCGCGTCAGGAGGCCTTCTTCTTCGCGGCGGGCTTCTTCTCCGCCGTCTTCTTTGCCGCCGGCTTCTTGGCTCCGGAACCGGAAGCCTTGGCGTCCGACCTCGCGGCGCCGGCATCCTTCTTTCCGGAATCCTTCGAGTCCGATCCGCCGCGCGCCGCGCGCGACTTCTCGACGCTCGCCCGCAGGGCCGCCATGAGGTCGATGACCTCACCGCCGGTCTCTTCCTCGTCGTGGTCGCCGAAGGTCTCGGCCGTGTCGACGGCGTCGCCCTTCTCGAGCTTGGCCTCGATGAGCGTCCGCAGCTCGGCCTGGTACTCGTCGGTGAACTCCTCCGGGTCGAAGTCGCTCGCGAAGCTCTCGACGAGGGATGCCGACAGCTCGAGCTCCTTCGCCGAGATGCGCACCGATTCATCCAGCGCGGGGAACGCCGCCTCGCGCACCTCATCGGCCCACAGAAGGGTCTGCAGCACCAGGACGTCGCCGCGGACCCGCAATGCGGCCAGGCGCGTCTTCTGCCGCAGCGAGAACCGCACGATCGCCGTGCGGTCGGTCTGCTCCAGGGTCTTGCGCAGCAGCACGTACGCCTTGGGCGACGCGGAGTCGGGCTCGAGGTAGTACGCGCGGTCGAGCGTCAGCAGGTCGACCTGCTCGCTCGGCACGAACTCCACGACGTCGATCTCACGGCTCTTCTCAGAGGGCAGCGAGGCGAGGTCGTCCTTGGTGAGCACGACCGTCTTGTCGCCGTCGTCGTACGCCTTGTCGATGTCGGAGTAGGGCACGACCTCGCCGTCTATTTCGCAGACCCGCTGGTAGCGGATGCGTCCGCCGTCCTTGTTGTGCACCTGGTGCAGCGAGACGTCGTGGTCCTCGGTCGCGGAATACACCTTGACCGGCACGTTCACGAGCCCGAACGTCAGCGCACCTTTCCAGATCGCCCTCATCACACCAGTACACCGTGTTTGAGCGCCCAAGGCCAGCGGCGGCACCACTCCCGGCTAGCCTGAACGCATGCCCGGCGGAGAGCAACTGGTGAGCATCGGCGGCAGGCGCCTGCGCATCACGAACCTCGACAAGGTGCTCTATCCCGAGACGGGCACCACCAAGGGCGAGGTGATCGACTACTACACGCGCGTCGCCGAGGTCATGATTCCTCACGTGATCGGGCGCCCCGTCACCCGGAAGCGCTGGCCCGACGGCGTCGGGACCGAGGACGACCCCGGCATGGTCTTCTTCGCCAAGGACCTCGAACGCGGCGCACCGTCGTGGGTGAGGCGGATGCCGATCCCCCACTCCTCGGGCACCAAGGACTATCCGCTCGCCGGCGACGTGCCCACCCTCGTCTACCTCGCGCAGGTGGCCAGCCTCGAGCTGCACGTGCCGCAGTGGCGCTTCGCGCCGGACGGCGGCCGCGGCGACGCAGACCGGCTGGTGCTCGACCTGGATCCTGGGCCCGGGGTCGGGCTCGCCGAGTGCGCCGTGGTCGCCGGCTGGGCGCGGGCGATCCTCGAGGGGATGGGCCTCGAGCCTTTTCCCGTCACCAGCGGCAGCAAGGGCATCCACCTCTACACCGCGCTTCCACCGGGGCAGTCGACCGAGCAGGCGTCCGCGCTCGCGAACGAGCTGGCGCGCGCGATCGAGGCCGACCAGCCCGACCTCGTCGTCAGCAGCATGAAGAAGTCCGAGCGGCGCGGCAAGGTGCTCATCGACTGGAGTCAGAACAACGGGTCCAAGACGACGATCGCCCCGTACTCGCTGCGGGGCCGCTCGCACCCGACGGTCGCCGCGCCGCGCCACTGGGACGAGCTCGAAGATCCCGACCTGCGCCACCTCGAGTTCACCGAGGTCCTCGAGCGGATCGAGGCGATCGGCGACCCGATGGCGCCGCTCGGTTTCCACGCCGGTGGCCGAGAGGCGGAGGCGGGTCCGCTGTCGGCCTACATCTCCAAGCGCAGCGCCGACCGCACGCCCGAGCCGGTTCCCACCAATCCGCTCGGGGCGACACCGACCGATGAGAAGCCGCGTTTCGTGATCCAGGAGCACCACGCCACGGCGCTGCACTGGGATTTCCGTCTCGAGCGCGACGGCGTGCTCGTCAGCTGGGCCGTGCCGCGCGGCGTCCCGCACTCCTACAAGCGCAACAACCTCGCGATCATGACCGAGGACCACCCGATGGAGTACGCGACCTTCGAGGGCACGATCCCGGCCGGCGAGTACGGCGGCGGCTCGGTCACGATCTGGGACGACGGCCGCTACGACCTCGAGAAGTGGCGCGACGACGAGGTCATCGCGACCCTCGAGGGTCGTCCCGGCGGCCCCCTCGGCCGTGTTCGCCTGGCGCTCATCCGCACCGAGGGCGAGGGTGAGAAGTCGTCCTGGCTGCTGCACCGGATGAAGACGGATGCCGAGGGCCGGCTCCAGCCGGACGGCACTCCCGTCGAACCCAGTCCTCAGGCCGACGAGCCGCGACCCACGGCATCCGCCCGCCGTCCCTCTCCCCCGCCGCCGGCGACTGTCGCCGCCGACGATCTGCGGCCGATGCTGTCGACGTCGGCCAGCCCCGCACTCGCGCAACAGGCGGCCCAGCGGTGGGGAGACCCGGCGTGGGTCGAGGCGAAATGGGACGGCATCCGCGCGATCGGCGTCTGGGACGGATCGCGCCTCCGCCTGTACGCGCGCAGCGGCAACGAGCTGACCCACCGCTACCCCGAACTCACGGCCGTCGACGCCGGGCTCGGCGACGAGGCGGCGGTGGTCGACGGTGAGCTGGTGGCGCTCGAGCCCGACGGGCGGCCGAGCTTTCCGCTGCTGCAGACCCGCATGAACCTCGAGCGCGCGGGCGACATCACCCGCGAAGCGCGTCGCACCCCGGTGCGCTACTACCTCTTCGACGTCCTCCGGCACGACGGCGACGACCTCACCCCGCTTCCGCTGCGCGAGCGCCGCGACGTGCTGGAGGCGATCGCGGCCGGCGCGATCGATCCGATCGCCGTGCCTCCGGTCTTCGACGACGTCGACGCGGCGCTGGAGGCCAGCCGTCAGCTGCGCCTGGAAGGGATCGTGGTGAAGGATCCGGCATCGCGGTATCTTCGCGGAGCTCGCTCGGAGTCGTGGCTCAAGGTGAAGATCACCCACACCCAGGAGGTCGTGATCGCCGGCATCCGTCCTGGCAAGGGCGGGCGCAGCAGCACCTTCGGTTCGCTCCTGCTCGGCATTCCCGGGCTGGACGGACTGCACTATGCGGGCCGGGTGGGCTCTGGCTTCAGCGACTCCGCGTTGGCCGCACTGCTCAAGAAGCTCACGCCGCTCCGCACCGACGAGAACCCCCTCGCGGGCGTGCCGCCGCTCGACGCGCGGGATGCGCTGTGGGTGCGCCCCGAGCTGGTGGGCGAGGTCGAGTACGGCGAGTTCACACCCGGCGGGATCCTTCGCCATCCGCGCTGGCGCGGTCTGCGCCCCGACAAGAGCCCGCAGGAGGTGCGCCGCGAGGACGCACCGCCGGCCGAGTAGCCGGACGGAGCGCATTCCGGTCAGGCGTGCGCTTCGTGCTCCACGTGACCGGCCGGCTCGAGCTGGAACGTCGAGTGCTCGACATCGAAGTGCTGCGACAGGCAGGTCTGCAGCTGACTCAGGATGCCGGAGGCCTGGCCGTTGCGCATCACCCGATCGTCGACCACGACGTGGGCCGAGAACACCGGCGCTCCGCGGGTGAGCTGCCAGACATGCACGTCGTGGACGTCGACGACTCCCGGGGTCGCCAGGATGTGGTCGCGGATGTCGCGCACGTGCGTGCCCTGCGGCGCCGACTCGGCCAGCACCGACACGACTTCCTTCAGCAGCCCGATCGCCCGAGGGACGATCATGGCGGCGATCAGCAGAGAGGCGATGGCGTCCGCCGGTGCCCACCCCGTGACGAGGATCACGATCGCCGCGACGATCACGGCGGCCGAGCCGAGAAGGTCGCCCAGCACCTCGAGGTAGGCGCCCCGTACGTTCAGGCTGTGTCGCTGGGCCCCGCTGAGAAGCCACATCGCGACCGCGTTGGCGAGCAGGCCGACAATGGCGACGACGAGCATGAGACCGCCCTCGACCTCCACATCGGCCGGCGCGAGCAGGCGAGACACGCCTTCCACCGCGACCCACGCCGTCAGGGCGAGGAGGATGACGCCGTTGACCAGCGCGCCGAACACCTCTGCCCGCTGATATCCGAAGGTCCGCCGGTCGTTGGCGGGCCGGGCGGCGACGATGCTCGCGACCAGCGCGATCACCAGGGCTGCGGCATCCGTGAACATGTGGGCGGCGTCCGCGAGCAGCGCGAGCGAGCCCGACAGCGCCGCGCCGACGATCTGAACGACCATGACGACCGTCGTGATCGCGAGCGAGATCGCGAGCAGGCGGCGATTGCCCGCCCCGCGGATGCCGCTCGGCGCGTGGTCGTGCATGGCTCCAGGCTAGGCGCCCGGCGTGCGATCCCGCGGCGCGCGCGGCATCTCGGGAATGAGTGTCCTTCTCACCACGCCGGTGATCCGCCCGCGTCGAGGCGTCAGAGATCCTCGAGGAGCGGTGCGAGCGCCGCGAAGGCGCGGGACCGGTGCGACGCGCCGTTCTTCTCCGCCGCGGACCACTCGCCGACCGTGCGGTCGGCGTCAGCGGGCTGACCGTCGGGGATGAAGATCGGGTCGTAGCCGAAGCCGCCGTGCCCCGCGGGAGCGGTGGCGAGCCGGCCCGGCCACACTCCCTCGACCACGCACTCGCTCGAGGCATCGGCAGGCACCACGAGAGCGATCGTGGAGACGAATTGCGCCGTGCGGTGCGGATCCCTGATGTCGGACAGCTGATCGAGCAGCAGCGCGAGGTTGGCCTCCGGGTCTTTCGCGTGCCCGGCCCAGTAGGCCGAGAAGACTCCCGGCGCGCCGCCGAGGACGTCGACGCAGATGCCGGAGTCGTCCGCCAGCGCCGGAAGCCCGGTGTACGCGGCGGCGGCGCGCGCTTTGATCAGGGCGTTCTCGGCGAAGGTCACGCCGTCCTCGACCGGCTCGGGTCCGTCGTACGCGACGACGTACAGGTCGGGCCGAGTCGCGGCCACGATGGCCTGGAACTCCTCCACCTTGTGCGCGTTGTGGGTCGCCAGCACGATCCTGCGAAGGGTGTCGGTCTCCGACAGCGCCTCTTTCACGGCCTCGGACATCTCGTCCGGATGAGCCATGTCAGGCCTCGTCAGCCGGCCGAAGCACGGCCAGCTGGTGCTCACGCAGGTCGGCGCATCCGGCGACGCCGAGATCGAGCAGCGCGTCGAGCTCACGCTTGTCGAACGGCGCACCCTCGGCCGTGCCCTGCACCTCGACGAAGAGTCCGCGCCCGGTGACGACGACGTTCATGTCGGTCTCGGCCCGCACGTCCTCGACGTAGGCGAGATCGAGCATCGGCTCGCCGTCGATGATGCCGACCGACACCGCCGCAACGGAGTCCACGAGCACCTGCGATCGCTGGCCGATGAACTTCTTGGTCCGGCCCCACTCGATGGCGTCCGCGAGTGCGACGTAGGCCCCGGTGATCGCGGCGGTGCGGGTGCCGCCGTCGGCCTGCAGCACATCGCAGTCGATCACGATGGTGTTCTCTCCGAGCGCCTTCGTGTCGACGACCGCCCGGAGCGCCCGTCCGATGAGTCGCGAGATCTCGTGGGTGCGCCCGCCGATCCTGCCCTTGACGCTCTCGCGGTCGTTGCGGTCGTTGGTCGCTCGCGGCAGCATCGCGTACTCGGCGGTGATCCACCCCTTGCCCTTGCCCGACAGCCAGCGCGGGACCCCGTTGGTGAACGATGCGGTGCACAGCACCTTGGTGTTGCCGAACGAGATCAGCGCCGAGCCCTCGGCCTGACTCGACCAGCCGCGCTCGATGACGATGGGACGAAGCTGGTCGACGGTGCGGCCGTCGGCGCGGACGATGTCGGTCATGGGACTCCTCAGGGAAGGGATGCCTAGCCGAGGCGGCTGGCGGAACTGCGGGTGGAGGGAAGCTCGATCGCGCCGGTCTGCACGAGGCGCACGGCGGTCACCTCACGACCCATGAGGCGATGAGCGAGGTCGAGGAACTCGTCGGCGGAGGCACCCGTCGCCTCGTAGACGTGCCTGGGCTCGGCATCCTGGCCAGCGAGCAGGCCGCGGGAGACGAGCTGACGGTAGACGTCCTTGGCGGTCTCGGTGTCGCTGGAGACGAGGCTCACCTCGGGCCCCATGACGTAGCTGATGGCTCCCTCGAGGAACGGGTAGTGCGTGCAGCCGAGCACGAGGGTGTCGACGCCGGCGTGGCGCAGGGGCGCGAGGTATTCCTCGGCCACCGCGAGGACCTCAGGAGAATCCGTGACGCCCGCCTCGACGAACTCGACGAACCGCGGGCACGCCTGGGCGAAGACGGTCAGTCGCTCGTTCACCTCGAGCATGTCCTGATAGGCGCCGGAGCTGATCGTGCCGGCGGTGCCGATGACACCGATCCTGCCGTTGCGGGTGGTCGACATCGCGGTCCGCACCGCGGGGCCGATGACCTCGACCACGGGGACGTCGTAGCGCTCGCGCGCATCGCGCAGCATCGCGGCCGATGCCGTGTTGCACGCGATGACCAGCATCTTCACGCCCTGCTCGACGAGGGCGTCGAGGATCTCGAGCGAGTAGCGCCGCACGTCGGCGATGGGCTTGGGGCCGTACGGCGACCGCGCGGTGTCGCCGATGTAGAGGACCGACTCGCGCGGAAGCTGCGCCGAGACGGCCCGGGCGACGGTCAGCCCGCCGACGCCGGAGTCGAAGATTCCGATCGGCGCGTCGGCGCCGCTCTGAGCCTGTCGAAGAGTCACGATGCCCCAGCCTACGCCAGGCGGTCAGTAGGCTGACCCGCATGAATCCCTCGACCGCCCTGCTGACGGACCGTTACGAGCTCACGATGCT
The DNA here is from genome assembly GCF_000304335.1 of Microbacterium yannicii PS01. Lineage (GTDB taxonomy): Bacteria > Actinomycetota > Actinomycetes > Actinomycetales > Microbacteriaceae > Microbacterium > Microbacterium yannicii_A. The sequence continues at coordinate 59,291 of NZ_CAJF01000007.1, read as the reverse complement.
CGACGCCTCGCTGCGTGACGGCTCCGCCGACCGTCGGTGCGTGTTCGAGCTGTTCGCCCGCCGCCTGCCCGGCGCTCGCCGGTTCGGGGTCGTAGCGGGGACAGGGCGCCTGCTCGAGCTGATCCGCGATTTCCGCTTCGGTGATGACGAGCTGCGGTTCCTGCGGGATGAGAAGGTGGTCGCCGCAGCGACCCTCGACTACCTCGAGGGCTACCGCTTCACCGGCTCGATCACCGGCTACCGCGAGGGCGAGCTGTACTTCCCGGGCTCCCCGATCCTCACCGTCGAGGGCACTTTCGCCGAGGCCGTCGTGCTCGAGACGCTGGCGCTGAGCGTGCTCAACCACGACTCCGCGATCGCGACCGCGGCGGCCCGCATGAGCGTGGCGGCAGGCGATCGGCCGCTCGCCGAGATGGGCTCGCGCAGAGCCGCGGAGTCCTCAGCCGTCGCCGCCGCGCGGGCGGCGTACATCGCGGGCTTCGGCGCGACCTCGAACCTCGAAGCGGGGCGCCGCTGGGGGATTCCGACGATGGGGACGGCCGCCCATTCCTGGACCCTGCTGCACGACAGCGAGGAGGCCGCGTTCCGGGCTCAGGTCGATGCGCTCGGCGTCGGCACGACGCTCCTCGTCGACACCTACGACATCAGTGAGGGCGTCGCCACGGCGGTACGGGTGGCGGGCACCGGACTGGGCGGCGTACGCATCGATTCGGGCGACCTGCCGACCGTGGCCGCGGATGTTCGCGCGCAGCTCGACGAGCTCGGAGCGACGCAGACCCGCATCACGGTGACCAGCGACCTCGACGAGTTCGCGATCGCGGCGCTCGCGGCATCCCCCGTCGACGCCTACGGCGTGGGCACCTCGGTGGTCACCGGCTCGGGCAGCCCGACGGCCGGCATGGTCTACAAGCTGGTCGCGCGCCAGGATTCCGCCGGCGGCTGGGTCGCGGTCGCGAAGGCGTCGACCGACAAGGGGTCGCGGGGCGGTCGCAAGGCCGCCTTCCGGACGCTCGACGGCGGCACGGCGACCAGTGAGCTGATCGCGGTGTCGGACGGCTTCGAGGAGCTCGAGACCTCGGCCTCGCATCCCGACGCCCGCGCCCTCCAGGTGCCGCTCGTGACGGACGGGACCCCTGACGCCGGCTACGAGGGCGCCCCGGGGGTCGAGGCTGCTCGCAGGCACCATGCCCGAGTGCGCGAGGAGCTGCCGGTGCGCGCTCTGGCGCTCAGCCGGTCCGACCCGGCGCTTCCGACGGTCTACGTCGACGCGGACTGACCGTCAGCCGCCGAGGGTCTCGTAGATCTCCTTGCAGGTGGGGCAGACCGGGAACTTCTCGGGGTCGCGCCCGGGAGTCCACTTCTTGCCGCACAGCGCCCGCACCGGCTTGCCGGTGATGGCCGACTCGAGGATCTTGTCCTTCTTGACGTAGTGCGAGAAGCGCTCGTGGTCACCCGGCTCGACGCTCTCTTCGCGGATGAGCTCTTCGAGCTCGCGGTCGAGGGTCGCGAGGCCGCCCTGATCCGGACCTTCGAGGGGAGTACTCATGGTGTGCCAGTGTAGTCGCGACGAGCCCGGCCCGGACCGCGGCGGCGTGTTCGGCGAACGGGTCAGGTCGCTTCGGCGAACTCCATCAGACGGCCGCCGCGACGCTCGAACACGAGCGATCCGATCGTCACGCCGACCACCAGCACACCGAGCCCGATGGCGACGCCTGTCCACAGCGCCGTGTCCGCGGCATCCGTGTCTCCGTCCAGGGCGAGCCAGCCGAACCACAGCACCGGCGCCGTCAGCACCAGCACGCCGAACATGACCAGCGCCTGGGCGATCGCGCCTCCGGAGCTCGTGCGCTGCGGCTGCTGGAAGGGGCTCTCACCGGGGCGCGAGACGGCATAGGGAGCGACGACGGACGAGATGCTCGACAGCCCGAGGCCGCAGAAGAAGAGCGATGCGCACACGCCCACGACCGCGGGCAGCATGGCCCACCGTCCGTGGAGCGTGATCGTGATCGGGATGGCGACGGCGAGCACCGGGATGCCCGCGAGGAGGACGGGGACGAGGCGGCCGATCCGGTCGGACACACCGCGAACGCCGCTCGCGATGTGCATCCACACCGCCGTGGAGTCGTACGCGAGGTCGTTGTGCGGGAGCCAGCCGAGGAAGAGCGCGACGAAGACCACCGGCACCAGTGCGACCAATTCGGAGGGCACTCCCGCGACCAGGAGCGGCACCGTCGTGATGGCAGCGGCAACCGGGATCACGAGCGCGTTGACCACGTACCGCCGATCGCCGAACCAGTACACCAGGCTGCGGGCCGAGATGGCCCCTCCGGGCGTTCCAGGCGCGACGGCGAACCATCCCAGCCCGCTGCGCTCGCGGCCCGACGACGGACGCTCGGTCGTCGTCAGAAGCCTCCGGACCGCCCACGCCCAGAGGATCCCCAGCAGCACGACCGTGCCGACGGCCACGAGGCCGGTGAGGACGGCGTCGTCGTCGCCTTCGGCGATCATGCCCGGAAGCGCCCAGGAAGCGCCGATCGGCGTCAGCGCGAGCGCGGAGACGGCTTCCAGCAGCTGCGGCGGAACCTCGCCACGCCACTCGAGCGACGCGAGGAACACGCCCACCGGCACCACCACGACGAGGACGGCAAGAAGGAACACCCCCGACAGCTCGCGCGACCGCCGATCCCGCAGGAAGAGCGTCGCCAGGGCCATGCACAGCCGCGCGAGAAGGCTGCAGGTGAGCACAGCGAGGACCACTCCCCCGATGGTCGCGATCGGGGGCACGCCACGGTCGGACCACACGATCGCGGCGCACACCGCGACGGCGAGGAGCGTCAGTATCGGGACGCTGATGAGGCCCGCCACCGCGAGAACGGTCGCCAGTCTTCCGCGGGAGAGCCCCAGCACGGCGAATCGGCGCGGATCGAGCGGATCCTCCGCGGCGCCGATGAGCGGGGCCAGCGCGAAACCGAGCGTGACCGCCGATCCGCCGAGCACCGTCACGGCGAGGACCACGTCGGTGTCGGCGTCGCGCAGCGTGAGCAGTGCCCAGCACGCGGCAGCGGTCGCGGCGACCAGCACCAGGAGTGCGGCGGAGACGCGCACGACGTGCGCGGGCCGACCGCGCAGCGTGCCGAAGAGGACTGCGAGCCTCAGTCGGAGAACGTGTGCAGCCACTCCAGGCCCTCCACGTCGCTGAGGCCGCCCGCGAGCTCGACGAACCGCTGCTCGAGGGTCAGCTCACCGCGCACCTCGTCGACGGTGCCCTCGGCGAGCACCTGCCCGGCTACGAGGACGGCGACCCGGGTGCACACCCGCTCCACGAGCTCCATGCCGTGGCTGGAGAGGATCACCGTGCCGCCGTGCGCGACGTAGGTCGAGAGGATGTCGAGGATGATCGCGCTCGAGACCGGGTCGACGGCCTCGAACGGCTCGTCGAGCACCAGCAGACGGGGCGAATGGATCAGCGCGCCGGCGAGCATCACCTTCTTGAGCATTCCGGCCGAGTAATCCGACACGCTCCGGCCGAGCGCGCTCTCGAGGTCGAACGCCCGGCCGAGGTCGCGGGTGCGGCTCTCGACCACCGCCGGCGGCAGTCCGCGAAGCACCCCGTAGTAGTAGAGCAGCTGTCGTCCGGTGAGACGGTCGAACGTCCGCAGTCGATCGGGAAGCACGCCCAGCAGCTTCTTCGCGGCGAGCGGCTTGGCCGAAGCGTCAACGCCGCCGATGCGAATGGTGCCGCGATCGGGGTTCAGCAGACCGGCGATCATGGAGAGCGTCGTCGTCTTGCCCGCGCCGTTCGGCCCGACCAGTCCGTAAAAGGTTCCGGCCGGCACCGTCAGGTCGATGCCCTCGACCGCGTGCGTGCTGCCGAATCGCTTTGTGACGCCGCGCAGCACGAGCACGTCGCCGGATGCCGCGGGGAGGGGTGCCGGAAGAACCGGAAGCGACGCGGGATCCGGCTCTCGCTCATGGCGCGAGTCGGGCTCGAGGCTCGGGATCGTCTCGACATCCCGGACGGGCTCGGCTTCCCACACGGATTCGGGCTCCCGGACGGGCACTGCCTCCACGACGGGCTCGTCTGCGAGCTCGGGTTGCGGACCCGGTTCGGCTTCCCGGGCAGGCTCGGCCGCTGTCCCAGGCTCGGACGCCGGGACGAGCTCGGAGGCGGTCTGCGCTTCAGCCTCGACGTCGCGCTCCGTCGCGCGGATGGGATCGGATTCGGCGACAAGTTCGCTGCTCGTCGCCGCGTCGGGTTCGATGATCGCCGCCCCTGGCTCGGCGATCGCAGCCTCGGGCTCGGGCTCGAGCTCGGTGATCGCCGCCTCGGGCTCGGGCTCTGGCTCGGTGATCGTTCGTGCCCGGGGCTCGGCGACCACCGCCTCCGGCTCGGGCGGGGTGAGGACGGCACCCGTCGCCGCAGCAGACGGCGGAAGCGGGGGTCGGGGCGGAACGACGAGATCTGCCGAGGAGCTCGCCAGGATCTCGAGGTCGCTCGGCAACGGCGGCGGCGGGCCGGGATCGACGGCAGCGTCCCCGCGCTCAGGCGGTTGAGCCGTCCTCGGTGCACTGGGGCGGCGGGGCTTGCCCTTCGACTGCCCCTTCCGCGGCTTCGCCGCCGGGCGAGCGGCATCGGCGGGCGGGTCCTGGGGAGCGGGAAGCCGGACGACGGGCGCGCTGGAGTGACGGTCCGGCTCTTCCGGATCGATGTCATTCGGCACCGGGAGGGAGGCTGTCACCGAACCAAGGTATCAAGCGCCTCATCCGGACGGGGACGTCCGCGACGCCGAGCCACATTATCGACGTTGTGTCACGAATCGGCAACGGCGGTCGCCCATTCTGCCCGTTCCCAGGCGTCATGGCTACCATGAGGGAGGCACGAAGGGGTGTCTCGTCGGTGAACCGACAGTGAATCTCAGACTTCAGGAGCTACCGTGACCCTTCAGACCGTCATCCTCGCCGCAGGCATGGGCTCGCGCCTGGGCCGCAGCCTGCCCAAGCCTCTCACCGAGCTCAGCGACGGCCGCAGCATCATGCAGCAGCAGCACGACAACATCCGTGCCGCCTTCGGCGACGACGCCGAGATCACGACCGTCGTCGGCTACCGCGCCGAGACGATCGTCGAGGCGTTCCCCGACGTGGATTACGTCTACAACGACCGATACGACCAGACGAACACGTCCAAGAGCCTGCTTCGCGCCCTCGCGAAGACCGGCAAGAGCGGCGTGCTCTGGATGAACGGCGACGTCGTCTTCGACCCGCGCGTGCTCGGGCGCGCCATCGAGCTCATCGAGCGCGACCAGTCGTTCGTGACCGTCAACACGTCGAAGGTCAGCGACGAAGAGGTCAAGTACACCGTCACGCCCGAGGGCTTCATCAATGAGCTGTCGAAGACCGTCAAGGGCGGCATCGGCGAGGCGGTCGGCATCAACTACATCTCGAGCCGTGACAAGAGGGCGTTCATGCGCCACCTTGCCCGCGTCGACGATCAGGACTACTTCGAGCGGGGCCTCGAGCTCGCGATCGCCGAGGACGGCGTGCTCCTCGAGCCGCTGGACATCTCCGACCTCTACGCCGTCGAGGTGGACTTCGCCGAGGACCTCGAGCGCGCGAACCTGTACGTCTGAGTCGCGAGTCACGTTGTCAACCCCGGGCGAAGGCTCGGGAAACGGCTCTAGGATCGCTCCGATGGCCGACAAGGTGCACCAGATCCACTCGCTCCCCGACGGCGCGCCCTGGACGGGCGGTCTTCCGCCGGCGGGCTCCGACGAGCATCCGCGCACGATCCGCGCCCTCGACCGGGTGCTCGCGATCCAGCGGCCGGTCGTGCTTGCGCACCTGCGCAGCATCCGCCTGCGCCACCCCGACGCCTCGACCGCCGAGATCGTGCGCGTCCTCGAGCGCCGCTATCTCGCGGCCGTCACCACCGGCGGGGCCGCGGTGGGCGCGACGGCCGTCGTGCCCGGCATCGGGACCGGCGTCACGCTGGCGCTCAGTGGCGTGGAGACAGTGGCCTTCCTTGAGGCGACCGCACTGTTCGCACAGTCCGTCACCGAGGTCCACGGCATCCCCGTGTCAGACCCGGACCGGGCACGGGCACTCGTCCTCACCCTCATGATGGGCAAGGAGGGCGTCGACCTCGTGTCGCAGCTCGCGCGTCAGGTCGCGGGCACGGGTCCGGGGCGCGACAAGTACTGGGGCGAGCTGGTCACCAAGACGCTCCCCCGGGCTGCGATGGGTCCCCTGGTAGACCGCCTCAAGACGAGCTTCATCCATCAGTTCGCCGCACGCGGTGCGGGCTCCTGGATCGGCAAAGCCCTCCCCTTCGGCATCGGCGCGGCCATCGGCGGCGCCGGGAACAACATCCTGGGGCGACGAGTGCTGGTCAACTCGCGTCGTGCGTTCGGCCTTCCTCCCGACGTCCTTCCCGCCGACCTCGAGCCGAAGCCCGGCACCCTGCGGCTCGAACGGGCGGCGGGGCGCGGCATCTACCGCGCGGGCAGTGCCGTTGTCACAGGCATCGGCCGTGGCGCGGCGACCGTGGGACGACTCGGCGGCAGGGTCGTTCGCCGATCTGCGCCCGAGCTCGAGGCGGCCGGCGAGACCGACACGACGCCGGCTCCTCCCCAGTAGTCCTGCACGCCGGGATTCGAGGCTTCGCCCACAGCCGCCGTCCGATGCGCCGATTTCGCGTCGTGCGCCGTCGGATGCCGTCCCTACCGTGACCGGCATGCTCCGCGCCCTCGGCCCCGATGACTCCCGTCCGCTACCCGCCTACCGCGTGCCGTGGCGGGTCGACGGCATCTACGACCGGCATCCGCTCGTCACCAACGCCGGCTCTGCGCCGCTGGACTTCGTCCGGGTCTTCATCGATCTCGGGCGCGCCTCGGCGACCGAGCACTGGGGTCAGATGCCGGCAGGCGACACGGCCGAGATCTGCCTGTGCGATGCAGACCCCGGCGAATCGATCGTCACGATCGCGTGGTTCCGCCCCGAAGACGGCGAGGAGTACCTCTGGAGATTCGCCATGTGACCGGGCGCTCGCAAGAGCCGGGCGGCGGGGTGAGAATGGACGTATGGGTCTGTTCAGCCAGCGACCGGAGCACAACGAGGAGCTTCCCGGACTTCCCGGCGAGCCCGCGCACCCGGAGACGCAGGCCGAGCGGCTGGCGGATGCCGCACCCGCCGCCGGATCCCTCGACCTTCTCGGGCTCGGCGGCGGATCAGTCGAGTCCATCGTGATCCCCGTCGCGCCGGTGATCGAGATCGCAGTGCCGCGGGAGTCCGCCGCGGACGAGTGAGCCCACGGTCGCGCCGTCCTCCGCGGCAAGCGCTTGCGCGTCTCCTCGACACGGCATCGCCCCGGGCCATAGCCTCACATCATGGACAGCACGTTGGCGTGTCTGGCGGCGTGGATGCCCCGGCAGCGATGGTATGCGGCGAAGGGACGCCCGCCGAGCCTTCGCCTCGTCTCGTGGTGGGACCTGCCGGCCACCCGACCGGACGACGCCGATGCGCGGGTGCGCACATTCCTCGTGGCCGACGAGGGCGCGCTGCCGGCGGTGCTCTACCAGATCCCCGTCGTCTCGCGGGCGACCGAGACCGTCGTCGCCGACGCCGAGCATGTGATCGGCAGTCCGGAACCCGGCACGACCTTCATCGACGGGCCATTCGATCGGGCCTATGCGGCCGCCCTGCTCGAGCTCGTGATCGCCGGCGGGACCGTGACGGGTCCGCAGTCGACGGTGGTGGGCCACGCGGCGTCGTCGGTCGCGACGCCGGATCTCGGCGCCTTCGACGCGCGCGTGCTCAGCGGCGAGCAGTCGAACACCTCGCTGATCTACGAAGGTCCCGGAACCCCGCTCATCTGCAAGGTGTACCGCCAGCTCCATCCCGGCCTCAATCCCGACATCGAGCTGCAGACGGCCCTGGCCGACGCCGGATCGACGCGTGTCCCGCGCCCGGTCGGCTGGGTCGAGGGCAGGTGGCCCGACCTGGCGACAGCCCACGGGGTGATCTCGGGATCGCTCGCGTTCGCGCAGGAGTTCCTGCCCGGGGTCGAGGATGCGTGGCGCGTCGCTCTCCTGGCGGCTGCACGGGGGGTACGACTTCCGTTCGCAGGCGCGCGCGCTCGGAACGGCGACCGCGGAAGTCCATCTGGCTCTCGCCCAGCGATTTCCGACGCGGACTGCCTTGGAGAGCGACCGCGCCGCCGTGGCGGAGACGTGGGCGCGCCGCCTCGCGATCGCGATCGCGGAGGTGCCCGACGTCGGCGGGCGACGTGATGCCGTCGAAACGGTGTACCGCCGGGCGCTCGAGGTCGAATGGCCCCCGCTGCAGCGGATCCACGGCGATCTCCACCTCGGTCAGGTCCTGCAGGTTCCCGGGCAGGGCTGGGTGCTGCTGGATTTCGAAGGAGAGCCGCTGCGACCGATGCCCGAGCGCACTCGTCACGACCTCTCGATGCGGGACGTCGCCGGGATGCTCCGCTCCTTCGACTACGTGGCAGGCTCGATCCGGCTCGACGATCCGGAACGCTCGCCGGACGCGGCCCGCGCCTGGGCGCGGGACGCGCGAGATGCGTTCGTGGCCGGCTATGCCGGCACCACCGGCAGCGACCTCGACCCTCGTCATCCGCTGCTTGCGGCTCTCGAGCTCGACAAGGCCGTCTACGAGGCGATCTACGAGGCGCGCAACCGGCCCACCTGGGTGGCGATCCCCCTGCGGGCGATCGCCCGGCTCGTCGAGAGGCCCGCCGCCGTCGTGTGAGCCCCGCGCCGAGGTCCGCTCAGCCCTCGACCGCGTCGTCGAGCTCGGCCTCGTCCTCGGGCTCGTCGTCTTCCGACTCTTCCGACGACTCCGCGTACCACCGGTCCCACTCCTCCATGAGGTGACGGATCGCATCGTGGAAGCGCGCCGTCGCGGCGCCCGGTGAGGTGTCGCCGAAGTAGTGGCTCACCCAGTGCTCCAGCCGTTCGACCGCGTCCGGGTCGGCGAGGATCCGCTCCGTCTCGGCCACGATGTCGGAGGCAGCCGACGCCTCGAGCCACTCGCAGGCCGAGAGATATCCGTGAGTGTCGATCGCCGCGGCCGGATCAGCGGGTCTGGTGATCATGAGCGGCTTGTCGGCGGCAAGGCGGTCGTAGACCATGGCGGAGATGTCGACGATCGCGACGTCTGCTGCGGCCAGCTGCCATCCAAGGTCCGGCCCGTCGTCGTAGACGTGCTGGGCGGAGGGATCGGAGGCGTTGGCCGCGGCGAGCGCCGCGATGATGCGCCGGTTCGCGGCGCCGTACTCGGGATCCACCACGCCCGATCGAGGGTGTGGCCGGTAGATCACACGGTGCGAGCCTGACGCCAGCAGTGCGGCGACCAGCGCCTCGCCGTGCGTGCGCACCGATCCGTAGTGGGCGGAGGGCCGGTCGCCCTCCCACGTCGGCGCGTAGAGCACCACGGTGCGCTCGTCGGGCCGGTACGGCAGGGCGCCCGAGTAGTGATCGGCCTGCGGACGCCCGATGGCGATCGTGCGGCGGTCGACGTCGTAGTCCCACAGCACCCGGGAGAGACGGTCCCGAGCGGCATCCCCCGCGATCAGGGCGTAGTCGTACGCCTTGTACTGGTTCGTGGTCATGTACATCTTGTCGGACTCGCCGTGGTTGATGAACACGTGCCAGCGACGCCCGTACCGGAACATCTGGAAGTTGCGGGCGTTCTGGTTCACGTAGAGGACGACGCGGATGTCCTGCTGCGCGAGGAAGCGCTCCAGATCCCGCACCGTCGGCACGAACGCGACGGGCGGAGCGTCCTCGGTCAGAAGGGCACGGGCGCCGGTGGCCGCCCGGCTGAGCACGACGACCGGCCACGTCTTCGCGAGCTCGGCGAGCGGCTTGTACCACTGACGCATCTGGTACATGTTGACGGCGCCGTCGGCGAAGTACACGGCGACGCGGAAGTGGAACGGCGGATGATCGGGCTTCGTCGCCAGTGAGCGGCGGACGTCTATCACGGCCCGACGGTGGCGCACCGCCTTGCGGACGAGCGCGACCGCCTTCTTCCCATCCGAGACCAGACCCACCGCTCCAGCCTAACGGGGTCGTCCAGCCGGTTCTCGGGCAGCCCCGTGACATGATCGACGCGTGCATGTCGAGCAGCGCGGGCGTCGGGACGCTCCCTCCGTTCCCCCGCCGCGGGCGTGACGTTCGTCATGCCCGTCCTCAACGAGCGCGCCTACCTGCGCCGGGCCGTCGAGACCGTCCTCGCCCAGCAGGTCGACGGTCCCAGCGAGCTCATCCTGGCACTGGGACCCTCCACCGACGGCACCTCCGAGCTCGCACGGGAGCTCGCGGCCGCGGAGACGCGGATCGCGCTCGTCGACAACCCGGCCGCCGACATCCCGGTGGGTCTGAACCTCGCCATCCGGGCCGGCCGCTACCCCACCATCGTTCGCGTCGACGCGCACTCCGAGCTCGAGCCGGACTACACCCGCCGCGCACTGTCGGCCCTCGATCGCGTCGGAGCGGCGAACGTCGGCGGCGTGATGCGCGCCGAGGGCCGGACGCCGTTCCAGCGCGCGGTCGCACGGGCCTACAACTCCCCGATAGGCCTCGGGGGCGGCGCTTACCACGGCGGGACGCAAGAAGGCGAGGCGGAGTCCGCGTACCTCGGTGTGATGCGGCGCAGCGTCCTCGATGAGGTCGGCCTCTTCGACGAGTCCATCCGCCGCGGCGAGGACTGGGAATTGAACCTGCGCATCCGCCGCGCCGGCTACCGCGTCTGGTTCGATCCGACTCTGGCGGTGACCTATTGGCCGCGAGAGAGCTGGGTGCGGCTCGCCCGTCAGTTCTCGGCGACCGGTCGATGGCGCGGGGAGCTCGTCCGTCGCTTCGGGCGCGGCAACTCCCTGCGTTTCTTCGCACCTCCGCTTCTCGTGCTCACGCTGCTGCTCGCCGTGGTGGTGGGCGTGGTGCAGGCGACCGGCGTCCTCCACGATTGGTGGGCGGTGGCGGCATCCGTCGTCTACCTGCCGATCATCGCCTACGCCCTCCTCGTCGTCGTGGTCGCTCTCGGTCCGGGCGGAGGTCGCGGCTGGCGCGACAAGCTGTGGACGGCCGGAGTTCTTCCGACGATGCACCTCTCGTGGGGCTGGGGCTTCGTCGTCGGACTCGTGCGCGGGGCGCACGACACCGTCGACACCTCGAGGCTCGGCACCCGCAACACTCCGCTGCCCTAGGCCGCTTCGCACCTGCAGCGGCCCCGCGACGAGGAGTCAGCTCCCAGCGTCGATGAAGCCCTGGTCGAGGATGCGGGAGACGACGCGCTCAGCGGCCCTGCCGTCATCGCGGGCGTTGAACTTCGCACGCCAGCGGGCGTAGCGCTCGGCGTAGGCCCCGGAGTCGTCGCGGCCGAGGGTCGCCACCAGTTCCTCCTGGGTACGCAGGACGGGCCCCGGCGCGTGAGCGGCCAGGTCGAAGTAGAACCCCCGCAGTTCGCCGCGGTAGTGCTCCATGTCGGGCACCAGGAAGTACATCGGCTTGCCGGTGACCGAGAAGTCGAACATCACCGACGAGTAGTCCGTGATGAGCGCGTCCGCCACCAGCAGCAGCTGTGATGTGTCGGGGAATCCCGTCACGTCGACGACCCGCGGCCCTTCGGCATCCCGTCCCGGAAGGAGCGTCCGCGAGTGCCCCCGCACCAGCACGACCGCGTCAGTGGCGGCGGCGAGCTCGGCCGGATCGACGAAGTCCACGATCTCGTCGCGGTCATCGCGCCAGGTCGGCGCGTAGAGCAGCACGCGCTCGCCGGGGCGGATGCCGAGGGCCTCCCGCGTCGGAGTCGCATCGCCGCCCACGAGCACGTCGTTGCGCGGATAGCCCTCGACCCAGATCGGGCGTCTGAGGAAGGCATACGCCTTCCCCAGGATCGTCGCGGCATAGGGGTTCTGCGCGAGGAGGACGTTCCAGCGCCGGGATTCGCGGATCACCGCCGCCATGCGCCGCGGATCGAAGCCCGGCCGGTGCAGGGCGAGTCGCTTCAGCGGCGTCCCGTGCCAGGTCTGCAGGACCACCTGTCCCTTGCGGCGCACGAATCTCCGCCGCAGCCAGTCGTTGACGACGAGAAGGCGGGCCGCGCCGCGGGCGCGCCACCACTCGGGCGTCCCCTCCACGACTGCGACGGCGCCGTCCGGCACGGCGACCGAGAAGTCCACCACGCTCCAGTACCGGGTGACGCCGGGCGCACGAGCGGCGAGCTCCCGGTCGATCGCGAGCGGGTTGCAGCTGGCGTTGCGGCCGTAGAAGCTCTCGAAGAAGACCGCGTTCTCGAAGCCGTTCGGCCGTGTGGCGTAGCGCCGCTCCAGCGCGTCCTGGCCTTCGCCCGAATCGTAGGCCGGGTTCATCGGGGGGCCGATCCGCAGCGTCCACTCGTCCAGCTCGGCGCGGAGGGTTCCGAGCTGTGTCACGGGCAGGGCTTCGGGGGGACGGATGCCGCGGCTCTCGGCATTCGCGATGCGCACCTGGTACGCGCCGGCCGGAAGGGGCAGTGCGGGGCCGCCCCAGCGCGCAGCACGAAGCGGCAGGACCGCACGCCACGTCTTCCCGCGCCCGGTCAGCGTCGCCGTCACCCGCGCCCTCGGACCGATGAGCTCCACGGACCCCGGACGCTCGCCCGTGCCCGTGAGCACGAGAGCGGCTCCCCCATCGGTGGTGAAGAGAGCGTGGGTCATCGGTTTCCTTCCCTCGTTGGAACGGCATCGTTGCGTCGTCCGAGTCCGGCCAGGATCGCACGGTACACCCTGTCGGCGTTGCGTCCATCGTGGTGAGCGTGCACGCGCGCGCTCAGCTCACGCGAGCGCGAGAGGCGGGTCTCGTAGGCCGCAGGGTCGGCGAGGATCGTGTCGAGCTGCGTCGCCGCCGCGTGCCAGTCGGCCGCCGCGTCGTCGCCGGCGACATCGCGGTAGCGCCCGTAGAACCCGCGCCGTCGTGCATACTCCTCGACGTCGGGGGCGAGGAAGACGACCGGCAGCGGCACGAGCGCGGCGTCGAAGGCCAGCGAGGAGTAGTCGGTGACGAGCGCGTCCAGACCGGGAAGCAGAGGTGTGACGTCGGCCACGAGATCGCTGCCCAGCGGCTGGATTCGATCGGTGACGAACGGCGGGACGTACTCCCCCGCGCCCAGGGGATGGGAGCGCACGAGCAGAGTCGCGTCGCGGTGCGTGAGGACGTCGATGAGCACCTGCCATTCCGTCGGCGAGGGCACAGCCGGGTCGGCACCGCCGTCCCGCCACGTGGGCGCGTACAGCACGAAGCGCGACCGCGGATCGGCCCGGGGGCAGGCGCGGCCGATGGCGGCGCGGGCCTCGGCGCGACGCTCGTCGGCCGTCCCGTGCGAGAGGACGTCCACCCGCGGCTCTCCGGTGACGGGCACGCGTGCATCGGGCAGATCGAAGGCGGACTCCAGGCGCGCGCGCACCAGATGCGACGCCGCCGGAAGGATGCGGATGCGTCCTGCAGCGCCCCGGTACATCGACCGCAGAAGGGCGCGCAGCGGCGAGGTGACAGGGGCCAGCGCGCCGGGTACGCGCAGGGTCTCGGGAGAGTCCAGCCCGATGCGCTTGAGCGGGATGCCGTGCCAGAGCTGGACCACGAACGCGCCCGAGACGGCATAGCGGTTGACGTCGCCGAAGCCGTGCGTGATGACGACCACGCGGGCCCTCGCGGTCCGCCACAGTCCGCGCAGCGAGTTCTTGGGAACGGTGGGGATGCCGCGGGCCGCGGCATCCCGTGTTTCACGGTCGCTGCCGACCAGCCACACCGCGCGGGGTCGGTCTGCGGCGGCGGTGTTCCACAGCGCGAGCGCACCATCGGCGATGCCGACCGCGCAGCCGAAGACCCATTCGTCGTCGGAGCGCGGGACCAGAAGCGTGAGGATGCGTCCTGCGGCATACAGCGGGATGGACGCGATCTTTCGCGCGTTCCCCGCGCCGAACGAGAAGGACGCCACCCCGCGAGCCTAGCGCCCGTTGTGGGCGGAGCCTCGGAGTGGCGTCCTCGTCGGTGGTGTGCGATTACTGCTGCAGCGTGCCCAGCGTGACCTCCACCGTGCGTGACTCGCCGTCCCGGACGTAGGTGAGCTCGGCGTCGCTCCCGGCCGCAGCCGCGCGCACCTGCGCAGTGAGGTCGGTGGCGTCCGTGATCGGCACGCCGTTGAATTCCGTCACCACGTCGCCGACCTCGAGGCCCGCGGCTTCCGCGGCGCCGCCCGACACGACCTCGGCGATGTAGGCGCCCGAGATGGTGGCGTCCTCGACGGCGGCGGCGGGCTGCACGCTTGCGCCGAGCAGGCCGTGCGTCGCCTCGCCGGAGTCGATGATCTCGTCGGTGATGCGCTGGACGATGTCGGACGGGATGGAGAAGCCCACGCCGATCGAACCGGAGCCCTCGGTGGTCGAGCCGCCGGCGGTGGCGATGGCCACGTTGATGCCGATCAGCCGGCCCTCGGAGTCGACGAGCGCGCCGCCGGAGTTTCCGGGATTGATCGCCGCGTCGGTCTGGATCACCGCGATCGAGATCGTCTGGGTCGGCGTCTGCTGCTGCTGTCCCTGGCCGAAGTCGAAGCGGAAGGGACCCTCCTGGCCCTCCTCAGGCTCCTCGGGAGCCTGCTGCTCCTCGTCGCCGCTCTCCGGTGCCGCCGACGAAGCGATCGAGATCGAGCGGTTCAGTGCGCTCACAATTCCGGTGGTCACCGTGTTGGCGAGGCCCAGCGGAGCGCCCACGGCGATCGTGGAGTCGCCCACGTTGAGCTCGCTCGAGTCGGCGAACTCGATCGGGGTGAGCCCCTCGGCATCCGTCAGCTTGATGACCGCGAGGTCGTACATCGGGTCGGTGCCGACCACCTCGGCGTCGTAGACGCGTCCGTCCGCGGTGGTGACCCGGATCTGGGCGTCTCCGGTCGCGCCGTCGAGCGTGACGACGTGGGTGTTGGTGACGACGTAGCCGTCCTCGCTGAGAACGACGCCCGAGCCCGTGCCGCCGCCGGCGTCGCTCGTCGCCGCGATGGTCACCACGCTCGGCACCACCTTCGTGGCGATCGCCGTGGTCTGGTTCACCGACTCGGTGTCGTTGACCGTGACGGTGGTGGGTCCGGCCGCCGGCGACGTGCTGGCCGGCGCGAACCAGTTCAGGCCCGCGTACGAGCCGCCGAGCCCCGCCGCCCCTCCGACGATCGCGGCTGCGACGATGAGGCCGACGACCTTGCCCGCGCCCTGCGGCTTCTTGGGTCCGCTGTGGATGGCCGAGGTTCCGGCCGGGCCGGCACCCGACGGCGGAGAGCCCGCTCCATCGAGGGGAAGCGTCGGCTGCGAGTCGGCGGGTCGGCCGAAGGACGCACTCGGAGCGGCTGCGCCCTGCTGCTGCCCCGCATAGGAGCCGGCACCGACGGGCTGACCGGCATAGCCGTGGGGACGCGCATAGGCGTGGGCGCCGGTGGGATACCCTGCCGGCGGCACGGGCGGGACCGGCGGCGGCTGGTGCGCAGCGGGAGCGGCGGGAGCCGACGTCTCGTGCGCCGATGCCTCCTGCGCCGGCTGGGCGGGAGCGGCTGTGCGCTCCTGCGCCGGAGCGGCTGCGGGCTCCTGGGTCGGGGTGGCGTCCGCCTCACGAGCGGGCGCCACGGGCGGAACCTCGGGGGTCTGGTCTGCGGGGCGATCGCCCTGGTTGTCGCTCATGATTGCTCCTTCTGCCAAGCACTGACCACATTGCCCACCGATGCTGTGCGTTTGTTATGTCGCGAATGGGACTCGCCTATGCAAAACAGATGAGCCTTCCCGCGCCCTCCGGTCACCCCGCCCGCTAGCGTGAAGCGATGCGACAGATTCCGGGAGCATGGCGCCGCACCGCCGCGGGCGCCGGACTCGTCGGCCCCGACGGGTCGATCCGTCCCACCATCTTCGCCGAGATGTCGGCCCTCGCGGCCCGTACCGGCGCAATCAACCTCGGACAGGGCTTCCCCGACGAGGACGGCCCCGCCCAGGTTCTCGAGGCCGCGCGGGCAGCTATCGCGAACGGCGTCAACCAGTACCCGCCCGGTCGCGGCATCCCCGACCTGCTCGCGGCCATCGCCGAGCACCAGCAGCGCTTCTACGGCCTGCATCTGGACCCGGCGCGCCACGTGCTCGTGACCGCGGGTGCGACGGAGGCGCTCGCGGCGGCGCTGCTCGCTCTGCTCGAGGATCCCGACGACGAGGTCGTCGTGTTCGAGCCCTACTACGACTCCTACGCCGCGATCGCCGCCCTCGCCGGCGCCCGCCTGGTGACCGTGCCGCTGCGGTGGCCGGACTTCCAGCCCGATCTCGACGACCTGCGGGCCGCCGTGACCGATCGCACCCGCATCATCCTGGTGAACGATCCGCACAACCCGACGGGGGCTGTCTTCGCCTCGGAGGTGCGGGACGAGATCGTGCGCCTGGCCGACCGTCACGACGCCCTGATCGTCACCGACGAGGTCTATGAGCATCTCGCCTTCGACCGGCCGCACGTGCCGATCGCGACTCTGCCGGGCGCGTGGGACCGCACTCTGACGATCTCGTCCGGCGGCAAGACGTTCTCGACGACCGGATGGAAGATCGGCTGGATCACCGGTCCTGCGCCGCTCGTGGACGCCGTCCTGGCGGTGAAGCAGTTCCTGACCTACGTCAACGGCAGCCCGTTCCAGCCCGCTATCGCGACCGGACTCCGCCTCGGCGATGATTTCTTCGCCGTGATCGCGGGCGCGCTTCTCACCAAGCGCGACACGCTGGGCGCGGGCCTGCGCGACGCCGGCTTCGACGTCTCGGTGCCGTCGGGCTCGTACTTCACGGTCGCCGACGCCGGGCCCCTCGGGGCGACGGATGCCGCGGCGTTCTGTCGCGAGCTCCCTGAGCGCGTCGGCGTCGTGGCGATCCCGCTCACGGCGTTCGCGACACCTGAGCACAGCTCCGACTATCGAACCCTCGTGCGCTTCGCGGCGTGCAAGCGTGTCGAGGTGCTCCAAGACGCTGCGGCGCGCCTTTCCGCTCTCGCATGAGGCTCACAAGTCGCGAGCGACGACGCCGAGCCGGCGCAGCCGCAATGCGGGATTGACCCGCCGCACCCGCTCCACCGCACCGAGATCGAGGTGCGCGATCGCCACGTCGGTGGACGTGCCGACGGCGGCGAGCTCGACGCCCTGCGGATCGACGATGAGCGAATGCCCCACTCCGAGGGGCGGCGGGTGGTCGGCCGCGGCCACGAACACGGTGTTCTCGATCGCACGGGCGTGCAGCAGCGTGCGCCAGTGATGCTCTTTGAGGGGCCCTCGGACCCACTCGGCCGGAACCAGGAACACGTCGGCGCCGGCATCGACGAGAAGACGCCCGACCTCGGGAAAACGCAGGTCGTAGCAGGTCATCAGGCCGAACCGCAGACCGTCGAACTCGAACGTCGCGGGCTCGTCGATATCGCCGGCCTCGACCCAGTCCGACTCGCGCTGCCCGAAGGCGTCGTACAGGTGCAGCTTGCGATAGTGGGCGCGCAGTCCGTCCGCGGCGACGGCGACGACGGTGTTGCGCACGCGGCGCCCGTCGGCGGCACGCTCCAGCAGGCCTGCGACGACGACGACGTCGTGAGCCGCGGCCACACGGGTGAGAGCCTCCACGAAAGGGCCGTCGAGCTCCTGCGCGTTCTCGGCGAGCGACTCGTCGAAGGGGTCGACGAAGTAGCTGGAGTACTCGGGGAACACCACCAGGCGAGCGCCGCGTGAGGACGCCGTCGTGACGAGCTCCTCGATCGCGGCGATGTTGGCGTCGGTGTCGGCGATCGGCGCGAACTGGGCGACCGCGATGGGGAGGGTGGCGTTCATCGGCGACCGCCGTTCGAGCGCACCCGCACGCGGATGACGGCGGGCGCCACGACCCACAGCGCGAGGATCAGGGCCGCGAGGATGCCGAGAGCCCACAAGGCGGCGGAAGGGCCGACGACGACGTCGAAGACGAAGGCGACGACGCCCACGAGGAGCAGCGACACCGTGAGAAGGGCCGTGATGAGGGCGACGTGGCCGTAGTCGACCACTGATCGCTTTGCGCGCTGCTGGAAGAGCACGCGATGCAGCGCGACAGGGGCAAGGGCGATGATCGCGCTGAGGGCGGAGAGGACCACCAGGCTGAGGTAGATGACGCGCTGCGCATCGGTCAGATCGGCGAACGCGGGCTGGAAGGCGAGGGCGAGGAGGAATCCCGTGAGGATCTGCGTGCCGGTCTGCAGCACCCGCAGCTCCTGCAGCACTTCGTTCCAGTTGCGATCCGCGCGCTCGGCCGGCGTCTCGTTGCGACCGTCGACGCGGTCGTCGAGCGGGTCGGTGTCGGGCGGAGGCTCAGAGGGCATGCGCTCATCCTCCCCTTGCTCGCGCAGGTGCGGCAACCGCCGTCGGCTCGTGTCGCGGAGCACCGAAAACCCGTGCTAGGCTTACTTCTCGTGCCGCGGGGTGGAGCAGTTCGGTAGCTCGCTGGGCTCATAACCCAGAGGTCGCAGGTTCAAATCCTGTCCCCGCAACAGAAACGAAGAAGGACGTCCCCTCCAGGGGGCGTCCTTTTTCGTTTCTGTTCCGAGGTCCGGCGCCGAGAATCTGCGTCAGTGCGTGGGGTCGAGGGCGCCCGAGACCTCGTCGAGGAATTGCGAGATGACAGCCAGGTCGCCGTCGGCGTAGTCCGTGGCGACCAGACGCATCGCCCGCAGGTGGGTGCCGAACGTACGGAAGAACGCCTTGCGCGACTCATCGGTGAGGACCACGATGCGTCCGCGGCGGTCGGTGGGATGCGGCCGGCGCATCACATGCCCGGAATCGACGAGACGATCGAGGAGCTTGGTCGTCGATGCCGTCGAGATCCGCAGGTGATCCGCGATCTCGCGCGGGCTGACCGATCGGCCGAGCTGCTCCCGCATGATGAGCATCCGCAGCGCGGCGAGGTCGGTGGCATTCATGTCCATGTCGCCCTTCATCCCGCTGTGCATGCGATCCATGGCGTCGCTGAGCGCACGGACCGATCTGAGCACGCGCATGACAGCATGGTCGTGTTCCGACTGCGGATACCAGCGTTCGGACATGATGGACGATCCTCCCCGGACCGTTGTAGCATCGCACAGGACGCATCGCTAGATAAACTAGCGAATTCGGAGGGAATACGCATGACCGACACCGACCTCGTGGTGCTGCTGGACGATGACGGACGGGCGATCGGAACGGCTCCCAAGAGCAGCGTGCACGGAACGGACACCGCACTCCACCTCGCGTTCTCGTGTCACGTCATGGACAGGCAGGGCAACGTGCTGGTCACGCGGCGGGCCCTCGACAAGCGCACATGGCCCGGAGTGTGGACCAACTCCTTCTGCGGTCATCCGCGACCTGCCGAGCCCGTTCTGTCGGCTGTGCGCCGTCGTGCGGACTTCGAGCTGGGTCTGACCCTCGTCGATGTCGAGCTGGCACTCCCGCTGTTCCGCTACCGGGCCACCGACGCCAACGGCATCGTCGAACACGAGGTGTGCCCGGTCTACACGGCTGTCACCGACGACGAGCCGGTGCTGAATCCCCTCGAGGTCGTCGACTCCCGCTGGGTGGAGCCGAGCGCCCTCGCCGCGGCCATCGAGGCGACGCCGTGGGCGTTCAGCCCCTGGCTCGTGCTGCAGGCGCAGCAGCTGCATCTCTTCGACGCCGCCACCCCACGCCGACGAGCGTCATGATCGACGTCACGCAGAGCCCTGCGCTCGAGATCGCAATCGAAGGCTCGCTCAGCCGGATCCGCGAACGAGCGGCCGAGCTGGGGCCCGCGTTCGGGGCTCTCGGCGAGGCGATCGCCGGCGCCGCGCGCGGCGGCAAGCGATTCCGGCCCGCCCTGGTCGCGGCATCCTTCGACGCCTTCGACGCGCCTGATCGCCACGCCGCCGCCGTCCTGTCCGTCGCCACGGCGTTCGAACTCCTCCACGCCGCGTTCGTCGTCCACGACGACGTCATCGATCACGACCTCGTGCGGCGCGGTGTGCCGAACGTCGCCGGTCGGTTCCGGCTGCGAGGCCGCCAGCTCGGAGCGGATGCCGACGGCGCGGCGCAGCTGGGCGACGCGGCGGCCATCCTCGCCGGCGACCTGCTCCTGCACGAGGCGGTTCGGCTCGTCGCCATGGCGGATGTCGACGCCGACGTCCGCGAACGTCTGCTGACCCTGCTCGATGACGCGGTGTTCGTGTCCGCCGCGGGCGAGCTCGCCGACGTCGAGAACAGCGTCGCCCCGGATTGCGCGCCCGTCGAGCAGGTGTTCGACGCGGCCTTCAACAAGACGGCGGTCTACTCCTTCCGCGCTCCCCTGCAGGCCGGCGCAGTGCTCGGAGGCGCCTCGCCCGAGGCGATCGTCCTGCTCGGCCATGCCGGTGGACGGCTCGGACTGGCGTTCCAGCTCGTCGACGACCTGATCGGGGCCTTCGGGAGTCCCGAGCAGGCGGGACGCGAGAGCGGTGGCGATTTGCGGGAGGCGAAGCGGACTCCGCTGGTGGCCCTCGCGCGGGAGTCTGCGGACGCCACCCGCCTGGACGCGACGCTCGCGCTGGCGCGCACCGGCCCCGTCGCGGTACGAGACGCCCGCCGCGCGCTCGATGCGAGCGGCGCACGGGGGCGACTGCGCGACATGATCACCGACACGCTCAGCGAGGTGCGGGCGACCTCGCGCGGCGACGACCTCACCCCTGCGGCGGGCGAGCTGCTGCGTGAGATCGCCGACGGCATCGAAGGGCGCATCCCGTGAGCCGAGTCCGTGCTCGTCGCGGGGAGCCGACGGGTCTGGAGCTCTACGACGCGACGGCGCGGGATGCCGCGGCCGGCGTGATCGCCAGATATTCGACCTCGTTCGCCTTGGCGTGCCGCCTGCTGGGTCCGCGCCCCCGGCCGCACGTGCGCAGCGTCTACGCGCTCGTCCGCGTCGCCGACGAGGTCGTCGACGGACCGGCGGCCTCCGCCGGCCTGGACGAGGCGACGACACTGGCTGTGCTCGACGATCTCGAGCGTGAGACGATCCGCGCCGTCGAACGCGGTTACAGCGCGAATCTCATCGTGCATGCCTTCGCGCTGACGGCGAGGGAATGCGGCATCGGAGAAGACCTCATCCGGCCGTTCTTCGCCTCGATGCGGACCGATCTGTCCACTCGCGAGCACGACGGCGCCTCCCACGACGCGTATGTGTACGGTTCTGCCGAGGTCGTGGGTCTGATGTGCCTGGCTGTGTTCGTCAACGCGGGCAGCGTGCGGCCGAGCGACCCCGATCCGGCCCTGGTGGACGGTGCGCGGCGCCTGGGCGCCGCGTTCCAGGAGGTGAACTTCCTGCGCGACCTCGACCACGACGCCGACGCGCTGGGCCGCGACTACCTCGGTCTGGCCGCCCGCCGCGAGTCGCGCGTGAGCGTGCTCGACCGCATCGACGCCGACCTCGCCGCCGCCGCGGCGGTGATCCCGTCTCTGCCCCCCGATTGCCGGCGCGCCGTCACCGCCGCACATGATCTGTTCGCCGAACTGTCCGCGCGGCTGCGCGCAGATGCCGGTACGAGAGGACGAGTACGCGTGCCCGATCCCGTGAAGATTCGACTCGCCGCCCGCGCGTGGCTCGGTTTCTCCCCCCGGGGAGCCCGCGCATGACCGCGCGGACGCCCACTGTGCCCGGGGACGCGATCGTCATCGGCGGAGGGATCGCAGGACTCGCGACCGCGGCGCTTCTCAGCGCCGACGGATGGAGCGTGCGGCTCCTCGAGGCTCGTCACGAGCTGGGCGGCCGGGCCGGCACGTGGGAAGCCGATGGGTTCCGTTTCGACACGGGTCCCAGCTGGTATCTCATGCCCGAGGTGTTCGACCACTTCTTCCGCCTCCTCGGAACGACAGCCGCGCGCGAGCTCGACCTCGTGCCGCTGGATCCCGCCTACCGCGTGTACTCCGACCCGACGACGGGCGCCGGCCCACTGGACGTGCGGTCCGGCCGTGCGGAGGCGACCGCACTGTTCGAGAGCATCGAGCCCGGCGCCGGCGCGCGCCTCGATGCCTATCTCGACTCCGCAGCCGACGCGTACGAGCTCGCCACCAGCCGCTTCCTGTACGACACCTACGAGACGACTGCGGGTCTGCGCGACCCCGCGCTCGTGAAGCGGATGCCGCAGCTCGCGCCGCTTCTGACGCGGACGCTGGCCACGCACGTCGAGAAGCGCTTCACCGACCCCCGGCTGCGTCAGATCCTGGAGTACCCGGCGGTCTTCCTCGGCGGCTCGCCGTACGGGGTTCCGAGCCTGTATCACCTCATGAGCCACCTCGACCTCGACGACGGCGTGCTCTACCCGCGCGGCGGGTTCATCGAGATCATCCGCGCGGTCGCCCGGCTGGCCGAGGCAGCCGGGACCGTCATCGAGACCGGCGCACGTGTCACCTCGATCACGACCGAGGACGGCTCGGCGACAGGCGTCGAGCTCGCGGACGGCCGACGGCTGACCGCCGACCTCGTCGTGTCGGGCACCGACCTGCACCACACCGAGACCGTCCTGCTGCCGCGCGAGCTGCAGAGCTACCCCGAGGAGTGGTGGCGCAAGCGCACGCCCAGCCCGGGGGCGCTGCTGGTCCTCCTCGGGGTGAAGGGCGAGCTGCCGCAGCTCGCACACCATACGCTGCTGTTCTCCCGCGACTGGCGGGCGAGCTTCGACAACATCTTCGGCGCGGACGGGCGGATCCCCGATCCGGCGTCGCTGTACGTGTGCCGCCCGAGCGCCACCGACGCCGCGGTCGCACCGCCCGGGCACGAGAATCTCTTCGTCCTCGTGCCCGTCCCGGCCGACCCTTCGCTCGGACACGGCGGCCAGGAGGGCGACGGCACCCCGTCCATCGAGGCGGCGGCGGATCGCGTGATCGCCCAGATCGCCGAGTGGTGCGACATCCCCGACCTCGCCGAGCGAGTCGTGGTGCGTCGCACAGTCGCGCCCGCCGACTTCGCCGACGATCTGAACGCGTGGCGCGGCAACGCCCTGGGCCTGGCGCACACGCTGACCCAGAGCGCGGTCTTCCGGCCCCGCAACGCCTCGCGCAAGGTGACCGGCCTGTCGTACGTGGGCGCCTCCACGCTCCCGGGCATCGGGCTGCCGATGTGCCTCATCTCGGCGGAACTCGTCGTGAAGCGCCTGCGAGGCGACCGCTCCCCCGGACCGGTGGCCGAACCTGCGAGAGTGTGAGTGTGCCCGGCCTGTATCTCGTCGCGATCCTGATCTCGGCCGCCGGCATCGCCCTGCTGGATCGGCGCTGGCGATTGGCGGCGTGGGATTCCCTCGCACGGACGGTCCTCGCCGTGAGCATCGGAACCGTGTTCTTCCTGGCGTGGGACGCGGTCGGCATCGCCACCGGCGTCTTCGTCAAGGGTGACAGTCCGCTCCTGCTGGGCGTCGACCTCGCCCCGCATCTCCCGCTCGAGGAGCCGTTCTTCCTCGCGTTCCTCTCCTACCTCGGCCTGGTCGCGTGGGCGGGTGCGCTGCGACTGCTCGACCGGAGAGCGACGCACGCGGATGCCTCTGCCCCCGCCGGAACGGACGGCCGATGACCTATCCGCTCATCGTGCTGCCGTTCGCGACGCTCACTCTCGCCGCGGTGCTCCTGACCATCGGGCGACCAGGCTTCGGCCGGCGGATGGCCGCATCCGGAATCGCCGCCGCGGTGCTGATCGCCCTCACGGCGGTCTTCGACAACATCATGATCGCGGTGGGTCTGTTCACCTATCCGAGCGAACAGATCTCCGGCGTCAAGATCGGTTTGGCCCCGATCGAGGACTTCTCCTACGCCCTGTGCGCCGCCTTCCTCATCCCGGCGCTCTTCATCCTGCTGACGCCGACGCGCCGCACGACGACCGGCGGTCGCTCATGAGTGACGCCGCGCGCCTGCACCCGGGCGCGGTCGTACGGCAGCTCGTGGTCTCGTCGCGACCCGTGAGCTGGATCAACACCGCGTACCCGTTCGCGGCCGCCTACCTTCTGACCACGCGCGAGATCGACGCCGCGCTCGTGATCGGCACGCTGTTCTTCCTCGTGCCCTACAACCTCGCGATGTACGGCATCAATGACGTGTTCGACTACGAGTCCGACCTGCGCAATCCGCGGAAGGGCGGCGCCCACGGCGCCGTGCTCGACCGGCGCCTGCACCGGATCACGCTCTGGGCGGCGGGGGTGTCGTGCGTTCCCTTCGCGGTCTATCTGGTCGCGATCGGGTCCGCCGCCTCGTGGCTGGTGCTCGCGGCGAGCCTCTTCTTCGTCGTGTTCTACAGCGCCCCGCCCCTGCGGCTCAAGGAGCGCCCCTTCGCCGACTCCATCACCAGCAGCATCCACTTCTTCTCGCCCGCCGTGTACGGACTCGTGCTGGCGGGGGTCGGTGTGGACGTGGCAGCTCGGCGCCATCATCGTGGCGTTCGCGCTGTGGGGCGTGGCCTCGCACGCGTTCGGCGCCGTGCAGGACGTCGTCGCCGACCGCGAGGCGGGTATCGCCTCCATCGCGACAGCACGCGGAGCCCGCTGGACGGCCAGATTCGCGCTCGCGTGCTACGCGCTCGCCGGACTGGCGATGCTGCCGACGGCCTGGCCCGGCCCGCTGGCCGCACTGGTGGCGCTGCCGTATCTCGTCACGGTCTGGCCGTTCCGGTCCATTCCCGACGAGCGGGCGGCCGAGGCCACCCGGGGCTGGCGCCGCTTCCTGTGGCTCAACCAGCTCGCCGGCTTCCTCGTCACGCTCCTGCTCATCTGGTACGCGATCCTCACCGCCTGAGCGGGACTCGGCTCATACGGACGAAGGGCCGGCCCGCCGGGCCGGCCCTTCGTGCTGACGCAGTGAGCTACTGCTGAGCGCCCAGCTCGATGAGCGTCTCGACCGCGGCGGTCAGACGGTCGTCGGCGGCGGCGAACGCCGTGAGGTCGCCGGCCTTGAGTGCGGCATCCCTCTCGAGCATCGCCTGCTGCGCCTCCTGCAGCGCCGCCTGGTACGCGTCGGTCGGGACGGTGGGCTCGGCGGGCTCGGTCGGCTCCGTCGGCTCGGTCGGCTCCGTCGGTTCGGGAGTCGGAGTCTCTCCGGGCGCGGGAGTGACCTCGGTGTCTCCGGCATCCGCTCCGGAGTCGCCGCCGAACAGCACGTCGAGCGCCTCGTCGAGCGTGTTCTCGAACGCGATCCTGTCTCCGAAGCCCACCAGCACGCGCTGCAGCGTCGGCAGTTGCGTACTGCCCGAGGACTGGACGAAGACCGGCTGGACGTACAGGAGGCCGCCGCCGACCGGAAGGGTCAGCAGGTTGCCGTTGAGCACGTCCGACTGGCCCTGGGAGAGGATGTTGATCTGGGCCGAGACCGCCGGGTCGGCGTTGAACGTGTTCTGCACCTGCCCGGGGCCGGGCACCGGCGTCTCGGCGGCGATCTCGAGCATGCGGAGCTTGCCGTAGTCGGCGTTCTTCGTCCCCGCCTCGTTCCCCGCGTTCGAATCCACCGCGAGGTAGCCCATCATCACGTTCCGGCTCGATCCGCCCTCGGATGAGGGGATGAAGGTCGTGAACATCGAGTACGACGGCGTCTCCTGACCCGGCATCTGCATCGTCAGGTAGTACGGCGGCTGATAGGTGCCCGGGTCCACCGGGTCCTCCGGCGTCTCCCACGCGTTGTCGCGCTGGTAGAAGGCTCGCGCGTCGTCGACGTGATACACGCCCAGCATGGCGCGCTGGATCTTGAACAGGTCGGTCGGGTAGCGGACGTGGCTCATCAGATCGCCCGACATCTCGCTGATCGACTCGATGGTGTTCGGGTAGACCTTCTGCCACGTCTGCAGAATCGGGTCCTCGGCGTCCCACGCGTAGAGGGTGACCGACCCGTCGTACGCGTCGACGGTCGCCTTGACCGAGTTGCGCACGTAGTTGATGTCGTCGAGGGCGAAGCGCGGCTGGGTGTTGGCCGAGTCGGCGATCGCGCCCTGCAGGCTCACCGTCGAGGAGTACGGGTAGTTCGCACTCAGCGTGTAGCCGTCCACGATCCAGACGATCCGGCCGTCGACGACACTCGGGTACGGGTCGCTGTCGAGCGTCAGGTACGGCGCCGCCTTCTGCACCCGGTCGACCGGGTTGCGGTCGTACAGAATCTGGGAGTCCTGGTTCACGTAGTCCGAGAACAGGATCTGCTCGGACTGGAACTTCAGGGCGTAGATGAGGCGATTGAACACGTTGCCCACCGACGGCCCGCCGTCGCCTTCGAAGGTCGTGCGGGTCTCGGATTCGCCGTCGGCACCGGAGGGGTAATCCAGCTCCACCGGGTCCGCGCCCTCGGGGGCGCCGACGATCGAGTACGGCGGGGATGCCTCGCCGAAGTACACGCGGGGCTCGAAGCCCTCGCCCTCCGAGAGAACTCCGGTGGCGGGGATGCCGCGCTCGATGAACTCGGGGAAGCCGTCGACGGTGCGGGCGTTGCCCTTCGCTGCGACCAGTCCGTAGCCGTGCGTGTAGACCACGGTGGTGTTCTGCCATGTCGACGCGGCGCCGAGCTGGTCCACGTTCAGCTCTCGGACCGAGACCAGTGTGTCCTGCGACTCGCCGGCCACCTCGTAGCGGTCGACGTCCAGCGTCTCGGCGAACTGGTAGTACGCGCGGTACTGCTCCTGCTGGCGCACCGTGGGCGGGATGATCGCGGGATCCATGATGCGGATCGACGCCGTGGTCTCGGCGTCCTCGCGCAGCTGCCCCGGGCCCACGTCGGTGACGGCTTCGAAGTCGCTCTTCTCGAGGCCGTCGATGCCGTACGCCTCTTTCGTCATGTCGATGTTGTGCTGGTAGTACTCGCTCTCGTACGCCAGCTGGTTGGGCTGCACCTGGAAGGTGCGCACCACCCACGGGTAGCCCACGCCGAGCACGATGGCCGAGACCACGAGCAGCGCGGTGGCGATCAAGGGGTAGCGCCAGCGGCCGATGACCGCGGTGACGAAGAAGAGGAGGGCCACGATGACTGCGGCGAACGCGAGGATCGTCTGGCCCTGGATGACGGCGTTGGCCTCGGTGTAGCCCGGGCCTGTGATGCGCCCCGCGGCGCCGGGCTCGACGAGCGTGCGGTAGCGGTCGAGCCACAGGCTCACCCCCTGCACGAGCAGGTACAGACCCGCGATGACGGCGAGCTGGATGCGGGCGGATTTCGAGATGCGCAGCTCGCGCTGGCCGACGCGGACCGAGCCGTACAGGTACGACACCAGCGCCGTCACGAGCAGGCAGACCAGCAGGACGGCTGACACGAAGCCGATCAGGGTGCCCCAGAAGGGCATCGCGAACATGTAGAAGCCGGTGTCGAGGTTGAACAGCGGGTCGCGGGTGTCGGTCGCGACGCCGTTGAACCAGAGCCAGGTCGTCTCCCACTGGGCGGACGCCGCGAAGCCGGCGAAGAAGCCGAAGAAGACCGGGATCCCCCACATCGCCAGGCGGCGCAGCGGCTCGACGACCTCCTGGTAGCGGTCGAGCTGAGAGCTCAGGCGCGCGTACACGGGGCGCAGGCGGTAGGCGAGCTGGATCGCGAGCCACACCGGGACCGCCATGCCGAGGAAGCCGATGACGAACATCAGCACGCGCGCGCCCCACTGGGTCAGCAGCACCGAGTCGAATCCGAGCTGCTCGTACCAGAGCCAGTCGGCGTACAGGCTGGCGAAGACGAAGAACGCCACCACGAGCGCGGCGATGATGGCGAGCGTGATGGCGATGATGCGGCGAGAGCGCGAGGGTGTGGCCGAGGGCGGCGGGGAGGTCGTGGTCACTGTTCCATCCTAGGCGGCTGGTTCTGAGCGCCCGCCGCGTCCGCGCTGGGCGAAATCCCTGAGAATCCGCGTCACGGCGCCGCGCAGGTGGGCAGCGCCGAGGTGTCGCCGTCCTCCCGCACCGCGTCGAGCACGGCGAGGGCGTCGTCGAGGTCCTCGATGGCGAACACCTCGAGCCCGGCAGGGATGTGGCCGACGACCTCGTTGCAGTTCGCCTCGGGCGCGAGGAACCACTCGGCTCCGGCATCCTGAGCGCCCCACAGCTTCTGGCGGATGCCGCCGATGGGTCCCACCGTGCCGTCGGCGGTGATGGTGCCGGTGCCGGCGACCTGCGCGCCGCCGTTGAGCTCTCCGGGCGTGAGGGTGTCGATGATTCCGAGCGCGAACATCATGCCGGCGCTCGGGCCGCCGACATTGTTGAGCTGGATCGTGACATCGATCGGGAAGTCGTAGTCGGTGATGAGGCTCACTCCGATGCGCCACCCGGTCTCCCCGTCGACGGTCGCCTCCTCCGGGGTGACCTCGACGGTCTCCTCGTCGCCGTCCCGCTCGATGAGCAGTTCCACCGGCGCACCCTCGCCCTCCTCGATGATCGACCGCAGCTCGGAGACATCCGTCACGTCCTGACCGTCTGCAGCGAGGATGAGGTCCTCCTCTTCGAGGATCCCCTTCGCGGGTGAGCCGTCGGGAATCGAGTGCACCGCCAGCTGCGCGCCGATGTCGTAGCCGAGCTCGCTCAGCGCGGCGGCGGTGGAGTCCTGCTGGGAGTCGACCATCATGGCCGCGCTCTGCTCGTTGCGCTCCTGGGTGGTCTCGCCCTCCGGGAAGACCGTCTCGATCGGCAGCACCGCCTTGGTCTGATCGAACCAGGCCGTCGCCAGCTCGAACCACGACGGGGTGCGCTCGCGGTTGCCCTGCACCTGCACGGTGAGAAGATCCAGCGCCCCGGCCGTCGGGTAGGTCTCGGCTCCTTCGATCGAGATGAGCGGCACCTCCTCGCCCTCCGAGGAGGTGGCCGACCCCAGCGTGTTGTAGACCGGGCCCGGCTGCTGCACCACATAGGACGTGGGAAGGAACGTGATGATCAGCAGCATCATCATGGCCACGGCGAGAGCCCAGATGCCCGTGATCGTGCGGCGGGACATGCGCTGCCGCGGGGCGGGCGTGATCGTTGTGTTCTCGTCGAACAGGGCCACGCGTGACCTCTCTGTTGTGCCTTGGGGTGGGATGCCGGTCGTTCGCGACCGGCGTAAGGCGTTCGGGGTCCTGGCCGGAGAGTGCGACGGATGCTGCGACTAGCGTAGAGCGAGACGTCATCGACCGGCTGAAAGGCGGCTGAAGTGGCAGGCGACGAGTCCGATTCCAGCAGCGACCAGAGTCCCGAAGAAGAGTTCCAGGAGCTGATCCGTCAGCTCTTCGGGGGTGGCGCGGGAGGCATCGATCCCGAGCAGCTCTCACGGCTGTCGGGCATGAACATCGATCCGGCGATGATGCAGGCGGTGATGAGCCAGCTGCAGGGCGCCTTCGCCGGCGCCGGGCAGGGCGGCATCGCGTGGGACATGGCCGAGCGCCAGGCCCTGCACATCGCGAACCAGGACGGCCTCGGGGTGACCACCGGTCAGCGCACCGACCTGGATCAGGCGTTCTCGCTCGCGACCCTGTGGCTCAGCGAGGCGACGACGATCTCGGAGCTGCCCGCTCCTGCGCAGCCCCTGACGCGCGGCGGCTGGGTCGAGGCCACGCTGCCGGTGTGGCAGCAGCTCGCCGAGCCCGTCGCCACCAGCATCGCCGATGCCCTCACGGCCGCTCTCAGCGAGCAGGCCCCCGAAGACATGCAGGGCCTGGTGCAGGGTGCCGGCCGGCTCATGCGCACCGTGGGCGGCTCGCTGTTCGCGTCGCAGCTCGGGCAGGTCGTCGGCAACCTCTCCAAAGAGGTCGTCAGCGGCGGCGATGTCGGGATCCCGCTGATGCCCGACGGGCAGGCTGCGATCCTTCCCCAGAACTTCGCCGACTTCGGTCGTGACCTCGAGGTTCCCGACGATCAGCTCGCGCTGTACGTCGCGACCCGCGAGCTGGCGCACGCCCGGCTGTTCCGGCACGCACGCTGGCTGCGCCTGCACGTCATCTCGCAGGTGACCGATTTCGCCCGCGGCGTGCACGTCGACACCGGTGCGCTCGAAGACCTCGCATCGCGCTTCGATCCCTCCGAGCCCGAAGAGCTGCGGCGTGCGCTCGAGAGCGGCGCACTGCTCCCCGAGCGCTCCGAGGCGCAGAAGGCGGCGCTCGCGCGTCTGGAGAATCTGCTCGCGACCATCGAGGGCTGGGTCGAGGTCGTCACCGAGGACGCCACGTCTCGGCTGCCCTCGGCACCGCGGATCGCCGAGGCCGTCCGACGCCGGCGCGCGGTCGGCGGCCCTGCCGAGCGGGCGCTGAGCACTCTGGTCGGTCTCGAGCTCCGGCCCCGCCGCATGCGCGAGGCGGCTGCGATGTGGCGCGCGGTGACGGATGCCGTGGGGCCGGCAGCGCGCGACGCGCTGTGGGACTACCCCGACCTCATGCCCCAGGCATCCGATATCGACGATCCGGCGGCTCTCGTGGCGCGACTCGAGGCCCACGCTCGCGGCGAGGAGCCGGCGCCCGACGAGATGGACGACGCCCTGGCGCGGCTGCTGTCGGCCGAAGACCAGCGGGGAGCCGATGCGGGAGGGGACGCACCCGCGGACCCGTCCGATCCCGACCCGGGCCCCTCGGACGACGGCCCCGCCTCCCCCGACGACCAGCGTCCGGCTTAGCAGCGACTCCTCCACAGGACCGGGACGGCGCCCTCGCCTTCCGGATCCTGTGGACAGCGCCCGCACGGTGCCTCCGCCGGGAAGGATCGAGAGATGCTGCGCATCGATCCCGCCCACCCGCCGGTGTGGCGCTCCGCCACCGTCCTGCAGTTCGGCGGCGAATCCGTCGCCGTGATCGACGATCCGCGGCCGTGGCAGCTGCGTCTGGTGCGCGAACTCGAGAACGGCATCCCGGACGACGCGTACGTGCCGTTCGCCCAGGCGCTGGGGGCACCCTCCGGCGACGCCGCCACCCGCTTCCTCGCCCGCATCCGGCGGGCACTCGCGCGGCCGAGCCCGACTCGGCGGCTCGTCACGCTCCGGGCCGGCGAGGATGTGCCGGACGATCAGCGCGACGCGGTCGGCACCGGCCTCGCCGCCGCGGGGATCGAGATCGACCTCGCACCGCCTTACGCGTCGCTCGACGAGACGCACGCCGACGCGATCGCGGTCGTCCTCGTCGTGCACCGCGTGGTCCCGCCGGCCGCCGCCGCCGCACTCATGTCGCACGATCTGGTGCACGTTCCGGTCGTCTTGACCGGCTCCGGGGCCGAGGTCGGGCCGATCGTGACCCCGGGGCTGTCTCCCTGCCTGTCGTGCGTCGCGGCACATCGTCGCGATCGCGAGCCGTCGTGGCCCGCCGTCGCCGCCCAGCTCCTCGGGCGCGGGGTCGAGTCCGATGCGTCGGTGGCCTGGGAGGCGGGGCTGGTCGCCGGGCGTCTGATCAGCGAGCGCGAGGGACGCCGGTCGTCCTCTCGGAGCCGGTCGGTGACGCTGCGCGCCGGTTCGCTGCACCGGACCGTGCGGGAGCACCGACCGCACGCAGAGTGCCGCTGCCGATCTCTCGCAGGAAGCGGGACGGCTGCCGCTCCCGTCCTCCTCGAGACCACGTCAGAGAGAGCGTTCGCCCGGCCCGCGTGATGCCCACGTACGCCAGGCGACGCTCCTCGTCGACCTGCTCGAAGGTCGTCGCGTAGGAGATGGGCAGAAGACCCTCGGCCACCCCCACCAGGTGGACGTGATCCCATTCGAGGCCTTTCGCCGCGTGAAGGGTGGCCAAAGTCACGGTGCGCAGCGCAGGCTCATCGTGAGCGCGCGCCCGCGCGGTGAGCTCGTCGGTGAAGGCGCGCAGCGTGGTGCCGGGGGGCGCCTCCTGTGCCAGCCTCAGCAGGGCCGCCCGGGCCTCCCACGCGTCACGGAGTGCGCCGCCCGCCTGCGGCGGCTCGTCGGTGAGCCCGAGAGACCGCAGCACGTCGCGCACGGTGTCGATGAATCCGCTTTCGAGCGGGGCGACGGACGCCCCGCGCAGCGCCATCACGCCCTGTCGCACCTCGGGCAGGTCGAAGAAGCGCTTGCCCCCGAGGACGCTGGCGGCGATACCGGCGTCCGCGAGCGCGGCGACGAGCTCGGCCGACTGCGAGTGCGCCCTGTAGAGCACGGCGATCTGCCGAGGGTCGACGCCCC
Source organism: Microbacterium yannicii PS01 (assembly GCF_000304335.1). Taxonomy (GTDB): domain Bacteria; phylum Actinomycetota; class Actinomycetes; order Actinomycetales; family Microbacteriaceae; genus Microbacterium; species Microbacterium yannicii_A. Next base: position 27,176 of record NZ_CAJF01000007.1, on the reverse strand, counting down.
CGGCGATCTGTGAGGTGATCCGGGCGGCGATCGCACGGGCCTCTGCCCGGTCGTCGTCGAAGGCCGTCACGGTGGGCATCGAAGGGTCGGCGGGCCCCTCGCCGATCCCGTCGGACCCGTCGTCCGGCGCGGCGCTCACGGCGGCGGTCAGTTGGAGCGCACCGGGGCGCCCGCGCATCAGCTCGTTCGCGACACCGAGGATCGCGGTATCCGAGCGGTAGTTGGTCTCGAGGCGCACCACCCGGGCCTCTTCGTAGCGCTTGTCGAAGTCGAGCAGGAAACGGGCCTCGGCGCCGGCGAACGAGTAGATGGTCTGGCTGGCGTCGCCCACCACGCACAGGTCCCGCCGGTCGCCGAGCCACAGCTCGAGGAGCCGGTTCTGCAGCGGGGAGACATCCTGGAACTCGTCGACGGTGAAGTGGCGATACTGCTCGCGCACGGCCTTCGACACCTTCGGCTCGGCCTCGAGCATGCCGGCACAGGCCAGGAGCACGTCTTCGAAGTCGAGCTGGCGCCGCTCGTCCTTGAGCTTCTCGTACGCGCGCTGCAACGCCACCACGCGGTCGACGCTGAGCCTTCCGACCCCGTTGGGTCGCGCGGCCGCGTACTCCTCGATGCTCAGCATCGAGACCTTCCGCCACTCGATGCCGCTCGCGACGTCGCGCAGCGTCGCCACGTCGGGACTGATCCCCACGCCGTCGGCTGCATGGGCGAGCAGCCGCACCTTGTTGTCGACGATCGAAGGAGCGGTATCGCCGGCCAGAGTCGGCCAGAAGTAGTTCAGCTGCGCAAGGGCCGCCGCGTGGAACGTGCGTGCCGCGACGCCGTCGACGCCGAGCGCGCGCAACCTGCCCCGCATCTCGCCGGCCGCCTTGGCCGTGAAGGTCACCGCCATCACCCGGCCGGTGAGTACGCACCCGTGTCGACACCGTGGGCGATGCGGTGCGTGATGACTCGCGTCTTTCCGGTGCCGGCACCGGCCAGCACGGCCACAGGTCCGCGCAGGGCGGTCACCGCTTCGAGCTGACGTTCGTCCAGCCTCCCGAGCACCTTGCCGCTCATGCCGTCCCCGCGTGCCACTCGCTGATCAGCCGGTGCGCGATCGACGTGCGGCCCGGCAGCGTGAAGTCCGCCTCGCCGGCCAGGCCCGCGCCGATCTCGGCGCGTGTGAACCAGCGCACGGCCACGATCTCCTCACCGTCCGGACGGGCGGCCGCGTCGTCACGCGCCGCGGCGAGGAACCCGACCATGAGCGAGCGCGGGTACGGCCACGCCTGCGAGCCGCGGTAGCGGACCGTGCCGACGGCGATCCCCGACTCCTCCTCGACCTCACGTCGCACCGCTGCTTCGAGCGACTCGCCGGCCTCCACGAAACCGGCGAAGCAGGAGTAGCGGTCAGAGCCCCAGAGCGCGTTGGAGCCCAAGAGGAGGACATCGGGATCAGTGGCGCTCGTGATGGCGACGATGATCGCGGGATCGGTGCGGGGGAAGTGCTGTCGTCCGCAGTTCGGGCATCGACGCGACCACCCGGCGTCCACCAGATTCGTGCGGGCTCCGCATGCCGGGCAGTGCGGCGCGTCGAGGATCCAGCGCCCCAGGCTGACCGCCTCCACGAAGATGCCGGCGTCCTCGGCCGAGAGCGCGCCACCGATCGTGCGCAGTCCCGCCCACCCGGCGGGCGCGGCGAACAGCGGATCCTCCGAGGCGGGGAACACCGCGGCGAGCACCGCGGCGCCGTCGGGGCGGCGGCCGAGAAGGGCCCATTCGGCGCCATCCGGCACGTCGGCCGGGGCCATCCACGACAACGAAGTGGGCGTCGCCAGCGGGGCCTGGTCGGCGCTCACGACGAGCACACGCGTAGCCGTGTCGGCGCGCGCGCTCTCCAGGACGTCCGGATCGGCCCGCTCCGCCGCTGCGCGGTCCCATTCGGCTCGTGCCGGGAGCGGAACGCTCGGGCTGTCGGGCGCCGTCATCGAGGATCCTCCAGGGCGTGGCGCGGGGGCTGACGAGCGTGCCCGACCTACCCTGGGCACATGGCACGCTCACCCCTCACTCTAGCCGCGTCCGTCACGTCGGCTCTGCCGCGGGCCGGCGTCGTCGGAGTCGGCGCGCTGACGGAAGGGACCACCGGCCGCTACGACTCTGCGGTCGCCGATCTCGACGACGGCCGCCGTGTCGTCGTCCGGGTCCCTGCCGACGCGGACGCCGACCCCGAACTGTCGGCACAGGTGAGAGCACTGCGCGCGCTGACCCCCGGCGTACGCGCTCTGCTGCCGTTCCGTGCCCCTGAGCTCCTCGGCGAGGCGGGGCTGGGCGGCGCCCGCGTCGTGGTCGTGGACTTCCTCCCGGGCTATCGCGTCGACGCCGCTCACCTTCCGCCGGGGCGGGGGGCGGCGACCTCTGTCGGCTCCGCGCTCGCAGCCGTCCACGCGCTTCCGTCGTCGGTCGTCCGGGCGGAGGGCCTTCCCGCACGCACCACATCGCAGGTGCGAGCCGACGTCGTGCGCCTCGTCGACCGAGCCGCCGCGACCCGTCGTCTGCCGGTTCGCCTCGAGAGCCGCTGGCGCACCGCCGCGGACGCCGATGAGCTCTGGCGATTCGAGTCGGCGGTCGTCCTGGGCGGCGTCGGCGCCGCGTCGTTCCTCTTCGAGGACGTCGACGACGTGCCGACCGTGACCGGCCTTCTCGAATGGCACGGGCTGTCGATAGGCGACCCGGCCGTGGACCTGCAGTGGCTCGCGTCAGCACCGGCCGCGGCCGACGACGTGTATGCCGCCTACGTCGCTTCCAGCGGCCGGGCGCCCGATGCCCGCGCTCGTGAGCGTGCACGACTCTACGCCGAGCTCGAGTTCGCCAAGTGGCTGGTGCACGGTCACGAGATCGGCCGCGACGACATCGTCTCGGACGCGGTCGAGCTGCTCGACTCGCTGGCGGCCGGGGTCGCCGACGACAAGATCGTGACGGATGCCGCGCTCGGCGTCGACGATGCGATCGCGCTTCTCGACCGGACGCCCGACGCCGCTGCGCCCGCAGTCGACACGTCGATGCACACCGATGCCTACGATCCGGAGGAGCTCGCCCAGTGGGTCGCCGACGAGTCGGAGGATGAGGACGACGAGCCCGCCGCGTCGCAAGCCTCCGCCACCGGCGCCGTCTCGCACGACATCGACCCGGCGGAGGCCTCCGCTCCGGAAGGGCTGTTCCACGACGACACGTCCACGGCGCCGATCGAGCTTCCCACCGCACCTCGTCTTCCCGTCCAGCCCGCCGACGACGCGGATGCCGCCGCCGACGCCGAGCGGGCGTCCGAGGCCGCGCTGCGTCGCTGGATGGCCGACTGAGCCCTCTCAGCTGCGCAGGATGACGTCCTCGCCGACGTAGTACAGCGCGACGTCGATCTCTTCCATCGGCACGCCGTGCTTCGCGTGGTACGCCTGCCGATACAGCTCGAGCTGCAGCATCCGCTCGTCCTTCTCTCTATCGGTGCGAGGCGCGGCCCCGGTCTTCCAGTCGACGATCTCGATCCGCCCGCCGCGATCCTCGCGCCGGTAGACGGCGTCCAGCTTGCAGATCACGATGTGCGGCAGCCCATCCGGACCGGTGGTGGTGAAGTCGATCTCGGTCTCGACCTCGATCGGCTGCAGGGCGGCCCATTCCGAGGTGAGGAACCGCTCACGCAACGCCTCCAGCGCAAGAGCGTCCGAGGCGCTCGCATCGGTGCCCGGAAGATCGTCGTCCATCTCCCACAGTGCGTCATCGAGCGACCCGCCCAGGCCGGCGCGACCGGAGCGCTGCTCGACCCAGGCGTGGAACAGCGTGCCGAGACGGGTCTGGCGGAACGGGCGCTCCGGGAGCGGCCGAGCGATGCGAGCGAGCGTGCCCTCGAGATCCGCGGCGTACTCCTTGTAGCGCGAGGCGGCGATCCGGGTCGGCGCGCGCCGGACCGGTTCTGCCCGGCGGGCGTCGCGCTCGGCGAGGAGCAGCGCGGCATGCGCGTCGAGCGATCCCCGCTCCTCTGCCTGCGCGGTCGCGACGGCATCCGCCGCCTCTTCGACCGCCGGCCTGCGCGCGCCCAGCGGCTCGATCGGCCATTGCAGGGTGCGTCGCTCGCCCTGATAGGGGTCCTCGCCGGGATCGTCCTCTTCGAGGCTGATCCCGAGGGCATCGGCCATCTCGACGAAGAACGTGCTGCGCGCGCGTGGCCGCTTCGTTCCGGACCAGCTCGAGCCCGTGAGCAGGAGATGGTCGCGCGCCCTCGTGACCGCCACGTACGCGAGCCGCCGATCCTCGTCGAGCTGCCGAGCGCGGTTGGCCTCGACGAACGCGTCGATGGCGGCCTTGAGGTCCTGCTGGGTCTGCGCTGACTGCCAGGCCAGCGCGGGAAGCCACGGCGAGTCGCCGCGGAAGGCGTATGGCAGGACGCCGAACCCGAGCCAGGCCTTCGTGTCGCGGGGAGCGCTGGGAAGCTCGTCCTTGACCAGCCGGACGACGGCGACCGCGTCCCACTCCAGTCCCTTGGACCCGTGGATGGTGAGCAGCTGCACCACGTCGTCCTCGGGCGGCTCGGTGCGCGGGGCGAACTCGTCGAGCTGCTCGGCTTGGTCGAGCCACGCCAGCAGGCTCGAGAGGGAGCCGGTCTCGTCGGCGGCGAGGAACGCGTGCACCTCGTCGACGAACGCCCGGAGCTGCGCGGAGGCCACGCGCGCCGGACCGCGCGCCTCGTTGGCCGCCAGCTCCACATCCAGGCGCAGCTCGAGCTCGACCAGGCGCACCAGCTCCGGGATCGGCATGCCGACGGCCTGGCGGAGCCCGGCGAACACCGAGCCGGCCTCCCGCAGGCGCTCACGCGCGTCGGGCGTGAAGCCGGCGAGCCAGCCGTGGTCGGGCGTGTGACGCAGCACGAAGTCGAGCGCGTCCACCAGCGAGCCGTCGTCGTCCGCCGCACTGCCGCGGATGCGCTCCACGACCTCCGGGGCGAGCGGCTGGAGTGCCGCGTCGTGCCGCGCGATGCGTCGCGCCAGCGCGGCGAGCTCGCGCAGGTCGGGCAGGCCGATCGACCAGCGTGGTCCCGACAGGAGCCGGATGAGCGCCGACCCCGCGGCCGGGTCGCTGATCACACGAAGCGCGCACACGACGTCCACGACCTCGGGAGTCGAGAGCAGCCCGCCGAGACCCAGGATGCGGTGGGGAATGCCGCGACGACCCAGGGCGTCGCCGAAGCGCACCATGTGCTTCTTGCTGCGGAACAGGATCGCGCCGGTGGTGGCCAGGCCCCCGTGTCTTCGCTCGGTGCGCACTCGATCGAACCACTCCGCCACCCGATCCGCCTCGGCGTCGAGGTCGTTGTCGAAGCCGAGCTCGATGGCGCCGGTGGGTGCGGCCGGCCGGGCGCGCAGTTCCTGGACGGCCACGGTGGAAGCCGAGGCGAGGGGCGCGAGCACCGCGTTGGCCGCAGTGAGCACGACGGAGCTGTTGCGCCAGCTCGTGAGCAGGGCGAACTGCGCGCACGGGCGGTCGGGCGAGAATGCGGCGGCGAAGCCGCCGAGGTTGCCGGCGCTCGCGCCGCGCCACCCGTAGATCGCCTGATGAGGGTCTCCGACGGCCATAACACCCGTGCCGGCGAAGAGCGTCGCGAGCAGATCGGTCTGCACCACGGAGGTGTCCTGGTACTCGTCCAGCAGCACGACCCGGTATCGGGCGCGAAGCTCCTCGCCTACCGCAGCGTGCCCCGCGACCGCCTCGAGGGCGCCGGCGACCTGATCGGAGAAGTCGATGACGCCGAGGCGCCGCTTCTCGGCGGCGTACTCCCGCGCGAGGTCGGAGAGCAGGGCGAGGGCGCCGACCTTCTCGACCGCCTCGGCCACGTCGGCGTAGACGGTGGTGCCTTTGCGAGTGGACGGGAGCTCACGCACCGCACGGAAGCGCTCGGGGAACGACGCGAGTGCATCGAAATCGACGAGATTGTCGACGCCGTCACGGGCGATCCGCAGCGCCGCGTCGACGATGCTGCGCACCGCCTCTCCGCGCTCCTCCAGACGAGGGTCATCGGATGCGAAGACCACCCGGCGCATGAGCAGCCAGGCGGCGGATTCGGACAGGACGGCGGCCTCGGCATCCCTCCCGATCCGCACCGCGTTCTCGCGCACGATCTGGTCGGCGAAGCTGTTGTACGTCGCGACCGTCGGCCGATGCAGGAGCGCGTCGTCTGCCACCTCCTGCGGCGACGCGCCGACCGCCCGGGCCAGCGCCTCCAGGGCGTGGTGTCGCGCCGCCGCGGCCCGGGCGCCGTCGCCCTCGGAGCGCTCCAGCTCGCCGAAGATCGCCAGCCGCCCCTCCTCGGCCAGCGCGGGAAGGTGCGGCAGGAGGCCCCGGCGCTCGAACTCGCCCAGCCGCGCCAGCCGCTTCTGGATGCGCTCCGCCAGTTCGCCGGCGGCCTTGCGGGTGAAGGTGAGGCCCAGCACCTCGTCGCGGCGGACGAGCCCGTTGGCGACCAGCCACACGACCCGCGCCGCCATCGTCTCGGTCTTTCCGCTGCCGGCGCCGGCCACGACGAGGGCGGGCTCGAGTGGCGCCTCGATCACCGCGGTCTGCTCGCCGGTCGGCGGGAACTGCCCGAGCGCCGTCGCGATGACCCGCGCGGAGAGGAGAGGCCCCGTCACGGCGGGGCGGTCCGCCGTGCTCACGAGGCGCTCACCGCGCCGACGGTGTGGATGCGGCACAGCCCGTACGCGTGCTCATCGCGGCAGTGCTCCTCGTAGGGCGCCGTGAACGATGTGCCCCGCATGACAGCGACCGCGGCACGCACGCGCGAGAGGAACGCCTCCCGTCGGTCGTCGTCGAACGGCGGCTGCCAGGGGGTGACGTAGTCGGACTTCGCCGCCGTCGGACGAAGGACGAGCAGCTTCGCCCCGCCGGGCTCGTGCCCCGCCGCCGCCGGAATCACCCCCGACTCGAAGGCCAGCTGGTAAGCCCCCAGCTGCGGGTTGTCGACGACCTTGGCGTCGGTCTGCGGCTCGCGCTTGCCGGTCTTCAGGTCCATGATGACGACGGTGCCCTCGGGGGTGAGCTCGACCCGATCGATGTACCCCGACAGCAGCACGCGATGTGCGGAAGATTCGCCGACGAGAGGAATAGGCACCTCGAAGTGCGGCTCCGCGCCGATCAGTGCACCGCCCGCCTGCTCGAAGCGGTGCAGGTACAGGTGAAGACGCCGCACGAGGTCGCGCGCCCGGTTCTGCTCGGCTCGATCCCGCCACGGAGCTTCGAACGACAGCTCGCCCCAGCGGGATTCGACCTCGGCCCACAGGGACGCCTCGTCCGACCCGGCGGCATGCTCGAGCGCCGCGTGGATGATGGTGCCGAGACCGGCGGTCGTGCTCCCGGGGTCGCCGCCCAGATCGCCGATGACCCAGTTGAGCTCGCACTCCTCGAGCGCGTGCAGGCGCGATGGCGACACCCGCACGTCCTCGCGCGACAGATCGCGCAGCGGACCGGTCGACGTGGGCGCCGGGATCCCGTACCACTCGGTGGGCGCCGCCCCCGCGACCCCGGCATCCGCCAGCAGAGCGAGCTGCGCGGCGGCATGGTCGGCGGCGGGCCGGTTCGCACCCTCGGTGAGGGTTCGCCGATGCCGGGCGACGAGACCGCGCAGGGTGAGCGGATGGTCGAGCACATAGCGCTCGGGATCGGGCAGCAGCTCGAAGAAGGCGCTGGGCCCGGTGTCGTCGTCGTCCACGGCGGTGACGACGACGCGCGCCCGGGCTCGGGAGAGCGCGCGCGCGAGGAGCCGCAGTTCGTCGTGCATCGCAGCGCGCCGACGATCGAACACGCCGGCCGCCTCGCCGTCGGCGCGGGTCGCAGCATCGGCCAGCCGCCAGGTGTCGAGCAGACTCCCGCGCAGACGCGTGTTCGGCCAGACCCTGTCCTGCACGCCCGCCACGATGACGGTGTCGAATTCGAGCCCGAGCGCCCCGGCCGGGGTCAGCACCCGGACGGTGTCGTCCCGGACCGGCACGTCGAGCCGGTCGTCGGCCACGCCGCTGTCGAGTATGCCGCGCACGAAGACACGGGGATCGGCGTCGAGCGATCGCTCCACGAAGCGCTTGGCCGCCTGGAAGAGCGCGACGAGCGCGTCGAGATCGCGGCCCGCCTGTTCGGCCAGCGGACCCCGCCCCCGCGCGAGCTCGGACCACACCCGCTCGAGCCCGCTCCGGTTCCACGCGGTCCACAGCAGCTCGTGCGCCGTCGCACCGCGGTCGAGCTCGGCCCGCAGGACCGAGAGCGTGCGCGCCAGCGTGGCGGCGCGCCGCGCTTCCCGTGTGTCGACGAGGTCGAACTCGAGCGGTTGCGACATGGCGGAGAGCAGCAACTCGCGGCCCGAGCGTTCGGGCAGCTCCTCCGCGACCTCCGCCGCGCCGTGCGCGTCGGCCTCCGAGACTCCGTCGAGAAGGTCCGGAGCGGCGCCGTCGTCGCTGCTCTGCGCAGCAGCGTCGAGGGACCGCCGAAGCTCGATGTGACGGAGGGCGGATCGGAGGCGGCGCAGCTCGATGGCGTCGAGGCGCCCGTAGGTGCCGAGGAGCGCGGCCGAGACGTCGTCGAAGGACCACTGGTCGGTTGCGGCGAGATCGATCAGGCGCAGCAGGTCCTGCACCGGCCGCTGCCTGCCGAGCGCGCGCCCGGGGCCGCTGGAACGCACGGGCACCTCGCGCGCCGCGAGCTCGGCCTCGAGCGCGGCGACCTGGCGGGTGTCGTGCGCGATGACCGCCAAGGCGTCCCACGGGACGCCGTCGTGGACGTGGCGCTCGCGCAGCAGCCGTGCGATCGCGTCGAACTCCTCGGCCGGCGACCGCAGCGTCAGCGCGCGGACCGAGCCGTCGGGATCGACATCGACGGCGCCGCCGCGATGGGCGACGACGCCCACAGCGCCGATGCGCTGGGTGATGCGTCGCACCAGCTCGCGCTGCCACGGCGTTCCCCGGTGCGGATCGGGAAGCACATGCATCTTGCCGAGCGATGCCGTCAGCCGGGCGAAGTTCTCGGGGGTGGCGCCGCGGAACGAGCCCGATCCGACGTCGGGGTCGCCGAAGGCGAGCACCGCCGCACCCCGCGCGTGTACCGCCTCCAGCAGCTCCACGCCGCCGAGTGTCAGCTCCTGCGCGTCGTCGACGAGCACCACGCGCACACGATCGATCGCGGGGATGCCGGCGGTCGCGGTGCGCAGCAGCCCCACCGCCTCGCGGACGAGGCCGGCGGCATCCCGGTGCGCCCCTCGCATGTCGGCGCGCACCTGTAGGTACTCCGCGAAGAAGGACGACAGCGCGATCCACGCCGGGTTGTCGTGGCGCTCCCCCAGCGCTCGCAGCCGGGCCGGCTCGATGCCGAGCGTCGTGCACTCGGCGAGGAAGGTGCGCACCTCGGTGCGGAAACCCGCCGTGCCGCGGACTTCGGTCGCAAGCCACTCCGGCCAGCGACTGCGGCCGGTCGCCTCGTCCTCGGCGTCGCCCTCGAGCAGGTCGCGGATGATCTGATCCTCGTCGCCGCCGGTCAGCAGCTGGGGTGGATCCGCCTCGGCCACCACGGCGTGAGCGCGCACGAGCTGGAATGCGTACGAGGCGACGGATCGCGCGAGCGGCCCCGAGGTCGCCCGCCCCACGGCGAGTCCCAGGCGGTCGCGGAGTGCGGTGGCCGTCTGACGCGAGGGGGTGAGCACCAGGATGGCGTCGGGATCCATGCCCCGCTCCACCAGCGCCGCCACGCGGGCCACCAGCGTCGTGGACTTCCCGGAGCCGGGCGCGCCCACCACGACGCCCGATGCCTCGACCGGAAGCTGCAGGACGGCCAGCTGAGCCTCGTCGGGAGATAAAGTCGCCACCGGCTCAGGAGGCACGGCGGCGCCCTCGCGGGAGAGCACGTTCTGCCGGGGCACCATGCACTCGACGCTAGCGCGGGCCGGCGACATCGGGCGTTCGCCCAGAGCGTTTCGTGCGCGACCGGGACCCCTGGCACGGTGTCGTAGAGTTGCCATGCGTCCGGGGAGCCCTCAGCCTTTCGGCAAGTACACCGTCGCCCCGCGCAGGAGGTCAGTCACGTGGAGATCCGCATCGGCATCGCGAACACCGGCCGCGAGCTCAACTTCGAGACCAATGAGTCCGCGGCGGACGTGAAGAAGTCCCTCGCCGCGGCGCTGGACGCGAACGCGACGCACGTGACGCTCTCGGACGCCAAGGGGAACTCCTACATCATCCCCACCGCCGCGCTGGCCTACGTCGAGCTGGGCACCGAAGAGTCCCGGCGCGTCGGCTTCGTCGCCTGACCGGTCACGACATGCAGATCCTGCTGGCGTTCATCCTCGGCGCCGTCATCGGCATCGGCATCCACTTCCAGCTGCACCAGCGGCTCACGCGCGGAGTCGTCGTCGCACCGATGATCGGAGCCGTCTCGGCCGGACTGGCCTGGACGATCCTGACCTGGGCGGGCGTCGGCATCGACACGCCATGGCCGTGGCTCGCGGCCCTCATCGTGCCGATCGCTGTCACCTATCCCGCCGTCATCCTGCTCTCACGCGTGCGCGTCGCCCATGACGCCCGCGAGAAGGCGCGGCTCGGGATCGGCTGAGACGCCGGCGGCGGCTCAGGCAGCCAGCCCCATCGCGTCCATGCGGCGCGAGTGCGCGGCCATCAGCTCGGTGAACACCGGCTCGACCTTCTCCTGGTCGGCGGCGCCCAGCGTCGCCCGCCGCAGCGCGGCTCGCGCGATGAGGAGCGTGTCTCCCACCAGACGCCGGCCCCACATCGCGAGAAGCGACTTCCACTCCGGGTCGCTGGCGATGGTCTCGCCGATCAGCTCGACCAGCGCCTGGCGCGCAGCATCTGCCTGGAGGATCCGCGCGACACGATCGCCGGTGTCTCCGTAGCTCGCCGAGAGCGCGAGGTAGAAGTCGTCGAGCATGCCGGCCGTGATGTGCACCGACAGCATGGTCTCCTCCGGTCGGACGCCGTGCGTCGCGCGGCGGAAGGCGTCGAGCGGCTCACGGAACGGAAGCATGAGCCGGGTCGGCTCGGCGCCGCGCTCCCGGATGAGGGCGACGAGCGCCTCGTGCTTGGTGAACGCCGCACCGGCGGCGCGTGAGAGCGCCTCCTTCTCGGCGAGCTCGGGCGTGGTCTGGATGAGCTCGCTGAGCGTCTCGAAGAAGCCGAGCTGCAGGTACGCCGCCTGGCCGAGAAAGGTGTCGATGTCGGGTGCGAGCTCTTCGAAGTCGACGCGGTTGGCGCCGCTCAGCTCGTCCCGGGACCTCAGCTGGAGCTTGCGCCCGGTCTCCCGGCGTTGCCAGAACCACTTCACCACGCCAGCCAGCCTAATGGGGACGCTTCCGCAACCTCCGGTATCGTGGACTCCGGCCCCGGCGTCGGATCGGGGCGCCCGCGCCTGTGGCTGAGAGTAGGGCGTGGATTTCACCTCCGCCCGCGCGCCGCCGACGGCGCCGCGCCGGGGCAAGGACCCAGGCAGCATCTCACTGCCGGACAGGCATTCATCGTGACGACCTTCGCCGAACTCGGCGTCGACCAGGACATCGTCGATACGCTCGCGGCTCGCGGCATCGTCGACTCCTTCCCGATCCAGGAGCAGACCATCCCCCTCGGCCTTCCCGGCCAGGACATCATCGGACAGGCGAAGACGGGTACTGGCAAGACCTTCGGCTTCGGCATCCCGGTCGTGCAGCGGCTCGGACCTGACCCTGCGCCGGGCGTCAAGGCGCTCATCGTCGTCCCCACGCGCGAGCTCTGCGTCCAGGTCTACGAAGACATGGACATGCTCACCTCGGGCCGGTCGACGAGCGTCGTCGCCATCTACGGCGGCAAGGCGTACGAGGGTCAGATCGATCAGCTGAAGGCCGGCGCGCAGATCGTGGTCGGCACCCCCGGTCGCCTGATCGACCTGAACAACCAGCGCCTGCTGGATCTTTCGCACGCCACCGAGGTGGTCCTCGACGAGGCCGACAAGATGCTCGACCTCGGCTTCCTGCCCGACATCGAGAAGATCTTCTCCAAGGTGCCGCCGATCCGTCACACGCAGCTCTTCTCCGCGACGATGCCGGGCCCGATCGTGGCGCTGGCGCGCCGCTTCATGTCGAACCCGATCCACATCCGCGCGACCGACCCTGATGAGGGCCTGACGCAGGCGAACATCCGTCACCTCGTGTACCGCGCTCACTCGCTCGACAAGGACGAGGTCATCGCCCGCATCCTGCAGGCCGACGGCCGCGGCAAGACCGTCATCTTCACGCGCACCAAGCGCGCCGCCCAGAAGCTCGTCGACGAGCTCAACGACCGCGGCTTCAACGCCGGGGCCGTCCACGGCGACATGAGCCAGGAGGCCCGCGAGCGATCGATGGCCGGGTTCAAGGCCGGCAAGAAGGACGTCCTCATCGCGACCGACGTCGCCGCGCGGGGCATCGACGTCGACGACGTGACGCATGTGATCAACCACACGATCCCCGACGACGAGAAGGCCTACCTGCATCGCGTGGGTCGCACCGGCCGTGCCGGCAAGACGGGCATCGCGGTGACCTTCGTGGACTGGGACGACCTGCACAAGTGGGCCCTCATCAACCGCGCGCTGGAGTTCGGTCAGCCCGAGCCCGTCGAGACGTACTCGTCGAGCCCGCACCTGTACGAGGACCTCGGCATCCCGGCCGGCACGAAGGGCCGCATCGCGACGGCGCCGAAGACCCAGGCCGTTCGCGTTCAGCCGCAGCGGGCGACGGATGCCGCAGCCGAGGTGGAAGTGAACGGTGACGGTCAGCCGCGCCGTCGTCGCCGGCGCCGCGGTGCGGGGGCCGATCGGGTCGGCGCCACCTTCGCTGAAGGCGCGGATTCGAATCCCGACAGCGTCGGAGCGTCAGCGGGGGAATCCGGCCATGCCGCGACGGCTCGCTCGGCAGAGGGCGCCGGCACGCACGACGGCGGGGGCAAGGAGCACCACGACGGCCACCCCGCCCCCCGTCGGCGCCGCCGCCGTCGCGGCGGTTCGGGCGCTTCCAGCGCCGCACCCGCCGGAGCCTGAGCGACCCGCGCGAATTTCTCTGCCGCAATCGACACGGTGCGGTCTTTCGGCGCTATCGTGAGCCCCGATGCGGTGCGTAGCGCCGCGACCTCGCAATCTACGAAAGGCAGATCGTGCGCTTCATCGATGCTGTGACCACCAGCTACGAGTACCAGGGTTTCTGGGGCTCGTTCTGGGATCTCATCTGGTGGTTCCTGTGGGCATTCGTGTTCATCTCGTACCTCTTCGCTCTCTTCGCCGTCATCGGCGACCTGTTCCGCGACCACAAGCTCAACGGCTGGGCCAAGGCGATCTGGATCATCTTCCTGATCTTCGTCCCCTTCCTGACGCTGCTGGTCTACCTCATCGCTCGCGGCCGGGGCATGGCCGAGCGCGGCGCCGCCGAGGCGAAGCAGGTGCAGAAGGCTCAGGACGCCTACATCAAGTCGGTCGCCGGCGGCTCGGCAGCCAGCCCTGCCGAGGAGATCGCCAAGGCGAAGTCGCTCCTCGATAGCGGCACCATCTCGCAGGCCGAGTACGAGGCGCTGAAGGCCAAGGCTCTCGCCTGACTCCCTCGCGCTCCGGAACGCCCTCGTCCGCCCTCACGGGAAGACGGGGGCGTTTCCCGTTCCGCGCTCGATGATGCGGGCGACCATGTCATCCGCGGTGGTGTTCTCGCCTGGCTGGTTCGGCTTGCCGAGACCGTGGTAGTCGCTCGATCCGGTCACGATCAGGTCGCGCTCCGCGCTGAGTCGGCGCAGCGTGCTGAGGCCCGGCTCGACGTTCTCTCGGTGACCCAACTCGAATCCGGCCAGCCCGGCTCGCAGCATCCGCTCGATAAGACGTGTGGGCAGCAGCCCGGCCCGCCCCGCGGGATGCGCGATGATGGGCACTCCCCCGGCGCTCACGACGAGTTCAACGGCGGTCACCGGATCAGGGGCGTACAGGGCGACGTAGTAGTCGCCGCCGGGGCTCAGGATGCTCGAGAAGGCCTCGGCGCGATCACGCACCAGGCCCCGGGCCACGAGCGCGTCGGCGATGTGCGGCCGTCCGACCGTCGCGCCATCCGTGGTCTGCGCGACGATGTCGTCCCACACCACGTCGTAGTCCCGCGAGATGCGGTCCGCCATCAGCCGCGCACGGTCGAGGCGCGACGAGCGGATGCGCTCGGTCATGGCTCGCAGCGGTCCGTCGTCGGGATCGATCAGATACGCCAGCACATGGACGCTGCGCCACTCGTGCCGCGCGGAGAGCTCCATTCCGGGCACGAAGGTCATGCCGAGTGATGACGCCGCCTCCGCCGCCGCCGCCCACCCCGATGTCGTGTCGTGATCGGTGAGAGCAGCCGTGCGCACCCCGTGGGCGTGGGCGGCCGCCATGACGTCGGCCGGGTGCTGCGTGCCGTCCGAGAACGCCGAGTGCAGGTGCAGATCGCTCGGTCCCTCGAAGCGATGGGTTCCCGGCATCCTCCGAGCGTAGCGCGGCGAAACGCGGCCCCGCGCTGACCGATCTCCCAGCCTGCTCGCATAGAGTCGCGGTCGTGCTTCGCCTCTTGGGGATCCTCGTGACCGTGCTCTGCGCGATCACCGCGGCCATCCTCACCTGGCCGGCGTTCTTCCGGCTCGAGCGCTACTTCCCGATCGCGCAGATCGTGTCGTTCCGCGGGATCGTCGCGGCCGCCTTCCTCGCGGCGGCGATCCTGGCGCTGCTGCTCGCCTTCGCACGACCGATGCGCGCCTTCGCGCTCTCGATCGCCGTCGTCGCCGCGATCGCCGCAGTCGCCAACATCGCGGTCATGATGGCGCGCGGAGGCACCGGAACGGACGGCCTCCCGGCGAAGACCGAGGCCAGCGTGCGGGTCATGACGTGGAACACCGCAGGGCCGGCCACTCCGCCCGAGACCATCGCCAAGATCGCGGTGGCGATGGATGCCGACATCGTCGCACTGCCCGAGACCACGATCGAGACCGGCGAGAAGGTGGCCATCGCCATGCGCGACCTCGGCCACCGCATGTGGGCGCATCATGCCGAGGACCCCTCGACGGAATGGGACGCGGGATCCACGACGCTGCTGATCTCGCCCGACCTCGGCGACTACGCGGTGATCGAGTCCTCGCTCGACGGCTCGAGCAACACCTCGACCGTGCCGAGCGCAGTGGCCATGCCCACCGACGGACGCGGCCCGGTCGTGGTCGCCGTTCACGCGGTCGCGCCCCGTCCGAGCTACATGCAGAGCTGGCGCGACGACCTGCGGTGGCTCGCGGATCAGTGCGGCGACACGAACGTCATCATGGCGGGCGACTTCAACGCGACGGTCGACCACATGTCGGGCCTCGGCGTCGACGGCGGCACCCTCGGGCACTGCGCCGACGCGGCGGTCGTCACCGGCAACGGCGCCGTCGGCACGTGGTCGGCGGCCATGCCGTCCTTCATGGGAGCGCCGATCGACCATGTCATGGCATCGCCGCACTGGGAGGCGACCGGCTCGCTCGTGCTCCGGTCGCTCGACGGCTCCGGCTCGGACCACCGGCCCCTGATCGTCCAGTTCGAGCCCGCCGGCTGACGCGTCGCCCGTGGCCTCTCCGGGACCTGGCGCACCTGCGACGGCGTGCCAGACTGGAGGCATGAGCAGCGCAGCCGACCGCACAGCGGGCATCACGGCCGAAACGGCCACACCGGGCGACACGATCGCCGAATCCCAGCCGGACGCTCCCGCGCAGGCGGCCGTCGAGGCTCCCGCGGAGGCTACCGACGCCCCGCCGGCATCGACCAGCACCAACCGGCGACAGCCGTTCGGCCAAGGGTTCCTCGACACGATCTCGACCGGCTGGGCGGATCGCCCCGAGCTCTCCCCGCCCGCCCGTCCTCAGGCGGCGTTCGCGGCGGCCCGCCGCGCCGAGGTCTCCGCGGCCTTCCCAGGACGCCGCCTGGTGATTCCCGCGGGCGAGCTGAAGCAGCGCAGCAACGACACGGACTACCCGTTCCGCGCGCACTCTGCGTTCTCGCACCTGACCGGCTGGGCGTCCGATGCCGAACCGGGCGCCGTGCTCGTCTTCGAACCGGCTGAGACGGGTCACGAGGTCACGCTGTACTTCCGCGAGCGTGCGGACCGCACGACGAGCGAGTTCTACTCGGATGCCTCGATCGGTGAGTTCTGGATCGGGCCTCGGCCGGCCCTGGCCGGCGTGGCCGGCGATCTCGCGGTCGCGACCGCGCACGTCGACGACTTCGAGAGCCTCGACGGCGACGTCGTCCTCGACGAGGACGACGAGCTCACGCGCTTCGTCTCGGAGCTGCGCCTCGTGAAGGACGAGTACGAGATCGAGCAGATGAAGCTCGCCGTCGAGGTCACCGCGCGCGGGTTCGACGACATCGTGGCGAACCTCGACCGGGTCGTGCAGCACCCCCGCGGCGAGCGGGTCGTGGAGGGCGTGTTCCATCAGCGCGCGCGTGCCGACGGCAACGCCGTCGGGTACGACACGATCGCCGCATCGGGTCCGCATGCCTGCTACCTGCACTGGACGCGCAACGACGGCACGGTGGCGCCAGGAGATCTCATCCTGATCGACGCGGGTGTCGAGGTCGACAGCCTCTACACGGCCGACATCACCCGGACCCTCCCCGTGAGCGGCCGATTCACCGACGTTCAGCGCCGGATCTACGAGACGGTGCGCGAGGCCGCCGACGCCGCGTTCGCCGCTGCCCGGCCCGGGGTGAAGTTCCGCTCGGTCCACGAGGCGGCGATGCAGGTCATCGCGCGGCGGGTGGCCGAGTGGGGACTGCTCCCGGTGAGCGCCGAGGAAGCGCTGGATGCCGACCGCGGCGGTCAGCATCGCCGGTACATGGTGCACGGCACCAGCCACCATCTCGGCATCGACGTCCACGACTGCGCTCAAGCGCGGCGCGAGATGTACTACGACGGACTCCTCGAGCCCGGCATGGTGTTCACCATCGAGCCCGGCCTGTACTTCCAGATCGACGACATCACGGTGCCCGAGGAGTATCGCGGCATCGGCGTGCGCATCGAGGACGACATCCTCATGACCGAACGCGGGCCGGTGAACCTGTCGGCCGACATCCCGCGCACGGCCGATGAGGTCGAGGCCTGGATCGCCCGTCTCGCGCGCTGACCCTTCCCCCACCCTCGGTACGTTGACCCTCCCCATCGGTTGTTGAGCTTGTCGAACTACACACCTCCACCCTCGTTCACGACGCGGCCGACGCTGTCGGGCACGTTCGGCATGACCGCGTCGACCCACTGGCTGGCGACCGCGAGCGCACAGTCGGTGCTCGAGCGCGGCGGCAACGCCTTCGATGCCTCTGTCGCGGCGGCGTTCGTCCTGCACGTCGTCGAGCCTCATCTGAACGGACCCGGCGGCGATCTCGTCGCCCTCTTCCACGAGAGCGGGGCCGCTGCGCCGACCGTCCTGATGGGCCAGGGACCTGCGCCCGCCGGCGCCACGATCGAGCACTTCCGAGGTGAGGGACTCGACCTCGTCTCCGGCGCAGGGGGGCTCGCCGCCGCGGTTCCGGGAGCAGTCGACGCGTGGCTGCTCCTGCTGCGCGACCACGGCACGTGGGAGCTCGCCGACGTGCTGGACTACGCCATCGGCTACGCGCGGGACGGGCACCCGCTCGTAGCGGGTGCGGCGGCCACCATCGCGAAGGTCGCGCAGCTGTTCCGTGACGACTGGACGAGCTCGGCCGACCTCTGGCTCGTCGACGGCGAGGCACCGCTAGCGGGTGACGTGGTCCGCAACCCCGCGTACGCCGCCGTCCTGGACGGCCTGGTCCACGCCTCGTGCACGGTGCGCGACGACGGGCCCGTCGGTCGCGCGGCGCGGATCGATGCGGCGCGCAGGGAATGGAGGAACGGCATCGTCGCGCACGAGGCATCCGCGTTCCTCGCCACTCCTCACCGTCACTCCGACGGCGCACTCCACGCCGGAGTCATCACTCCCGAGGACTTCGCGGCGTTCGATGCGGGTTACGAGCCCGCCCTCACGCGAGAGTTCCGCGGTCGAACGATCGCGAAGGCCGGGGCATGGACGCAGGGGCCTGCCCTGCTCCAGACCCTCGCCCTGCTGGAGCCGCTCGACGACGACCTCCTCGACCCGTCGCAGGAAGCCGGAGCTCACACGATCCTCGAAGCGCAGAAGCTCGCCCTCGCCGACCGTGACGCCTGGTTCGGCGACGCCGACGTCGACGTCGAGGCGCTGCTGTCGGAGGTCTATCTCGCCGCGCGGCGCGCGCTCATCGGCCCCACGGCGTCGGACGAGTATCGGCCAGGCGAGCTCCCGGGTCGCGCTGCCTTCCATCCTCCGCTGCGGACGTCGTATGAGGTGCCCGTGGCGGGCACCGGCGAGCCGACCGTCTCGGACAGCGGCGAGACGCGCGGCGACACGTGCCACCTGGACGTCATCGATCGGTGGGGCAACGTCGTCTCGGCCACGCCCTCCGGCGGCTGGCTGCAGTCCTCGCCGACGATCCCCGCGCTCGGCTTCTGTCTCGGAACGCGCCTGCAGATGACGTGGCTCGAGCCCGGGCATCCGTCATCCCTCGTCCCGGGACGACGCCCCCGCACGACGCTCACGCCCACGCTGGTGCTGCGCGAGGGCGTGCCGGAGTTCGCGATCGGGTCACCGGGCGGCGACCAGCAGGATCAGTGGCAGCTGCTCGCCCTCCTTCGGATCATCGTCGGGGGCTACTCGCCCCAGCAGGCGATCGATGCCCCGGCGCTGCACACCACATCGATGCCCAAGTCCTTCTGGCCGCGCACGTGGACGCCGGCGGGTGCCGTCGTCGAGGACCGGCTCGGCGAGACCGTCATCGAGGGCCTCGTGCGCCGCGGCCACGTCGTCACGCGTGCGGGCGCATGGACACTGGGGCGTGTGTCGGCCGTCGGGCGCGATGCCGACCGCAGCGTGCTGTGGGCCGCCGCGAATCCTCGCGGCATGCAGGGCTACGCCGCGGGGCGCTGAGCCGACGCGGCGGAAGGATTCACGCGCGCCGCCACATCCAGCCGGCGACCAATGGGGCCAGGGCAGCGCCGACCTCGTCGGCCGGGCGCTTGCGCCCTTTCACCTCGAAGGAATGCCCTGCGCCGTCGATCCACGCGATCTCGGCGTCCTGGCACGAGGCCACCGCCTCTTCGAGCTGCGAGTGCGGGTCGATGAAGGGGTCCGTGGTCCCCTCGACGAACAGCTGCGGAGGCGAGACGGCGGGCAGGTGGGCGGCACGAGCCTTCTCAGGGGCGCCCGGGGGATGCAGCGGATAGCCGAGGTACACCAGTCCCGCGGGCGCGATCGCCCCTTCGGCCGCAGCCATCGATGCCATGCGTCCGCCGTAGGACTTGCCGGCGGAGAAGATCGGACCATCGGCGAGATCGGCGGCGCGAGCCATGACCGCGGCCCACGTGATCACGGCGTGGGCGGCGGGCCCGGGCATCCGACGCCCCGCCTCGATATAGGGGAAGTTGAACCGCAGCGTTGCCACGCCCTCGCGCGCGAGTCCGCGGGCGAGGCCCTCGAGGAACGGATGCCGATACCCCGCCCCCGCGCCGTGAGCGACCGCGGCGAGCGCCCATGGTTCGGGCGGCCGCGTCACCGCGGCAGAGACCTCCACGGGGCCGGCGGGCAGTGCCACGCCGATCCGCGTCAGCTCGGTGTCGCTCACCGGACGCGCTCAGGCGCGATCGCGGTCGTGGCCGGCGTCAGGAGCCGCTTCGCCGGACGGCCGCGGCTCCTCCTGAGTCGCGACGCGCTCGCCGTACTTCGGCGGTTCCTCCACGGGATCCGGTCGCTGCGCGTCGGGATCCGGCCGCGGGGCCTGCGTGCCGGCCGTCGGCTCGGCAGTCGCACCCTGAGGGCCGAGCACCTGACGCGCGCGCTGCAGGCTCGCAGCCGAGACGGTCACCTCGTAGTGGTCCGCGACGACCTGCATCACCGAGGCGTAGTCACGCCGGCGGCGCACGAAGGAGTAGGTGATGATGCTCAGCAGCATGCCGATCGCGATGCCCACGAACAGGACGCCGACGAAAGCCTGGATCGGGACGGACGGCGACCCGATCACGAGGATCGCGGAGAAGAGCAGGCCCAGCAGCAGACCGTTCACGGCGCCGGAGCGCGCGGCAGCGGCGTAGCCCAGCCGCCCGGTGATCCGCTCGATCGAGCGCAGGCCCTGCCCGACGATCGCGATGTCGCGGGCGGGAACGTCCGCGGCGATGAGCGACGACACCGACTTCTGCGCGGCCTCGTACGTGGGAAAGCTGGCGACAGCCGTTCCCACCTCTTCCGAGCCCTTGGGGAAGCGGCCTCCCATCATGGTCATCTCCCCATCCTCCCATGGCACCCGGACTACGCTGGGACGTGTGAGCACGCAGAGGGTTTTCGTCGCGCGCCTGTCCGGGTGCTCCGTCTTCGACCCCGCAGGCGACCGCCTCGGGAAGGTCCGAGACGTCGTCGTCATCTACCGGAAGGACGACCCCCCGCGCGTCATCGGCCTGGTGGTCGAGATCCCCGGCCGCCGCCACGTGTTCGTCTCGATCGGGCGGGTGACCTCCATCGCGACGGGCCAGGTGATCACGACCGGACTCATCAACGTGCGCCGCTTCCAGCAGCGCGGCGGCGAGGTCCGGGTGATGGCCGAGCTGCTGGGCCGCAAGGTGTTCTTCGCCGACGGTTCGGGCACCGCGGTCATCGAGGACGTCGCGATCGAGCGGAACCGCCTCGGCGAATGGGATGTCGGGCAGCTCTTCCTGCGCAAGCCCAAGACGAGCGCGTCGCCCTTCGCGAAGGGACCGACCACATTCGCCGCGTGGGAGGACGTGCGCGAGAGCCAGGTGCCCGGCGAAGCCCAGTCGGCTGAGCAGCTCGTGGCGACCTACTCCGAGCTGCGGCCCGCCGATCTCGCGAACACGCTGCTCGATCTTCCCGAGGAGCGCCTTCTGGAAGTCGTCGAAGAGCTTCCCGACGACCGGCTCGCCGATGCGCTGGAAGAGATGCCGGAAGAGGATCAGGTGCACATCCTCGAAGCCCTCGACGACGAGCGCGCCGCCGACATCCTCGATGCGATGGAGCCCGATGACGCGGCTGACGTGCTCGGCCAGCTCCCCGAAGAGCAGCGGGAGGAGCTCCTCGAGCTCATGGAGCCCGAAGAGGCCGAAGACGTGCGCGCTCTGCTGAAGTACGGGCCCGACACGGCGGGCGGACTCATGACGAGCGAGCCCATCGTCCTCTCCGCCGATGCCACCATCGCCGAGGCACTCGCGCTCATCCGACGGCACGAGCTGCACCCCGCCCTGGCAGCTGCGGTGTTCGTCACGCTGCCGCCGTACGAGACGCCGACCGGGCGGCTCCTGGGGACCGTGCACTTCCAGCGGATGCTGCGCTATCCCCCGCACGAGCGCCTCGGCGCCCTGATCGACGACACGCTCGACCCCGTTCAAGCGACGGCATCGGCGGCGGAGGTGGCGCGGCTGCTCGCCTCCTACGACCTCGTCGCGCTGCCGGTCGTCGATCCTGCTTACCGCCTCGTCGGCGCCGTGAGCGTCGATGACGTGCTCGACTACCTCCTGCCCGAGGACTGGCGGTCGCACGACGGCGATGACGAGCACCGCGCTGCTCCGGCGACGGCGGCCACCGCTCTTCCGGCACTGGGCGACAAGGGCACCAGGAGGCGGCGCTGATGGCCCGCACGACCCGCCGCCCGTCGCTCGACGCGCCCCGGGGCCGTTCGGGGATGCTGCAGCGATCGTCGCAGCCGTCGAGCGATCGTTTCGGCCGCTTCTCGGAGTCCTTCGCGCGCGCCATGGGGACGTCGGGGTTCCTCATCGGGATGACGATCTTCGTCGTGCTCTGGCTCGCGTGGAACACATTCGCTCCGCGCGAATGGCAGTTCGATCCGCGCGAGTTCAACTACACACTGCTGACGCTCATCCTCTCGCTGCAGGCGTCGTACGCGGCTCCCCTCATCCTTCTGGCGCAGAACCGGCAGGACGACCGCGACCGCGTCCAGATCGAGCAGGACCGCCAGCGTGCCGAGCGCAATCTCGCCGACACCGAGTACCTCGCCCGCGAGGTGGTGGCCCTCCGGATGGCGGTGAGCGACTTCTCGTCCGAGGTACTCACGCGTGACGCGCTCCGCACGGAGCTTCGAGCCCTCCTCGACAAGCTCGAACGCCAGAGCGAGGAGAGACCCGAGGACGGCTCGAGCCGATGACGACCGCCAACGCGGACGACGTCCGCCGCGCGGTGGGCGCCGTCTCCGACCCCGAGCTGCGACGCCCGATCGGCGAGCTCGACATGGTGCGTGACATCTCGTTCCAGGACGGCGTCGCGCGCGTCGGGATCGTGCTGACCATCGTCGGCTGCCCGGCCGCGGACCGCATCGCCTCCGATGTGCGGGCCGCCGCGGCATCCGTTCCCGGCGTGACCGAGGTCGCGCTCGACGTCGGGGTGATGTCGCCGCAGGAGCGCAAGGCGCTGACAGAGCGCCTGCGCGGCGGGAAGACGCGCGAGATGCCGTTCGGCCCCGGCACGCTCACCCGCGTCATCGCCGTCACCAGCGGCAAGGGCGGCGTGGGCAAGTCCACGGTCACCGCGAACCTCGCGGCCGCGCTGGCGGCACGGGGACTGGCGGTCGGGCTCATCGACGCCGACGTGCACGGGTTCTCGATCCCAGGCCAGCTCGGTCTGGTCGACGCAGACGGATCCGTGCCGCAGCCCACCCGCATCGACGACCTCATGCTCCCGCCTGTCGCGTTCGGCGTGAAGGTCATCTCCATCGGCATGTTCCTGCGCCGCACCGGCGGCGAGGGGCCGCTCGGCGCCGTCGCCTGGCGCGGGCCGATGCTTCACCGCACGGTGCAGCAGTTCCTCACCGACGTCTACTTCGGCGACCTCGACGTGCTGCTTCTCGACATGCCGCCGGGAACCGGCGACGTCGCGATCTCGGTCGGCCAGCTCCTTCCGAACGCGGACGTGCTCGTCGTCACGACTCCTCAGACGGCCGCCTCCGACGTCGCTGTGCGCAGCGGCCTCGTAGCGCGTCAGACCGGCCAGCGCGTCATCGGCGTCATCGAGAACATGGCCGCGATGACCCTGCCCGACGGCACCACGCTCGAGCTGTTCGGCAGTGGGGGCGGCGATGCGGTGGCCGGCGCGCTGACCACGGCGGATGGCGAAGTCGCGGTGCTGGCCTCGGTGCCCCTCAGTCCGACTCTTCGCCAGGATGCGGACGCGGGCATTCCGGCCGTCCTGGCCCACCCCGACGATCCCGCCGCTCAGGCGATCGACCGCGTCGCGACGCAACTCGCGGCTCAGCCTCGAGGCCTCTCGGGCCGCGCGCTCCCGTTCCGGCCGAACTGACATCCCGGCCGCGGCGCGTGCCGGTCGTCCGATACGCCGTGCCGCTCAGGTGGCTTCGGTGTCGTACGGCGTCGGCTCTGCCGAGGGACCGCGGAACGGAGAGCGGACCGGCGCGGCCGGCGTCGTGCCGGACGCCGTCACCGCGCCCGCGGCCTGCGCCGCCCGCACCGTCGGGACCGGCGCGTCGTCGAGGAGAGCCTCCCGGATGATGCGGCGTGGATCGTATTGACGCGGGTCGAGCGTGCGCCAGTCGACGTCGTCGAAGTCTTCGCCCATCTCGTCTCGCACGCGCGTCTTCGCGCTGGAGACCCAGTCCTTCGCGCGACGCGTGAACGACGCCAGGGCCTCGGCGTATCGCGGGAGGCGCTCCGGCCCGATGATGAGCGCAGCGATCAATCCGATCAGCAGCAGCTTCTCGATCGTGAGGCCGAAGATCATGACATCAGATTACCCGCCGCGCCTGTCCGGGCAGCACGGTGACGCCGCGTAGGCTGGCGGGCGGAGGATTCGGATGGGAGAGCAGAGCGCGAACCAGCGGTTCGTCGATGAGGCGACGGTCGAACCCGATCACATCGCGCGGGCCCGCGCCCACGCGCTCGAACTCGGAGCGGCACCGATCAGCCCCGCCGTCGGCGCGCAGTGCGCCGTCCTCGCCGCCGTGTCGAAGGCGCTGAACATCGTCGAGATCGGCACGGGCGCGGGTGTGTCGGGCCTGTGGCTGCTGCGCGGTTCACCGCGCGCGACGCTCACCACGATCGACAAGGAGCCCGAGCACCTCGGCGCCGCACGCCAGGCCTTCGCCGAAGCTCGGATCCCACCAGCTCGTGCTCGCTTCATCACCGGCCGCGCCTCAGACGTGCTTCCTCGCATGAACGAGGCGTCGTACGACATCGTGCTGGTCGACGCCGATGCCGAGGGAGTGATCGAATACGTGGAGCACGGACTGCGCCTCGTCCGCCCGGGCGGGATGGTCCTCGTGCCGCGGGTCCTGGCCGGCGGGGCGGTCGCCGACCCGGTACGACGCGATGCCGTCACGACCGCCTACCGCTCGCTCATCCAGGAGACCCAGGCATCCCCTGCGGTCCTCGGCGCGCTCTCCATCACGGGTGAAGGCCTGCTGCAGCTGACGACGGTCGCGACCGACTGAAACGAGAAACGGCCGGTCCGAAGACCGGCCGTTCCGCGTGCGACTCACGCCGCGTTGACGACGCCACCCAGCACGTCGTAGAGCTCCTTGGCCTCAGCGTCGTTCACGGAGACGACGAGACGGCCCCCACCCTCGAGCGGCACGCGCACGATGATGAGGCGACCCTCCTTCACGGCCTCCATCGGCCCGTCTCCGGTTCTCGGCTTCATGGCTGCCATTGCGGCTCCTTTTCATCGATGGTCTGCGTCAACCAGTTTATCGTGAGGGTGCTCTCATCGGCGTGCGCCTGGGGAAAGCGGCATCCGTGGCGACATCACGGAACCTGCCAGATCGTGTTCCCGAGCGCGTACATGTTGTAGATCCACCACCATTGGCCGACGATGCAAGCCCCGAGGACGCCGAACCGCCAGATCGGCGAGCGGGGAACCGCGAACGCGCCCCACAAGGGCGACAGGGGCACCAGCAGACGGAAGATGCTGGATTGCGGAAAGAACACCAGGAGCAGGTAGACGAGATAGCTCGCGCTCCACAGGCGGATCTCGACACCCAGCGCACGCACCTGCGGCGCGAGCAGCAGCGCCGCGGCGACGGCGAGGACCCCCACGCCGAGCGCAACGTAGCCGAGAGCAGCCGGAAGCTGCCAGACCGAGGCGAACCAGAAGGCGGACGCCGTCACGAACCCTTCGAACGGGAAGAAGGCGGCATCCCCCGGGATCCAGTTGCGCCGCCACGCCAGCTCGGTCGACAGGTAGGCGCCGGCCTCCCCCGTGACCCAGCCCGCGATGAGCTGCCACGCGAAGCCGGCAACCGCGGCCAGCACCCCGAGGGTGACGATGTGCACCACTTCGCGCCTGCGCAGCGGCTCCCGGTCGCGGGTGAACCACCGCCAGATCCCGAACAGACCGAGAAAGAGCGAGAACGCGAGGACTCCCGGTCGCGTGAAGGCCATGAGCGGGATGAGCGCGTAGAGCCAGGCGTAACGTCGACGCATCACGCACCACAGGGCGAGGAATAGCCACAGCAGATTGAGGGACTCCGCGTAGCCGACCTGGAACAGCGCCGCCAGAGGAGCGAACGCGAAGAACACCACCGACCAGGTCGCCGCCTGGTCGTCCAGCTTCAGACGCAGAAGGTGATACAGGACGACGGATGCCGCGTACCCGGCGAGGAGCGAGACGATCAGTGCCCCCATCGCCCAGTGTCCGAAGGGCAGACCCACCAGCTTGGCGAGGTAGGCGAACAGCGGCATGAACGCCCATGCGTTCTCGGCGATCTGCCCGGACTCGGTGCGAGGCAGGTCCGAGGGGTAGCCGACCTCAGCCAGGTACCAGTACCACTGCCCGTCCCAGGCGACGATCACGTCGACGAGGCTCGCGCCGTCGCCCATGCGTGATCCGGCGCCCGAGAGCTCGGCGGCGAGCAGCAGCAGAGCCGTCGTGACGGCGCGCGCAACCAGGTAGATGATTCCGATCCGCAGGGCGATGCGTGCCGCCCCGGGCGCTGGAGTAGAGGTCAGCTGCCCGTCAGCCATGCGCGCAGGCCCCGCTCGACCGACTCGATCTGCGCCAGCGGCACCCGCTCATCATCGTGGTGCGCCAGCTGCGGGTCGCCAGGGCCGTAGTTCACGGCGGGCACGCCGAGGGCGCTGAAACGAGCGACGTCGGTCCAGCCGTACTTCGGGCGCGGCTCTGCACCGACCGCGGCCAGGAACTCCTGCGCGAGCGGAGCATCCAGGCCAGGACGCGCGCCGGCGGCGGCATCGACGATCTCGACCTCGAAGCCGGCGAAGACATCGCGAACGTGGGTCTCCGCTTCCGCGAGGTCGCGGCTGGGAGCGAAGCGATAGTTCACCTCGACCTCGCACAGGTCGGGAATGACGTTGCCGGCTATCCCGCCGCGGACCCGGACGGCGTTGAGACCCTCGCGGTACACGAGACCGTCGACCGGGATCTCGCGAGGCCGGTACTCCGAGAGGCGCTGCAGAATCGGGGCCGCCTTGTGGATCGCGTTCTCCCCCACCCAGGCGCGGGCGCTGTGGGCGCGTACACCGTGGGTGCGGACGAGAACACGCAGATTGCCGTTGCAGCCGCCTTCGACCTGACCGTTGGACGGTTCGCCGAGGATCGCGAAGTCGCCGGCGAACAGGTCGGGGCGGGTGCGAGCCAGGCGCGTCAGCCCATTGAGGTCGGCGTCGACCTCCTCGTGGTCGTACCACATCCACGTGATGTCCACGCGGGGCGCGACGAGCTCCGCTGCCAGCTTCAGCTGCACCGCGACACCGGCCTTCATGTCGACCGTGCCACGGCCCCAAAGGAAGGGTTCGCCTTCCTCGACGGTGTCGCGCGTGGGCAGATTGCCGTTGAGGGGAACGGTGTCGATATGCCCGGCGATCACCACGCGCTGAGCGCGTCCCCGCTGTGTGCGGGCGACGATCGTGTCGCCGTCCCGATGAACCTCGAGGTGGGGCAGACGGCCGATCGCCGACTGGATCGCGTCGGCCAGGACGGTCTCGTCGTCCGAGACGCTCGGGATGTCGCAGATCGTACGCGTGAGTTCGACGGTTGATGAGTTGAGATCGAGCTCGGGCATTTCTCGAGTCTATCGAGGGATGAAATGCGCTC